>NZ_JBIVBP010000013.1:0-88288 GCF_044746145.1 Enterococcus sp. NPDC086594
AAGTAAAACAAAAACCAGTTAAGCACGCTGCCTAACTGGTTATGACTAAATTTTCAGTTGTATTTTTCTCTACCAACACTAAATGTCGAAGAGCCGGTTTTTTGGGTAAAATAAAAAGGAGCATCGGTTGCCGCCAATGCCCCATCATTTAATCCTGAAAGGACTAAACAAAATGTATACTAATTATAACATGAATCAACTCACTTTGGATCTATCTACTTCATTTTCTCCAAAAGAAAATCATGTCGCCGTTTTTATCCATGAACTGGTTGAAGCGCTTCAGATTAATGACCCGTATCTTTTTGGTCGACCAAGAGAATATGATTTAGGTGCCATGATGAAGTTGGTTCTTTTTGCGTATACGCGAGAAACCTTTACAAGTCGCAAGATTGAACGTTTAGCTGAAGAAAACCTATATGCTCGCTGGTTGACGCAAGAACGGGTTCCGACTTATCGAACGATCGCCCGTTTTTGTGTATCTAACGATGTGCAGGAGTTGACTAATAAAGGCTTAGATCAGTTGACAGAGTATCTGCGTGCACGGAATCTGATTGATGATGCGTTGTTTATTGACGGTACAAAAATCTTGGCAGATGCGAATAAGTACAGCTTTGTCTGGAAGAAAAACACGATCCGATTCGATCAAATGAATCGCGAAAAACTGCTTACTATGATGACGGAACTAAGAGAAGCGTATGCCCTGAAACAGATTCCCGAAGGGACGACCTTGACAGTAGACATGATAGATGAACTGTTAACACGGATGGAACTACGTCTGGAAGAACTAGAAAAAGAAGTTGAGGCAACGAAACGTCTTTCGCCAAATCCAGCGAAACAACAACGGCGAACGTTGAAAAGCCAAGTACGCAAATTAAATACAAAACGAGAAAAAGTTCTGGAACATCAAACGCAGTTTTCTACTTATGGGACAAGAAACAGTTATTCAAAAACTGATCATGATGCGACATTCATGCGCGTAAAAGAAGACCCTATGAAAAATGGCCAACTTAAGCCTGCGTATAACCTGCAAATCGCTACTTGTAATCAATTTGTACTCGGCTACGATGTCTTTCAAAACCCAACAGACACTAAGACACTGAAACCATTACTGGAAAAGATGAAGATTGCACAAAAGTCCCCTCATTATTTGGTCGCCGATGCAGGCTATGGTTCAGAAAGCAATTACCGCTATATAGAAGATGAACTTCCCCAACATACTGCACTGATTCCTTATGGAACGATGTTTAAAGAACAAAGCAAGAAATGGCAGACAGATGATCGGAAAGTAATGAATTGGGATTATGAGCCTAAGGAGGACTTTTACATCGACCCCAAAGGGGTACGATTCAATTTTCATGCTTACCGTCAACGAACAGATGCGGATGGCTTTATCCGAGATTTTAAAGAATACCAAGCAGAAAAAACGGATGCGAACCAAGCGCTCATTCCTGAAGCCTTAACCCCAAAGGGGAATCGCAGAAAGATCACTGTAAATCCGTCTTGGGAATACCATAAAGAAAAACAAAAAGAGCGCTTATCAACGCCTGAAATTCAAAAAATATATGGTCGGAGAAAGATCGACGTGGAAACAGTCTTCGGATTTATGAAGGCTTGTTTGGGTTTCACTCGATACACGGTTAGGGGCTTAGAAAAAGTCAGAAAACAGACGGGTTTACTCATTACGGCAATCAATATGATGAAATTGACAAAAATAGGTACTTGAACTACCCAAAATGAATAAAAAAAACAAGGAGCACTCGAAAAATCACATGATTTTCGAGTGCTCCTTATATTTTAGAGAGCGTAACTAGTTAACTTATGTCACGCCCCCTTTTTTTTGTCAAAAAAAGAAACTTTTGTTTTTATTTCGCACGAAAGAGTGTAAAAAACTGTTACATCGATTCGAAGACCAATCATTGAAAAAACGGTAGTTTATCTGCACTAGTAGAACAGGTCCAATCTATTTTGAATTTCTTATTTAGTTATTTAATATTTGAAACGCCTGTCTTAAAACTTAATATAATAGCCATTATGATTCAAAAATCGCAAACATTATATTGAATTGTGGTTATTCTTAATTTATAATAAAAAAGAATCGAGATTCGATGGCTCTGGACGCAGAGGTTATTTGTTGTTATTAATGTATGCGGTTTCTTTTGGTGGTGAGCAGTAACGGGAAGACAAGGAGTAGATGTGATGGAAAAAAAGTGGATACACCGATATTTTGCTCAGTGGGATCTGCAGATGATGGTACTGCCGGCGATTTTACTGGTAGGCATTTTTAGCTATATCCCAATGTACGGGATTTTGATGGCGTTTCAACAGTACAATATTTTTGAAGGTATGACAGGCAGTCCATGGATCGGCTTTGATAATTTTCGGCGCTTTTTTAGTGAACCACGTTTTTGGGAAATTTTACGGAATACCATTATGATCAGTGTGCTAAAGATTGCTATTTGTTTTCCAGCACCGATTTTGCTGGCGTTGATGCTTAACGAGGTCAAGAACGTTGCATTCAAACGTGTGGTGCAGACGATTACTTATCTCCCGCACTTTTTATCATGGGTGATCGTGGCGGGGTTTACGATGTCGATTTTATCGATGGATAACGGTAGCTTAAATATTGCTTTGGAAAGTTTAAACCTGATCGATGAACCAATCAACTTTTTATCGATCCCTCGCTATTTCTGGACGATCATCGTTACGACAAATCTTTGGAAATCGATTGGCTTTGGCTCGATCGTCTATATGGCAGCCATTGCTGGGATCGATCCGCAGTTGTATGAAGCAGCATCCTTAGATGGTGCGACGAAATTTCAGCAAGTTTTTTTGATCACGTTGCCTTCGATCGTTCCAATCATTACGATCTTCTTGATCTTAGAAATTGGCAACTTGTTGAATGCGGGCTTTGAAGATTTGCTTTTACTGGGGAGCAATCCAGCTCTTAGAAATGTGGCGGATGTCATTGATACCTATGTGTATCGGGTAGGGATCAGCAACTCTCAATATTCATACGCAACAGCTGTTGGTTTGTTCAAAGCAGTCATTAGTGTCACTCTTTTGAGCGGAGCAAACTTTTTCGCACGCAAAGTGGGTCACAGCTTATGGTGATCAGCAGAGGAGGAAATGAACAATGAAGAAAAATTGGGGCGACCAAGCGATGATGATTTTTATCTACCTTTTCTTGATAACGCTTGCATTCTTGACATTTTATCCCTTCTGGAATTCACTGGTGATTTCCTTTAATTCTGGACGTGACACGGTGACCGGTGGGATCACGTTTTGGCCAAGAGAATTTACGTTGGAAAACTATCAGATCGTCTTTCAAGATCAGCGCTTGATGAATGCCTTTTTCATCAGTGTCTTACGGACAGTGATCGGGACGTTTTCATCGATCATGCTGACAGCGATGGCAGCATATGGAATGTCAAAAAGAGAACTGATAGGGCGAAAATTTATTACGATTTTTTTCATCCTCACGATGTTCTTCAGCGGCGGCTTGATTCCAACTTTTTTAGTGGTACGTTCACTTGGACTGATGGATTCTTTTTGGGTAATGATCATTCCTGGTCTGATCAGTGTTTGGAATATGATCATCTTCCGTACGTTCTTTCAGCAACTGCCGAAAGGATTGGAAGATTCAGCGAAAATTGATGGTTGTGGTTATTGGGGCACGTTTTTCCGAATCATTTTGCCGTTATCAGGTCCAGTCATTGCCACTTTGTCGCTATTTACCGCCGTTGGGCATTGGAATGATTGGTTTATGCCAAGCATCTACATTACTTCAGATCATCTGATTCCCTTGCAGACCTTTTTGCAACGAGTCTTGAATTCGAACACGGTGAGTTCGCAAATGAGTCAAATCGATTCTGGCTCAGCAGCACGTTTGGCGGAAATGACTGGTGTCACAGGAAAATCCTTGTCGATGGCGATCATGATGGTGGCGACTTTGCCGATCGTAATGGTTTATCCGTTTGTCCAAAAGTATTTTGTAAAAGGTGTATTGATTGGTTCGTTGAAAGATTAGCAGAGCAGGAGGAACTCTCTTGATTAGAGGAGAGAAGGAACGAAACGTTGAAAGGGGATAAAAGAATGAAAGCAAAGGTATTAAAAGGCGTGCTGTCAGTGACTGCGATGAGTCTCTTACTGGCTGCTTGCGGCAGTGAGTCAGGGACAAAAGAAAGTGATGGGGCGGCAGCGAATGACCGTGACAGTTCGGAGGTCTTTGAATTAGGTAGTGAACCGTTGGAGATCACGATGTTTGGTAATTATGATTGGTACACGATGGATCGTTGGGGAGATGATCCAGCAACTGCTGCTATCAAAGAACTGACCAAGGTAGATATTCGCGCAATCGATGGTGGCGGGAATGCAGCACAGCGGCTAAGCACAATGATCGCTGGCGATGATCTACCTGATTTTATTTGGCTTGATCGAGGGTCGGATGTGGAACGGCTGCGAGAAGCGGGTGCCCTAGTGCCATTTGATGATTACTTGGATAAGTATCCAAACTTGAAAGAATGGGCGGGAGAAGACATCCTGAACATGCTTCGTTCAGAAGACGGCAAACTTTATCAGTTTCCCAACTGGTATAGCTCGGAGCCTTTCGGGAATGCCGGTTATGTCGTCAATAAAGAGATCCATGATGCTTTAGGTGCGCCAGAATTGAAAACAACAGAGGATCTTTATGAGTATTTGAAAGAAGTTCAAACAGAGTTTCCTGATGTCATTCCATTTGAAACAGATGTCAGCGGACAAGGGATCAATGTCTTGTACTCAGCATTTGCAGAAGGGCGTTCACCAGCAGATATCCGCATTCGCGCTGTTCCTGAAGGCGACGTATTGACCTCGATCTTTGCCAATGAAAACTACGTAGAATCGATTGAATATGCGTCAAGACTGTACCGTGAGCGCTTGATGACCCAAGATACCTTGACCCAAGATGCAGATATGGTGGCAGAAAAAGTAACCAGTGGTCGTGTAGCTGTCTATGCGGCTGCCAGCCCGTCCAACCATGCTCGCGATGCCCATTACATCTTGCAAGAACAAAATCCAGATGCGGGGTATTTCTATATCGAGCCGATTGCAAAACCAGGACTAGATCCTGACAATATTTTCCCAGGTTCCTATGAAATGCTAGGGTGGAATGTCAGTGTCATTACTAGAAATGCAGAAGACCCAGAAAAAGTCTTTGCCTTCTTAGACTGGTTGACAGGACCGTTGGGCCAATCGATCTTGATGTTTGGTCCAGAAGGCCAGTATTGGGATGGCTTTGACGAAGAAGGCTATACGCAATTTACGGATGCCTATGCAGAAGACAGTGCAGGCGTTTCGGAGATTGAGCAAGCAACTTCAAGTTTCCAATGGAACGGCAACTCCGCCTTTTTAGACAATACCAAAACAAAATTTGAACTGAATCTTCCAGAAGATCAAATGAACTGGGCAACGAAATGGCAGCATGCTATTACTTGGGACACGCAAAAAGACGACACGGAATTTGCGGCGATCAACCCGATGCCAGACTCACCAGAAGGAATCATTCAGCAACGGATCAACGATATTTTTGAAGAAGCCAATGCTTCAGCGATCTTTTCTGACAGCGATGAAGAAGTGCGTGCCATCTTTGCTGAGGCGGAAGCCCAAGCACAAGCAGCGGGCTATCAAGAGTTGCTGGATTATCAAACAGAGAAATGGCAGCAAAATCTACAAAACTTAGCCCGCTAGAGGGTAAATCAGCTGATTAGAGAAAGGAGGCGGACTGATGGGAAATGAACGATGGTATCGTTGGTATGGTGCCAGTCAAGCGATAGCTAGTATGTTGCTTTTGAATGGCTACTGGTTACTGTTCAATCTGCCCGTTCTATTGCTAGCTTTGGGGCTGATTTTCCCCAGCTCTCCTCGTCAGTTTCTTTTCTCTTTGATTGGTTTGATCATTAGTTTTCCTAGCATTCTTTTTCCAGCGACCTTTGCTTTATTTGGCGTCATGCGGCGCTGGTTGTACTATCAAGAACCACGACAGGCCATCGGAGGGACCTTTTGGCGGCTCTATCGGGAAAATTATCGGCGCAGTGTTGCCGCAGGCCTCTTTTTCGGTAGTCTCGCTTTGCTGCTGTTAGGCTTTTATCGTCAAATCGATTCCTTTCAGCTCCCCTTATTGGCTGTCGGCTATTTGTTTTTAAGTAGCATTTTACTCGTGTGGTTGCTGTATTTTATCTGCGACAGTGTGCATTTGGCGGCACCCATGCGGATTGCCTTGATCAAAAGCTTTTTCATCATCTTTTGGGCACCGTTGCAGACGCTGATGTTGCTAGGGCTGTTGAGTGGCATCGCTTTACTGCTTGTCTTGATTCATCCCTTACTCGCTGGACTGATCTTAGGTGTACTAGGCAGTCAATGTGCGTGTTACAGTTATTTGAGAATCATCCAAAAGGCGCAAGCAAAAGCTGCACCAGCCGATGAGTAATCTATGTAATACTGATTAGAAAAAAATCTGAAAACTATCCTTAATGGGTAGTTTTTTTCATTGGCGAAAAGTGCTAAAGTTAGAAGCAAGACAAGCCTGAAAGGAGCGAGTATGGAATGATGACAATGTACCCAGAAACAGTACAGCTCATTCAAGAAAAAATGCCGACCGTTTTCCCAGGAGCGGTGCTGCGTTTTATCGCCGGTGAAACCCAAGAGACACAGGTATTCGGACAGGCAGCGCTTCTTCCGAAAACCGAACCCATGACGAAAGATCATTTGTTTGATTTAGCCTCATTGACGAAAGTCATTTGTACAACCACCGTCCTGTTAAAATTGTGGGATCAAGGGAAAATCGAGATGGAGGCACCGCTTACTCGTTGGTTGCCAGCGTTTAAAGACGATCGGGTAACGATCAAGCACTTGCTGACGCATACGGCAGCCATCAACACGTGGATTCCCCATCGAGACCAGTTGGGTGCTGCTGCTTTGCGCAAGGCGTATTTGCAGCTTGAAAGCAGTGATACGATCGGTCAAACGGTCAACTATACGGATACTGGTACGATTTTGCTGGGCTTTTTATTGGAGGAGCTGTATCAAAAACCAGTGACCGAGATTTTTCAAGAAGAAGTCTTGACGCCTTTAGGCATGAAGAACAGCGGCTTTCCGCCTTTTCCTCCTTCACAGCTGCCATTGATCGTGCCTACCCAGCAGCAGCCAGACGGCAGTATCCTTAGAGGAATCACCCATGACCCAAAAGCACGAGTGCTGGGAAACCATGCCGGCAACGCCGGGTTGTTTTCTACCGTGGATGATTTGACGCTGTTCGTTCAACTGTTATTGGCAAATGGTCAGCAGCAAGGGGCGCCGCTTTTCTCAGAAAAAGTGATGCAGGCGCTGGCTCAGAGGCAGACGCCTGAAAGCACAAAGCCCCGCACCTATGGCTGGGACTTATTGGGTGCGCCGTACCAATTATTTCATACAGGCTATACAGGCACGTTTCTCGCAGTAGATATTCCTAACAAAAAAGCGTTTATTTTCTTATCGAATCGGGTCCATCCAGTGGATCATCGAGAAAGCTACTTGGGTCATCGTGACGAAATCCTGCAATGTTACTTAAAAGAATCTGCCGAATAAGCGGATTCATGCTATAATATGCACGAACAACTAGAGAGGGGAACAATTATGGAACCATTGTTTATGAAACCTGTTTTTCAAGAAAAAATTTGGGGCGGCAGTCGCCTGCATTCTGTTTTTGGTTTTGATTTACCGAGTGACAAGATCGGTGAAGATTGGGCGATCAGTGCGCATCCTCATGGGGTGAGCGTCATTGAAAATGGTCCGTTTAAAGGCAAAACATTGGCGGATCTTTGGCAAGACCATCAAGAACTGTTTGGACATTCAGACGAACCAGTCTTTCCATTATTAATTAAAATTCTAGACGCGGAAGATGATCTATCCGTTCAGGTCCATCCTGATGACACGTATGGGCTAGCCCATGAAGGGGAATTAGGGAAAACGGAATGCTGGTACATTATTGATGCCGAACCAGGTGCGGAAATCATTTATGGCCACCACGCACAAACCAAAGAAGAACTTGCGGAAATGATCGAAGCGGGTCGTTGGGATGATTTGTTAACAAAAGTCCCTGTGAAAAAAGGGGATTTCTTCTATGTGCCAAGTGGAACGATCCATGCCATTGGGAAAGGGATCATGATCTTAGAAACCCAACAAAGCTCGGATACGACTTATCGGGTGTACGACTATGATCGTACTGATGATCAAGGACAAACACGGGAGCTGCATATCCAACAATCAATCGATGTGACGACGATTCCTGCACGGACGCCAGAATTATCGATCCGTGAAGTCAAACAAGGACAATCAGCAGTCGTTACCTATCTTGAAACGCCATTTTTCAATGTGTATGAATGGGAAGTACATGGGAAATTATCTTTGGCACAAAAGGCCGATTATACCTTGATGACTGTGATCGATGGGTATGGGCAGTTGATGATCGACGGTCATTCCTATGAACTAAAAATGGGCACGAGCTGCATTTTGCCAAACCCGATCAAGAAATGGGAATTGGTTGGTGAATTGACTGTCATTGCCTCTGAACCTGGAAAAAAATAAAACGATCAGTAAGTGACGTGATTCGCACAAGCAAAACAGCACACGTTCCTGATTTTTCGTAAGGCTGAACGCGTTCAGCTGCCTGTCATCATTGGCGATTTTTCCGCTTTTGACTGACAGGTTTTTTCGTATGGACACTCACGATAGACGTCTGAGGAAGATTTGTTATAATGGCAGTAATGAAGGATAGGTGAAAAGAATGGTTTACTTAGATCATGCAGCAACGACACCGCTGCACCCAGAAGTGATCAAAGTGATGAGTGAAACGATGCAGACATTTTTTGGCAATCCATCAAGCATTCATCATTATGGTCGAGACGCCCACACCCAATTAGAATTGGCTCGTCAAGCGATCGCTCAGCAGCTAGGGGTCAAGGAACATGAGATCATTTTTAACAGTGGAGGTACCGAAAGCGATAATACAGCGATCATCGGTATAGCCCTTAGCAAACAAGCACAAGGCAAACATATCATTACAACCCAGATCGAACATCCGGCGGTCATTGAGAGTATGCGCTATTTAGAAGGCTTAGGCTTTGAGGTGACCTATTTGCCAGTAGATCAAAAGGGGCAATTGGCCGTCAGTGAAGTTGAGGCTGCCTTACGTTCCGATACGATTTTAGTATCCATAATGACGGCAAACAATGAAACGGGCAATTTGCTACCGATTGCAGAAATTGGCGCCCTTTTACGGGAGCATCCCGCTGTTTTTCATACCGATGCCGTGCAAGCTTATGGCAAGATCCCTCTTGAAATCAATGAAAATAGCATTGATCTCTTAAGCATTTCCGCTCACAAAATCAACGGACCAAAAGGGATCGGCTTTTTGTATAAACGAGATGGATTGTCGCTACCTGTGCTACTCCATGGTGGCGAACAAGAAGAAAAACGGCGAGCAGGGACGGAAAACTTGGCAGCCATCATGGGGATGGCCAAAGCAGCTTCTTTGCATACCCCCGAAGCACAGCAAGCAGCGGCTGAACAATATCAACTGTTTGCCGATGTGCTGATGGAGACCTTAGCAGCACAAGGCGTTGATGTTCAGTTGAATGGTGATCCAGCACACAAATTGCCCCATATTTTGAATCTGCGTTTCCCAGGGGTCAGCAGTGACTTGTTACTGATGAAATTGGACTTAAAAGGAGCCGCCATCTCGACAGGCAGCGCTTGTACGGCGGGCAATGTTGAACCCTCCCATGTGCTAGAAGCGATGGTAGGCAAAGAGCATCCAGCTATCCGGGAATCGGTCAGAGTCAGCTTTGGCTATGGCAACACATTGGCGGAAATCGAAGCATTTGCTCAGCTATTAGCAGAAACTGTCTTAGCAACGAAAAAGTAGGAGAACAGCTAGCAATCTCGCTGAAAACTATTTATAATGAAAGAAATGATGTTAAAGAGGTGAAGAACATGGCATTTGAAACAACAGCAACCGTTTTAGGCGCAGCAACCCAATACCGCATTGCTCCTGAAGCAAAAAAATATACGTTGCGGGACAATGGCTTTACAGAAACGAACGGCGGCAACTTCCAATTGATTCGTGGCCTTGAAGCAACACCCCAAAGCAAAGAAGGATTTAAATTAAAAATCACTGTTGCAAAAGATCTGCAAACCTTCAAGATGTCCATCACGACAGCCAATGGATTAAAAGCAGTCAATATTTTCAAAGATGAACAGCACAAAATGCTGCAAGAAAAATTTTACTTTTTAATGGATGGTTTTATCAGCCGCGGGTTGTTTGTCAAAGCGTAAGCTTTTGTCAAAAGCAGCTATACCGTTCAAAGGGCAAGAAGTGTGTCACTCCGCCAAGCAGGCAAGGGATTGATACACTTCTTTTGTATCTTTGCCGGTTTCTTTTTATACTAAAGAAAACAAACCTAAGCCGTTCTCAGAAAGTGGATACGTTGAGACGAGAAAGAAGGAATCCAGATGAAACGAACCTTAAACAAGCAATCCGTGTTAGCCGTTGGAATGGGGACTTGGCATATGGGGGATGACCCAGCTAAGGAAAAAGCCGAGATCGATGCGCTGCAAGCGGGCATCAAAGCCGGAGCGGCTGTCATCGATACCGCAGAAATGTACGGCGAGGGAAACGCAGAAACGCTAGTTGGCAAAGCGATCCAGCCCTTTACACGAGGGGATCTTTATTTGATTTCAAAAGTTTATCCCTGGAATGCCTCCACCGATGAATTGCCAAAAGCTTTAGACCGCAGCTTAGCGCGTTTAGGCACCGACTATCTTGATCTGTATCTGTTGCACTGGCGAGGGGATGTGCCGTTAGCAGAAACAGTTGACGCACTAGAAGCTGCCAAAGCCTCTGGAAAGATCCGTGCATGGGGCGTCTCTAATTTTGACGTGGCAGATATGGAGGAGCTGTTGCGGTTAGAAAACGGCGATCAATGTGCCGCCAACCAAGTACTCTATAATTTAGGTGCCCGGGGGATCGAATACGATCTTTTGCCTTGGCAGGCAGAGACGGAGATTCCGGTGATTGCCTACTCACCCATTGCTCAAGGCGATCGGCTAGGGCACCACTTCAAAAATGATGAAGTGTTGAAAGAGCTGGCAGAAGCCAAAGGCTGCACGATTTTTCAGCTGCTTTTGGCATGGACCCTTCGACAACCCCACGTCTTAGCGATCCCCCAAACCAGTGACTCGCTGCATATGCTGCAGAACATTGAAGCTGCCAAAATCGTTTTTTCCAAAAGCGAATTGGCGATAATCGATGCACGTTTTCCTACACCGACGAAAAAGCAGCCGTTAGCGATGATTTAAAGACACAGATCACAGAAAAAGCAGTAAAGTAAGGAGCGACTATGAAATTTTTTACGTCTGATACCCATTATTTTCATGCAGCCTTGCTCGGGGACAATGACTTTGCCCCACGCCCCTTTGAGACAGTGACGCAAATGCATGAAACGATGATCGCCAGCTGGAATGAGGTGGTTGCGGATAAAGATGTCGTTTATCATTTAGGGGATGTCGCGATGCACCCTGCTTATGAAGCAGGCTTTCCAGAAATTGCTGCGCTGTTAGCACAGCTGCAGGGCAAAATCGTTTTTATCAAAGGCAATCATGATACTCGGGCTTTCTTTGCGTACTTGCGCAAGCATGATCCTGGTTGTTTGGGAGCCCAAAAGTATGCGTTTGAAGATGTGGGTGTCTTGCTGAAGTTTGCTCATCAGCAATTTTTACTAACCCATTATCCTATGCTGCTGGGGATCACCAAAAACAGCCGCAATCTGCATGGGCATATCCATCATCATAGTGTACCAATCGCTGAGAATCTCAACGTAGGAGTCGATGCACCGGAATTGGCGTTTCTGCCGCAGCCGCGTCCCTTCGGTCGACCAGTTTCCGAAAATGAACTGGCGGTGCTACATCATGCAAAGCAACAAGAACTTGCCAAGCTAGCTCGTTAACAGATAACAAGAAAAGCAAGCGTCAAGACAACGTCGGACGGCTTGCTTTTTTTGTGATGACTTTGACAGCAAGCTTTGATTAAGGAAATTTTTTTGATAAAAATAAACTTTATATGTAAAAAATAATCGATTCCAAGAGTTATTATTTGATGGATATTTAAGAAATGTGTATGCTTTAAGTAGAAAGCAGTAAAGGAGGTTGCCAATGCGTAAGATTTCTAAAGTGATTTTTATCATCGGATTACTTTTACTCTTACTTGTCTTTTATTTTGGGATCATCGCCAATCAGCAAGCGGCTTCATTGCCTGTTTACTTGATTCCTTTGGATGAATATCCTTGGGTCGGATCTTCCATGAGTATGCTGCTCTTTTGGTTATCTGTTGGCTTTGCTATTTTTACAGTGATCGCACTCTTTGTCGTTTTGTTTTATCCAAAACGCTCAGACCGCTTGATCATTCCCCATAAGACAGGCGATTTAGTGATTCAGAAGAAGGCGTTAGAGCATTTTGTGCTCGAGCGGGTGAAACAAGCAGATTTCATCCATCAGCCATCGGTAAAAATCAAAATCGTCAAGAATAAAGTAGCGGTAAAAATCGATGGAGAAATGAAACAAACAGCAGCCATCCCGCAAAAACAAGAAGCTTTGGTTGGTGAGATCAGCAGCAGTCTGCAGCAGCTTTTCGGTATCGAAAGCAATATCCAAACGGAAGTTGTTTTAAAAGATACGCAAGAAACACCAGCAGCCCATGACCAACCGCGTGTAGTTTAGGAGGAACAGGTATGAGTGAATGGTTCTACCACTATAAGATCCCGCTTATCTTTGCAGGTTTCGGTTTGATCCTAGCGATCCTGTTTCTAACGATCGGCTTTTTGAAAACCATACTGCTGGTGCTATTTACGGCACTAGGTACGTATCTGGGATTTTATCTCAAAGAAGTCGGATTCTTTGAACAATTTCAAAGACCGCGCCGTTAACTTTGGTAACATTATTAGTTTAATTTATATCAAGATTATAGTAGGAGGAATGTACGATGGAAAACCAAACAAAACCAACAACAGGTGTTAAAGGAGAATTAACTTACGAAGATAAAGTGATTCAAAAAATCGTAGGCATTGCATTAGAATCTGTAGACGGACTCTTAACAGTCGATGGCGGTTTCTTCTCAAATATTGCAGGTAAATTAGTCAACACCGATGATGTGACTTCAGGGATCAACGTTGAAGTTGGGAAAAAACAAGTGGCAGTCGATCTTGATATCGTTGCAGAATATGGCAGCGACATGACCACGATCTACGACCAAATCAAAGAGGTTGTTTCAACACAAGTCAACAAAATGACGAATTTAGAAGTCATCGAAGTAAACGTGAATGTAGCAGATGTCAAAACACGTGAACAATTCGAAAAAGACTCTGAAACAGTTCAAGACAAAGTAAGCAGTGCGGCAGAAACAACTGGCGACTTTGCGTCAAAACAAACACGTAAAGCCAAAGGTGCCTTCAACCGGACAACGACGCGTATTCAAGAAAACAACGAACCACGCGTTCAATAATAGCAAGATAAGCAAAAGACTAGCTGCGGCTAGTCTTTTTTTGTCCCACAAAAGGTGTATTTTTGCAGCTTCAGCCGATCAGAACATCAAAGCCAAAAGCTCCAATAATGGATTCCTTCTGCTTGAAAGACATCGTTAGGATAGCTTTTCTCATAATGGGCTTTTTCGGGGGAATCATTAGGATCGAATACTTGAATCGTTCCTTCTTTGTTCAAAGCCAATACCATGATATGTCCGGATGTCGTAAAGGTTCCTGCTTGAACCGAGACCACAACGGGGATGCCTTGTGTCATTTTCTCATAGGTAGCCTCAAATGAATCCCCTAAATCGGCAAATTGGTAACCAAAAGCTTCGGCAAACTGAGGAAAGATTTGCCAACTCGTTCCTTGTTTGGGAAGATAAAATTGATCGCCAGCCCACTCCAATAGTTTGTCAGGATTCGGCGGACGATCCGTCCAAAAAGAATCGATCATGGCTAAAGAAGCAATAGCACACCCGTTTGCCGCAAAGGTGTTTTGCTCTTCTCCATATCCATACGTGTTATTGCCCCAGCGTTGATCGGTTTGTACAATCAACGGCAGTTGCTGCGTATCTGCCATCGCTTGTTGAAGAGCTTGATTGGCTTGGCGAGTGAACTGTTTTGAGACAAGCGCTGTCTGATCAAACGCAGCATCCCTGACCTGATCAATCACGTAATGAATGACAAAAACACCACCGATGAGAAAAAGCAGCAGTGCAAGGCTCTTTTCTTTCTTCCCATCGTTTCTCCTCGTTTTCGATATCCTTGTGTGCAATCGCATGAAATGCCCCTCCTCGTAAAGTAATATCTAAGAGAAGTATAGTCTTTTTCTAATAAGAGCATTTCTGCATTTCCTGAAGAATTTCATACGATTTTATGACAACCACCATTTGAAAAGTAAGTTGTTACTGTTTGGACAGCTGTCGATGACAGACACAAAAGCAGCGCTTCCTCTATTTGGCTGAGTGGGTGGAATAACGAACAGCAACTTCTCTCCAGATGTCTTTTCTAAAAAAGGAATTTTTAAGAAAAGACAGCAAACAGTGAAGTTTTTTGTGTTTTGTTGTATAATGCAAATTACTGAAAAGTTGCGACCTTCAAATCGTAGATGATTTCAGAATCTATAATTGAAATGATGGTGAAACGATCATGTCTAACGAAAACACCCGTGTGGTGGTTGGAATGAGTGGCGGGGTAGACTCGTCAGTAACAGCACTTTTGCTGAAAGAACAAGGGTATGATGTTGTTGGGATCTTTATGAAAAATTGGGATGATACCGATGAAAACGGTGTTTGTACCGCAACAGAAGACTACAAAGACGTAGCCAAAGTGGCTGCGCAAATCGGGATTCCTTATTATTCAGTGAATTTCGAAAAAGAATATTGGGACCGTGTATTTGAATATTTCCTTGCAGAATACCGTGCCGGACGGACACCTAATCCAGATGTCATGTGTAACAAGGAAATCAAGTTCAAAGCCTTTTTGGATTATGCGATGGATCTTGGTGCCGATTATGTAGCAACCGGCCATTATGCGCAAGTGACCGTTGATGAAAACGGCGTAACCCATATGTTACGAGGCGTGGATAACAACAAAGATCAAACGTATTTCTTAAGCCAATTGTCACAAGAACAATTGAGCAAAACCATGTTCCCATTAGGTGGCATGGAAAAATCAGAAGTACGAGCGATCGCTGAACGGGCAGGTCTAGCAACAGCCAAGAAAAAAGATTCCACTGGTGTCTGCTTTATCGGAGAAAAGAATTTCAAACAATTTTTGAGTAATTACTTGCCAGCGAAAAAAGGCAATATGGTTACATTAGATGGTGAAGTCAAAGGACAACACGATGGCTTGATGTACTACACCATTGGACAACGTCAAGGCTTAGGCATTGGCGGCGGCGGTGCCACTCAAGAACCATGGTTTGTAGTTGGAAAAGACCTAGCCACTAACACCCTGTATGTAGGGCAAGGATTCCATCATCCCGCATTGTATGCAGATCGCTTGGAAGCAAGCCAAATCCACTTTACTACAGAACAAGACCGCGGAACGGAATTTTCATGCACAGCAAAATTCCGCTACCGTCAACAAGATGTACCGGTAACCGTGCGTCTATTAGATGGAGATCGAGCAGAAGTGATTTTTGACGAACCAGTACGCGCCATCACTCCGGGACAAGCAGTCGTTTTTTATGACGGCATGGAATGCTTGGGCGGCGGTTTGATCGATGCAGCCTACAAAGAAGCCAAAGAATTACAATATGTTTAACACCTAACAAAATCAGCCCTAGCTAAGAACACTGAACCAATCAGTTGCACTTAGCTAGGGCTTTCTTTTAATCAATTCGAAAATACGACTAGAGCGAGCGCGTTCTATTTTTAAAAAATAGTCAAATTATGCTATAATTTAGTCAGAAAATGAATGTTTTTGATGCATTGGCATTTTTAAAAGAAAGGGGGAGGTGCATGAATCGTACAAGAGCCAACCTCATGAAATGAGGGGACGTTAGTGCCGTAGGGGTGGTAATGCTTCATCAGAATCAGGTCATTTCAAGCCAAATCAACGAACTTGCCTTAGCCGTACTATTTGGTTTAGTAGGGTATTTGATTGTTTTAAAAAGTTCTACTTTTTGTCCGCTCAGATTGCGGAGCATTCCGATCAGTATAACCAAGCAGAAGTCAAGTGAGGCAAAATTGTGGGAGTTGTCGCCTTCTATATTGCTCTGATCAATTTGATTTTGGTCTTTGTGTGAGTGTAGCGGAAAAAAATGCCAAAAGAAATCTTTGACGGAAAATGGTTTGCTTTGGTCATGATCGATCATCAAATTCGGCTTGATGTGCTTGAAAAAAGCGGTAATACTGCTGGACATTAGCTAACTGCGTCCACTTCCGAACATCGACAGGTGTTTGATCCAAATCATAGATTTTGGCTTCCTTTAAAGATAAAACGAAAGGACTATGAGTAGCAATAATGAATTGGCACTGTTCATAGCGGACAAAATCTTCCAGTAACTGCACTAGTTCCAGCTGACGATCAGCAGAAAGGGAATTTTCTGGTTCATCTAATAAGTAAAGGCTGTTGGGACGAATTTTTTCTTGAAAGAAGCGAAAGGCACTTTCACCATTGGAATATTCTCGGACGTTGTCGATCAAGTGCTTGCGGGTGAATTTGGACTGTGTGTTGGATCGTGCGAGATTCATTTTCTTCAATTCATGGTAATCGTCAAAACCAGTGAAACGAAAGTCCGCATACTTTGCTTGGTAGTATTCTTGAAACACTTCTTCTCGGCGATGATCGATCCCTTGGTTTAAGTTTCGAATATCCAGCATGAAGTCAAAGACGTCATCGCTGGTCAATAGCACTTTTTCTTGCGGTTCGTCGTTGCTACGAGCAGAACAGTAGGATAGATAGTCCTCGAAAAAATTCGACCGATTATACGCAGCAAAGCGCTGAGCGTGGATCTTTTCTGCAATCACGTTCAATGCAGTGGTTTTGCCAGAACCATTACCGCCATATAAAATCGTGATTGGTTCAAAATCGATCTGCTGAAAACGGCGGACACTGAGAATCTGAAAAGGGTAGTAAGAATCATAGACAGTCCGTTGGATAGAAAGGAAAAAATCAAACTCGGTTTCTTGATCGGGAAAAGTGATTTGTTCGAGATACATGGGGCACCTCCTAGCAGTTTCGTGGTTGCCATTATTGTAGCATATCCATCACAGATAAAATTTTTTTTGCGAGGTTAAAATAAATCTTGTTTGATATTTTTTTAATCTTTTCCTGTTATATTCACAACAGGAAACTTCTGTGCTAGACTATAAGGGCATAGAAATGATGTAATCTTAAGCAACCGATAAAACGTACAAAAAAACGAAGGTTTAATGAATTCTTTAAGCGATGATTAAATGCTGAAACTTATTCCTTGCAAGTTTAAGTAAAAGTGACTAATATGGGGAAGGAATCGTGAAAGGAGCAATGGAATGTATCAAGTAGTAGTCATGTATGGGGACAATGAACCGTGGTGGTTTTTTGAGGGATGGCAGTCAGATATTCAAGAGGCGTTCACATTTGCAACTTTCAGCGAGGCGCAGTCATTTTATGAACAAAAATGGCAAGAAATCAGAGAAGAGTATTCGTACATAAATGCAAAATCAAACTTTATGACGGCTTTTTGGAATGAAGAAGACGAACGCTGGTGCGAAGAATGCGACGATTACCTCCAACAATATATTGGACTGGCATTGCTCAAAGAATATCAGCAAGTCGTCGACGAAAGCAGGAAAGATTTTTATGAAACAACTAATTCTAGCGGAAAAGCCAAGCGTTGCCAAAGACCTCAGCAAAGTTTTGGGCTGTGAGCAAAAACATAAAAATTATTACGAAGGACCCAAGGCGATCGTTACTTGGGCCCTTGGTCATTTATTGGGCTTGAAAATGCCTGAAGATCTAAATAAAGACTGGGCATCATGGCAGATGGAAACATTACCGATGATCCCTAAGTCCATCGGGATCAAGCCATTGCCAAAAACCGGTCATCAACTAAAAGCCATCAAACAATTGGCTCAAAGAAAAGATGTCGGGGAAGTCGTGATCGCCACCGATGCGGGAAGAGAAGGGGAGCTAGTCGCTCGCTGGATTTTGGAGTGGGTTCGTTTTGACAAACCAGTCAAACGTTTGTGGATTTCTTCGCAAACCCCTAAAGCCATCAAAGAAGGCTTTGCAAAATTGCAGTCAGCCAAGCACTACGATAATCTTTACTACTCCGCCCTTGCGCGGGCAAAAGCCGACTGGCTGGTAGGATTGAATGTCACGCGGGCATTGACGGTCAAATATCAAGACAATCTTAGTGCGGGTCGGGTCCAAACCCCTACCTTAGCTTTGGTGCGCAGTCAGGAAATTCAGATCGAGAGTTTCCGTCCGCAAACCTATCATGTGATTACCCTAAACGTAGGTGATGCCAAGGCCCGCCTGCAACAAAAAAATCCTTATCAACTAAAAGAACGCAGTGACGCCGAAGCATTGGTCAAACAAATGAGTCAACAAAATGGTCGCGTGACAGCGATCGAAGAAAAGGTCAAAACAGAAAGTGCACCACTGCCCTACGATTTGACCGAGATCCAACGAGAAGCCAATCAGCGTTATGGGTTTTCAGCCAAGAAGACCTTGTCGCTTGTTCAAAGCTTGTATGAAACACACAAGATCGTCACTTATCCAAGGACGGATTCCAAGTATTTGACCAATGATATGAAGGCAACCATGAAGGAACGCCTGCAGGCAGTTGCGGATTTTGCCCCAGAAGTCAAAGGATACTTGAAAAACGGCGGACAAGTGGTGCAGCAAGCTGTCTTCAATGATAAAAAAGTCACGGATCACCATGCCCTGCTGCCAACGGAACAGCGGGCACGTTATGAAAAATTAACTACCGATGAACAACGGATCTATCAAATGATCGTTAGTCGTTTCTTAATGCTCTTTGCGAAACCTCACAAAAAACAGCAACAGAAAGTGACAGTGACCTTTGGTTCTGAGACCTTTGTGTTCAACCGCAATACCGTGTTAGAAGCGGGATGGAAAACGACTTCTGAAGAAGAAACCATTGACATAGCTTGGCAAAAAGGCAGTACCATCAAGCCTGAGTTCACCATCCAAAAAGAGTTGACCACACCACCGAAACCGTTGAATGAAGGAACTCTTTTAGGCAAAATGGAAAAACACAGTCTTGGTACGCCGGCAACCCGTGCGGAGATCATTGAAAAGCTGATCAAATCTGAGCTGATGGAGCGGACTCCAAGCGGCTTGCAAGTATCGCCAAAAGGCAAGCAGTTGTTAGTCTTAGTCAATCCTTCCTTGGTGACACCAGAGTTGACGGAAAAATGGGAGAAGGAACTGGAAGCCATCGCGAAAGGCACCTACTCTGCCCAAACCTTCCTCGCGCAAATCGAAGCAGACACTAAACAATTGGTTAAAGAAATCAAGCAAAGTGAGAGCAAGTACCAAGATTTCTCATTGACCCAAAAACGGTGTCCAGAATGCGGCGAACCATTGCGGGAGAAAAATACCCGTGATGGCAAGATCTATGTTTGTTCTAGTGGCACCTGCAAGTACCGTCGTCGGAAAGACCCGAAAGTTTCAAACCGACGTTGCCCGCAATGTCACCGAAAGATGGAGATCATTGAGGGCAAAAATGGCGCCTATTTCCGCTGTAAATTCGATGGGACCACCGAAAAAATGGCGGATAAAAAAGAGCGCAGCAAAAAGCTGTCGAAACACGAAGAACGCCGCTTGATGAATAAAATCAATCAAGAAGAACCGCAAGAAAGCCCATTAGCAGCTGCTTTAAAAGCTGCGATGGAGAAGAAATAACTGAATGAGGTAGAAAATAAAAAAGAGTGAGGACGATTTTGCTGTCCCTCACTCTTTTTTTGTATCCATTCATTCAACTAGGCATTTTTTTGACGGTATTCTTTCGGTGAGATACTTTCTTTCTTCTTGAACAAAAAGGAAAAATAATTTGGGTCATTATAGCCAACATCAAAGGCGATCTCAGATAGCCGTAGATTTGTCGTTAACAGCAGTTCCTTAGCTAAGGTCAATCGTTGCTCGGTCAAGTATTCGATAAACGTAGAATCAGTGGCTTGCGAGAAGATGGTGCTGAAGTGCGCCGGACTCAAATGAACTTTTTCAGCAACTACATTTAAGGAAATATTGGGATCAGAAAAGTGCTCACTGATAAAGGCTTTGGCTTGATTGATGACGCTTTGATATTTCGCCATTGCAGGATTGATGGGTTGTTTGGTCAATAGCGGCAACAGTTCTGCCAGAGTCGTTTGATAGTTCTCTGGCTCATGGGTCAATGCCGCTAGATAGTCTAAGTCATGGGCGTGCTGAACGATCTGGGGCAGCGAATGACTGTCTTTTTTCTTCAATAATGCCAGCAATTCGACCAAGACGAACAAACGGTACATTTGCGTTCGCTCAACGGTCCCTTGAGGCGCCATCAATTCATCGGTCAGCTCAGGGATCGTCTGTTTCCCAGCATTTGCCAGTCTTGAAGCAAGATCGGTTTTGAAAGGATTGGTGGGGGACAGTTCCCCTTCCCGAATGTCATCTTCATAGCTGATGATTTTTTCCTTGCGGATGCTGCCATAGGTTTTTAGCATGTCACGAGCTTTCTGATAAGAAAGAGGGATGCCCGAGAAACGATCTGCTATAGGTCCGATCGCCACTGCCACTTCTTCCCCAGAACCATGAACGAGGCTTTGAGCGATCTGATAGGCTTTTTCTAAAACTTGTTCTCGGTCATGGTCAAAAAGTAAAAACTTGATGAAGCGGCTAGAGACACTGGAGAACAAGACGGCATCATCTTGCTCATAGGCTTTGGTCAGCTGCTGGCTAAAGCGAGTGTAGTCAGAAAAACTTTGATTGAAGGGGGTTTTTGCTAACAGCACACAAAACTGTTTGCCTGAAAAGCGCCGTCCCAGTTCTTCTGCTTGCAAAAAAGCTTCTGAGATCGTGATCTTTTGTTTAAAGAGATGATTCAGAAAGTGATTTTTTTTGATTTCCATTTCGAATAAATCGTCTTCTTTGGATAATTGCTGATGGGTGGTTTGTTGTTCATCTAAGTGTTGAACGACGGTTTTGATGGCTTGTTCTAATTCTTCGTTTTTGATGGGCTTGAGTAAGTAATCGTCTGCTTGCAGCTGCAGTGCCGTTTTTGCATAGTCAAAATCATCAAAGCCGCTAACAAAAATAATGCGAACTTGCGGCAATAATTTTTTGGCTTCTTTCGCAAAGACCAAGCCATCCATAAACGGCATTTTGATATCGCTGATAATAATATCCGGACGCAGATCAAGGATCGAAGCTAGCGCCAATTCGCCATCGGCGGCTTCATCGCTATAAACGATCGGGTATTGTTTGGCGAGAGTCATGATTTGGTGGCGTAAACTATCGCGAATCAGATGTTCATCTTCAACTATGAACACTTTGTACATGGTTGGGTTCCTCCCTTTTTGGTACTGTGACGTTAATCGTGGTGCCTTCTTGGTATTGACTGTGGATCGTCAGTTGCGCTTCGCTGCCGTAGTTCAGCTGGAGACGGCGATAGACGTTATATAGGCCATAGCCGCTCTCAGAGGCGGGATCAGTGGTTTCTTTAAGGTTACGACGAATCTCCTCCAAACGGTCAGGGTCGATCCCAATGCCGTTGTCACTGATGGTCATTTGAATCTGGTGAGGCAATTCTGACACTGTAATTCGAATCATGCCGACGCGACGGACAAACTTGGTGCCATGATAAACGGCGTTTTCAACTAGAGGCTGCAGGACCATTTTCAAAACCTGCAGTTCTGAACTGACGGTTTGATCTTCGATGGTGTAAGACAGCATCCTACCATAGCGAATCTGCAAAATCTTCAAGTAATCGCCCACATGCCGCAATTCTTTTTCCAAAGGAATCCAGTCTTGCCCTTTGCTTAAGGAGATACGGAAAAAATCCGATAACGCATAGGTCATTTCCGTTGCTTGCTCGTAACGGGCAGCTTCAATCAAAGAAACGATCGCATCTAAACTATTATAGATGAAATGTGGGGTAATCTGGGCTTGTAAGACCCGCACCTCACTTTGGGCTAAGTGATACTGCTTCAAGGCATTTTCTTCCAAGAGCCGGGTCAAGTCATCTGCCATTCGATTCAAGCTACTCGTCAAGGTCCGCAGTTCTGGGGTTTCTGGCAGTTCTGCTCGGTAGCTCAAATGTCCTTGGGATAGTTCGTTGGAAAGATCTAATAACCGATCCAATGGGTCTTGCAGATTGTCCCGAACAAAGCGCCGGTTTTTATTGATGATCGCAAAGATGATCAAAAGCAACACGACTTGAAAAAGGATCAGTAACAATACCGATTGGACTAGTTCGTGATTGGTTTGGCTGGCTAAGCTGATCTCTACCCCGACGAATTGCTGCAAAATATCGGATAGCAAATCGATCACCGAATCCACTTGGATCATGACGTATTGGTTTTTTTCCACTGGTTCATCCTTGAGAATATTGTCGATCAACTGTTGCTGATAGGTTTCTAAAGAATCGAGCGTCCGAAAGGCGACCGCTAAAATATTGAGCTCTTTCGCAGTGCTGGTATTTTCTTGGATGTGTTGCAGGTCGCTCCTCAATTCCTCAATTACATTGGTTTCTTGGACTTGTGCGACGGTTTTTTGGCCGAAGACTAAGTCCCACATCTCCTCCAAGACAATGGCATCGACTTTTTCCGATAGTTGATTGGCTTCTTCAATATTGTTGATGGTATTTTGGTAAATGAAAATCTGCCGTGAGTAAAACACACTACTTAGTACGAGGGGAATAAAGGCGACGAGGATCATCAGTTTATTCGTCTGTTGAAAGATGCCCTTGATACTTTTTGTTTTCATCTTCATCTCCTCAATAATTTCTCGGTGGAATCTGATCGAAATCCATGTCACTGGAAAAAACTGTTTCATGGACATAGATTTCACGAGGAATGGCATCGGCGCCGCGAGCCAAGTAGCGAGAGATGGCATTTTTGACGAACACCCCGGCATCTGGGTTGCACTCAACGACACAATTGACCACTCCTTGCTTCAATTTATCGATCATTTCTTTTTGAGCATCGATCGATACGATCACTAAATCCTTCCCCGGCTCAATATCGGTTTTTTCTAAGGCTTCTAGGGCACCCAACGTCATCTCATCATTGTGGCTGAACAAGACATCAATCTGTTCCATTTTGCCTGCTTCGATGTATTGTTCGATGACTTCTTTGCCTTTACGGCGGATGAAATCGCCGTTTAATTCGTCTACGACTTGGATCGTCACATTGTTATGGGCATAATCACGCTTGATGGTTTCTCGGAACCCTTCTGAGCGCAAATACGTCGGGGACGTAGCATCCAGTCCCGTCAATTCTAAAACATTGACTGTTTTGTTCTCATGCTCTTTATAATAATTACTAACGTAGAGACCTGCACGATTGCCCTCGGCTTTGAAGCTTGGCCCGATATGGGTCAAAAATAAAGAGGGATCGCTGACATTGACATGTCGATCTACCACGAAAACGGGAATCCCAGCTTGGGCCGCTTCTTCCAAAATCGGTTCCCAATTGTTTTCCTGAATGGGGGTAAAGACGATGGCATCGACTTGATACACGATAAAATTACGGATATCTTGGATCTGTCGCTCTTGATTCATATAACCGTTACGATAAAGGACTTCATAGCCTTCCTTCTCTAATTCAGTGCGGATCGATTCCGTATGGCGTTTACGCCAGCTGCTTTCCGTTCCCGACTGGGAAAAACCGATCACAATACTTTCTTCCGCTGTTTCAGTGGTTGTTTCTTTGTTTGCTTGGCAACCAGCCAAGCAAGCTAGAAACAAACAGACGAACAACCCAATTTTTATATTCCTCATTTTTTTCACCTCTATGGTCTATTCTACTAAAAAATACGGAAGCGCTTTACACAAAATATCAAATCAAATAAAAACCAAGGGAATCTTAAAAAATCCAAGATTCCGAAGAGAAAAGGGGGTAACTGGGCCGTTTTTTCTCAAGAAATCCAAGAAACCTCGAAAAAATCTAAATGTAAGCGATTCCTTAACTAGCTATACTGAATATGTAAGAAAAAGACATGGAGGGATCACAATGAAAGGTACTTTTGGTAAATTGGTCGTCCTAGCATCCACCTTATTGGTTGGTGGATTGTTAGCAGCTTGTGGGAATGGATCAGATAGCGGGGCAAACGGTGACGGAGACAAAGGATTTGTTGGGATCGCGATGCCGACCAAATCGGCAGAACGATGGATCGCAGATGGCAACAATATGGTAGAGGAATTAGAGAAGCTTGGCTATAAAACTGACCTGCAATATGGAGAAGACAAAGTAGAAAACCAAGTGGCACAAATTGAGAACATGATCACCAAAGGCGTTGATACTTTAGTGATCGCCTCGATCGATGGTTCGGCACTGACGGACGTGTTGGAAAAAGCCCATAACGAAGACATCACAGTCATCGCCTATGACCGTTTACTGATGAACTCGGAATACGTCGATTATTATGCCACCTTTGATAATTTTGGAGTCGGCGTGCTGCAAGCGTCTTATATTGAAGACAAATTAGGTCTCAAAGACGGTGAAGGACCATTTAATATTGAATTATTCGGCGGCTCTCCAGATGATAACAATGCATTGATCAATTATAATGGGGGCCTTTCGGTCTTCCAACAATACTTTGACAGCGGACAGCTAGTCGTTCCTTCTGGTCAAACCAACTTCAACCAAATCGCTACCTTGCGTTGGGATGGTTCAACCGCGCAAGCTCGGATGGACAACTTGTTGAGTGCCAACTATACGGATCAAACATTGGATGCTGTTCTTTCACCGTATGATCCAATCAGCCTAGGAATCATTTCATCGCTTAAAGGTGTGGGCTATGGTTCCTCTGATAAACCACTGCCTGTGATCACCGGTCAAGATGCGACGGTGGCAGGAGTGAAATCAATCATCGCGGGCGAACAAACCCAAACGATTTTTAAAGATACACGAGTGTTAGCGAAAAACACGATCGAAATGATCGAAGCCATCACCAATGGCGAGGAAGTGCCAGTCAACGATACTGAAACCTATGACAATGGCGTCAAAGTCGTACCAACCTACTTGTCAAATCCCGTTTCTGTGGATAGCGACAACTACAAAGAAGAACTGATCGATACCGATTACTATACAGAAGAAGAGCTGGGCATTTAAGCAAGGAGTGCAGATCCAGCGAGAAAAGATGCTAGTTTCCCCTAAAGCAGCAGGGAAGAACGAATCATCCCCAGTATTCGTTCTTTCCGCTTTTCTTGCAAAGGGAGCGCATCACTTTTACATAAAAAGGAAAAGGGTGAAAGAACATGGCAGATAATATTTTGATGATGAAAGGCATCGTCAAAGAGTTTTCAGGGGTTCGCGCCCTTGATAACGTCAACCTCTCGATCGAGCGAGGAGAGATCCACGCACTGTGTGGAGAAAATGGCGCCGGAAAGTCCACGCTGATGAATGTCTTAAGCGGACTCTATCCTTACGGCAGCTATGATGGAGAGATCTATTATGAAGGGGAGTTATGCAAGTTCAAAGATTTGCGGGACAGTGAGGACAAAGGAATTGTTATTATTCATCAAGAGTTAGCCTTAAGTCCTTACCTGTCGATCAAAGAAAATATCTTTCTAGGAAATGAACAAGCCAAGCACGGCATTATTGATTGGGATCTGACCGAAAAGAAAACAGATAACCTCTTAAAGATCGTTGGCTTGAAATTAGACCCGAATACGCTGGTTTCACAAATCGGTGTCGGGCATCAACAGCTGGTGGAAATTGCCAAAGCATTTTCAAAATCCGTCCGATTGTTGATTTTAGATGAACCAACCGCGGCGTTGAATGAAGAAGAAAGTGCCAATCTGTTAGAGCTGATCAAAGAGTTTCGCAACCAAGGGATCACCTCGATCATTATCTCCCACAAGCTGAATGAAATCGTCAATGTGGCGGATCGCATCACGATTTTACGAGACGGGCAAACGATCGAGACGCTGAGCGGGGCCGAAATCTCTGAAGAGCGTATCATTCGCGGCATGGTTGGGCGAGATTTGACCAATCGTTACCCAGAGCGGAAACCCGCTATTGGTGAACCGTTTTTTGAAGTCAAAAATTGGACGGTCCATCATCCAATCGACCATACCCGTGTGGTGAATGAAAATTTGAACTTGATGATCCGCAAAGGAGAGATCATCGGCATCGCCGGTTTGATGGGTGCGGGACGGACAGAGTTTGCCATGAGTGTCTTCGGTCATTCCTATGGCAGTTCGATTTCGGGGGAAGTCTATAAAGACGGCCAACCGATTTCTGTCAAAGACGTGCCAACCGCCATCAAAAATGGGTTAGCCTATGTGTCGGAAGACAGAAAAGCGCTGGGCTTGAATCTGCTGATGGATATTCGCGAGAACACCACCATCGCTAGTCTTGCCAAAATCAGCCGCCAAGGGGTCATCGATAAAGAAAAAGAAGTCACGATGGCAGAAGAATTCCGCAAAAAAATGCGGACCAAAACCAATTCAATCTATCAAAACGTCGGCAGTTTGAGTGGTGGGAATCAGCAAAAAGTTGTTTTGGCAAAATGGCTGATGACCACACCAGACATCTTATTTTTAGATGAACCGACCCGTGGGATCGATGTCGGGGCGAAATACGAAATTTATACGATCATCGAAGAGATGGCAGCAGCTGGCAAAGCCATTTGCATCATCTCCTCGGAGCTGCCAGAACTATTAGGCATGTGTGACCGAATCTATACGATGAACGAAGGACGCTTCACTGGCGAGGTCCTGCGGGAAGAGGCGGATCAAGAACGATTGATGAATCTAATGACATTAGAAGAGAGTGGGGTTTGAGATGGAAACAACCAATAAATTAAAAAAAGAACGCAGCCATTCGCTGAAAGAAAAGGCACTGGAGATCTTTAGTAAATACAGTATGATCATTATCTTAGCAGTATTATTGGTGGCCTTTCAGCTCATGACCGATGGGATTTTCTGGCGGCCGCTGAATATCACCAACCTCGTGTTGCAAAACAGTCATATTCTCGTTTTGGCAGCTGGTATGCTTTTGGTCGTCTTGTTAGGACACGTCGATCTATCCGTAGGGTCCGTGATGGCGTTTGTCGGTGCGATTGCAGGCGTTTTAATGGTCAATAACGGCATCAGTCCTTGGCTGGCAGTGCCTCTTTGCTTACTGATGGGGGCAGCGATCGGTGCCTGGCAAGGCTTCTGGGTCGCGTATGTCGGTATCCCAGCATTTATTGTGACCTTGTCTGGTTTACTGATGTTTCGAGGACTGACCCAAGTCGTCTTAGGCGGTCAATCCTTGGCGCCGTTTCCCAAGGCATTCCAACAAATTTCTACTGGGTATTTGCCAGATATTGCAGGCGGTCAGATCCATTTACTTTCCATGATTTTAGGTGTAGTGATCACGGGCGTCCTGATTTTAGGCCAATGGCGGACCCGTGAGCGCCGCAAAAAAAATCTTTTTGAAGTGGAATCAATGGCAGCCTTTGCCTTTAAAGCCGTCTTTACTGCGGTCGTATTTCTCGGTGCTACCTATATCTTTGCCTCTTATCAAGGGTATCCGATCATTTTGATCGTCTTAGGAGTGATCGTGGCTGCCTATGGCTTTTTGACTAACAAAACCGTCGCTGGTCGTCAAATCTATGCAACCGGCGGCAACAAAAAAGCAGCCGAACTTTCTGGGATCAAGACGAAGAAAATCACCTTCTGGGTCTTCGTGAACATGGGGATGATGGCAGCTTTGGCGGGCTTGGTTTTAGCCGCTCGGTTGAATGCAGCCACACCGCAAGCGGGAACGTCAATGGAATTAGATGCAATGGCCGCAGTTTATTTCGGCGGTGCTTCCACCTCAGGCGGTATTGGTACCGTGATGGGGGCGATCGTTGGTGGTCTCGTGATGGGTGTCTTAAACAATGGGATGTCGATCTTAGGAGTCGGTGTCGATTGGCAGCAAGCCATCAAAGGGTTGATTTTGCTGCTGGCTGTCGTGTTGGATATCTACAATAAGAAAAAGAAAATTTCGTAGGAGGGCCTGTTTATGGAGGACCAAGCACAAAAGACGATTTTATTGATTTGTACCGCCGGCATCACTACGGGACTCTTAGTAAAAAATATGCAGCGGGCCGCAGATGAAAAAGGGCTAGCTGTGCATATCTATTCGGCACCAGCCATCATTGCTGAACAGATCCTGCAGCAACAAACAGTCGATGCCTTGCTGATCGGTCCGCAGTCGAAGTACGAAGTCAATCGATTAAAAGACTTTCTCATGGTCAAAGCGGTGCCATATAAATTAATCAAAGAAACAGATTACGAGCTGTTAGATGGCGAAGCTGTCCTTGCAGACAGCCTCACCCTCTTACAAAACGATCGCTAGGCTCAAAAAAGAGCTATGTGTTTCAGCGTTTGAATATGTTGTTTAGAGTAGTGCCTTGCGAATCCCCCAAGCAAGCACTACTCTTTTTATCGTAAAGTAGTTTGATCACCTGATAGGGAAGACCCGTCGATTGAATGGTGCTTCAGTCAGTTCCTGTACTTCGTTTGCCAGTGAGCGTACAGATGACGGAAGTACAGTAAAGGCGTTGGATCTTTTCCAATGAGGAAACAGTCAAGAATCGATCTTGTATCTGTTTCCTTAAAGCAGCAAACAACTCATAGAATGGAGGAACAGATTATCGAACCAGCAGAACTTACCCAGATTCGCCCCAGTAAACGACAACTGCAGTGGCAGCAGCTGGAATTTTATGGCTTTATCCACTTTGGTCTCAATACGATGACCAATCGTGAATGGGGGCTCGGCAATGAGTCGCCAACGGTATTTGACCCGCAAAAGCTAGACTGTCATCAATGGGTTTCTGCAATGAAGCAAAGCGGTATGCAGGGAATCATTTTGACCTGCAAACACCATGACGGCTTTTGCTTATGGCCAAGCCAGCACACTGCTTACACAGTCGCTTCAACGCCCTGGCGCAATGGTCAAGGTGATTTAGTGAAAGAACTTTCTGATGCTTGCCGTCAAGCAGACCTGAAATTCGGCATTTATTTATCGCCATGGGATCAGCATGAAGCTTGTTATGGAATGGGGCAAGCCTATGATGATTTTTATACGGCGCAGTTGACAGAACTTTTAACCAATTATGGTGATATATTCGAAATATGGTTAGATGGGGCCAATGGTGAAGGACCCAATGGAAAACGCCAAAACTATGATTGGGAACGGTATTATCAAGTGATTCGTGAGCTGCAACCCAATGCAGTGATTGCGGTTTGCGGACCGGATGTCCGTTGGGTAGGAAACGAAGCGGGGCAAACCAGACTTCAAGAATGGAGTGTGGTGCCAGCAGCATTAAAGGATGCTGAAAAAACAGCGAGTCATTCGCAAAAAGCCGATAGCACAGCGTTTCGGCAATCGATTTCCAGTATGGAAATGGATTTAGGAAGCCAACAAGCGCTGAAAAAGTACGGCATTAAAGAAGCTGCCGAATTGGCTTGGTACCCTGCTGAGGTCAACTTATCGATTCGCCCCGGCTGGTTTTATCATCCATCAGAAGACCAACAAGTAAAAAGCGGCGCTGAGCTCTGGTCTTTTTACAAGCAGATCGTTGGGGGCAATAGTTCTTTTCTATTTAATGTGCCGCCGATGCCGGATGGTATGATCCATCCAACGGATCAAAAGGCATTGCAGCAATTAGGTCACTCGATTAAACAATTGAAAGAGGTGACGGCTGAAAGGACCGGCACGTTTGCGAGCTCTTCAACCAGTGTGTCCAGCAGAATGGATAAGCTCCAACTATCTCAAGCGTTTGGCCAGTATTGGAAACCGGACTTGGAAGACAAACGGCCATGGCTGACCCTACATTTTGCAGAACCGGTCGTCATCAATTCACTTGTATTGAAGGAAGCGATTCAATATGGGCAACGGGTAGAAAAAGCAAAAATTTTTCTGCAAACTGTAGCAGGACCACAGTTACTGACCGAAATAGTGACGATCGGCTATCAAAAAATCATCAGCTTTGAAGCGGTCGGCGTGTCTGCTGTCAAAATCGTTTTTACTCAAGTTCGGCAAACACCGATCATTCAAACCATGGCCGCGCGCTATGTGCCTCAGGAAGAATAAAGTAACCCAAAAACAGACAGTCGGCTGACTGTCTGTTTTTGAGGGATACAAATAAGGAATAAAAGTGGATATTAGTTAAATGCGACTGCCTAGGGGGCAAATCCGAGAACAGTGCATGGTAACTACAAATTAAGGAAGTGTGATGACATTTTCTGAATCTTTGTCGAAGAAATGCGCTTTGTTGATGTTGAAAGCTAAATCAACTGTTTCACCTGGACGGTGGAAGTCGCGGGCATCAACTTTCGAGATAAATTCAGTCGCACCTACACGTGTATAAAGCATTGTTTCTGCACCTAATAGTTCAGATACGACCACTTCAGCACGTACAGTTGCTTCAGGAGAAGCTTCCAATGCGATTTGTTCACTGTGGATATCTTCTGGACGAATACCAAAGACTAATTGTTTGCCTTCGTAGCCTTTTTCCACAAGAATCTTATTCTTGCCTTCAGGAATACGTAAATTCAAGCTTTGACCATCAGAGATCATACCGTTATTCAACGTAACATTGAAGAAGTTCATTGCTGGTGAACCGATAAAGCCGGCAACGAAAATATTTTTCGGCGTGTTGTAGACTTCTTTTGGTGAACCGATTTGTTGAATGAAACCATCTTTCATGATAACGATCCGGTCAGCCATGGTCATCGCTTCTGTTTGGTCATGGGTTACATAGATCGTCGTTGTTTCTAAACGTTGGTGTAATTTTGCGATTTCCGCACGCATGGCAACCCGCAATTTCGCATCTAAGTTTGACAACGGCTCATCCATCAAGAAGACTTTGGCATCACGAACGATGGCACGGCCTAAGGCAACCCGTTGACGCTGACCACCTGAAAGGGCAGCAGGTTTACGATCTAAGTATTCTGTCAAACCTAAGATCTCAGCGGCATTTTCTACGCGTTTTTTGATTTCTTCTTTGTCGTATTTACGCAATTTCAAACCAAATGCCATGTTGTTGAAAACAGTCATATGGGGATACAATGCGTAGTTCTGGAAAACCATCGCGATGTCGCGGTCTTTTGGTGCTACATCGTTCATTACTTTTCCACCGATGCTCAATTCGCCTTCAGAAATATCTTCTAAACCAGCGATCATTCGAAGGGTTGTTGATTTTCCGCAACCAGAAGGTCCAACGAAAACGATAAATTCGCGATCCGCGATATCTAAATTAAAATCAGTTACCGAATACGCATCATTATTGTCATATTTTTTGTGGATATTTTTTAAGGCCATTTCTACCATTGGGATTACCTCTTTCCATTTAGTTTACATGAATAGCATAAATGAAAACGCTTCGAATGCGCAACGGAAACCTGCACAAGAAAAAAACGTTTTCTTGTGCAGGTTGTTTAATTGCTCTGATGGGTGAATTGGTCGATCAGTAAATAGCAAAGCAGCAGATCATCCATATTTTTTAAATTTAAACGTGTCAGTGTTTGAAACTTATCGATCTTATATAGGAGAGAATTCCGATGCATAAACAGTTCTTTGGCAGTGGAGCTCGCATTGCCTTGATTGCGCCACAGTGATTGAATGATCGTTTCGGTCTCTTCTTCAAACCAATCTAGATACAAGGTACGAAACAAGGAAATATACTCGGAAAAGCCATTGCGAAAAAGAGCGAAGACCACTTTGGGCAGATCCATACTTTTACTGGTAGTTTTCGTTTTTAACTCATTTTTAAACAGGGTAGATTCACTCGTCCATAAGGTAGTGAAGTCGTGGCGTGGGTGATGGAAGGGGCCAACGAACAGCTGGGAATAGCAGTCGAAATCCATATCCAAAGCCACGAATAAGCCGTCGAGATCTTCGATGGGTAAATTAGTGTCGTCTTGTTTTTCTACGATCACCGCATGGTGTTCGGTGAGGAAAAAAAGATCCACCACGCTAGGGAGCATTTGCTGGATCTCTGCGAGCCATTCGGATTGCAAGGAGTCAATGGTTCGGGTGAAATGAACTTGCAGCATTCGGACCCACGTTTGGTCTTGAACGGGCTGATGTTCAAATAAAATCGGATACCATGGATGGTTTCGGTTATCGATTTCTGGTTGCAAAGAGCCGTTTCCCAGTTGGATCAGCAGTTTTTCACTGTCACTTAATTGGTCAGTTGGCAGCCAAATATATTTTTTGCCGAAAGCGATGGATTCGATGTCCTTCGTTGTGGATACTTTGTCATGCAGCGTTGCCTGGGGGAAACGCGCTTTGATGTCATTAAAAGAAAAAATGAGAAAGACCTCCTTTGAGATACTCTACGTATTCTTCATTTAGTATAGCATGTTCTAAAAAAACCGTTCAAAATTTTCCCAGAAAAAAGCACAGCCCTTCACCGAAATCTCTGCCTTTGCATGGCAGGAGGACTGCTTTTTTCCCGAAGCGATGGCTTCTATAATCCTAACAGTTGTTTTTTCTTTAAGGCAAATTCTTCTTCAGTCAAAATTCCTTCATCGACCAACATTTTCAGTTCGCGAAGATCAGCAATGACCTGTTCCGTCGGGGTTACAGTTGGTCGCGGGGGCAGTATCGCATGCTTACGGGGGAAGTTAGTGAGATAGCGCTGTATGATCCGAGCAATCAGCAGGTCTTTTTCGGCAAAGCAAAGGGAGTGGTTTGGTTCCGTCCTTCTGCGAGAATGGGTTTCTCTGATTGCCCCGCCGCCAATATACAGTTCCAAGAAGCCATTGCCTTTCCAAAGACCAGATTCGGCAACTTCTTTCAGACTGACACTGGTGATCTGGGGAATCTGCAAAACCTGCTTTTCTTTCTTTTTGTAGTCGATGATCGTGAGGGTATCTTCTGCGATGATCCAAGCATCACGATAATGATAAGACAGTAATTTGATTTTACCAGCCTCTTCATCCACGTAACTTTTGGCTGATTGTCCGCCAAGTGCTGCCAAATGATCCGTTAAAAATTCATAGGCTTTTTGGGCATCGATTCGATTGGTGAAATAAAGCAGATGAGAATTACCTGGTACCTGCAGTCGGAGGTAGTCCACTAAGAGACCTTTGCCTATATGTAATTCCACATCGGCAATTTTTGCCATGGGAATCTTTTCATCTGGGATTTTTGGATGGGTATGGTTTATCAAAACACCTTTACTGGTAATAAACCAGCGACAACTAGCCTCGTGTTTGCGATTCTCTCGATATTTTTTTGAATAAAGAATGATTGGCGCCTCACGATTTTCATTCATATTTCTCGTCAAAGTGTTTGCCTCCTTCATAGAAATAACTAACTATTTATTCAATTATACAACAAATCTAATCTTATTTATTTTTATTATGAGTAAAATATAGGTGAATGATCGTTTGGAATTTTTTCTCTATTACTTTTTCAGAAAAATTAGTATAGCAGCAATTGACAAGGAAGCGGTTTCTTGGTATTTTAGATGTACGGACAACTTTTGAAAGCTGGGATGAAAATGGCGAATAAGTACGAACAACTAGCGGATATCTTAAGAGAAAAGATCCGCTTAGGCACCTATCAAGAAGGCGATGCGATCCCTTCAGAAGCAACCTTACAGGAAGAATTTCATTATAGCCGCCACACGGTGCGCCAAGCGATCGCTGTTTTGGTCAATGAAGGTTATTTAAGAAAAGAACGGGGCTCAGGTACCTACGTTTCAAAACCTGAGACTGTCAATCATAAAAACCGCAAAACGATTGGGATCATCATGACCTATTTGTCTGATTATATTTTCCCATCGATCATGCGTGGCGTGGAGCAGACATTGCGGGAGCAAGGCTACTCACTGCTTTTAGGCTCAACCAACAATGACCATGAGCAAGAAAGAGCGTGCTTGCAGCAAATGATGGATCAAGGGGTAGACGGGTTGATCGTTGAACCAACTAAGAGCAGCCAGTACAACCCGAATCTTGCCTATTATGTCGCCCTCCAAGAAGCTGGGATTCCTCTCGTCATGATCAATGCCTATTACGAAGAACTAGACTTGCCGCATATTTGTGTCAACGATACACGTTCTGGTTTTTTAGCAACCAATTATCTATTAGAACAACAGCATCAGCAGTTGATGATGATCACGAAAATCGATGACTTACAAGGGAAATATCGGATGAAAGGGTTTGTCAAAGCGTTGACCCAAGCCAAGCGGACGTTTGCAGCAGAAGACGTCTTGACGTATACGACGGAGACGAAAGAAGCCGTTATTGAACAAGCGATCCAGCGCTTGACGGCTGCCGATAATCAAGTCACAGGCATCGTTTGTTACAACGATGAGATCGCGCATCGTTTGATTCAAGCATTGACGGCTGCTGGGAAGAACGTTCCTACTGATTTTTCGATCGTAGGAAACGATGACTCGCCCCTTAGCACCTTGTCCACACCGACGATCACCACACTGACTCACCCGAAAGAAGCGATGGGGGAATTGGCAGCACAATGGATCACTACAGGTAAGGCAACAGAAGCACAACACTTTTATTTTGAACCAGAGCTGATCGTTCGCGGTTCAGTCAATAACCAAAAAGGAGAGTAAGAAGATGACGCAACAAGTAAGGCAAGCAATTATTGACGGGCGCACGTCTCTTGGGATCGAGCTAGGCTCGACACGGATCAAAGCTGTCTTGATCGATGAGCGGTTTCAGACGATCGCTTCTGGCAGCTTTGAATGGGAAAATCAATTGGAGCAAGGGATTTGGACCTACTCGCTAGAAGCGATTTGGCAAGGACTGCAAGCCAGCTACCAAGAGTTGGCGCACAATATCCAGCAGCAATTCGAGGTACCTTTGACGACGATCGGCAGTATCGGTTTTTCTGCAATGATGCACGGCTATATGGCCTTTGATCAGCAAGGCACGCTGTTGGTCCCTTTTCGGACATGGCGCAATGCAATCACGGAAGAAGCAGAAAAAGCTTTGACAGCATTGTTCCAATACAACATCCCGCAGCGTTGGAGTATCGCGCACTTGTATCAAGCGATTTTGAATCAAGAAGCTCACGTACCAGAGGTCGCTTTTTTCACTACCTTAGCCGGCTATGTCCATTGGCAGCTGACAGGGGAAAAAGTTATCGGAATCGGTGATGCATCTGGGATGTTCCCAATCGATAGTACGACAAAAAACTATGACGCGAATATGCTGCAGCAATTTGATGCGCAAATCAGCAGTCAGGGGTATCCTTGGCAGATCAAAGACCTTTTGCCACAAGTGTTGACAGCAGGCGAACCAGCCGGCACATTGACGGCAGAAGGCGCAAAAAAACTCGACCCAACCGGTACCTTGCAAGCCGGCATCCCGTTATGTCCGCCAGAAGGCGATGCGGGCACTGGCATGGTTGCCACGAATAGTGTGGCACAGCGAAGCGGGAATGTTTCAGCCGGGACGTCGGCTTTTGCCATGATCGTCTTAGAAGAACCCTTAACGCAAGTGTATCCAGAGATCGATTTGGTCACGACGCCTTCTGGTGATTTGGTGGGGATGGTCCATACGAATAACTGTACCTCGGAGATCAATGCATGGGTCAAACTTTTCCGCGAATTTGCCGACGCAGCTGGAATGAAACTTTCCACGGAAGAATTGTTTGCGACCTTGTTCAACGAAGCATTGAAAGGGGATTCAGAATGTGGCGGGATGCTTTCTTATGGCTATTATTCTGGTGAAAATATCACTAAGATCCCTGAAGGACGGCCGCTTTTCGTCCGATCGCCAGAGAGTTCTTTTACTTTAGCAAATTTCATGCGCTTACATCTGTTTAGTGCCTTTGGTGCGATGAAGATCGGGATGAAGATTCTGGAAGCCGAAGACGTCGCCATTGATCGAATCGTTGGTCACGGGGGGATCTTCAAGACGCCAGAAGTTGCCCAACGTGTCTTGGCAGCTGTCATGGAAGCCCCAGTCACGGTCATGGAAACGGCTGGTGAAGGCGGCGCCTGGGGGATCGCCCTTTTAGCAGCATACCTTCGCCGTCACACGCCAGAACAATCCTTGGCCGCATTTTTAGCAGATCAAGTATTTAAAAATGACCACGGCGTGACGTTAGCCCCGACAGAAGCCGACATTCAGGGGTTCACCGTCTTTACTCAACGTTACCAAGCAGGGTTGCCGATCGAGCAAGCGGCAATCGATGCGTTGATTTAAAAAGAAAGAAGGGAATTTTGTGTTAGAAGGATTAAAAGAAGAAGTCTTTCAGGCCAATTTGGCATTGCCGAAGCAAGGATTGATCAAATACACCTGGGGCAATGTGTCAGCAGTGGATCGCCAACAGCAGTTGTTTGTCATCAAACCTAGCGGTGTTGACTATGAAACCATGCAAGCCAGTGATATGGTGGTTTGTGATTTTGAGGGCAACGTAGTGGAAGGAGCGAAAAATCCTTCCTCCGATACGCCAACGCATGCCGTTTTATACAAAGCATTTCCAGAAATTGGTGGGATCGTCCATACCCATTCTACTTGGGCGACGAGCTGGGCTCAGGCAGGACTCGATCTGCCAGCGATGGGCACGACCCATGCCGATACGTTTTATGGAGCAGTCCCCTGTGCCCGCTTTTTGACGCAAGCCGAAATCGATGAAGGCTATGAAGCACAAACAGGACAGGTGATCGTCGAAACCTTTAAGGAACGCGGCATCACGCCAGAAGAAATTCCTGGTGTCTTGCTTCACGGTCATGGACCGTTTACCTGGGGCAAAACGGCGGATGCGGCGGTGATGAACGCAGTTGTCTTAGAAGAAGTCGCTAAGATGAATTTTATCACGCACCAGCTCAACAGTTACGCACCCGAATTGCCGCAGCGGGTCTTAGACAAACATTATTTACGCAAACATGGAGAAAATGCCTATTACGGGCAAAAATAACGAAAAAGGAGCAAGTAGAATGTTAGAAATCGGGAAAAAAGAATTTTGGTTCGTCGTAGGATCACAGCACTTATATGGAGAAGAAGCATTACAAGAAGTACGGGATCATGCAGAAGAAATGGTCAAAAGCTTAAATGACAGCTCAAAGCTGCCTTATCCAGTTGTTTTACAAGAACTCGCTGTTACTGCCGATACGATTACGAAAATCATGAAAGAAGTCAACTATCGGGATGAAGTCGCTGGGGTGATCACCTGGATGCACACCTTCTCACCTGCAAAAATGTGGATTCGCGGCACGAAATTATTACAAAAACCATTGCTGCACCTTGCCACTCAATACAATGAACAAATTCCATGGGAAACCATCGATATGGACTTTATGAACTTGAACCAAGCGGCTCATGGTGACCGAGAATACGGATTTATCAATGCCCGTTTGAAAAAGCAAAATAAAATCGTTGTCGGTTATTGGAAAAATGAAGCCATCCAAAAAGAAATTGCTGCTTGGATGGACGTGGCAGTCGGCTACAATGAAAGCTTCCAAATTAAAGTCGCTCGTTTTGGCGACAACATGCGTAACGTTGGGGTGACGGAAGGCGACAAAGTCGAAGCACAGATCCAATTTGGTTGGACCGTTGATTATTTTGGGATCGGCGATTTGGTACAAGTTGTCGATGCGGTGACTGACGAAGAAATCGATGCACTCTTTGAAGAATACAGCCAGCTGTATGATTTCGATTATGGCGATTACGACAAAGAAGAGTGGGCACGTCATGTCAAAGCACAAGCCAAACAAGAAATCGGTCTGCGCCGCTTCCTTGAAGCAGGCGGCTATACGGCATTTACCACGAACTTTGAAGACTTGTATGGTATGCAGCAGTTGCCTGGTTTAGCTGTACAACGCTTGATGGCAGAAGGCTATGGGTTTGCCGGTGAAGGGGACTGGAAAACAGCCGCTATTGACCGCTTGATGAAAATCATGGCTCACAATAAAGCGACTGGCTTTATGGAAGACTACACCTATGAGCTGACACCAGGAAAAGAAGCCATCTTGCAATCCCACATGATGGAAGTCGATCCGGTATTAGCAGCCAGCAAACCAAAAATCGTGGTTTCGCCATTGTCGATGGGGGATCGTGAAGACCCAGCCCGGCTCGTGTTTGACGGCCAAGGCGGCGAAGGTGTCGTGGTTTCGATGGCCGACTTTGGCACTCACTACAAATTATTGATCAATGAAGTCGATGCCTTTGAGCCAACTGAAGAAGCACCAAAACTACCGGTTGCACGAGTAATGTGGACGCCAAAACCAAACTTCCACGATGGCGTCAAACAGTGGATCGAAACAGGCGGTGGCCATCACACCGTTGTCTCACTTGTCCTAAATTCTGATCAGATCGAAACATGGGCGAAACTTGTAGGATTAGAATACGTAACGATCAAATAAGTACCCAATCACAAAAGGAACCGTTGGCGATGCCGGCGGTTTCTTTGCGTTTTTCTTAAGCTTTCTTGCCTTCTGGCTGTAAAGTGCGGGCAAGCAAACCCTTGAAAGCACCAGCAATCAGCAAAATTGACTTTTAAATATAGGGGGCATAGACTTTTATGTAAGAGTGGAACAATGGACTAAAAGGAGGAGCACAATGAAGACAACCTACGATACACCAGAGTATTATCAGAAAATGAACGCTTGGTGGCGAGCAGCCAACTACCTTTCCGTTGGTCAGATCTATTTGAAAGACAATCCCTTATTGCGCCGCCCCATCGAAGAAAAAGATTTAAAAGTGAATCCAATTGGTCACTGGGGAACGATCGCAGGGCAAAATTTTATTTACACCCATCTCAATCGCGTCATCAATAAGTACGACTTAAACATGTTTTATATCGAAGGACCAGGCCATGGCGGACAAGTCATGGTTGCGAATGCTTATTTAGACGGCAGCTACAGCGAGATCTATCCAAAAGCCACCCAAGACGAAGTAGGGATGAAACATCTATTCAAAACCTTCTCTTTCCCAGGTGGGATCGCTTCTCATGCGGCACCTGAAACGCCAGGTTCGATCCATGAAGGCGGCGAGCTAGGCTATTCCATCGCCCACGCTACCGGAGCTATTTTAGACAATCCCGATGTCATTGCAGCAGTAGTGGTCGGTGATGGTGAAGCCGAAACCGGACCATTAGCGGGCAGCTGGTTTTCAAATACCTTTATCAACCCAGTCAATGATGGCGCAATTTTGCCTATCTTGCATTTGAATGGCGCCAAGATTGCCAATCCAACGATTTTGGCTCGTAAAAGTGACCAAGATCTCACGAAATATTTTGAAGGCATGGGTTGGACCCCTTATTTCGTAGAAGGGGACGATCCAGAAGCCGTTCATCCGCAATTGGCACAGAAGATGGATCAAGCCATCGAACAGATCCACGCGATCCAAGCAGAAGCCCGCAAAGGTTCTGCGGAAGAAGCCGCTATGCCTCATTGGCCTGTTTTAATCGTTCGCACACCAAAAGGGTGGACTGGACCGAAAGTCTGGGATGGCGAGCCGATTGAAGGGGGCTTCCGTGCCCACCAAGTGCCGATCCCTGTCAATGCGAAACATATGGAACACGTGGATGCTTTGACGGATTGGCTGCAGTCTTATCGTCCAGAAGAGCTTTTTGACGAAAACGGCCGCATCAACGCTGAGATTCAAGAATTGGCGCCAAAAGGGGAGCAACGGATGGCTGTCAACCCAATCACCAACGGGGGGATCGATCCGCAACCGCTACGCTTGCCAGATTGGCAAGCACATGCCATTGCGATTGAGACACCAGGGGAAACGACGGCCCAAGATATGATGGTCTTTGGGAAATTTGCCCGTGACATCATCAAAGAAAATCCTGACAACTTCCGCATTTTTGGCCCAGATGAAGCCAAATCCAATCGGTTGAACCATGTGTTCGAAGTCACGGACCGCCAATGGTTGGAGCCAAAACATCCTGATTATGATGAATGGCTGTCTTCAGTGGGCCGTGTGATTGATTCACAATTATCAGAACATCAAGCAGAAGGCTTCTTGGAAGGCTATGTGCTGACGGGGCGTCATGGCTTCTTTGCCAGCTACGAGTCATTCCTAAGAGTCGTTGATTCTATGATCACGCAGCACTTCAAATGGTTACGAAAAGCCCATGATCTTGACTGGCGCAACCCGTACCCCTCATTGAATTTGATCGCTTCATCAACGGTCTTCCAACAAGACCATAATGGGTACACCCACCAAGATCCAGGGATCATGACCCATATTGCAGAGAAAAAAGCCGACTTTGTGCGGGTCTACTTGCCAGCCGATGCCAATAGCTTGATGGCTGTCATGGCAGAAACGCTCGCTTCTGAAGAAAAGATCAATCTAGTGGTCTCTTCGAAACACCCACGTCCGCAGTTTTATTCGGCGGATGAAGCGAAAGTGCTTGTCAAAGATGGCTTGAAAGTCATCGACTGGGCATCGACAGATGAAGGACAAGAACCGGACATCGTGATCGCAGCTGCCGGGACGGAACCGAATTTGGAAGCATTAGCTGCTGTTTCCTTGCTGATTGAAGCCTTCCCAGAGTTGAAAGTCCGCTTCATCAATGTGGTCGATCTATTGAAATTGCGTCGTCCAGAAGTCGATCCTCGTGGGTTGAGCGATGAAGCATTCGAAGCCTACTTTACGAAAGACAAACCGATCGTGTTTGCTTTCCACGGGTATGAAGGACTGATTCGCGACATCTTCTTTGGCCGTCGCAACCAACAGCTTCATATTCATGGGTACCGAGAAAATGGCGACATCACGACACCGTTTGATATGCGGATCCTTTCTGAATTGGATCGCTTCCACTTAGCCAAAGACGCCGCCGAATGGGTCTATGGAGAAAAAGCAACGGACTTTGCCAAAAAAATGGCAGACACCGTTGCGTATCACCATGACTTTATTCGAGAAAACGGCTATGATATCGCCGAAGTCGAAGAGTGGGAATGGAAACCATTGCGTTGATTTTTTCTCCATAACACCAACGTAAGACAATTTAAGAACAAAATAAGTACAAAACGATCCGCAACAGGGTCGGGACGCCTTACCAAGGAAGCCCGACCGACTGTCTGCGGATCGTTTTTTTAAAAGACGTCGAAACCGTAATTTTTGATATGCTGTTTCAACAAGGCGAGATAGTCCAAAGCCATCTCACTCAGTTCCATTTTCTTGTGTTTGAGGTAACCTAGTGTCATCGCATCATCGACTTCCAAAGGAATCGCAACGATTTTTTCATCATTCAGCTCACTGCTGATGATCCCAGAGCTGATGGTATAGCCGTTGAGACCCACCATCAAATTGAAGATCGTGGCACGATCGCTGATGCGAATGTGTTTTTTGCGTTGTAAAGTGCTTAAGATCTCTTCAGAAAAGTAGAAGGAATTGGTTTCCCCTTGTTCGTACGACAAATAGGTATAAGGTTCCAAATCAGCTAATGTGATGCTTTTTTTCTGAGTCAGTGGATTTTCTCGGCCGATGAAGACGTGGGGTTTGGCTTCAAATAAAGGAATGAATTGCAGGTCTTTTTCGTGGATCAAACGGGTGAGGACCGTCGTGTTGAAATCATTCAGATAAATGACCCCCAATTCGCTCTTAAACGTCTGGATATCATCCAATACATTTTGTGTTTGGGTCTCCCGCAAGGTGAATTGAAATTCATCTTCCCCTAACTGTTTGACCAGCTCTACGAAGGCGTGGACGACGAAGGCATAGTGCTGTGCAGAAACACTGAAAACATGCTTGCGATGGCTGTCTTTGCGAAAGCGTTCGTCCAAGAGATTGACTTGGTCTAAAACATTTCGAGCATAGTTGAGAAAGGAACGGCCATCATCGGTCAAGGTCACCCCTAATTTACTGCGGTAAAACAGCTGCAGATCATACTCTTTTTCCAACTCTTTCATGGCTTGGGAGAGGGATGGCTGACTGATGAAAAGCTGTTTGGCGGCTTCATTGAAAGAGCCGGTCTCTACGATTTTTTCCAAATATTCAAGCTGCTGGATACGCATGGGAAGCAACCTCCTTTTTGTGTTATAGGTATTGCCTATGGAATATATAAGTTTATAAGTATTATCTATAGTATAAGATGTTTGCTAGAATAAATCTAACAATTTTGAAAACTTTGTATAGGAGGAATGGATATGGCAACAGACAAATTTCAGCTTGTGGGGTCATTGTTACGACCACAAGATTTATTGGACTACAAAAATCAAATCGAGCATCGGGAGGACATCCGCTACCCGTTTTATGATGCGTTTCCTGGCTACCAAGAAACGGAAGCAAAAGCGATCGCTGACATCATTGCAGCGCAAAAAGAACACGGCATTACAGTCATCACAGATGGCGAACATGGCCGCTCGATGTGGCACCTGGATTTTCTCTGGGGATTAAAAGGCGTTGAGCGCTATATCTCCGATCATGGGTATGCCTTTGAAGATTTGGACGGTGGACATTTTGAAACGCGTAAAGACATCGGCATCCGGATCACAGAACCATTATCTGGCAAAAACCATCATTATTTGACATTGTTTAAAGAAACCAAACGCCAAGCTGGCGACCTGCCAGTCAAAATCACCGTCTGGGGGGCTGCCCACGCGTTTACCGAGCTGACTGTCTTTAACGACCTCGTTGGTGAAGGTCAGGTATATCCAACGAAAGAAGCCTTGCGGGAAGGGCTGCTTAACGCCTACAAGGAATTCTTGCAGGAATACCGAGAAGCCGGTGGTGAGATCGTTCAGTTCGATGATTGTTTATGGGAACTATTTGCTGAAGACAATGACAAGAGCTTCTTTACCCAAGGCAATGACGGCTTAGAAGCGTTAGCTGATGAATTCGTGGCGATCAACAACGAAGTCGCTGATTACGCCCACGAATTAGGATTAAAAGTCTGGACCCACAATTGTCGTGGCAATTACCAAAGCCGCGCGGCAGCCAGTGGTACCTACAAAGCGATCGCCGAAAAATTCTTGCGTGACCAGCATTATGACCGCTTTTTCCTAGAGTGGGATGATGACCGTGCCGGTGATATCTCGGCTTTAGAAGCGCTGAAAGATCGCCCAGAAGTGGAGGTTGTCTTAGGCTTATTATCCAGCAAAACCGCCACATTAGACGATGAAGAGCGAGTGATCGCCTTATTAGACAAAGCTAGTCAAATCATTCCTAAGGAGCGGCTTTATCTTTCTCATCAATGTGGCTTTGCCTCTTGTGACTGCGGCAATGAGCTTTCGACTGAGCAGCAATGGGCAAAAATCAAGCAAGGGCAAGCCTTAGCTGAAGCATACTTCGGTTAAGCAGTTGCGTCTTCTTTTCCCTGAATCTTCCCCTCGAAATCGGTGCATGCGACAAAGTTTCGAAAATTTCAGAAAAAATGTTTGACATTTTCTTTAAGAGCGAGTAAAGTAAGACACAACTTAATGAAACAGACATCGAAAAGAAGAGTAGCAAGGCTTGCTGTTTGAAGAGAGTCTCTGGTTGGTGCAAAGAGATAACGCATGGTTGTGAAACACATCTTGGAGTCGTTTTTCCGAAAGAAAAGTAGGAGAGACCGGGTTTGCCCGTTACAGCAGCAGTCATTGATTGATGACTTTCTGAGTTCAGTTGCTGTGAAGCACTGATAAACAAAGGTGGAACCGCGTTGATAACGTCCTTTAGCTGTAATGGCTAGGGGACGTTTTTTTTCTCTTTTTTTGCGGCTCACCGAAAACCGAAAGTGGAAGGATCACAAGGACTGCACGAGGCCTTTTCCTGTGAAGGAAAGGCAAATTGAGGTGGAACCACGTATCTAGCGTCCTCTGGCAAATGCCAGTGTGCGCTTTTTTTGTTTTTCTTTTTTAAAAAATGAAACTTGCCAGTTGCCCTCACCAGCCAACGCCTAGCGTCACATAAGCGTCGGAGCCAACCGTCGCTAAGCTGTATCGCTGCTAATCGAAATTGAAACCTATCAAGGAGGAAGTCACCATGTTTGAGTATTTAGTCAATGTTATGCCCCAACTGATTTCAGGAACTGGAATCACCGTTAAATTGTTCGCACTGACCTTAATCGGGTCCATTCCCTTAGGCATCTTGTTGGCCTTTGTTTTAGCCAGTCGCCTGCGTATTTTGAAATTGATCGTGCAAGTCTACGTATGGTTGATGCGAGGAACGCCTTTATTGCTACAGCTGATCTTCGTATTCTACGGTCTGCCGATCTTAGGGATCGTCTTTGACCGCTTTGAAGCAGCCTTGATCGCCTTTATTATCAATTACGCTGCTTATTTTGCCGAGATTTTCCGTGGAGGGATCCAATCGATTCCAGCCGGACAATACGAAGCCGCGAAAGTCTTGCGTTTGTCCCCGATCCAAACGATCCAAAAAATCATCATCCCACAAGTCGTCAAGATCACCCTGCCATCTGTCGGCAATGAAGTCATCAATCTTGTCAAAGACACATCCCTCGTTTACATCTTAGGATTGTCAGACGTGATGCGAATCGGAAAAATCGCCATGGAGCGAGACAGTACCTTGCTTCCGTTAGTTGGGGTCGGCTTGATCTACTTGGTGATGACAGGCGTCTTTACGTTATTGTTAAAACAAATCGAGACCAAACTGGACTATTACCGTTAGGAGGAACCACATATGTTAGAACTAAAACAAGTATCAAAGTCATTTGGCGCTAAAAAAGTCATCGATCAGCTAGACTTGACGATCGAAGACGGCAGTATCTTAGCGGTGGTCGGTCCTTCCGGTGGTGGGAAAACCACCTTGCTTCGGACACTGGCTGGTTTAGAAACGATCGATTCTGGAAGCTTTTTACTGGATGGCAAAGCCTTTGATCCCACCGACACAAAAGAACAAGAACAAGTCGTCGGTGTCGTCTTCCAAGACTTCCAATTGTTTCCGCACTTGTCAGTTTTTGAAAACATCACTTTGGCGCCAAAAATGGTGCTAAAACAAGACAAGGCCGCGTATACAGCAAAAGCCGAACAGTTGGCAGAAAAACTAGGGTTAAGTGACCTACTAGCCCAATATCCCTTCCAATTGTCCGGGGGGCAGCGGCAACGGGTGGCTATCGCACGAGCGATGGCGATGAATCCCAAAGTGTTGGCCTATGACGAGCCTACCAGCGCCTTAGATCCAGGCTTGAGACAGCAAGTCGAACAGCTGATCTTGGATCTGAAAAAAGAAGGAGTGACCCAGATCGTGGTGACCCATGATTTGGTTTTTGCCGAAAATATCGGTGATCAATTATTAAAAGTAGCAGGAGAATAAGGGGGAGAACAAAATGAAAAAATTACTATTGACGGGAATCGCAGCAGCAAGTGTATTTTTATTAGGGGCGTGTGGCAGTAGCAATGACACCACAACCAGTGCCGCTGACAAAGAAGAAGTGATCGTCGGCCTAGACGATACCTTCGTACCGATGGGCTTTAAAGACGACCAAGGCAACATCGTTGGGTTTGATGTGGATTTAGCCACAGCGATTTTGGATCTAACAGGAACCAAAGTCAAATTTCAACCAATCGATTGGTCCATGAAAGAAACCGAACTAAGCAATGGCACCATCGATATGATCTGGAACGGGTATACCAAAACCGCAGCTCGTGAAGAAAAAGTATTGTTTACAGATACTTATATGGAAAACAAACAAGTCTTAGTCACAGCAAAAGCCAGCGGCATTACTAGCTTTGATGATATGGAGGGCAAAGTCTTAGGTGCCCAAGAAGGTTCTTCTGGTTATGAGACCTTCAACAACCAACCGGAAGTTTTGAAGGATCTCGTAGACGGCAATGACGCAACCTTGTATGCCAGCTTTAATGAAGCCTTTATCGATCTAGAAAACGGTCGGATCGACGGTCTTTTGATCGACCGCGTCTACGCAGAATATTATTTGACTCAAACAGGCAAAACCGATGACTTCAACGAAATCGAAAGCCCTTTTGAAGCAGAAGATTTTGCTGTAGGTGTGCGTAAAGACGATCAAGCCATGGCAGATAAAATCAATGATGGTTTGAAAGAATTGCAAGACAATGGTACCTTTGCTGAAATCTCTGAAAAGTGGTTTGGCGAAGACGTCACACCAAACTAAAAAACAAGTCAACAAGAGGCACTGGCTGCTTAGCAGCTGGTGTTTTTTTCATCATTTAAGAAATTTTCGCTTAAATTCCAACAGCTAACCAAAATTTCTCACAGGAAAACTTTTGTTCGCCTTCTTTTTTCGTTATAATAGGGAAAGATGAAAAGAGGGATAGAAATGGCGCAAAAAAAACGCGCAAAGAAACGCAAAACAAAAAAACAACAAAAACAGCAAGAGAAATTAATGCTGGTCGGCGTCGGCCTGCTCTTTGTCTTGTTTTCGATATTTGGCTTTTTCCATTTAGGTTTTTTAGGAACCTTGATTGCCAACGGGTTTCGGATCGTTGGCGGAAACACGTACCAATTTTTGAGTGTTGCCCTAGCTGCTTATGGTGTCTGGTTAGCGATCAAAACGACCGATGCTCGGTTTAAGAGCATTCGGCGAGTGATCGGCTGTATATTGGTGTATTTTGGTTTACTGATCATCCTCCATGCGCAAATCTTTAGTAATGTGGTGGGAGAACAAGCCAATATCTTCCAAACGACGTGGATGACGCTGTTAGGCGATATCCGGCGCAGCCAAGTGACCCAAAATGTCGGGGGCGGAATGATTGGCGCCATGCTTTATGGGGCGACCTATTTTCTTGTTTCCCAGATCGGCAGCTACATCATCGCTGTTTTACTCATGCTGATCGGGGCGTTCTTGTTCAGCCAAATGAGCAGCCACGAGTTAGTGGAGCACCTGCAAGTAGCTGGTGACAAGCTGCAGCGGTTGTTAGAAGGCTCTCCAGAAAAGCAAGCCGAACGAGAAGCCCGCAAAGCGGAACGAGCAGCAGAGAAACAAGCGGCGAAAGAAGCCAAAAAAGAAGCCGAGCGAGCAGCAGTCATGGCGGAGATCAAAGAAAAGAATCAAGTCCGACCAATGACAGAAGACGAAAAATCAGCAAAAGAACAGCAGATGCAAGCGCCAGCTGATTTTGAACCAGAGCAGCTGAGCTTTGTACCCATCGACCACTTCCAAGAATTGCCGCAAGCGGCGGCACCAGAGGCCGCTCAAGCACCGCATCCAGCAGGAAACAAACCGGGACCAAGCAAAAAGGTCAATGAAGACGGGGAGATCCTCGATGACGATGGTGAAGTATTGGAATTTGAGATTTCGGAAGAAGCTGAAAATCGTGATTATGAATTGCCTTCAGCGCAATTACTCGATTCGATCCCTTCAACGGATCAAAGCAGCGAGTACAAAAAGATCGAACAAAATATTGGTGTGTTAGAAACCACCTTCCAAAGCTTCGGTGTTGACGCAAAAGTCGTCAAAGCTAGCTTAGGACCAGCAGTAACCAAATTCGAAGTTCAACCAGCAGTAGGGGTCAAAGTCAGCAAAATCGTCGGGTTGACCGATGATATCGCCTTAGCCTTGGCCGCCAAAGATGTGCGGATGGAAGCGCCGATCCCAGGGAAATCATTGATTGGGATCGAAGTTCCAAACAGCGCAGTTAGCATGGTTTCATTCCGAGAAGTGATCGAAGCCCAACCAGATCATCCAGATAAACTATTAGAAGTACCTTTAGGACGCGATATTTCTGGCCGTGTCCAAACGGCAGACTTAACGAAAATGCCCCATCTCTTGATTGCCGGATCGACCGGGAGCGGGAAGTCCGTAGCCATCAACGGCATCATCACCAGTATTTTGATGCGGGCAAAACCCCATGAAGTCAAACTGATGATGATCGACCCGAAAATGGTTGAATTAAATGTTTACAATGGGATTCCCCATCTCTTGACACCCGTTGTGACCAATCCTCGCAAAGCGGCGCAAGCGTTGCAAAAAGTGGTCAAGGAAATGGAAGAACGCTACGAAAAATTTGCGGCAACTGGGGTCCGAAATATTACTGGCTACAACGATTTAGTAATCAATAAGAATTTAGAAGATGGCGAAAATCGTCCGATCTTGCCATTCATTGTGGTGATCGTTGATGAGTTAGCTGACTTGATGATGGTTGCTAGCAACGAAGTCGAAGATGCCATCATTCGTTTGGCACAAATGGCGCGGGCAGCTGGTATCCATATGATCTTAGCAACGCAACGACCAAGTGTGGATGTCATTACAGGGATCATCAAAGCCAATGTTCCATCACGGATGGCGTTTGCTGTTTCCAGCGGTGTCGATTCTCGGACCATCATTGATGGGAACGGGGCCGAAAAACTGCTGGGCCGCGGTGACATGCTGTATCTGCCGATGGGTGAGAACAAACCGATTCGGGTCCAAGGGGCCTTTATTTCCGACCAAGAAGTCGAACGAGTGGTTGAATTCGTGACAGATCAGCAAGAAGCCAATTATGAAGAAAAAATGATGGTCACTGAGGAAGAAACGAGTGCCGGCAGCAGCGGACAACCACAAGATGAGCTGTTCGAAGACGCCAAAGCCCTTGTGGTGGAAATGCAGACCGCCAGCGTTTCTCTCTTGCAGCGACGTTTTCGCATCGGCTATAACCGAGCGGCTCGGTTAGTGGATGAATTAGAAGATCAAGGCGTCGTTGGCCCTTCTGAAGGCAGCAAGCCACGGAAAGTCTTGATCGAGCCGCAACCAGAAGACATTCCTACCTTTGATGAATAAGGAGAACACCAGACCAATCCAATGAGAGAAAGGCGAGATAGCAATGAAACGCAAACACATTCTTTACCGTGATGTTGCCGATAAGCTCAAAGAAGACATCATGTCGGGTCGCTACCCGATTGGTTCATTTTTACCGACGGAAACAGAATTGGAAGCTACCTTCAATGTCAGCAAGATCACTGTCCGCAAAGCCATCGAATTGTTAGCGGCAGATGAGTATGTGGAAAAACGCAGCGGACGTGGGACGACGGTTTTAAGCAATCGCCCCTACAACAAGCTGTCAAAAGGCACGACGTTTAGCCAATTGCTTGAAAAGACCGGCAAGGAATACACAAAGAAAAACCTCAGCTATGAATTAGTCGAACTTGCGCCTGAACACCCTGCGTATTCTTTGATGGGCAAAGAAGTCATGCGTTTACGTCGCATGTACTATTTTGACCACCAACCTTTTATTTACTATGAGTACCATTTGCCAAAGCAACTAAAGGGAACCTCCATCGAGGTCTTTGAAGAAAAATCATTGTATCGCCTATTGGATGAACATCGAATGATCATCGATCGCTTTCAAGATGCGTTTGTGGCAACGACGTTGACTGAAGAGCAACAGAAGTTTATGATCACGCCGGAGGTCGCTGCCTTGAAACGAACCCGTTATTCGTATGATCTACAAGGAGAAGTGGTAGAATATACAGAAGGGATCTATAACACTGCCTTGCATCCGTATATGATCGAATTTGAAGCCTAGTCATTGATTAGGCTTTTTTAGCAAAAAGTGGTACCAAAATCAGAAGTGGAGCGTGAAATACATGAGAAAAATCGCCTTTTTAGGAGCCGGTAACATGGCAAAAGCTATCATTAATGGCTTGATTGCAGCAAAGCTGTATGAACCAGCAGAGATCTTGGTTTATAACCATCGCTACGAGCCGACTTTGGCACAATTAGAAAAAGAAACCGGGATCACTGGGACAACTAAGCTGGCGGATGTCACAGAAAAAGCAGAGATCTTCGTCTTAGCAGTCAAACCTTTTGTCTTTCCCCGCTTGCTTGCTGATTTAAAAGCAGGATTGACTGAGGAACATTTGCTAGTATCCATTGCCGCGGGTGTGACGATCGCGCAAATGGAAGAAATCATCGGTGCGCACAAAATCGTGCGGGTCATGCCAAATACCCCCGCACTTGTCGGCGAAGGGATGTCTTCTATCAGCCCCAACGGTCAAGTAACGGAAGCCGAAGCCAACGAAGTCAAACAACTTTTTGAAAGCCTTGGGAAAGCCGAGCAAGTACCAGAAAGCATGATCGATGCAGTCATTGGTGTCAGTGGTTCTTCGCCAGCCTACACGTATTTATTCATTGAAGCTTTGGCAGATGGAGCAGTGGCAGAAGGTATGCCGCGGCCGATGGCGTATGAATTTGCTGCTCAAGCGGTATTAGGCGCAGCGAAGATGGTATTAGAGACGAAGGAACACCCAGGCGTCTTAAAGGATCGTGTCAGCTCGCCAGGGGGCACAACGATCCAAGCAGTTAAAACCTTAGAGGAAAATGGCTTTCGTGCGGCTGTCATCAAAGCAGTGCAAGCAGCTGCTGACAAAAGTCGGGAAATGTCTTGATCCCTATAAGTGAGAGGAAAATCTAGCAAAACGAAGGAGCGTTTATGAAAGAACTTTTGATTTTTGATTTTGATGGATTGTTAGTCGATACTGAAAAAGTCTATTTTGATGGGTGGTTGGCTCTATTTAAAAAGTATCAGCTTCCGATTACAGCCGCTGATATTTTTGGTTGGCGTGGTCAAAGTTGGCAACAGACGGCTAGTAAATTAGCCGACCTCGTAGGCGGTCAGCAGCGGGTGCAGGAATTACGAGCAGAACGGGAAGTCTATATTGCCCAGCAAATAACCGATGGCACCTTCAAAACCAAACCCTATGCGAAAGAAACCATCGCCTTGGCTCGTGAGAAAGGCTTCCAAACGGCATTAGCCACCTCGACGATGAAAAAAAGAGCCTCTGAATTGTTGACGCATTTCGATTTGTTGCAGGCCTTTGACTATCAGACCTTTGGCGATGACGTCTCCGCCCATAAGCCTGATCCAGCACCTTACTTGCTGACTTTAGAAAAAGCGCAAGTCGCAGCAGAAAAAGCATTAGTCATGGAAGATTCTCTTGTGGGAGCAACAGCTGCGACACGTGCGGAGATCGATGTCGTGTTGATTCCCGATCAAAGTTTTGATCAAGTCTACTCCCCAGAAGAGAAGGCCGGACTTCAGTTATATGGCGAAGCCACCTCACTGAAATATGTGTATGAGTTATTGGCAAAGGATCAACTGAAATAACACCTAAAAAAGCTTCCTTTTTCGTTGCAGAAAAAGGAAGTTTTTTTGTGAAGAAAAGACCGGTAAAAAAACAGTTCAAAGGATATGAGTGGTTTGTTTTTCGGCATCATGGTAAAGTTAAAGAAAGTTTAACAATAAGCGAAAAAAAACAAAAAGTAAAGGGGTTTCATTTTGACAAAAACGTCCATTTGTCAAAAGGACTTTTCTTGGTCGATCGTAGCCGTTGGCGGCGGGGGAAAAACATGGTAAATTATCCTTCGACGAAGAACTAGTGGGGGAAGAAAAAAATGAATAAACTAAAGAATGTTTTCTATTTATATAAACTGGACTGGAAACGAATTTTCAGCAATCCAATCTCTGCATTTTTGATCATTGCCTTAATGATCTTACCCTCGCTTTATGCGTGGTTCAATATCAAAGCACTTTGGGATCCATATGGCAACACCAGTGAATTGCCAATCGCCGTGTATAGTGCGGATAAAGGGGCAGAATTTCAAGGCAAGCATATCGATATCGGTGATGAAGTCATCGACACCCTCCATGATAACAAACAGTTAGGCTGGCGTTTCGTGGATTCAAAAGAGGACTTGGTAGAAGGGGTCAAATCAGGAAAATATTACGCCGGTATTTATCTGCCAGCTGATTTTTCAGATGATCTGATCAGCTTTACCAGCGGGACAATTGAAAAACCGACCATTGAGTATTACAGCAACCAAAAAATCAACGCCATCGCACCAAAAATCACCGAAAAAGGAGCCAGCAGTCTTCAAGAAGAAATCTCACAAAACTTTATTGAGACTGCCAGCTCCACGTTAATAAAAGTCTTCAATGAAATCGGCTATGACATTGATTCCAACTTAGTCAGCATCAACAAAGTCAAATCCATGATCTTAGATACCGATGACAATTTGGCTACGATCGACGGTTATACGAAAGAGATCGTCACCTTGCATGATAAGTTTCCAGAAATCAAAGAAAAGATCGCAAAAGCCGAAGAATTTACCGATTATATCCCGCAAGTGGATGCCATGGGGGAAAAACTGATTGGCCTAAACGATAAGCTGCCGACATTGAAGAAAGAAGCCAGCATCATTTTGACCTTGCAAGAGAAGATCCCAGAGATCCAAAATGCCGGCAAACAATTGAAGATGATCGATGATGATTTTGATGACATTGCCAGCACCATGACGGACGGCATCGATACCGCCAAGCAAGGACTGCAAGTCATTGAACAAGTGCAAGCCGCGTTACCACAGATCGAACAACTAGGCGACCAAGCCGCCAGCTTCGCCACAGCGACCAAAGATGGGGCGCAACAGTTGCAAGATGCCCTGCCAAGTATTTCTAGCAGTGTGAAGGTGACGATTCAGTCGATCAGTCAAGTGGCAACCACCACTGCTGGGCTGACAAATACGATTCGTCAAGCACTCGCTGACAATGAACTAACGGATAAAGAGCGTCAAGCGATCAGTGCAACGATCACTGACTTTCAAAAGAACATCCAGCAACAACAAGCAGCCTTGGATTCCTTGATTGCCTTTTTAACCAATATTCAGAATTCCGGTAGCAATGCTGATTTAGAAGGCATTATTACGCAACTAAGCAATGCCAAAACATCGCTAGGTGTTTTATCTGACCGCTTATCGCAATTGAATAACCTTGTTCAAAATGGGTCTGTTGATGAAATTACAGCGTACCTCGATCAAGTTACCGTAGCTGCTCAAAACATCGCTGATCTTATGAACAGCATCAAAGTTGATTCAATCACCACCACCATCAACAACATTCTAACTGAACTAATCAAAACCATCACCACCGCCGAAGATGTCTTGAAAAAAGCCCAAGAGATCGATTTTGACTCGTTGCTGTCTTCCACCAAATCAGTGGTCAGCAATGCCGTGACGATTTTGGAAAAATACCAAAAAGAATTGCCTGCCATCAAGCAAGAATTGCACGATGCCAATACGATGCTGAATGGTCATATGGATGAAATCGTCAATGCCATCAACAAAGGAGCCGACCTGTACAACAACGAATTGCCAGTGGTCGAAGAAAAATTAGGGCTGGCCGTAAACTTCTTGCAAAACGATTGGCCAACCATCAAATCAGAAATCAGTTCTACGATGGCGATGGTGGATGAAAAACTGCCAGAAGTTGAAAAAGCCTTGGATGCGGCTGTCGATTTGATCAATAACGATTGGCCGAGCATCAAAGCAGGCATCCACAAAGCCGCTGATGCGATCCGAGCAGGCGAAAATGAAGTCGATCTCGGGGAAGTCATCAAATTATTGAAACTTGATGCCACGGATGAAGCCGACTTCTTCAAACAACCAGTGGAATTAAAAAGCAATGAAATCTATCCAATCGCCAACAATGGTTCAGCTAGTACACCGTTTTATACCGCATTGTGTTTGTGGGTAGGGGCATTATTGTTGTCAAGTGTCGCTACAACGGAGTATCATTTAGAGAAGAAAGACAAAAAACGCTTTACACAACGTGAAACCTTTGTGGCACGAATGCTGACGTTCTTGACGATGGCAGTCGCCCAAAGTTTGATCGTGACCCTAGGAAATATGTTTTTATTAGGCGTTGATGTCCACAATCCAGTGTACAGTGTCTTCTTCGCATTACTCGTCGGACTCGCCTTTATGATGATCGTCTACGTACTGGCGGGACTGTTTGGCAACCTCGGGAAAGGGATCGCCATCATTATTTTGGTTCTCTCCATTTCAGGTGGGGGAGGAAACTACCCAATCCAAGTCTCTGGGAAGTTCTTCCAATTCATTAATCCGCTACTGCCGTTTACTCATGCGGTCAATCTGTTAAGAGAATCAGCCGGTGGGATCTATTGGCCAAATGCTATCCCGCAGTTGATCATTTTAACGATTTTGTTCCTAGTCTTTGGGATCGTCGGTACGTACGCGTATCCTTATCTAGTCAACTCTACGAAGAAACTAAGTGACATTTCCAAAGAAAGTCATTTCTTCCACTAAAATCTTAAAGCAGAAAGAGCATTTGTTCTTTCTGCTTTTGTGCCATCACGTGAAATTTCTAATAATCAAAAGAGGGAAAAAGGGTCGTTTTTTCATCTGATTTTCATTGACTTTTCGCGGTTACAAGAGTAGCATACAGTCTTGATAATTCAATATTTGTGAGGATATCGTTACAAGTTTAACGAAGGATTTTTTCATGAAAAGGAGTGTAGAAAAAGTGGAGTATTTGAAACGTTTGTTGGTCGGACGTCCATTGAAATCCGCAGAGAATGATGAACAAAAACTGAGCCGGACGGCGGCCCTTGCGTTGCTATCTTCTGATGCTTTGTCTTCGATTGCTTATGGGACAGAGCAGATCGTTGTCGTATTAGTGGCACTTTCCGCTGCTGCTATCTGGTATTCATTGCCGATCGCTGCTTTTGTTATTATTCTTTTGATTTCATTGACCTTGTCTTACCGTCAGATCATTCATGCATACCCTCACGGTGGTGGGGCGTATGTAGTAAGTAGTGAAAATTTAGGGAAAAATGCGGGCCTGATTGCCGGCGGCTCACTGTTGATCGATTATATGCTGACAGTAGCAGTATCCGTCTCAGCAGGGGCAGAAGCCATCACTTCTGCTGTGCCAGCGTTGTTCGGCCATCAAGTGGCGATTTCTGTCGTGATCGTGCTCTTGATCATGATGATGAATCTGCGAGGGTTGCGAGAATCAGCTAGCTTCTTGATGATTCCTGTCTACACCTTTATCGCAGTGATCACAGTCTTGATCGTGGTCGGTTTGTACAACATCGTAACGGGTGCGCAACCGTTAAATGCAACCGCACTACCGGGAGCGGTCGTACCTGGGGTATCCGTGGCCTTGATTTTACGGGCTTTCTCATCAGGTTCCTCTTCTTTGACAGGGGTCGAAGCGATCAGTAACGCGGTGCCGTTTTTCAAAAAACCACGGGCGAAAAATGCAGCTGCGACCTTGACAATCATGGCGTCGATTTTAGGGTTCTTCTTTGTCGGCATCACTTTTATCAACTATTGGTATGGTATCGTACCAGAAACAGAAGTGACCGTTCTATCTCAAATCGGTTCCGCCGTTTTTGGTCATGGGTTTATGTACTACGTTTTGCAATTTGCCACAGCGCTGATTTTAGCAGTTGCCGCAAATACCGGATTTTCAGCTTTCCCCGTGTTGGCGTATAACCTAGCGAAAGACAAATATATGCCGCATATGTATCAAGACCGTGGGGACCGTCTTGGCTACTCGAACGGAATCATCACCTTGGCTGCTGGTTCCATCGTCCTATTGTTTATCTTCCAAGGATCGACCGAGCGTTTGATTCCGTTGTATTCCATCGGGGTATTCATTCCTTTTGCACTATCCCAAAGCGGAATGGTGATCAAATGGAAAAAAGAAGGCAAAGGCTGGTTCTTTAAATCGATCGCCAACATCGTTGGGGCTTTGATTTCCTTTGCGATCATTGCCATCTTGTTCGTGTATCGCTTAGGCGATATTTGGCCATTCTTTATTATCATGCCGATCCTCTTGTATATTTTTTACAAGATCCATGATCATTATAAAAAAGTCGCAGAACAGCTGCGATTGGAAAAACAAGAAGCACTACATGTTTATGAAGGAAATACCGTGATCGTTCTAGTCGGAAATGTTACCCGAGTAAATATCGGCGCATTGAACTATGCCCAATCGATTGGTGATTATGTCGTGGCGATGCACGTCTCATTGGATGAAGATGTGAAGAAAGAAAAAGAGATCGAACAAGAATTTAAGCAAAAATTCCCAGACGTGCGTTTCTCCGTCGTTCATTCTTCGTATCGTTCGATTGAAAATCCAATCTTGCGTTATGTGGATCTAGTCAGCCGCAATGCAGCCAAACACAATTACACAACGACCGTCATCATTCCACAGTTTGTCCCAAGACGTCGCTGGCAAAATATTTTGCACAACCAAACAAGCCTGCGCTTGCGTTTCAGACTCTCTTGGCGTGAGAACATCATTGTAAGTACGTACAGTTACCATTTGAAGAAATAACAAAAACGCTAGTTTAGCGACCTGATTCCCAAAAGAAATGTTTGGGTCAGCCGCTAAGACTAGCGTTTTTTTTAGCTATAAAACATTTTTAGTTTGATATCTTGATCGTAATTCCCAAACCCTTTGCCAAAGAGGGTACAACCGCCGACATGCTCGGCATCTTCTTTGACTTCCACTTTTAAATGCCACGTATCTTCGTAGGCAGGTATATCCTTGATCGTAATGTCGGAAAGAGGAACACCTTCCATGTAGGTTCCATGATCCATGATGCGAATCGTCTTTAATAACCCGTACTGATTGAGATTGTCTGGATACCAATCCGGTGTATACTTGCCGCGAATATCTGCAAAATCCCCTGGGCTAGTCCATGTACCAAGCTCCACACCATTTAAGCTGAAGGTGATATCTGACGGCCAGTTGTTATTGGAAAAAGGAAATTCAGACGAAACTTCCATTGAAATCTCCATCATTTCGAGTTTTTCTTCTTTTGCTAAGAAGTTTGGCGATTGGTATTCGACAAATCCTTTCGTAAACCACAAGATGCGGGCATCCATTCGTCGGGGATCCATGAAAAACTTCGGTTCATCCACCATTCCCACAAAATCAGCTGAAGTAGCAAGCCCGCACGTTGGTTCTACCGAATAATTTGTATAATGACCGATCGGTATCGCCGTTTCTTTCGTATCAAAGGCATTAAAGATTTTCTCAGGAAAGTTGATATCGATATGGTCCACTCTCAAACTGGAAATCTTTTTTTGCCCTACACGCTCTGTTTTGATGATTTTGGCTTCTTCTAATTTTTTGATATGCATCGTAATGATAGCGCTGCTTAAGCCTAACTCTTGTGCCAACTCTTTGACATTCATCTTGTTTTTAGCCAGCAATTGAATGATTTTGATTCGCACGTTACTGGCAAGTGCCTCATAGACAGGCAATGCTTCTTGATTGATTTCTAATTGCATCGTGTCACCTCCGCTTAAACTGTTTGATTTACTTGAATGTTAACATATTTGCTAATTTGTGTAAATAGCGTTGTTTATTTCGTTAGTTATTAATATATTTGTTAATTAATATAGATATTACCCTTGATAAATTAATCAAAATATTGTTGACAGCGATTACAAATCAAGTTATGATTTATTTGTAAATTGAAAGTGTTTGCAAACGCTAGAAATGAATAATGCAATTATAAATGCTGGGATAGCAAATAAGAGAAGGAGGATAGGCGTGTGTTCGGCTTCAAAGACCAAAATTCAATTTCTATGAAAGAGGGAAAAACATGAAGAAGAAACTTATTATTATTGGTGCTTTAGTTGCAGTCGTTGCAGTTGCCCTTATTGGTTTTAATCGTTATCAGGCAGCGGAAAAAGAAAAATACACGATTAATTTTTGGTCACCCCTTACTGGTGATGATGGCGCTTATATGGATCAGATCGTAAATGAATTCAATGAACAATCAGGTTCCGATTATACAATCAATCATGTGATCACGTCTGATATGTATACTAAATTAAGTACGGTTGTTAGTTCTAAAAGTGGGATTCCAGATTTGACTTTGATGCATTCTTATAAAGTAGAGGAATTTGTCAATTCCGATATTATTGATCCGGTTGATCGTCTGGTTTCTTATCAACCTGAGTTAGAAGAAAGCAATTATTTAGATACAGCGTGGAATGCAGGAAAAATCGGCGATACTCAATATACGATCCCATTAGATATCCATGCCAGTGCCATGTATTACAATCAAGATCTTTTAGAAAAATACAATGTCACTTCTTGGCTAGACGATAACATCGTGACGTTTGATGAAATGATGTCATTAGCAGGGCAGATGGAAGAAGGCGATTATGTCGTAAATAATGCGTTACTTTCTTGGGTTATCTTAGCGCAAATCCGTAACTTAGGTGGCGCAATTTCTGACGATGCTGGGAACCCGACGGTGAATACGCCAGAAATGAAAGAAGCGTTAGAAAAAATTAAAGCGTTAACAGATGCAGGTTTGATGACACCTTATGGAGAAGATGGGTATTTGATGTTCCAAGGCGGAAACGTACTCTTATCAACAGATGGTACTTGGACTTCCACCGCTCATGATGCGGTTGAGGGCTTGAATTGGGGCGTAACAAATATTTATTCGACTTCAGATGACATCGCAACTAACCGAGCAGCTTCTCATATGTTTGGCATGTTGAAGAGTGAAAGCAGAACAGAAGAAAAAGAAGAAGTAATCGCACAATTTTTAGAATTCGTTCGTACAAACTCGATCGAATGGGCAAAAGCCGGTCAAATCGTTGCAAGTAAAGATATTTTAGAAAGTGATGATTACCAACAATACCCACAATCATTCTTTACTTCTACACCAGAGGAAGAAGAAACACTTTACATCTTTGACTACGTTTATTTCTCTTATGTCTTAGAAGCATTAGATGTTTATAGTACAGATATCGCTTACGGTGAATTAGATATGGATGAAGGATTAGCAACGATGCAACAATATGTCGAAGATAAGATTGCAGAAGTAGCTAGATAAGTGAAGGGGGGATAATTCTATCCCCTTTTCCAATTTTTAGAAGGGAATGAAAGGAATGAAAAAAAAGAGCATTAACTGGGCATCAATCGCATTCATTGGACCACACATGGTACTCTTTATTATTTTTGTATGTATTCCAACGATCTATGGTATTTATGCTTCATTTACGCAATGGAATTTGATCTCTGATCCAGTCTGGGTCGGTTTTAACAACTATAAAACATTATTGTTTGATAGTTCCTCGACATTCTATACCCAATTTTGGAATGGTTTGAAAAATACCTTTATTTTCGTTTTGATCATGGTGCCGTTACAAATCATCATTCCACTGATGATTGCAGCTGCATTGCAACATAAAAAAGTGAAGCTGAAAGGACTTTTTCAAGCAATTCTATATATTCCAGGTCTTATCTCTGTTTCAGCAGGTTCTTTGATCTGGTCATTGATTTTCCACTCTCGATTAGGTGCCATCAATAATATTTTTGGGTTCGATTTCTCTTGGGCTTCGCGACAACCCTATGCATGGATCTTGATTTTTGTTGTCAGCATTTGGGGAGCGATCGGTGGTAACATGATCATTTATCGCTCAGCTTTAGCGGGTGTCAATGAAGACCTTTATGAAGCGGCAGAGATCGACGGAGCTGGAGCATTCCAAAAATTCTTGAATGTGACCTTGCCATCTATTCGCTTTCCACTGTTATATACGATCGTGATGACAACTGCTGGAGCATTTAATGTCTTTGCACAGCCTTTGATGATGACAGGTGGAGGTCCAAACCAAAGCACGACTGTATTGATGATGTATATCCGCTCACTGGCTTTTAGTCAAGGAGAATCAATTGCAGGAATGGCTTCGGCAATGGCAGTCATCTTAGGATTGATCATTATGTGTGTGTCCGTATTTCAATATTTTCTTTTAGATAGAAGCAATACTTAAGGGGGCAAAAAAATGAATACACAAAAGAAACATATACCTAGTATGGTCATCGCATATTTGTTTCTGATCGTTTTATGTATCATCTGGGTTATTCCATTGATTTTTAGCTTTGCCACTTCTTTTCGTTCTCAAACCGAAATCGTCTCTACTGGGTTTCGTTTATTACCCGTAAACTGGATATTAGATAACTATGTAGCGATTTTGACTAATACGTCTACTGCACCAATTATGCAGTGGTTATGGAATTCAATGTTTATCGCAGTCACGCACACTGTTTTAGTTGTGATCGTTGTTTCAGTGACCGCTTATGGCTATGGCAGAATGCGGTTTAAATACCGTGATCGTATCTTTTATCTTTTGATGGGGATCTCGATGTTTCCCGGTGTAGTGAATTTGATCCCGTCTTACAAAATCATTGAAACCTTCGGCTGGGTCAACTCTTCTCTTGCTATGATTATTCCAGGCTTAGCAGGGATGGGAAATATCTTTCTTGTGCGACAGTTTATGAAAGGTATCCCGCTTGAATTTGACGAGTCAGCACGAATGGATGGTGCAGATGAATTTACAATTTTTGCAGAGATCATCGTTCCTTTGATCAAACCTGTGTTGATCGTTGCAGGCCTCTTTTCTTTCACAGGCTCATGGAATGATTTCTTGTGGCCAGTGATCGTGTATACGGATGTTAGTAAGATGCCGATTACAGCCGGTTTGCTATTACTACAAGACATTTATGGCAACTACCGAATGATTGGTCAATTGATGGGCTCGGCATTGATTGCGATCATTCCAACCGTCATGCTGTTTCTATTTGCTCAAAAATACTTCATTGAATCTATGAACTTAAATGCAGGAATAAAAGGATAGTGAAGATCATGAATCGAAAATTGGAAAGAAATTTACTACGTGCCAGTGCGGTCTGGGATGTCTGTATTGGTCTCGTAACGATGTTTGGGTATTATCCTTGGTTTGAAGAACAAGGGATCGCAGCATTTCAAAATCAAAATCAGTATGAATACTTGCAGTCAAGTCTGGTAGGAATGATATCGAAGGTAGTTATGATCGTTGCGTTAGCGACGATTTTGATGGGCGTTATCAGTTGGATCAACGCGAAGAATATGCGAGACAAACAAATAAACAAAGGAACGATACGTTGGATGATCGCCTGTGTCATCATCCATTTGATCATCTATGATGTGATCGGTGTCGTCCTCTATTTACTAGCTACGACGATGTATATGTCTAAAAACAAAGCAATAAAAATACTAAAAACGGAAAATGGAATTTTTTAAGAAGGTGTAGAATTTATGGCAGAAAATTATTTGGAACCGATTGTATTAGAACGTGCAGACCCATGGATATACAAGCATACCGATGGATATTATTACTTCACTGGATCAAAACCAGGGTATCAGGAAATCGAATTAAGGCGTGCGAAAACCTTGAAAGGTCTGGCTGACGGTGAAGTGAAAGTCATCTGGACGGCTCATGCCGAAGGCCCCATGAGTGAGCTGATCTGGGCACCAGAGATTCATTTTATTCAAGGAAAATGGTACATCTATTTTGCTGCTGCAGATCATGGAGAAGTCAGAAATGATCAGCATCATCATCGGATGTTTGCGATCGAAAATGCGAATGAAGATCCCTTTGCAGGCGAGTGGGTAGAAAAAGGACAGATCGAGACGCAATTTGAGAGTTTCAGTTTAGATGCTACGGTATTTGAACACAGGAACCGATTGTATTATGTCTGGGCACAAGCAGATCCAAACATTCCAGGCAATTCCAATCTTTATTTATCAGAGATGGAAAATCCTTGGACATTGAAAGGAAAGCAGATTCTGCTGAGCATTCCTTATTATGAATGGGAAAAAATCGGCTTCAAAGTGAACGAAGCTCCAGCTGCTTTGATTAGAAATGGAAAAGTGATCATTACTTATTCAGCCAGTGCGACGGATGAAAACTACGCAATGGGACTGTTGTGGGCAGATGAGGATAGTGATCTATTGAATGGGTATTCTTGGCATAAGTTGAAGGAACCAGTCTTTTCAAGTTCTGAACAAAATTCCCTATACGGACCAGGACATAACTCCTTTACAGTCGATGAGGAGGGGAAACAAGATATCTTAGTGTATCATGCAAGACCAGAAAAAAATGATTACAGTAATCCTTTAGAAAATCCCAATCGACATGCGTACGTCCAACCGTTTACTTGGAAGAAAAATGGATTGCCTGATTTTGGCGAACCCGGTGTAGTCAAAGGATAGATAAAAGAGAGGGAAAAAATGAATACAAAAAGAAAAATGCTCTGTTTAACCATGTCCGTTTTTTTTACTAGTTTATTTCTTGCTGGCTGTCAAACAGGAGATGCTGCTGAGCAACTTTCACAAAAGGAGTGGGAAACAACGACAAAAAATCGAGTGTCGATTCATGACCCCTCGATTACTTCTATTCATGTTGGTGACCAAGAGCTGTTTTACGTATTTGGTTCGCATCTCGCCCAAGCGAAAACAGAAGATTTACAAACTTGGGAAGTACCTTTCACTCACGAATATGAATCAATGGAAGACAATATGATCTATGGTAACACAAAAGAAAATCTAGCTGAGACTTTTGAATGGGCAGGCTACGATGATGCCGATTCAAAAGGTGGTTACAGCCTTTGGGCACCAGATGTCATTTGGAATGCTGATTATGAATGGTCAAATGGAGACAAAGGAGCCTATATGCTCTACTACTCAGCTAGTTCTACTTGGCGGCGTTCAGCGATTGGATTGGCCGTAGCTAAAACAATCGAAGGACCCTATAGCTATGCGGATACCGTGATCTATTCTGGCTTTACAGAAAAAGATTCGACAGATGGTAGTGAACGCAATACCAACTATCAAAATACCCATTTGGCGAAATTGATCAAAGAGGGGAAAATCAGTGGGTTCAGTGAAAACTGGGCGATCGAAGATGGTCTGACGTATAACACCGATTATGCGCCAAACGCCATTGATCCAGCGTTGTTTTATGATGAAGAAGGGAAACTATGGATGACCTATGGTTCTTGGTCGGGCGGTATCTTTTTATTAGAAGTTGATCCAGCCACTGGAAAACCAATGTATCCTGGGGAAGATAGCACGACGGAAGATGGGCGTATCATTGATCGCTATTTCGGGATCAAGCTTTTTGGCGGCTATCATCAATCAGGAGAAGGTCCCTATATTGTTTATGATGAGGAAACCGATTATTATTACCTATTCGTCACTTATGGTGGTTTAGCAGCAAAAGGTGGTTACAATATGCGACTATTTCGCGCTGAAAAACCAGAAGGACCTTACCTTGATGCCCAAGGAAATAGCCCAATCTTCGAACAAGGGGACCAAAATTCAAACTACGGCATCAAATTGATTGGCAACTACCAATTCTCGTTTCAACAAATGGGGTATCGAGCAGCGGGACACAATTCGGCGATCATCGATGAGAATGGTCAGTGGTCCTTGGTGTACCATACGCGCTTTAACAATGGAACCGAAGCCCATGAAGTGCGGGTCAACAGAATGTATATGAATGAGGAGGGCTGGCCAGTTCCAGCACCCTACGAGTATCGAGGCAATGAACAAATAGCAGATGCTTTGTCAGAAGATGACATTATCGGACGCTATGAAATCATTAACCATGGTACCGACAATGGAACGACCATGCTAAAAACGCAGACAGTCGAGCTTCAAAAAGATGGAAGCGTTACTGGTGACTTGACCGGAACTTGGACGTACGATGCGGGAGACTTGGCATTGACTTTTGAAAAAGCGACCTTCAAAGGTATCTTATTAAGTCAGGAAATAACAGAATTTGAGCAGCAAAAATTAACGTTTTCAACGATTGGCGATAATAATGAATCCATTTGGGGAATCAAAGAATAGGAGTATAACAATGACGATTAACATTCAAAACACAAAATCAGGAACAACGATCAGTAAATATATCTACGGTCATTTTGCAGAGCATCTAGGCCGTTGTATCTATGAAGGATTATACGTTGGAGAAGATTCGTCGATCCCAAATAAAAATGGGATGCGGATCGATGTGGTTGAAGCACTGAAAAACATTCAAATCCCGGTGCTGCGTTGGCCAGGCGGCTGCTTCGCCGATGAATACCATTGGAAAGACGGAATTGGACCTAAAGAAAACCGCAAAACGATGGTCAACACTCACTGGGGCGGCGTGACTGAAAACAATCATTTCGGGACCCATGAATTTTTTGAATTGATCAAGCAGCTGGAATGTGACGCGTATGTCAACGGCAATGTCGGCAGCGGAACGGTGCAAGAAATGTCGGAATGGGTGGAATACATCACGATGGATGGCATTTCTCCGATGGCTGATCTTCGCAGAGAAAATGGCCATGAAGAAGCGTGGGAAATGAAATTTTTTGGCGTAGGAAACGAAAACTGGGGCTGCGGCGGCAATATGCGGCCAGAGTATTATGCGGATCTGTATCGCCGCTATCAAACCTATGTCCGCCAATACGGCGACAAAAAAATCTACAAAGTCGCCGGCGGAGCGAATGTCGCAGACTATCATTGGACAGAAACGCTGATGAAAAACGCCCATTGGTTGATGGACGGCCTAAGCTTGCACTACTACGTTCATCCGCAAGGCTGGGAAGAAAAAGGTAGCGCCTTGGAATTTGATGAGGCAGAGTGGCAAGTGACCTGTGAAAAAGCAGCCTACATGGATGAATTATTGACCCGCCACAGCGCGATTATGGACCAGTATGACCCAGAACAGCGTGTGGGAATCATTGTTGATGAATGGGGCACTTGGTTCTCAGCAGAACCTGGTACGAATCCAGGCTTCTTATACCAACAAAATACGATCCGTGATGCCATGGTCGCAGCGATCACCTTGAATATTTTCCATAAACATGCCAAGCGAGTGCATATGGCAAATATCGCACAAACCGTCAACGTCCTGCAGGCGATGATTTTGACAGATGGCGAACAAATGGTGAAAACCCCAAGCTATCATGTCTTTGATTTGTACAAAGTCCATCAAGATGCTGAAACCATTGATAGCCATGGAACCAGCAGCGATACCATTACGTATACGATTTCGAAAAAAGAAGATACGATCCATCTATCGGTTTGTAATTTTGCTACCCAAGGCACGGAAGAATTATCCTTCTCCCTTGAAACAGCGATCAATGAAGTGAAAGAAGCTCGTTATATCGTGGGAAACAAAATGAACGCACACAATGATTTTGATCATCCTGAAGATGTGGTGATCCAAGACTTCACCGCTTACAATGTTGAAGAGAACAAAGTCAGCTTGCGGGTGCCAGCAATGAGTGTTCTAACGATCTCATTGACAGTCTGATCCCATGACTTGTAAAGGATGCGAAGTGAAAGATGCTGCGGCAGCAGCACAGGAAGACATTGAATCCTTGATTGCAGAACAACTTTCTTTAGAAAGCGACTTGGCTTCGCCGGAGATCGTCAGTAGGAGAATCGTTGTTTGTGAGACTTGTCCATTGCGATTGAATCATACCTGTACCAAATGCGGCTGCTTTTATCGGTTTCGCGCAAATTTAGCTAAGAAAAACTGTCCTGCAGGAATGTGGGAACAAACAGGGCAGCTCGTCAAGTAGCTGTCCTGTTTGTTTCAATTGGTCAGAAGGATCAACAGATAAAACATTTTTTCGATTACGCTTACATAAACGTTGTAGATACGCTATGATAAAACGAAAAACAATGTTAATAAAGTGGAAAGTGAGCGAGTGATTCAATGAAAATAAATCAACCCGCAGCGCTTACTTATTATGAAGCTGCGAATCATGGCACGGAAGATTTCCCATTAGCATATTATCCTAATTTAGTGAGTGTTTGGCGAGAATTCTTTTTTGTGCCACATTGGCATAAAGAAATCGAAATTTTATGTGTCCATCAAGGACAGCTAGAATTAGTCGTTAATGGAGTCTCACGCAAGATTAAAGCAAATACGATCGTACTGATTCCTCCCAATACTTTACACACTGCCTATCGAATCGCACAACAAAGCTGCCGTTTTTCATGTATCGTTTTTTCTGAAAAATTAATTACGAGTCGGCAATCAGATAGAATTCAAAGCCAACAAATCGATCCTTTTTTGATACAAGAATGTGTTACTTCTTATGTGGATTTTCCAGATAAAAGTCAACAAAGTCTCAGCTTGTTTCAACTATTTGATCAATGCTTTATGGGGAAATCGTCCTATCGTGAATTACGTCTGAAAGGGATCGTTATCCAACTCTTGTCATATCTATTAGAAGTTGGGACTGACCAGCCAGCAAAAAAATCAAGCGAGCGCCTCCAAGAAAAACGGGAAAAAATGGTTTTATCTTATATTCATACTAATTATCATGAAATGATCCAATTGCAAGATTTGGCCGATTCTGTTTCCTTAAGTAAAGAGCAATTCACACGATTTTTTAAGCAATCATTTCGAACTTCCCCAATGGCTTATCTAAATCATTATCGCTTGATCCGATCGGCAGAATTGTTGCGAGAGACTGATTTGACCATGGTGGCGATCGCTCAAGCTATCGGTTTTTGTAATAGTAATCATTTTTCTGTGTGCTTCAAAAAGATGTTTGGTGAGACTCCTACACAATATCGGAAAAATGACATGATTACGATAGAACACGCCATAAAATCGAAGGATAGCCCTCTGTAATCCAGCTATACTGAAAAAAAGGAGGGTTCAAAAATGTCGTTTTTTTCAATAGGTGAGAATTACCTCGAATTTCAAAATGGAAATGAAGTCGTGCGTATTATTGCTTGGGGCACGAACAGTTTGCGGGTGGTGAGTGCACCGTCTGGTGAACTAGATTTATCCTGCTGTGCATTATTAACACAAGATTCTAAGGCCGAGGTTGCGATTGAGGGGGATGTAGGAGCTATCGGTAATGGAAAAATCCACGCAGTAGTCACCAAAGACGCAGGCTGGAACAACTATGGCAAGATCACTTTTTACAATCAAAAAGGCGAAGTGATTTTGAAAGAGGCAGCATCTGGCGGTGCGCTCTTGAAGAAGGCGCGGTTTTTTAAGTCGATTATTGGAGGAGATTTTCAACTAAAAGCTACTTTCGAAGCCAATCGTGAGGAGAAAATCTATGGTATGGGGCAATATCAACAGGATATTTTTGATCTAAAAGGGTGTAATTTAGAATTAGCGCATCGAAATTCACAAGCTTCGATCCCCTTTTATTTATCAAACAAAGGATACGGCTTTTTTTGGCACAATCCAGCAATCGGTTCGGTCTCTTTTGGTAAAAATACGACCGAATGGCGTGCCGAAAGTACGAAGCAATTGGATTACTGGATCACTGCTGGAGAGACACCAGCTCAAATCGAAGAACAATTTAGCCAAGTGACAGGACGGGCACCTATGATGCCCGAATATGGCCTAGGATTTTGGCAATGTAAACTTCGCTATGCGACACAAGCGGAAGTAGTGGCGATCGCTAGGGAACACAAAGAGCGGAACATTCCCGTTGATGTACTAGTGATCGATTATTATCATTGGCCGCGCTGTGGTGATTTTCGCTTTGATGAAAATTTCTTTCCAGACCCCAAGGCGATGGCAGAAGAAGTACGAGATAAATATGGAATCGAGCTAATGGTATCGATCTGGCCCCAAATCGACACGCGTAGTGAGAATTTTCAAGAGATGAAAGAACAAGGCTTATTAGTCAAAACGGATCGCGGCATTGATGTACAGATGTTGTTTCATGGGAATAACATCTTTTATGATCCAACAAATCCTAAAGCTCGAAACTATGTCTGGGAGAAAGTATCAAAAAATTATGTCAATAACGGCATTCGCTTGTTTTGGTTGGATGAGGCTGAACCAGAATTTGGTACGTATGACTATGATTCCTATCGTTATTATGTAGGGAGTGTGTTGCAAAAAGGCAACATTTATCCCCGTGAGTATGTTCGTGGTTTTGATGAGGGAGAAGCTTCCTCACAAAAAGAACATTCAATCAAATTGGTTCGTTGTGCTTGGGCGGGCAGCCAACGATATGGGGCATTGGTTTGGTCCGGCGATATTCATTCGACTTACCAAGACTTTCGCAACCAAATCGTTGCTGGCATGCAAATGGGGTTAGCAGGCATCCCGTGGTGGACAAGTGACATCGGCGGATTTCATGGTGGTTCTGTGACAAGTCTAGATTTTCAAGATTTATTGATCCGCTGGTTTCAATACGGGACTTTTTGTCCAGTCATGCGATTGCACGGTTCACGTACTCCCCATAAAAAAATCTTCAAAGCAGATGGTGAAGAAACAGAGCAAACCGGAGCAGCTAACGAAATATGGGCGTTTGGGGAAAAGAACTATGAGATTATGAAAAAATTTATTGGAATTCGTGAATTGATGCGGGACTACTCGCGTGAATTGATGCGCGCAGCTCATGAAAAAGGAACGCCAGTCATTCGACCAACTTTTTATGAATTTCCAGAGGATCGCCAGGTATGGGAACTGACAACACAGTATCTCTATGGTTCTGATATTCTAGTGGCGCCCATCGTTGTAGCGCATGCTACTGAGCGTGAGGTATATTTGCCAACAGGAGCAAAATGGACCGATGCTCGAGATGGAACTATCTATGAAGGTGGACAATGGATTGTCGCACAGGCACAAATTGATTCCTTACCAATCTTTTTGCGAGAGGGAAAACAGAGTTACTTGATTCATGAAGTATAGGCTGGAAATGGTTACGGTCAGTTGTTTGTAAGACTGGTAGGTACCTTGTTGAGAGGGTAAGAACAATATGAATAGAAAAGCAACACAATGTGCTCGGCACATTGTGTTGCTTTCATTGAGAGGACTATTGTAATGGGCTTTTGAGTAACAAGACACCATGAGTAGGAACCTCAGCATTGGCAATTGTTTGTTCTTTTTGTTGCCATAACTCAGTGCCGCTTTTAATTGGTAGTAAAGCAGCGATCGATTTTGGGATGGTTTGCGTTTGATCAGAAACATTGAAAATGGCATAGTAGACTGCTGTGTCGCTCAACGCCTCCCAAATGATCCACTCTTGATCACGATAGAACTCTTTTTTCGTATAAATTCTTCGATACATTTCTAAGACTTCAGTATTCGTCAATAAACGTAAGGTAAAGAGATCGATGTCTGGTAAAGTACCACCAAACATCAATGGAGATTGGAAGATCGTCCATAAACTCATCAATAAGTATTGCTCGTCTTCCGTAAAACGTGTCCAGCTGTCACCACCGCCTCCATCAACTGCTCGAATGCCGATATGACCCAACGGTAGCATATCACAGTCAGGCCAGTTACCTGGACGAACGAAAGGTGCCCACTCTGCTGCTCGGTCAAACATGGCGTAAAGGGCGTCCCAATGATCCCAAAAGTCATCCGTCAAGCGCCACATATTGGCATGATTTTGAAAGAAACTACCATTTTTGAGGGCAGCTGGTCCGGGAGACAAAGAAAGGACGATCTCTCGACCGGATCGATCGATTGCACGGCGAATCGCTTTGATTTCTGCTTTATGGGCATCACCGTAAATTTTCGAATCGCCGATATCATCCACCTTTATAAAGTCAACACCCCAAGAAGCATATAATTCGAGCAAAGAATCATAATAAAGCTGTCCTTCAGGCAATGAAACATCGACCCCATACATATCGGAATTCCAAGGGCAGATTGAATTCATAGCAATGTCCCGTGCCCGTTTATCCGTTCCTTTGATCGGCGTATTTTGATGAACTGCTTGTCGTGGAATGCCGCGCATGATATGGATACCAAACTTCAGCCCTTTTTGATGCAGATAGTCACCAAGTTTTTTGAAACCAGCGCCATCTTTTGCTGAAGGGAAACGGTTCTCAGCAGGAATCAAGCGAGAATAGTCGTCCATACACAACGGATAAAAATCATTGTACCTTGTAGACTTTGCTTCTGGTTCGCTCCATTGAATATCCACGACGACATACTCCCAACCATAAGCTTTCAAATGCTCTGCCATAAAATCGGCATGGGCGATCACTTCTGCTTCGGTCACAGAAGCGCCATAGCAGTCCCAAGAATTCCATCCCATTGGGGGTGTTTGTGCAAAATGTAAAAAAGACATCGATTTCCTCCTAGTACGTTTTTCTTATAGTATAGTAAGCAATAAAAAAGAGAGGGAAAGTTTTGTCTACTAGAAATAAAAAAGAAAGAAATCGTCAACGAATGAAAAAGGAGTTGATCAATGGTGTTTCCACAAGAAACAAACTATGCGAAGATTACAGCATACTATAGTGTTGCCCTTGAGCGTTTTTCCATGGATCCACATCAACACCCAGCGTGTGAGATCATGTTTGTGACCAAAGGGAAGTGTAAGATAAAGGTGCAAGATCAAGTAATTGTTCTGGAAAGAAATGATTTCGTTTTCATAAACGCGTTTGTGGAACACGCCTTACTCGTTGAAGGAGATTCCTGCACCTTACTGAATATTGAATTTCTTCTGAGTGAGACACCGTCCGGCCTTTGTGTTCGTGATGTTTTTGCATACATCAAAGGAAATGTACAATTGAATGAGCCTTACGCGAAAAGTCGCGATGTCCGCCAATTTGGACAAGCGATCAAGTCATTGCTGCAGCTGCTAATGATCGATGATACTCAAGAGCAACCGTCTGCTGAACGGCAATTTACGATCGAGCTCTTGTTTAAGCGGATGTTGATGGAATTAGCCTTTTCATTACGTACGAAAGAAACCAAACGGGGCAATTGCTATGTGAACGCTGCGGTCAACTATATTCAACAGCATTTTGATGAAGATATTCAAGTCTCCCAAATCGCAGCGGCTGTGGGGATTACGAAAGCCTACTTGCATAAACTCTTTCATGAGCAACTGGGAGTGACGGTCAACCATTTTCTCACCAGTGAGCGTCTGAAGCAGGCAGCATTTTTACTAAGCAATAGTCAGCTGCCAATCGTCGAAATTGCCGCTCAAGCAGGATTCAACAGTAGGCAGCACTTTACCAATACCTTTAAACAGAAAAAAGGCATGAGTCCTAAAGTTTATCGTCAAATCTACACCCATCAAATCAAAGAAGAAGCAGGACAACATATATTGGGGGAACATACAGCTTTTTTAAGAATGAAGTAAAGACAGATAGTTAGAAAGTGTGAAGCGATTGAAGATAAAAATGAAACTTATGGTAACGATCATTATTGCGAATGTCGTTACTTCGTCACTGATCATTCTCTTTTTTTCTAATACCGCGAATAAGATCATTGATAAAAATATGGAGATCCAAGCGAAAGAGATCGAGGTCTCTATTTTACGTAATATCCATACGATCAGTACGGATCTTAATCATATCAATTATAAATTGATTATGGATGGCTACGACACGTTGAAAGAGGCCAGTGAACAACCACGGATTACGAGAGACACCTTTGAGAGCATCAAACTGACCATGGAATTGAAGGAGATCGTGGAACCATTGTATCAATTTCAACCTTATTTGCTGGGAATGGCGATTTATTCCAAAGAAAATCGGTTGATGTCGTTTGGGTTAGTTGATCCAGTTGTTGAAGAAACGTTGATTGGTTACACCAATGAGGCCGCTTATGCAAGAGAAATTGATGATTCGACTGTTTATATCAAAAATGGAATCAAAGTCGGGCAAGTAGTCCTAGGGCACTTGGTGGGATTTCTTCATACAAGCGAGTTTCTTAATGATCAATTAGAAAACCTCCCAGCTGGGACGCAGATCGCCTTGTTAGATCAAAAGCAAACGGTGCTTGCTGAAGTTGGCACCATTGATGAAGACCAAGCCAATTTGTATGAGAAATCATTCTATAGTGAAGAAGTCGAAGCGTGGTTTCATCTCCATCTCCCCAAAAAACCATTTTTGGGACCGTTGACACAGAATTTGCGACTGATGATTTTCCTGTGTATCGTGATCGTCAGCATGAGTATTTTTGTGGCTACGCTGATTATATTAAAACTGTCGAAACGAATCGATCAATTAAACCAAGCAATGGAGCGGGTCAAGAATAAGGACTTATCGACCACTGTTGAGATTCAAGGAAATGACGAATTAAAACAAATGAGTATAGTCTTTAATTCGATGGTTGCCAATATCAATACTTTAATGGAAGAAAATAAAGCCAGAGAAAAAGAGAAAAAAGAAATTGAAATCGACTTTCTACAAGCTCAAATCAACCCCCATTTTCTGTCCAATACGCTAAACTCGATTACCTGGATGGCTGAATTACAACAGGCTAACAATATTGCCCATCTTTCGAAATCACTTGTATCATTGTTGCATGCCACGATGTATAAGGGACAAGACTTGATTCCTTTGTCTGAAGAAGTAGCCCATGTCAAAAGCTATGTGTCCATCCAAAAAGTTGCCTATATTGATAGCTTTGATGTTCATTGGGCGCTTGATCCAGCGATTTTATCTTGCCGTATCCTTCGATTTATTTTGCAACCCATTGTTGAAAATAGCATTTTGCACAATTTTGTTGGAACGAATAGCGAAAAAGGGCAAATAAAAATAAGTGGAGAAAAAAAGGGAGATAAGCTTTGTTTAATGGTTGAAGATAATGGCAATGGACTAACAGAAGAAGCGATAAAACAGATAAACGAGCGAGAAAAAAGCAATGGAAAACACTATTCGAAAATTGGTATCCATAATATCGATAAACGAATCAAGCTCTACTATGGTCCAGACTATGGGATCACATATGAAACAGAGTTAGGGGTTTACACCCGAGTCATTATTGAGCTTCCTATGATTGGAGAAAAAGACGATGAAGAAAATAGCCCTCTTAGATGATGAGTTGATTTCACGCAACAAAATAAGTACTATTTTACAAAATTTCCCTCAATTTGAAATTGTACTCAGTACGGCAAATCCTTACGAGTTGTTAAATTATTTGGAGATTTATTCTGTAGATCTCATTTTTTTAGACATGAATATGCCAATTATGAATGGCTTAGCCTTTTTAGAACAATTGGAACTGATCGATCGCACGACTAAAGTGATCGTGATGAGTGGCTACGCCGACTTTAATTATGCGAGTGGTAGCATGAAATATGGGGTCGTTGACTATCTTTTGAAACATGAATTGAGCGAGGAAGTGATTTCGGAAGCGCTGAAAAAAATCAATTTTTTTACAGACGAGCCAATGGCTGCGCCTGCTTACGAGACACCCTCTCTACGAGACTTTTTTCATGGAAATACAAGCTTCTTGATGCAACAGTATCCGCATTTTGTAACTGAAAAAATGGTAGGACTTGTTATGATACCTATCTCTATCAGCAAAAATGTTTGGGACAAAGAAAAGTATAAACGAAAAGTGAGCGCTGTTTTAGAGCAATTGATTTTAGACACAAAGAAAGAAACCATAGAAATGCTCTCTTTCGTGACTGATGATGGGAAGCTTTTTATGCTTTACTCGTTTGCAAAAATCAAATCCTATAAAGCGATCAATGATTACTTGGAAACGATCAAAACCAAGTGCTACCATGCTGCTAAGCGCTTACTAGATGTTGAACTTTTTCTCCTGCGATCCCCAGTAAGCAATCAACTGTCGGAGGTATTAGAACTATTTAAGAGCGATGAACGAATCTCAGATTTACTCTTTTTTTCACGTCCGAATGAGTTGCTGCATTTTTCAAGCCAAGAATGCAGTAAAAACGTCTTTCAACAGCATGAGATCGCTTTGTATCTGAAAAAAATCTATTTTTATACCAAATACATCGAACCAGAAAACATCGAATATTATAGTAAAAAACTGTTTGAGTATATAAGAGAAAAACGGGTCGCACGTTCGCTGGCCTTAGAGCTAATTGCACAAATTGATTTTCAAATCAGTTTAGCGATGAGTAATAGCTTTAGACAGCCGATGGAAACGATGATTCAAATCAATTATTATCAACAGTTCGATACGTTACTAAGAATCGAAGCAGATTTTTTTGAAGCCATTTCATTAAGTGTAAAAAATTTCCAAAAAGAAGTCTTTAAGCCTGTTGACGAGCCGGTAAAAAAATGTATTCTTTATCTTCATCAACACTTCAAAGAACCGATCAGCTTGCAGACCTGCGCCGAAGCGATTGATTTAAATTATTCCTATTTAAGTAGGGTGTTTAAGCAGCAATGGGGACAGTCTTTTTCAAAATACTTGTCTGAGTTGCGGATCGATTATGCAAAATTATTGTTGAGTATCTCGTCTTGTAGTGTCAATGAAGTCGCAAGGCAAAGCGGATTTGCGAACTATAATTATTTTTTCCGTGTTTTTAAAGAACGTGTAGGAATCTCTCCATATCAGTTTAACCGCAACATTATGGACTATGAATGAAGCGAATCATGTAAAAATGGTTGGCGAGTAAAAAAAAGAGAGTAGAAGTAAAAATTGTTAATAAAAGCGTTTTCATTTTCGACGTTATACTTAGTGTAACAAGAGTGAAAGGGATGAGAAAATGAAAAAATTAGGTTTGGTGTTTTGTTCCGCAGCATTGATCGGATTGCTCTCTGGATGCGGGGGAGGATCTTCAAGTGAGGGAGATGGAGAGTCGTCAAGCAACCAGTTAAATGTGTTAGTGGTAAAGCATGGCTTGACGCAAAAGAACAAAGATATTGAGTGGTTGAACAAACTAGAAGAAGAACTTGAGCTGACCATAAAGTGGGAGGAAGTTTCCGCTGATTGGGATCAGAAAAAAGCCCCAATGTTGGCTTCTGGAGATATTCCCGATTTGATTCTGGGACCAAATGTTGTGACGGATGCGGAATTTGCGAAGTTTCCTGGCTTGTTCACCGATTTATCTGATCACTTAGATGCCCTGCCAAATGTTCAAAAGATGTTTGAAGAAAAACCAGAAACAAAAGCACTTGCTACTCAACTGAATGGAGAGATCTATGGCTTACCAAAATACCAGCGTTTTTGGCCTAAATCTGCTTCTCGTCAATATATCAATCAAACGTGGCTGGACAATCTTGGGTTAGACGTACCTGAAACATGGGATGAACTATTCGAAGTGTTGGTCGCATTCAAAGAAAACGATGCGAATGGAGATGGGGATGCTAGCGATGAAATTCCAATGGATTGGAGTCCAGTTGGAACCGGCGGTTTTGGCTATTTCCAACCAATGCAGCTTTTAGCAAGTACGGGTATCGTTGTTTCAGAAGGAGGAAATACCGGCTACTTTGCTGAAAATGGACAGGTAGGCAACTTCTTTGTTGATGAGCGTTACAAAGAAACAGTGGAATTTTTGAACAAGTGCTGGGAAGCTGGCTTGATTAATCCTAAGGCTTTTTCTCAAGATTATAGTGCCTATCAGTCCACTGGTAGAGGAGAAGGCGAGACGGCAAAAGTCGGTTTTACTTGGGGCTGGGAAGCTTCAGACCGATTTGGTAATCAGTTAGCAGATCAATATACATCAATGGCACCATTGATTCAAAAAGCTGGAGTGGAACCGACATGGAGCTATGAAACCTCGCTTAATTATGGGGTAAACTTTGCCGTTGTTTCCTCTCAAACCAAAAATATGGACGGAGCCTTAAAATTCGTCAATGCGCTATACGATCCAGAAATCGGAATCCAAGCATTGTTTGGGTCATTGGGCACTAACATCGAAAAAGAGGGGGACACTTACCGCGTCTTGCCACCTGCGGATGAAAATGTCGATCCAGGGACATGGAAGTGGACAACAACTTGGGCGGACAATAGTCCAATGTATATTTCAGACGCTCTTGATGTCGAACTTGGCGCAGATATGAAAGCGAATGAGGTCCAAGATGAAGTGTTGCATCCTTACGTGGATAAAATCGTTCCTGAAGAACAAGTAGTACCATTCAATCTCTTGAAATTTAGTAATGAGGATGCCACAACACTAGCAAACAACAATACAACGATCCTCAATGAAGCAATGACAAAATTTGCTAAATGGGTGACAAAAGGTGGCATTGAAGATGAGTGGGAGCAATATGTCACAACCTTGCAAAATAGCGGCTTAGATCAAAATATCGAGATCGTTCAAAAAGGATTTGATCAATATTACGGGAATTAAGTGAGTGGTGAGGCTGGTCAGAGTTGAGTAAAGCAATCGCAAGTTCATGCTTGAATAACAAAGACCAGCCATTTACCTAAATCTATCAAAGGAGTGAAGATCATGGACACAGTTCTCGTGAAAAAAAATAATCGGTTACTTTCTCATTTCAGTCGACAATGGCAGCTATGGTTGATGGTTTTACCGGCATTAGCGATCATTTTGGTTTTTAATTACATACCAATGTATGGTATCCAACTAGCATTTCGGGAATTCGATTTTACGAAGGGACTCACTGGTGGCGAATTTGTCGGTTTCAAGTATTTCCAACAATTTTTCGAAAGCCCGATGTTCCAAACCGTGATAGTCAATACGTTGCGGATCAGTGTGACAACGCTGATTTTTGGGTTCATTGCTCCCATTTTATTGGCATTGATCATCAATCAAATCAGAAACCCTAAAAGAAAAAAAGTCATGCAAACTGCGGTTTATTTACCTCACTTCATTTCTACGGTCGTGATGGTAGGGATATTGCAAGTCTTTCTTTCACCAGAAACAGGTGTTTTAGTCAACCTCTTGAACTTGGATTCTTCTGTCAACTTAATGGGGAGCGACAGTACGTTCGTGCCCGTCTATGTCATTTCTGAGGTTTGGCAGCACTGTGGCTGGAACAGCATTATTTACTTAGCGGCACTTTCGAGTATCGATACGCAACTCTATGAATCAGCAGATATCGATGGCGCCAATCGTTTTCAAAAAATCCTCCATGTTGATATACCAGCATTAGTGCCAACGATGGTTATTTTGTTGATTATGAATATGGGTGGGGTTTTAAATGCTGGCTTTGAGAAGATTTTCCTGATGCAAAATAGTTTGAATTTGAGCGTCTCAGAAGTCATTTCTACGTATGTGTATAAAATTGGGATCTTAAACAGTCAATTTAGTTATTCAACAGCGATCGGGCTATTCAATAACATCATTAATTTTCTCTTTTTAGTTTTAGCAAATGGTCTTTCGAAAAAATACACGAACCGTAGTTTATGGTAAAGGGGTGGCTATATGAATCTATCACTAACAAACAAACCTAAATCAGATCTTCTTTTTAACCTAGCGATCATCATACTTTGCTTGAGTATCTTTTTGATTGTCGTCTATCCGCTCTTTTTTGTCGTCATCGCTTCAATTAGTGATTCCAACATGGTTTCTAAAGGATTAGTCACGCTCTTTCCTAGGAATATCAGCTTTTTTGGTTTTGAAAAAATTTTACAAGATGCTAGGATCTGGACGGGCTATCGCAATACCTTGATTTATACGTTAGGAGGAACGGCGGTCAATTTAATTTTTACTTTACCCGCAGCTTTTGCCTTATCAAGAAAGGAATTTAAACCTCGAAAACTTTTGATGTTTCTCTTTACCTTTACGATGTTTTTCAATGGTGGCTTGATCCCTACGTATTTACTTTATCGAGATGTGGGGTTGATCGATAGTATGTGGGTCTTTATTATTCCCTCGGCAGTCAATGTCTATAATTTGATCATTGCAAGAAGCTTTTTTGAGACAAGCATTCCGGATAGTCTCTATGAAGCAGCCGCTCTAGATGGTTGCTCCTATGCAAAATTTTTTGTTACTGTAGCACTACCGCTATCCAAAGCAGTCATTTCTGTGGTGGGTCTTTACTATTTGGTCCAACATTGGAACGATTTCTTTACAGGACTCGTATTTATTCGCGACTACGAAAAACAACCTTTACAGATCGTTCTGCGAGATATTTTACTATCAAATCAAGCATCTGCAGGTGGTGCGGGCGCTTTGGGTGATGGCTACGGACAACAATATGCAGATCAGATCAAATATGGCGCCATCATTGTTTCGACCTTACCGATTTTGGTGATCTATCCTTTCCTACAGAAATACTTTGATAAAGGAGTCATGATTGGTGCAATGAAAGGGTGAGTACATGAATAAGCTAGTCGATTTACATGTGAGCATTGGGAAAAAAGGCTTACTGTTATTTCTGTTGCATTGCTATTGGCTGCTGTTTACCTTATTCGGCTTAGTTCTTTTCGGACTATTGCCAGCAACCAATGCGGTTTACGAACTTTGCAATGATGAAAAATATCAAGAAGCAAATGCGATAAAATTGTTTCAGTCCTTTGCAAAAAGCTTTCGAAAAAACTTTTGGAGAATGAATCGATTAGGACTCTTTATACTTCCTTTAACAGCCCTTTTTTCGATTGACTTGATGCTAATGAGACACTATGTCTTTACCGAAGCCGATACAACCGTTTATTTGTTGATCCAACTTCTGATAGTGATTAGTCTCCTTTTTTTAGCCAATCTCTTTTGGTTTTTTCAACACGAACGAGCTTGGAAACCCATGCTTAAAAAAAGTTTGATTCTAATGCTTGGCAAACCTGGATTGACCGGTCAAATTTTCGTCCTTATGGTCGGGATCAGCTGTTGCTACTACCTACTACCGGGTTTATTCTTCGTATTTGGTGTTACACCGCTGGTTTATTTTCAACTTAATTTGTTTAAACAAAAAGATGCGTATGTCTTTTTACCTGAAAAAAAGCATACGACTGTCTAAGCTCGTACATTTACCATAAAATCTCAAAATAAAAGAATAGGAGAACGAAATGAAAGAATTCGCATTAAACAAGATCCAGCTCACGGACGAGTTTTGGCAAGGGTACCAAGAGCTTGTTCGCAAAGAAACGATTCCTTACCAATACCAAGTCCTAAATGATGAAATCGATGTAGATGTTCAAGCAGAACGGGAAGATCCTAATTTGCCAGCTGGGAAAAGCCATGCCTTGGCGAATTTTCGCATCGCTGCAGGGCAAATGGAAGGAGAACATTTTGGCTGGTTTTTCCAAGATAGCGATGTCTACAAATGGATCGAGTCGGCTGGGTATAGCTTGTTGAATACCAGCGATCCGCAATTGGAAAAGACAGTAGATGAAGTGATTGACTTAGTTGCTGCGGCGCAAGAAGCGGATGGCTACTTAAATACCTTCTTTCAATTGACTCGACCGAAGTTAAAATACCGTCAGTTGTATTTCAGTCATGAACTTTATTGTGCGGGGCATCTAGTCGAAGCGGCTATCGCTTATGATCAAGCAACAGGTAAGGATAAATTACTGACCGTGGCAGAGAAAAATATCGCCAATATTTGCACGTATTTTGGGCGGGAGCCTGGAAAAATTCAAGGTGCTGATGGCCATCAAGAGATCGAATTGGCTCTGGTGCGTTTGTATGAATACACCGGTAAACAAACCTATTTGACATTCGCTGATTTCTTTCTTGAAGTACGTGGGGAAGATCCTGCCTTTTACGAAAAAGAAATCTTGAAAAACCAAGCGGATGGCTTATCGGATGAAACGCCAAGGGTAGACCTCACCTATTTACAAGCCTACGATCAACCTAAAAAGCAGCATGAAGCCAAAGGTCATGCGGTACGAATGCTGTATATGGCAAGCGGGATGGCAAAAGTCGCCCAGCATACCCAAGATCAAGCATTAATCGACGCTTGTGAAGCGATTTGGGAAGACATCGCCTGTAAGAAAATGTATGTGACCGGTGGCGTCGGCTCAACCGTTCACGGGGAAGCCTTTGTCGGTCCCTATGATTTGCCAAATGATACGATGTATTGTGAAACCTGTGCAGCCATTGCATTGGTCCAATTTTCTTTTGAGCTGTTCAAACTAACCAATGAACCAAAATATTTAGCGACGATGGAACGAGCGTTGTATAATAGCGTCCTTTCTGGTGCGGCAATTGACGGCAAACACTTTTTCTACGTGAATCCTTTGGAGGTCAATCCCCAACGAGATCAAGAAAATCCTGGCAAAGGTCACGTCAAAGCCCAACGACCCGATTGGCTCGGTTGTGCGTGTTGTCCGCCCAATTTTGCACGGATGGTTGCATCGCTGCAGCGCTTGGTTTACACTTGCGATCAAGAGAAGCTTTACGTGAATTTATTTGTAGCAAGCCGTTTAGAAGAACCTGATCAATTTACGTTTGAACAAACGGGCGGGTTTCCTTTTACAGAGGACCTCACGATTCGCTATCAAGGCATTCCAAAGACGCTCATCATCCACAAACCTAACGGACTAAGTAAGTTTCAAATCGATAGTGAACACGAATGGCAGGAGACGAACGAGGCAATCATCTTTGAGGCAGTCGAAAACGTGACGGCCAATATCCGTTTTGAACAACCATTGCAAATCTTGCGTGCGAATCCTCAAGTTATTCAAGACATCAATCAAGTCGTATTGCAACGTGGCCCCTTCGTGTATTGCATAGAAGAAGCCGACAATGGTCAAGCACTCTGGCGTTGCCGCATCGACCCACAGGCGCTGGAGGCGACCTTTGCGAAAGAGGATACGTTGTTGCCAACTACTTTACGTTTGGCGATCAAAGGCTACCAAAGCGAAGAATGGTCGGGAACAACCCTTTACGAAGAACGAGCGGAAACGGTCATACCTCGTACGTGGCAACTGATCCCATACCATTTATGGGGCAATCGGGGCATAGGCGAAATGCGCGTTTGGCTGCCGCTCGTTGGAAAGGAGTAAGAAGTAAGCAGGGCCAAAGAGCTTCCCCAAAAGGAGGCTCTTTTTTTTCTAAACTCAACCTTCTTGGATTTGTTGCATGATTTCTTTAATTTGTTCCTATATTCCTATCTTTGAAAGCGTTATCGTTTTAGTGTAGGAATGTTGGCGGGTTTATGTAAAACAAGGAGGAAGAAGTGTGACAAGGAAAATCAGTAAAGTTGGCGTATCTTTGTTGGTATTGGCAGCGGCAACGGCAATCGGTGGCTGCACCCAAAGTGAGGCGAAGACAACTGGAAAAGTCGTTTACCAAGAAACAGCCAAAAGTACGTTGGAAAAAGCGATGGACAATCAACCGGAGTCGTCTTATTGGTTCCCAGAGGATTTGTTGGCATGGTCTTTTGAAAAAGATCCAGATGCGAAATATAATACCAGCGTTGTTCCATTAGCGCAGCGGGCAGCTAAAGAGACGTTGCCGAAGATGAATGACACGCAAACGGCAGAAACCAAAGTCGTAGCGCTTTCGATCATGAATAGCAGTACGAGCGGCAATGCACCACGAGGGATCAATACCTTTGATGCCAATGTCTTTTCTTATTGGCAATACATCGATCAATTGGTTTATTGGGGCGGCTCTTCTGGCGAAGGGATTATCGTACCACCAAGTCCTGATGTAACGGATGCTGCTCATAGGAATGGCGTGCCGGTTTTAGGAACGATCTTCTTTCCACAAACTGCCCATGGTGGGAAGTTGGAATGGCTAGATACGTTTTTAGCTAAGGATGAGGACGGCAATTTTCCGATCGTAGAAAAAATGATCGAAGTTGCCAATACGTATGGCTTTGATGGCTGGTTCATCAATCAAGAAACCGATACGGCGGTCACTAGTTTTGATGATGCAGCGGAAGGTGTCGAACAATCGGGGGCTGATGGTAAAGGACTAAATGAAAGCCACGCCAAAGCGATGCAAGAACTGATCGCCCAATTCAAAGAACAAGCCGACGAGCATTTAGAGATCATGTGGTATGATTCCATGACGAGTGATGGGAAAATGGATTGGCAAAACGCGTTGACGGATAAGAACAAAGCCTATTTAGTGGATGCAGAGATGAACCCATTGGCAGATAGTATGTTCTTGAATTTCTGGTGGACCACTGACAAATTGGCGGACAAAGAGCTGTTGAAGGCCTCCAATGAAAAAGCCCGTGAAATCGGTGTCGATCCTTACGATCTTTTTGCTGGGTTCGATGTACAAGAAAATGGCTATGCAACGCCTGTGCGCTGGGATCTGTTTACGGATGAAAAAGGCGTTCCTTATACCTCATTGGGCCTGTATGTGCCTAGCTGGACCTATTCTTCTGCTAGTACGCCGGATGATTTCCAAAGCAAAGAGAATGCTTTTTGGGTCAATAACACGGGCGATCCTCGGGAAAGCCAGCTGCCAGAAGCGACAGAGTGGCCTGGAATCTCCACGTATGCCCTGGAACAGACCGCTATCACAGAGCTGCCTTTTGTGACGAATTTTAGTCTGGGTAATGGCTACAACTATTTTATCGACGGAGAAAAAGTGTCCAGCCGCAATTGGAACAACCGAAGCTTGCAAGCTGTTTTGCCGACCTATCGTTGGGTCTTTGATCATGGAAAAGATAATGATTTGGCTGTATCAATCAATTATGCGGATGCCTACAATGGCGGAAATGCACTGAAACTACGTGGACAGATGACAAAAGGCAGTACCAGTCACATGGCATTGTATCAGACAGCATTTCCTGTGACGAAAAAGACGAAGCTAACAACGACTGTCAAAGCAACGGTACCGACAACTCTTGATTTGGTCGTGACCTTAGCCGATGGTTCGACACAAACAATCAAAGGAGACAAAGAGGTCGCAACAGACTGGACGACGATCACCTACTCATTGAAAGACATCAAAGGAGAAGTGACAGCGATCGGTTATGACATAACCACGAAAGAAACCAGTGATGTCTATGAATTGAATTTAGGGCAATTAACGATCGGAGATCAGAAAGCGGAGAAATTCGCTGCCGAAGCATTGACGGTTGAGGATGTGCTCTTTGATGAGGAAGAGGGCAACTATGCGGGTGTCCGTTTAACGTGGGAAGCTGCCAAGGACAAGACAGCTGCGGTTTATGAGATCTACCAATTGAACGATGACGGCTCACGCTCTTTCTTAGCAGCTACGCCAGCAACCAACCACTATTTGAATGCCGTTGAACGTCCAAAAGGGACGAAAACCAAGTTCGCGGTGGTGGCAGTGGATCGCTATGGCAATCGTGGCAAGCTATCAGATACGGTGGAGATCACTTGGCCGAACAATCAGCTGCCAAAAGCGGCCTTTACAGCCTCTAGAACCTTGGCAGCACCGGGGGAAACGATCACCTTCACGAATACCTCATCTGCGAATGCTGAAGCATTCGAATGGACGTTTGAAGGCGGCGATATCACGAGCAGTACAGAAGAAAATCCCCAAGTGACCTATTCGGAACCAGGTACCTACAAAGTCACGCTTGTTGCCAAAAACGAAGCAGGAGAGACCCCTCTGGAAATGGCGGGATTGATCACGATTTCTGCTGATGCGCCGAAAGAGTTGCTGCTGCTTTCAAAAGATGCCGAAGCAACTGCTTCATCGTTTGTCAATGATGCCGAAGCACCGGCTTTTGCCCTCGATGGTGATTTGAGTACGAAGTGGTGTGCGACAGGCAATGCGCCTCATGAGTTGATGATCGATCTCGGTCGGCCACAAACGGTCAGTGAAGTACGCCTCGCTCATGCGGAGGCTGGTGGAGAAGGTCCAGACATGAATACGCGGGCGTATACGGTGCTCGTCAGTGAAGATGGCAAAGACTATGAGCCAGTTTCACGAACGTTGAAAAATGAAGCCGGCAATAGCACCAATACGTTTGCCGTCCAGAAGGTGCAATATGTAAAAATCAGTATCGATAAACCAACACAAGGAGCAGATTCGGCAGCCCGAATCTATGAAGTCGAAGTATACGGAATGGATAAATAGCGAAAAAGAGCAGGGCGTTAAACCTAAGAAGGGAAGCGTCTGAAGCATGCTTTTCTGAAAAATGACCAAACCCAAAAAGCCGTTGCGACCAATAAATGGTCACAACGGCTTTTGCTTTTTGCAAATAAGTTTAGCGTGACGTACGGCTGGCTGGATCTAAGCGGCGTTCAATAAAGCTCAATCCAAGATCCGTAATGATCGCCATCAAGGCAGTTGGTAAAGCACCGGCTAAGATGATCGATGCACCATCCGTCGCATTGGTTCCACGGATGATGATGTCCCCCAGTCCACCAGCACCAACGAAAGCCCCAATAGCGGTGATACCGATCGCCACGACTAAGGCGTTTCGAATCCCTGCCATGATCACCGAAACAGACAATGGCAATTCGATCATATACAATCGTTGCCAGCTAGTCATCCCCATCCCTTTGCCGACATCTAACGTATTGCGGTCGACTTGGCGCATGCCGGTATAGGTATTTTTGATGATCGGTAACAAAGAATAAAGGAAAATCGTTAAAATCACGACATTCACACCTAAGCCCATGCCGATCATTAAAATCGAGATCATCGCTAAAGATGGAATCGTCTGGATGATATTGGCGAAACGAATCACCCAATCTGCCAAACGCATTTTTTTAGAAATCAAGATCCCGATTGGAATCCCGACGATTGAGGCAAAAAGTACCCCGTAGATTGAAATCAAGAAGTGACGAATGAACTGGGCAAAAACATAGCCGCCATTTTCTTGAAAATAGAAAAGAAATTGTTGGAATAAATTCATGTCTGCCATTTCGTCACTCTCCTTCGAAGTAATTATTTTCTTCTAAGAAACGTTCGGCAACTACCGTTGGTTCTAGAAGGTCATTATCCACTTGGTAATTCAATTCTTGCATTTTTTCGGTATCAATTTTGCCTGCTAATTTGTTCAGGGCATCGCCGATTTCAGGTGTTTCTTTCAATAATTTGTCATCGACGATCGGTGCGGCATCATAAGGCGGGAAGAAGTTTAGATCATCTTCTAGCATCACGAGATCGTAACTGCCGATCCGGCCGTCGGTTGAGTACCCTAAAACGATATCCATTTTTCCGTTATCAACAGCATCATAGACGAGACCGATCTGCATCGGTAGGATATTTTGGAAAGAGAATCCATAGGCTTCCTGGAAGCCATCGTACCCATCGCCGACCCGTGTGATCCACGCGGTATCGACCCCTGCGACCAATTGATCTGCGACATCTTTCAAGTCACTGACTTTTTCCAATCCGTATTTTTCAGCAGTGTCTTTCCTGACAAGAAAGACATATGTGTTATCAAAGCCGTAAGATGGGAACCAAGTCTGTTGGTATCGTTTCTCAAATTCTGATTTGACTTTGTCAAAGGCGGCTTGCGGATCAGATTCTGGTTCCAACCCTAACGTAGTGGTCAAGTCAGTTCCTGTGTAGCGGGCAGCTGAGATCGACGCATCGCCATTCATCATCGCTTGGTGATTGATGGTCGTTGTTGCTAAGTTGTTAATGACGGTTGTGTTTTTATCCGTATAGTGTTCGACCATACCGGCAACCACCGCGCCAAGAATTTGGGCTTCGGAAGTGATCCCGCCTGTGATCGCCACGGTATTCTCATCAGAAGTCGATGCTAAACCGGGAAAGGAACAGCCAGACAGTAAAGCGACACTTAAGGAAAACAACAGCGCTAATTTTGAAGTTTTTTTCATTACGCATCCCCCCTTAAGGCAGCTGGTGTCAGTTTGTTTTCTAACAAACCCAGTAACCAGTCAGCTAATAAAGCAAAGATCGTCACTGGAATCGTCCCAGCAAAAATCAAAGGCGGTTGGTAGTTGTTTAGTCCGCTAAAGATCAAATCACCAAGTCCACCGGCACCGATGTAAGAAGCCAAGGTAGCCCAGGCTAAAACATACACGGCCGATAAGCGGATCCCTGCCATGATCGTTGGGATCGCTAGAGGTAATTCCACACTGATGATCGACTGCAAGTTGGTCATCCCCATCCCTTTGGCAACATCGCGGTAATTCCAATCGACTTTTTTCATTCCAATGTAGGTATTTCGCAAAATCGGCAACAAGGAATAAATGAAAAGAGCGACGATAGCAGGGACTTTTCCGACACCTAAAATCGGGATCATCAATGCCAATAGTGCCAAAGAAGGCACGGTTTGCAACGCACTGGTGATGCCGATCACGATCGTTGCTGCTTTGGGGAAACGGGTCAAGATCACACCGATCGGTACGGCAACAAGAATCCCTAAGAGCAAAGCCGCAAAGGAAATATACAAATGTTCAAGACTTTTGGTGACCAATTGGCCGCCATATTCATTAAAGAAGCTTTGCATGCGCTAGACCTCCTCAGTTTCTTCAGGTTTCGCCGACTCAATGGCTTCCATGATCGATGGCTCATCGCCCCAAATCACGTCATAAACGATATCAACTAAGGAAGCACGGGTCAAAATCCCAACTAAATGTTTGTCGGCATCTACTACTGGGACATATTTTAAGCCGCGTTTTAAGATGCGTTGCAAGGTATCCCGCAACAAGGCGGTTTCGCGAACGAAAAAGACATCTTTGTTCAAGATATCGCCGACACTAGTAACTTTGCCACGGTTGCGGTCGATGGATTCGACATCGATGTAGCCTTTTAGCACGTTGCTATTGTCGGTAACAAGCAAGGTATCGACCCGTTTTTCCCGCATCAAGTGAATCGCTTCTTGTATGGATTTTTCTGGTGTGATAGCGATCGGGGTATTTAACATTACGTCTTTGACTGGCGTCGTGTCAGGTTTTGCTTGTAACAAGCGGTCTTCACCGATCAATTCTTCCACAAACGGTGTTGCTGGGTGTTGCAGAATATTTTCTGGTGTATCAAATTGAATGACTTTTCCTTCACTCATGATCACGATACGGCTAGCAAGCTTCAATGCTTCGTCCATATCATGGGTAACGAAGACGACGGTTTTTCCAAGCCGTTCTTGCAAGTCTTTAACCAAATCTTGTAAGGAGTCACGAGTGATTGGGTCTAGTGCGCCAAAAGGCTCATCCATTAAAATGACATCTTGGTCAGCTGCCAAGGCACGGACAACACCGATCCGTTGCTGTTGCCCTCCAGACAATTCGTTGGGGTAACGGTCGAGCATTTCTCGTGGCAATTCCACTAAGTCGATCATGCGCTCGGCAGTTTTGTTGCGTTCTTCTTGGCTGACTTTTAACAATTTTTGAACCAATGTGATGTTTTCCCGAATCGTCATGTGAGGCATCAAACCGATGCTTTGGATCACATAGCCGATTTGACGGCGTAACTCCACTGGGTTGATCTCTGTAACGCTTTTTCCATTGATCAAGATTTTTCCTTTAGAAGGATCCGTCATACGGTTGATCATCCGCATACAAGTCGTCTTTCCGCTACCACTTGTCCCGATGAAGCAAATGAATTCGCCTTTTTCAAAGGAAAGATTCACATCTTCAACAGCGACTTTACCACCTTTGTAAATTTTGGATACCTGCTGAAACTCAATCATGATGTCACCTCTATTTTTATTTAAGCAATCTGAATAATGGCTTATAATCTGTACTAAGTATGCCGAAAAGTCACGTGTTATTCAAATAATCTGCCCATTTTTTTCATAATTGTATAGACAAAAACGAAAATAGCGCCATAAGCAAGTCCAAATTAAGGAGCGATGCATAGAGAAAAGAAGCAGCGAAAATATGTCGTTATTTTTCATTGGAAAAAGGGGTGCTTTTTTGCTGAAGGCCTTAGCAGCAGTCTCTTTATTTTTTTCTAAGAAAGGGCAGAATTAAAAGCTGTTTTTTCAATTTTTATAAAAACATGCTAGAATAGAGAAGAATTTAGGGGAAGAGAGGAACAACATGCTTACAACTGAAGATTTTGATTTTGACTTACCGGAAGAACTGATCGCTCAAACGCCATTAAGTGATCGCTCAAGTTCCCGTTTATTAGTGGTTGACCGCGAGACTGGCAAATTTGAGGACAAGCACTTCTATAACATCATTGATGAATTGGAACCAGGGGATGCCTTGGTGATGAATGATACGCGGGTATTACCAGCTCGTATCTATGGCGAAAAACAAGAAACAGGTGCCCATCTGGAAATCCTTTTACTGAACAATATTGAAGGGGATACGTGGGAAACCTTGATCAAGCCAGCCAAAAGAGCCAAAGTCGGCACGAAGATCACCTTCGGCGACGGACGATTAGAGGCAGTGGTGGAAGAAGAGCTCGATCACGGCGGCCGGATCATTCGTTTTCAATACAAAGGAATCTTTTTAGAGATTCTGGAATCGCTTGGCGAAATGCCGTTACCGCCTTACATCAAAGAACGGCTAGAAGACCCAGACCGCTATCAAACGGTTTATGCCAAAGAAAACGGCTCAGCGGCCGCACCAACTGCCGGCTTGCATTTTACCCCAGAATTGCTAGAGCAGATTGCAGCGAAAGGCGTCAAGCTGGTTTATCTGACTTTGCACGTTGGTTTAGGAACGTTTCGTCCAGTCAGTGTCGATAATATCGCTGATCATGAGATGCACAGCGAATTTTACCGTTTGACAGAAGAAGCTGCCGCACAATTGAACGAGGTTCGGGCAAATGGTGGCAAGATCGTTGCAGTCGGAACGACTTCGATCCGTACATTAGAAACCATTGGGACCAAGTTTGATGGGCAAATCAAAGCCGATAGTGGGTGGACGAGTATTTTTATCACGCCAGGCTATCAGTTTAAAATCGTGGAAGCTTTTTCTACCAACTTCCACCTACCAAAATCAACCTTAGTGATGTTAGTCAGTGCCTTTGCAGGACGCGACCTAACACTTTCTGCCTACCAGCATGCCATCGATGAGCGATATCGCTTCTTTAGCTTTGGCGATGCGATGTTCTTAAAATAAAGGCTCTATAATTTATGGGACTGATGAATCAGAATTGATTCTTCAGTCCCATTTTCATTTTAGGTATTAAAAAACATATCGTTCTCTAGTATGATT
>NZ_JBIVBP010000014.1:0-80322 GCF_044746145.1 Enterococcus sp. NPDC086594
GAGAGATGATCAGGTAGATAGGTCAGAAGTGGAAGGCCAGTGATGGTTGGAGCGGACTGATACTAATCGATCGAGGACTTAACCAAAAAGAAAAAGCACGTAAACTCGTAGCGTTTTGATTTCTTCGATCCAGTTTTGAGTGAGCAACACTTACTCAATTGAATAGTGTGGTGGCGATAGCAAGAAGGATACACCTGTAACCATGCCGAACACAGAAGTTAAGCTTCTTAGCGCCGATTGTAGTGAAGGGTTTCCCTTTGTGAGAGTAGGACGTCGCCACGCAGTCAAACACATGTCTTCATTGACATGTGTTTTTTTGTTATTACAACGATGTATCATTTTACTAAAAACAATCACTTAAAATAACTTTTTATGGAAAAAAATGATACACTAGTAGTGAAGTATTTTTAGGAGGGATCATATGACTGACGATGCCAAAAAAGAACAAAATGTTGTTCAAGATCAAGACGTTGTTTCAGTTTCAACGAATGAAGAAGTATCCTTTGGCGATATTAAACAAGTGGCCTCAAAAAATATAGGTCAGATGCTGCAAGACCTGCAAGATTTTGAAGTCGCGATAGAAAAAGAGGATATTCCTGAAATTTATCGTATATATAATGGTCGATTGCACAAACAGTTAAAAGAAACATCAAATCAAAATCATGAGATTGATGAATTGTTATCAAGGAAGTTCCACGATAACTTTACCCAAGCTTTCCCATTTATGATGCATTGTGCCAAAATATCTCCTACGGTGCATTACTATAAGTTAGGAACCTATTATCATGAGCGAGCGACGATTGGTATCGATGCGAGTATTCCCGAAATTTTTGTTATCCCTGAGATAGATGAAGAATGGGAAAAGTTCCAACGAGGCAATCGTGAGATGCTGACAGCAATCGAACAGCAGATGGACAAGCTGGAAGCCAAACGGATCACTGCGTTATCAGAAGTGAAGGAAATCCAAAATCAGATCGATAAACTTACGGAAGCCGAAAATGAATTGACGGAATCAAAGGGCTTTTTCAATCGGACAAAAATCGATGAAGAACTAGAGCGTTTGACTTCTGACCGGAAAGCTCTAGAAGCCAAACGTAGAGAATGGGAAAGATATTCAAATAATAATGAAGAGGTTTTTGCTGAAAAAGAACGCCTGCAGCAGCAATATCAAACATTGCGTTTAAAGAAAGCAATCGTTGAAAAAGAATTCCGACAAATTGATACTTTTTTTGGTTCTTTTGAAGAATTCAATACTAAATTATTGGCTTTCTTAGCTCAGTATACGGGAAAGGAGCTGATTGAAATTGACGAAAGAAACACAGAAAAATCCTCTTGAACCACAACTGATGGATCAGGAAGAGACTCTAGAAGTTCAACCAGAAGAAGTCAATGAGGTCGACGAAAATTCAGCAACCAATGCGTCTACCACAGTTGATGATCGCTCTTTAGTAGAAGACAATGTAGAGGATGATTCTTTCAAATTAGTGGAAGAGGAAGCGGAATATGAAGATGATTACTATGCTGTAAAAGCACAAGATCATCAGCGCATCGAGTCCCTTATTGAACAAGCCGAAAATGAGCTAGCTGATTTAAAATTGCGAAAATCAATCATGGAGGCTGATTTCTCCGGGTTGCTCAACCATTATCGTCATTTGATCTTAACAGAACAAGAAATCTCTGTCATTGCAAAAAAAACCTTGCTTGAGTACTATGCCTATGAATTCTTGAAACCATTAAAAGTGATTCATTTAACAGCTACCGACAATTACGATACCTGGAAGACAAAGCACTTCAATGTCCGCTTTCGTTTAACAGAAACAAAAGAACTAGAGTTTAGTTTTAAGTTAAATCCGGTCAATTCAAGTTACCAATCAAACTATTTGCCGCTGTTGACAATCAATTCAAATTCCCAGTCGGTGGTGGTCAACGATGAACAGATTTTACATCTGATCAGTCAATGGCATGCCGATAATATTTTCTCAGTCAATCAACTTTCACTGTTTAATTACGATGTAAATTTGATACTGGCTCATTTAAAAGAATTGGATTTTACTGTCTCGCCAAGTTTGATCGACAATACCCAAACCTTAGCTGTCGATATGGAAACAGATTTTCCTGTTGCAGCGGAAGTCCTTGACCAAATTTTCATCATCACGATGGAGAATCAGTCGTATGATTTTATCACAGAAAACAAAGGCGAGATCCTTGTTCTGCTTGATAAAAATCAGCGTTTGACGATTCATTTGTACACAGAATCAACGTTACTCACGATTGACTCGGATCAATGGAAGCGATCTTTATTGGATTTCTTCACAAGTTATCCGTTTTTGGTTCCGCTTGTCGTTCAAGGTGAAGAATAAATGTTCTAAATTGGTTAAAAGTGCTAGAATGGTTTTTATAACTATTCAGCACTTTTTTTGGAAGGAGCAGTATGATGATAAATAAAGCACTAGGTTTTTATGAAGGACGATCTTTAGATGATCCAGAAGTATTTATTGAAAAGGAATTTCCAATGCCAACTTGTCAGGCAAACGATCTATTGGTGGAAGTGCAAGCTGTTTCTGTGAATCCAATTGACACGAAACGCCGCCAAACAACCACTTTAAGTGAGAAATTCCATATCCAGGGATATGATGCAGTAGGTATAGTACATGAAATCGGCTCAGCAGTTAATGGCTTTGCCGTTGGTGATCGGGTGTTTTATGCTGGAACCACACAACGACCTGGTGCGAATCAAAGGTTTCAAGTCGTTGATTTTCGAATCGCAGCAAAGGCGCCAGCCGGCTTTTCTGACGGTGATCTTGCAGCTATGCCATTAACGAGTATTACAGCGTGGGAATTGCTTTTTGAAAAATTTGGGTATGTGCCTGAAGAAAACGCGAATGAAGGATCAATTTTATTGGTCAATGCCAGCGGTGGTGTTGGCTCGATTGCGGCGCAACTAGCAAAATGGGCAGGATTGACAGTCTATGGCACTGCGAGTCCTAAGAACGATCAATGGCTTAAAGACAATCAAGTGGATCAGGTACTTAATCACCGCTTGCCGTTAGCTGAACAAATCACTGAACCTTTTTCAGCCGTTGCACTTTTTTATGACGCCTCGGCCTATTTGCCACAATTAACGAAAGCAATCTTGCCATTTGGCAAAGTCGGAATGATCGTGAATACGAAAGAAGCGCTAGATTTAAATCCATTTAAAAACCTCGGCATCGATTTTTATTGGGAGTATATGTTCACAAAAACAGATGCTCAGTTGATGATTGAAACACAAGGGGGCATTTTGCAACGGATCGCCTCGTTGCTCGCTGACAAAAAGATCCATACGACTGCGGTCCAAACGTTTGATGGAGGAATTACCATCGAGACCTTAAAGCACGCTACAAAAGCGGTTGAGCAAGGAACAAAAGGAAAAACAGTGATCACGGGAGGCGTCCGCTAGATGGAAGAAGAGGAAGCGATGCTGTTTTGGGATGAATTTGCGCAAGAATATGCGCAAATTCAAAGAGAATCCCAATTGAAAATTGCCGAAGAGGCAGCAGCTTTTTTGGTGGAGCAGAAAGTGTTTCCGATATCGACCTTCGTTGACTTTGCTGCGGGCACTGGTCGCTACATTTCAGCTTTTTATCCTTTTGTAGATGAGTATTACGCAATTGATTTTTCAAAAGAAATGTTAAAAATCATTGAAGAAACGATTGAAGATCCGATGAGCAAGCTCCATCTGGTTCAGCAGAGCCAAAAAGACTTTTTGTCTGCAGAACAGCACTGGCCTTGTATTTTTATAGCAATGAATCCGGCAGTCAGAGACAAAGAAACCTTGCTTCAGTTTCAAAGAAAGGCCCATCAATTAATTATTCTAAGAATGATCGCAGAAGAAGAGAACGTGTTTCAGCCTTATGAAAAAAATCATTCAGCGAAGAACGATCTGAACCTAAATACTTGTTACAAGAAGTGGTTTACAGAAGAAGCGATCGATTGGCAGAGTCGGCAATTCGAGTATATTTTGAAGGAAGAGATCGATCAAGAATTATTTCATCTTTATTTTGAGGAGGAGTATTCATTGGAACAGCGGCAAGAAATGGTTCAACATGTCTTTGGTGAGGCATTGACTGTCGAAAGCCAAACGAAAATCACCTTTGAGCTTCTCTTAGCCTAGGAGAAATCACACAATAGACATCAAAAAACGAGATTCTGACATAAGATCAAGAAACAGGTACAGCAAGTAGGGTTCTGTTGACTGCTGACTGGAAACATCTTATGCTGGAATCTCGTTTTACAGTGAATTTACTACAATAAAAGGTAGACGATACTGCCTAATAACAGTAAAAAAACGACGTTAACGATAAAAAATAGCTTTTGAAACATTCCCGCTTCTTTGGGTCTGGCTTGTTTCAGTAATTTGTACCCAATCAAATTCGCCAAAGAAGCAATCAATGTACCCAAACCACCCACATTGACGCCCAAAAGAACGGCTTTTTCTAAATCGGTGAAAGGAGCAATCAAAATCGCTGCAGGAACGTTAGATATTCCTTGAGAGAGTAAAATACTACCTAAAAAAGCGCGATGTGTTTCTTGAAAATATGGTCGAATGTGATCGGTGACCAGAGGTTGGTCTTGAATATTCCCAACGATCAAGAAGAAGCAGAGGAAGGTAAGTAGTAACCGATAATCAACTTTTGCGAATAATCGTTTGTTTCTAAACCAAACCACGGCTGCGACGACGAGCACAGCGATTGAAATAGGTAGAACACTAAAAATACCAAGAATCATAAGGACAAATAATCCTGCATTGAGCAGCGCTGGCTTTTTTTCAAAGGGCTCTTCTTGCAGGGCGATTTCCAATGGAGTCTTTGGGATGAGCTGGATCGAAACAAGGAGTAATAGCAAAGAAAGTCCCACAAAGGTGCCGGTAGTCCACATGAATTGTGGCAGCGAAATCTGATAGTAAGAAAATAAAAATAGATTTTGCGGATTTCCAAATGGAAACAGGCTGCTTCCTAAATTGGCTGCCACAATCAAATAGATAGCGCCTAATAAGACACTGGTGCGCTGTTGTTCTTTCCTCGTTAAGAGTAAGTAGATGGGCAATAATGTTAAGATAGCCACGTCGTTTGTTAAAAACATCGAACTGAAGAAGCTTAGCAAGACGATTGAACGGATCAAGTCACGCAGATTGCGACTTTTTTCCACTAATTTTTGTCCAAATGCTCGTAAAAGACCAGCTTCTTCTAACCCATTGATTACTAACATCAATCCAAACAGTGATAAAATCACTTTAAAGTCAATAAATGACCAACGGAAGGTGCCGAAAAAACACGCAATGAGTGCTAGTAACAGGGAAATCGAAAATAATCGATCCGTTCGAAAAAATGCTAACATTCGTTTTCCCATAGTTCACCACCTTTCTTCTCAAGAATTTTACCATTCCCGCGCTTTAGGAACAATAAATAACGCTTTTTCCATATAACTCAAAGGCATTCAGGCAATTTTTATAGTTGACAAACGACCCATTAATTGGGAAATTAGTATGTGAAAGGTGAAGGAGGTTCAAAAATGAATGTTATGCAGCTGCTTGAAAAAAATCAGCAGGTTCATTTTCAAATTTTAGCTGTTTTTTTTCAGAACGGCTCAGAAATCTCTTACAAGAAACTTGCAAAAACATTATCCATTTCCGCACCCACTTTGCAAAAAGAACTTCAAAATCTTCATCAAAATTTAGTCGCTTTCCATGAGGATGCGGCATTGACTTATTTAGAAAATGATCAAGTACAGTTAACACTTCCGCTTGATTTCTCACTAAAAAAATTCTTTTATGCGTATCTTTCAGAAGCAATCGATTTTCAGATATTGTCGTATTTGTTTTTTCATCGAGATGAGTCAACGACGAAAATGATGTTAGAACTGATGTTGAGTGAAGCTTCATTGTTTCGTCGATTCAAAGCCATCAATCAGTTATTGAAAGAATTCGACATCCAATTAAAAAATAAAAAATTGCTTGGGGATGAAAAACAGATTCGCTTTTTCTATTATCAGTTTTTTTCACAAAGTTATCCCAATGAAGAATTGATCGCTCGCTTGAATGCACCAGCCATCAACAATTTGATTCGAGTAATCGAAAAACAGCTACAGACAACGTTTAGTCAATCCGAACGCTGGAAAGTCGGGCTGTGGTTAGGTATTATGGAAGCCCGTTTTGATTATCGTGGCTCGCAGCAGCATGAAGCATCGTATCCATTGTTGAAGTCATTGGAAAATGAAGCGATGTTCCAGCTTTTGCGGAATATATTAGGACGCTATCTCAGTCGTTTTGCCGTATCCTGGAGCGATTATGAAACGGTTTATTTCTATTTATTTTTATTAGCTGAAGGCTTGATTCGCCCTTCACTGGATGACTCCTTGCAAAAATCACTTTTCTTCCAAGAGATCGATGCGTTAAATGGGGAGCTGCTGCAGGCAATTGGTGATAGTGAGAGAAAGACTACAGAAACTTCTACGGAATTATGCGTCTTCTTGACGAGTGTGACGATCCAAGCGTTGTACATTCATGGCGGCATTATTGCCTTTGCTGAATTTCAGCCGCAAAGTGTTGCGAATGAGAGCTTGATTGAAGTGGCACAGCAAGCAATCGAACAGTTGGAGAAAAACGTAAACCAGTCCTTTTCTCTTGAGAAAAAGCAGCATTTGACCAATGAATTGCTTTTGATCCGTCAATGGATTCAAGTAAAACAGGAAAAAGCATTTACGGTCGGCATTTTGTTGACTCAATCACGATTACGCAGTGGCTTTTTGCGGCGTTTTTTGATCAAAGAATTGGCTGGCTATCCGAATATTCATTTTGAGGGGACGAAGGAGAAGGATTATGATTTATTGATCGTTGATCATTCTGAGATCTCGGAAGGCTATCGTTATAAAAAACGATTGATTTTAACAGGTGGGGCAACCCCATTTGAAGAAGAGCGGCTTCATCAAATCGTGGATGAAATACGCAATGAGAACCTTGAAAGCGAGTTGGAAAAGATATGAGAATAGTGATTATTGGAGGCTCTCATGCAGGAATTGCTGCTGCCCGTCATTTAAAAAAAGTTGACCCAAAAGTCGATGTGATAATTATTGAAAAATCAAGCGTTCTGGGTTATGTTGCTAGCAGTTTGAATTTAGTGCTGGAAGGCTACATTCAACGATTGGAAGATTCCCGAACGGCAACTACGAGTGAGCTTCTTTCTGAAGGAATCAATGTGATGTTAAACAGTGAAGTCACAAAAATCTTTCCGCAAGAACAAACGGTTCATTTTGTCACATCAACGGAATCTTATCAGCAAGAAGACGAAGTGAGTTATGATGGCTTGATTTTGGCGATGGGATCGAGTACTTTCCGTTCGGAGTTTGCCTCAGATGTCGAAGCACATATAACGACCTACAAAACCATTGGTCAATCAAAGCAAGCGTTAGAAAAAATCGAAAGTGCGCAAACCGTGGCGATCGTTGGCGCGGGTCTGATTGGGTTTGAATTGGCTGAATCTTTAAGTGGCCAGCAAAAAGCCGTTCATTTGATTGATCGAATGGATACCCTTTTGTTCCGTTATTTTGATCAAGAAATTGCTGAAATTTTGATGGCGCGCTTTCCAGAGAACTTACAAATCTATCTTAACAGCAATGTCGCCCATACGATCAAAGACGAGAAGGGTGAATATCAGGGAATCGAGCTTTCAAACGGAACCAAGATTCGAGCTGACGTGGTCGTTTATGCCGTAAATCCGCGACCGAATGTCGCATTGGTTGAAGACTTTTTAAAACTAAATCTCGATGGCACGGTATTTACAAATGAATATTTACAAACGTCTGACCCAGCGATTTATGCAATTGGTGACCTGGTTTCGATTCCTTTCAATCATTCGGATAGCTCTTTGTATATCCCTTTAGTGACTAATGCTTATCGGACGGGGATCGTAGCTGCCACCAATTTATTGGCAAATGAACGGGGAACGACGAAAATTCCTTTTCCAAAAATGCAACGGACCGTCGTTAGTAAACTGTTTGGCTATTTCGTCAGCAGTTCAGGTATTAATGAGACCGAGGCACCGTATTACGGCTTTGAAGTAGATTCAGTGACGCAGACATTTCATTCTCGGACATTTTTCGCGACAGATGAGGATTTTGAAGTAACGTTAAAACTGATTTTTGATCAGCAAACGAAAGTGATTATGGGGGGACAAATCATTACGAGTGATCGTGGAAGTTTGGAGATCATCAATACGATCTCAACCTTGATCAATAGCAAGACGACCTTGCACCAACTAGCGACAATGGATTACTTTTTCAATCCAACCATTTCTTTCCCTTTGCACTTTTTGAATCAATTAGCCCTTGATGGCTTGTTAAAGTAAAATAATAACTCTTGATAAACCTGCGATGATCGTAGGTTTATTTTTTTTAATTACAGATAATCGGGAAAGACTATCGATTACAATCAGTGACTGGTATCGCGTATTGAAAACAGGTAGGCTTTTGTCGGAGATTGAATTCAACTGGTATCATGATTTTTTGGAAGAAGAAACTCAAAACGAAAACTATAAAACTCGTTCCACGACTAAACTGTTTTTACTCACAATTTCTTATCGATAGACGAATGGTGTTTAGGTGGAGGAGACGGCGCGTCATTTGCTTTTATCTGAAAAGTTACATCACCATTGCATCAGTAAGTGCTGGCTTTACAAGGGTTTCAATAGATGAAAATAATTGCAAATCTAAGTGATCTGTTATTGAATGATCCTCATAAAATGAATATAGTATGAGCGAGCATTTTATAATTAAAGCAATAAAATAGACAATATTGAGATAAAAATAAGTTTTCTCGCAAGGATATAAGAGAAAAACATCACATAATCCTTTTCTTTACACACTCATTTTTTCGAAATTGCGATAGGAAAGGGATTTTTTAAAAAAAATTCTTGTGATTTTAAGTGAAATACGTTACCCTATTAAAGAGAGTGAGAATCATTCTCAATAAGGGGGGCGGGGCATGTTTAAAAAAATCGGATTACTGCTGATCTTTGTTCTTCTAGTGGGTTGCTCCTTGTTGGCAGGCACCCATGAATTGTCTTTATCAGGTTTACAGCAGGGTGATCCGAATCATTGGCTTGTTTTGGTAAAAGTTAGGCTTCCACGGACGATCAGTTTGATCATTGCAGGTGGGATCATTAGTATCTGTGGAAAAATTATGCAACACATGATGCAAAATAAATTTGTGGCCTCGGAGTCGATTGGACTGACGGATAGCGCCCGTTTAGGAATTTTGCTGGTTATGCTCTTTCTACCAAATGCCTCAAATTTGATTCGCACTACAGCAGCATTTGTGTTTGCCTACGCAGGTGTGTTGTTCTTTTTATTTTTAAGCCAATTTCTACCAAAGAAAGATCCAATGATGCTACCGTTAACAGGGGTGATGTTCGGTAATATCATCGGGGCTATCAGTAGCTTCTTAGCCTATCGCTTCCAATTGGTTCAAAATGTTTCTTCTTGGCTGCAAGGAAATTTTGCCACCATTATGGTTGGACAGTATGAACTTTTGTATTTGACGATTCCCGTTTTCGGTCTATTGTATTTCTTGGCTTATGAGATCACGATCGCCGGTTTAGGAGAAAGTGCGGCTAAGAGTCTGGGAATCAATTACTTGTTCTTGCGTTTTGCTGTATTTGCGCTGGTGGCGTTTGCTAGCAGTATCGTTTTATTGACTGTGGGGCAAATTCCTTTTTTAGGGATCGTTATCCCAAATATGATCGGCATGGTTTTTGGGGATCACTTGAAAAACAATCTGCTTTTGATCAGCTTTGCCGGAAGCGCGTTCTTGCTATTGTGTGATGTATTGGCGAGAATCGTCATCGCACCTTATGAAATGCCGGTCAGTGTTGTTGCCGGCGTACTGGGTGGCTGCTGTTTCTTGATTTTGCTTCTGGGGAGGAAATTTCGATGAAGAAAAAACTTTTTCTTTTGTTGTTTCTGATCCTTTGTGCATGTGGTGCCTATCTGACCTATAACACCTATGGAAACTGGTCATTTGCTTTTGCATTAAGGGGACGCCGAATCTTGGCTTTTGCCTTAGTTGCAATCGCCATCTCCTTTAGTACCATCACCTTACAGACACTGACAAGCAATCGCTATCTGACCCCTGGAATTTTAGGCTTGGACCAACTGTATGTTCTTGTTCAAACCCTTTGTTTCTTTTTTATCGGCGGAATTCAGATGCTGAGCCAAGAAACAGCAACGATGTTTTTGTTTTCTGTCGGCTTAACTGCCGTTCTAGGTAGCTTCTTAATTGCCTTTTTCTATCAAAAATCAGTCGCTGGGTTGTTTTTGTTATTGATGGCAGGGATGGTCTGTGGCACGATGTTCGGTAGTCTCAGCACCTTTCTGCAAGTGTTGATGGATCCAAATGAATATGATTTACTACAAGGTCGTTTGTTTGCCAGCTTTGGCAATATCAATACCCAGCATCTACTGATTGCTGCCGCGATCATTTTGCTAGGGAGTATCTGTCTGGTTCTGCTGATTCCAGAATTGAATTTGCTCCATTTAGGAAGTGGGCAAGCCAAAAGTTTAGGTGTATCTGTTCAATGGCTTCATAAAGGTGTTTTATTTTTGATTGCTTTACTGACAGGCACCGCCACTGCTTTAGTTGGTCCAGCAGTTTTTCTAGGCTTTGTGGTGGCGACGATCACCTATCAGCTTTTCCCAACTTATCGTCACGGCTGGTTGTTTTTCGGTGGGAGTTTGATTGGTTTTCTCCTGTTGGTAGGAGGTCAATTCCTAGTGGAACAGGTCTTTCAATGGCAAACGACCATCGGCACCGTGATCCAATTATTAGGCGGTATCTTCTTTATAAGCAAATTGCTGCTGGAAAGGAAAAAATCATGATTGAAACCAAAAATGTATCCAAGAATTATGCAAAAACACAAGTTTTGACGGAATGTTCTATAGCGTTGCCGGAACAGAAAATGATTGCCTTCATCGGGCCCAATGGTGCCGGAAAAAGTACCTTGCTTTCTTTAGTCAGTCGGATGTTGGATCAACGCACCGGTGATATTTATCTGGATGGAACGGAGATTCGTCAATGGAAGTCCAAAGAGCTAGCAAAAAAAATGGCTTTTTTGCAGCAAAGCAATCGCTATGCCGTCAATCTGACTGTAAGAGAGCTGGTGGCATTTGGTCGCTATCCGTATAACCGGGGGCGACAATCGGCAGCAGATGATGGGATCATTGATGACGCTTTGTCTAAGTTATCTCTAACCGAATATAGTGATCAATCGATTCATGAACTTTCTGGTGGTCAGTTACAACGAGTTTACTTGGCGATGATTTTAGCCCAAGATACAGATTATCTACTCTTGGACGAACCGTTAAACAATTTAGATTTAAAACACGCCAACCAGCTGATGAAGCTATTGACAACCTTGGTGGAAGACTATCAGAAAACTGTTGTGATCGTTTTGCACGACATTAATTTTGCAGCACGGTATGCCGATCACATCGTCGCGATGAAAGATGGTCAGATTTTTAAAGCGGCTGACACAGAGGCAGTGATTCAAGAACAATTATTAGAATCATTGTATGAGATTCCAATCAAACTGGTACAAGTGGATGGGCGGCAATTTTGCTACACCTTCCAATAAAAAATATGTTTCAAAGGAGGAAAAAATGAAAAAAATAGCAGTAAGTTTTATGAGTATTTTCGTATTAGCGGGGTTGACCGCTTGCGGCTCGAATAATACAGGGACAACAGATTCAACGGGTACAGCTCAAACCCAAGTAGAAGAAAGTACACAAACGCCGACAGAAGTCGAGATTACGGACAGCAATGGGACTGTCACTGTTCCTTATGCGCCGGAAAAAGTTGTTGTCTTTGACAACAGTGCATTAGATACGATGGATGCACTTGGCCTTGGGGATCGAATCGTTGCTGCCGCAACCAGCAATTTGCCAGATTATTTATCAGCGTATGCGGATGTTGAATCAGCAGGGGGAATCAAAGAGCCTGATTTAGAAAAAATCAATCAACTGCAGCCAGACCTAATCATTATTTCTGGTCGACAACGTGATTTCCAAGAGGAATTGTCTGCAATCGCGCCAACCGTTTTCTTAAGCGTTGACAATAGTGATACTTGGGCATCGATCGAAGCCAACATTACGACCATTGGTCAAATTTTTGGTAAGGAAGAGGAAGCGCAAGAACAACTAGCATCGTTACAAGGTCAGATTGATACCTTGAAGGAGCAAGCGCAAAATGCTGACGAGAAAGCCTTGGTTGTTATGGTAAATGAAGGCAATCTTTCTGCTTTTGGTCCAGGTTCTCGTTACAGTATCTTGTATGACACGTTTGGTTTCCCAGCAGTAGATGAGGAATTAGAGGCGTCGACACATGGACAAAGTATTTCTTATGAGTACTTGCTTGAAAAAAATCCTGATGTCATTTTCGTGATCGATCGGACAAAAGCGATCGGTGGCAATGAAAGCGAAAGTGAATTTGTTGCAAATGAAATTGTTCAAGAAACAAATGCAGGGCAAAACGATCAAGTGATTGAATTGGATGCTGCGGTTTGGTATTTAGCTGGTTCCGGATTGGAGTCGATCCAATTGATGATGGATGATGTCAAGCCAGCCGTTGAATAAATAGGTGAAAAAAATTAAGTAATAAGGGACACGCTTATCAGTTTACTGAGAAAGCGTGTCTTTTTATTCGAACTGTTTCTAGGACCTGCGACTGATTTTTGACAAGTTATCCAGCTTTACTTTACCTGTCGTAGTAATTGATTTATAATTAGTACGACAGATGAAGTAATTTAGGAGGCGATTGCGTGATCTCGAGTGACGGAATTCGCGGCTATAACGACGCAATCATTTTATCCATTCTTTCGAAAGAAGACTCTTATGGATATGAAATATCCAAGCGTATTCGTGAAGGAACAGATGCTTTATATGTGATCAAAGAAACGACGTTGTATTCCGCTTTTACTCGGTTAGAAAAACAAGGATTGATCCGTTCGTATCCCGGAGAAGTGACACATGGCAAAAAGCGGACCTATTACCAGATAACTGTAGACGGAAAAGCAAGCCTTTCGGAGAAACTATTGGAGTGGCAGCAGACGAAGATCGTCGTTGACCAGTTCTTACAAGGAGGAGACAAATGAAAACCATTCATGACTATCTAGACAGCTTATTTTTATCAGTACCCATCACACCGGAAACGAAGAAGGCAAAAGAAGATCTTTTAGCGATTATGGAAGACCATTACTTGGAACTGATTCACCAAGGGAAAAGTGAGCATGAAGCCATCGGTGCGGTGATCAGCGAGTTTGGTTCGGTGGATGAACTGCTGCAAGAGTTAGATGTTTCAAAAGAAGAAGAGCCGATTGATGATTGGTCCGATGCCATCACAGAAGACGATGCGTTTGATTATTGGGGAACTGTGCGGCACTTTGCTTTTTCGTTGTCGATAGGAATCGGCTTTTGTATCGCCTCCCTAGCAGCCCTAATGCTCTTTGTTAGTGTTTATGCTGAGACCTTTGGAATAATGGTGATGTTTCTTTTCATCGCCATCGGGGTTGGTTTTATCATCTCTAGCAGTTTGCACTTTTCCGGTGCTCGTAAGCAGTTAGATGATCGACCAATCAAAAGGGATGCCAAACGAGAAGCCGCTCAGCAACTAGCAAATTATGAAAAAAGTTTTCGTATTGGTCTTGTTTTAGGAATTGGTGCCTGTATTTTATCAATTGCGCCTGTACTTTTAAGTGAATTGTTTTATTATTCTGTTGAGTTTGGTATTTCCTTGTTTTTCTTGACAGTTGCAGTGGGTGTGTTCTTTATTATTTATGTAAGTATTATTCGTACAGGCTTTGCGAAGCTGGCAACTGAGACGTATTTTATTCGTGACGAAGAGAATCTTGGTGATCGAGCAACACGTCATAAATATGGCGAATCCGCTGGTAGAGTTACCTTTTTTCGAACAGTCTACTGGCCAGTGATTTTGGTCGTTTATATGCTTTGGTCCTTCATGTTTCATGCCTGGGCATACTCTTGGGTCATTTTTGTGATTGGTGGTGTCTTAGAGGACTACTTTATCGGTCAGACAAAAGCCAAAAAATAAGAGATGTTTCAACCGAGAGTGGTTTCTTTACTTTTAAAAAAAGGAAGACTATAATACGGCTTGTAACTGAACCAAGCAAAAAGAACAGCGAGAAATAAGATCCTCTCAATGCTTTTTCAAAAGTTCAGAATACAAGAAAAGAGGCAATGGATATGTTAGAAATTCATTATCTGAAAAATGGTAGCAAAGAAATAACAACAATTGAATCCCCAGAGCGCTTTCTCGCAAGTCAATACTTGGAAGTTCCACCTTTTCAAGATCATTACCCAGTCGAAGAAGTTTTTCTAGACGGCAAGCGGATTACATTGAAGGAGCGAACGATCGGTGGATTGTTCAACTATTTCAATACTAAATAAAAAAATTGTCTTTTTTTATGACTCACTTTCCATTGTGAGGAATCATAGGAAGAGGCAATCTTTTTTTGTTTAATTGAGAATAAGAGATGTAATTGAGAATCTAACAGGTAGGAACTTTGCTTAGAAATGATTAGCCAAACTTATTATTATACTCCATTTGCTTTCGATAAAAAATAAATATGCTCATTTCTGAGGATGATAACATTTTTTTTGACTATTTCTGAATAAACTATTGCATTTTGTAGTTAGATATACTAATAATTAATAGAGATTATTCTCAAATAATTATTCTAATTGGAGGAAATGATATGTCATTAATTGGAAAAGAGATTGGTTCATTCGAAGCGAAAGCTTACCACAATGGAAAATTTATCGATGTTTCATCAGAAGATTTTAAAGGAAAATGGAACGTTGTTTGTTTTTATCCTGCAGATTTCTCATTTGTTTGTCCGACAGAACTTGAGGATTTGCAAGACCAATATGCATCATTAAAAGAATTAGGCGCAGAAGTTTATTCTGTATCAACTGACACCCACTACACACATAAAGCGTGGCATGACCACTCTGATGCTATCAATAAAATCGAATATATCATGATTGCTGATCCTTCTCATGTGATCTCAGAAATCTTTGATGTATTAGACGAAGCATCAGGTTTGTCTCAACGTGGTACATTTATCATCGATCCGGATGGTGTGGTACAAACGGTTGAAATCAATGCGGATGGTATCGGTCGTGATGCTAGTGGTTTGATCGATAAAATCCGTGCCGCACAATATGTCCGTACCCATCCAGGTGAAGTATGTCCTGCAAAATGGAAAGAAGGCGAAGAAACTTTAACGCCAAGCTTAGACCTTGTAGGCAAGATTTAGGAGGCTCTCATGGCATTAGATAAGGCAATCAAAGACCAACTGACGCAATATCTAGCGATGCTAGAATCAGAGGTTGTTTTTGCGGCGACTTTAGGTGAGGATGATTCTTCAACGAAAGTACGTGAATTCTTAGAAGAAATCGCAGAAATGTCGTCAAAAATCACGATTCAAGCTGTAGCAAGTGAACGGACACCAAGCTTTTCGATCAATCGTCCCGGTGAAGAAAGCGGCATCGCTTTTGCTGGTTTACCGTTAGGACATGAGTTCACTTCATTTATTTTAGCGTTGCTTCAAGTAAGCGGTCGTCCGCCGAAAATTGATGAAGCACTTCAAAAGCGCATCAAAGCGATCGATAAGCCATTACATTTTGAAACCTATGTCAGTTTGACCTGCCATAACTGTCCTGATGTTGTTCAAGCGTTAAACATTATGGCAGTGCTAAATCCTTCCATCAGTCACACCATGATCGAAGGTGGGATGTTCAAAGAAGAAATTGACAAGAAAAAAATTATGGCTGTGCCAACAGTCTTTCTAGATGGGGAAGAATTTGCAAGCGGCCGACAAACGATCGAACAGTTGTTGGAAAAAGCAGCTGGTCCGACGAGTAAAGATGACTTTGCTGAAAAAGAGCTTTTCGATGTATTAGTTGTCGGTGGCGGACCTGCAGGCGGAAGCGCAGCGATTTATGCAGCGCGTAAAGGCATCAATACTGGGATGGTTGTCGAAACAATGGGTGGACAAGTAATGGAAACCCTGGGGATCGAAAATATGATCGGTACCCCTTATACCGAAGGTCCAAAATTAATGCGTCAGGTAGAAGAGCACATCAACGAATACAATGTAGACGTGATGAAAGGTCAGCGTGCGAAAGATATTCGCCGCAATGACGTCATCGAAGTTGAATTAGAAAATGGTGCAGTATTAAAAACCAAAACGGCCATTTTAGCAACTGGCGCTCGCTGGCGCAACATCAATGTTCCGGGAGAAAAAGAATTCAAAAATAAAGGTGTTGCCTATTGTCCGCATTGTGACGGTCCGTTATTTGCTGGGAAAGAAGTTGCCGTCATTGGTGGCGGAAACTCTGGGATCGAAGCAGCAATCGATTTAGCTGGCATGGCGAAACATGTCTATGTTCTTGAATTTTTACCAGAACTAAAAGCGGACCTTGTGCTACAAAACCGTTTGAACACGTTAGATAATGTGACTGTTATTACGAATGCGGCAACGAAGGAAATTGTTGGATCCGATCATGTCGAACAATTGACCTACGTTGATCGTGAAACGAATGGTGAATTCACTTTAGCTGTGGAGGGTGTCTTCATTTTGATTGGCTTGATGCCGAATACTGAATGGTTAAAAGATCGTGTCGTCTTAAATGAACGCAATGAGATCGTGGTGGACAAACATGGCGCAACCAACATTGAAGGGGTCTTTGCAGCGGGAGATTGTACCGATAGTGTATACAAACAGATCATCACTTCAATGGGTTCAGGTGCCACTGCTGCATTAGGTGCGTTTGATTACCTGATTCGCTCGTAAGTAGGTAAGTAGCTTATTATTTGATCTAGATCAGAAACGTCTCAGGAGCTTCTAGCAGCTTCTGAGACGTTTTTTCTTTGAGGGGAAGGAGATTTGAAGGAAGTTGACAGAAGGACAGTTTCTATATTACAATGAAAAAAACTCGTTCAAAAAAGAAAGAGGTATATTAATGAGTGTCGTAGGTATCTAATCAGCTAATTAAAACAAATAAGCAAAAACAGACTGTTTATTTGTTGTGCCTGTAGATACCGATAAAAATCGTTATTGATGAATCAGGTGATGGGAGACTATCGCTTTTTTTGTACACTTTTTTGGACGGGGATGTTACCGGGATCCTCAGGCACAAGAAAGGATCACTCATGAAGATACCTCAAGCAACTGAATTTGAACAAATTAAAGAACAAGTAAGTAAAAAAATAATCAGCGATTATGGTAAAGCACGTTTTGCCAATGAAAAACCAGCAGCTACGATCCATTCCGCCCAAAAACGAGTGTCTGAGACAACTGAAGCGATGGCGCTATTAGACGCCGGACGTCAAGTCCCTTTCATGGGGCTTCAGCATGTCTTACATCATACGAAGAAGATTGAAAAAGGCTTTGTATTGGAGCCGCAGGAATTGATTGAATACGGAGACTTTTTACGGTCTTTTCGCATCATCCGTCAATTGTTTGAGAAAAATCAATCAATTGCCCCAAGATTGCATCACTATGCTCAGGGGTTGGCCGACTTTTCTGAAATCGCCGAAATGATTTTCCAAAAAATTCGCAATGGTCAGGTAGATAGTAACGCCAGCCGAGAATTACGGAAAATTCGTGGCATAATTGAGAAATATGAGGCCGATTTAAAAAAAGTTTTTGCAAAGTTTTTTAAAGAAAGTCGCTATCTGCAAGAAAACCGTGTGATCAAAAAGAACGACCGTTATACGCTGCCGGTACGTGCCGAATTTCAACAGCAAATTAAAGGGACGATCATCGAACGTTCTAATAAACGCGCGACTGTTTTTATTGAACCAGAGGCAGCTGCCCGTCTGAATGATCGATTGATTTTGGCACAGGCGGAAGAAACGGCCGCCCAATACCAAGTTTTATCAGAATTGACCGGGGCAATCGCCGAACAAATGAATGCAGTATTTGCCTGTCTTGATATTTTAGTGGTACTAGATATTATTTTTGCTCGCGGAAAGTATTGTCGGGAAATCAATGGTCAACCGATAGCAATTACTGAAGAAGAAGTTTTGCTTCTTGATCAAGTCCGGCATCCTTTACTGGGCACTGATGCTGTTCCTCTATCTTTAAAACTAGGAGAAGAGAACCGATGTATGGTCATCACAGGGCCGAATGCTGGTGGTAAGACGGTTGTCTTAAAAACCGTCGGACTCGTTTGTGCGATGGCACATTACGGCTTGTTTCCAGCGCATAATGGCAACAGCAGCGTGCCGTTTTTAAAAAGTCTTTGGATGGATATCGGGGATCAGCAAAGTCTAGAAAATTCTTTAAGTACCTTTTCTGGACACATGTCGAATATTGCACAGATCATGACGAATGCCAGCCGGAACAGTATCGTTTTGTTAGATGAAATTGGCAGCGGGACTGAACCAAATGAAGGGGCAGCTTTAGCGATCGCCATTATGGAATCGATCTATCGATCGGGGGCGTTAATGATCGCCACGACTCATTATGGTGAAATCAAGCAGTTTGCTCTTGATCACCAAGATTTTGAAACAGCGGCGATGGCTTTTGATGCCAAGACCCTGACGCCGAAATACCGCTTGTTGACCAATGCGGTCGGTGAAAGTAATGCGTTTTGGATCGCCGAAAAAATGGCGATTCCTGCTGAGGTCGTGCAAACGGCAAAGGACTATTTAAAGAATAAATCTTATTCTTTTGAGAAGCAGCCTTTTGAGACGTCCAGAAAACGAACCGATCCTCAGGAAACAAAGTCTGAGCACATTTTTCAAAAGGGAGACCAGGTCTTTTCAGCAGAGCATGAAAAACGGGGAGTTTTTTATGAATACTTGGAACAGGGACAAGCGAAGATTTATATTGAGAAACAATGTTTCGTTGTTGCTGCTCGGCGATTGCAACTGCTCACCAAACGAGAAGCACTCTATCCAGCCGGCTATGATCTAGATCAATTATTTTCCGATTTTGCCCAACGTAAATTTACCCGAGATATTGAACGTGGGTCTAAAAAAGCGCAAAAGCAGTTACGAAAAGCAGCGCAAGAGCGTCAGGCCAAACGATCATTGGATTGATCGGCACAGATATATTTAGAGCGGGAGTATAAAATCAAGAAAGCAGCTCTTTTTCGAGTTTTAGAAAAAGAGCTGTCTTTTTTTGAAAATGACCGTTTTTTAATAACGTGTATGATCGAAGGGAATCCAGTGATGGTCGAATGATTTCCATTGATTTTTCTTTAAATATCGGAAATTACTCGAAATATCTAAATTCTTTAAGAAAAGTTAAAGAAAAATAAAAATAACAAAGAATGGGTTGTATCTTTATACGAGGAAGGGTACCATTCATAGTGGATTGAAAATAACATATAACCTTGTTAGGTGAGGCTCCTATACAAACATAAGCTATTGCGCAGAAACGTCGAAAGACGCCAATGTGTAAAACAGGAATTGTCGGATTAAGGCTTTTCATAAAATAGCTAAGAAAGGGAACAACTTTCTTTACGTTGTATAGTGCTAAAACTCGGACGATGAGATTGCTAGCAAAGTCTGACGTCCTAAGAGAAGTGAGACTTTTTTGCTTTTCTCTTTGATGGATGACTAAGCTCAAAGGGCATAATAACTGGTACCGTCTGAACACCTACTCCAAGGCAAGAGGAGTGGAAGCAATGATAGAAAAAAAGAAGATCGATTGGCTGCTGATCATAGCTTATTTGCTATTGAGCCTTATCGGTCTTTTAATGATTTATAGTGCAAGTTCTTATCGTTTATTAACGAGAGATCAGCCGCCAGCAAGCTTATTTATGCGTCAGCTTGTCTTTCTGTTACTCAGCTGGGTGCTCCTTTTCATTATTCAGCGAACACGGCGTGAGATTCTGCTCAGTAAATATTTAGCGATCGGTCTGTTGGGATTTGGCGTCTTTACTTTACTATTGGCACGTTTGCCGTTTTTCGGTGTTTCTGTCAATGGAGCGCAACGATGGGTCTCGATTGTAGGGATACAATTTCAGCCCTCAGAGATCGTGAATGTGGGCATGGTCTTATACCTTGCTCATTACTTTCAATCAGCAAAAACTACCTTGCAGGAAATGAAACGTCCGCTTTTCGTTTTATTTTTGTGCTGTGTGTTGATCCTCATTCAACCAAAAGTAGCCGGCGTGATGATTTTACTTTTCTTGGCTTTTATCATGATTACCACGGTTCAGGTACCCGTTAAACTCACGGCTCTTTTGTTTGGCGGGTTATTAATCAGTCTGTTCTTGGTTGCTATGTTGATCCTCTTTTTAGGAAACAATGATTTATTGCCCCACATGTTTATGCATGTGTATAACCGAATTCGATTAGTGGGAGATCCATTTTCCGACCCATATAATCAAGGATTCCAAATGATCCATTCCTACTATGCTTTGTTCAATGGTGGTCTTACGGGCCTTGGTTTAGGAAATAGCATCACCAAGAAAGGCTTTTTACCAGTAGCAGAGACTGATTTTATTTTCTCCGTTTTAGTAGAGGAATTAGGGTTGATTTTCGGCATTTTTGTCATCGCTTTATTATTCGTAATTATTTTACGTCTGTTTATACGATCAGCGGCAATCGCAAATCCTCAGATTGGCTTAATATTATTGGGAACCAGCACGTTGCTGTTATTACAAACAAGTATCAATATTGCCAGTATTTTAGGGTTGATGCCGATGACGGGGGTACCTTTGCCATTCATTAGTTATGGTGGCTCCAGTTACTTTATTCTTTCATTTGCCTTCAGTTTATGCCTGAAACTAGAACGAGAGGAGGGTATACTTAATGAAGTTCCTCAAACGACATGAAGCAAACTATGCTTTATTGCTGCCGATTTTCCTGCTGTTTTTGTTAAGTATCTGGGTACAACATCAGGCTTCTGTGATGGATGGCAATGATCCTTCAGGGATTGTTTTTCGGCAGATCCTCTTTTGTATCCTTTCGGCGATTGCTCTTTTTGTAACGAGTTTGATTCCTACGAATTTACTCCTCCGCTTTTCTGGTCTTTTGTACTTACTATCACTTGGTTTGATGGCCTCTCTTCATTGGTTTTACGATCAAACGATGTTTGAACAAACGCACACCAAACGGTGGATCAGATTTGGTGCGTTTACGATTCAGCCTTCTGAGTTTATGAAAGTGGCCTTTATGCTCTTTATGGTCTATCTCACTTTAGTCTATGAGAAACGTAAAGCAGAACGAACAATCAAATCCGATTTGATCTATGTTACTAAGATCCTGCTATACAGCTTACCCACATTTTTATTGATGTTTATGCAGCGGGACTTTGGAACGAGTTTGGTGTTTATCGTGATGTTAGGTGCCTTATTCATCATTTCCGGTGTTCATTGGAAAATACTGACCGTCGTGATCGGTTTGATTGCCGCTCTTGGTGCTATTTTGTTGCTACTCGTATTCACGGAATGGGGCAATCGTGTGTTGTTTCGCCTTCACTTTTCACAATATCAATTGGATCGGGTGAGAGCCTGGGCAGATCCACTCGCGTACCAAGATTCCATCGCTTTCCAACAAGTCCGCAGTATGTGGGCGATTGGTTCTGGCGGCTTATTGGGGGCACCTGATACCCATACAACGGTGTATGTGCCGGTTCGGGAGTCAGATATGATCTTTACAGTCATTGGAGAAACGTATGGCTTTTTAGGAAGTACTTTAGTCATCTTCCTTTATTTCTATCTGATCTATCAAATCATTTTTGCTGCTTTAAAAACAAATAACAAAGCATCGGTCTATATTGCGATTACCTATGTGTTTGGTTTGGTTTTTCAAATTTTTGAAAACATCGGAGCGGCGATCGGTTTGCTGCCTTTAACCGGCATTCCCTTACCATTCTTAAGTCAAGGAGGAACCTCTCTGATTGCGATCAGCATTGCTATGGGAATTATCTTTGGGTTAGACAAATTTCCGATAAAAGCCAAAAATAGGTCGTATACATTAAAAGAAAGTAGGGGCTTAACATGAGTAAAACAGCAAAAAAAGGAGTGATAGGCGGAATACTCTGCAGCTGTTTTGCATGGCTGTTTTTCCTCGTTGCATTAGAACCGCGCTGGTTCCAAAGCATCGACAACCTTTTTTCCCAGTTGCCTCAATGGCGGACACCTGCTGTGGAATCGCTTTTTCTCCCACTTGCCAGTACGGCTACGATCATTCCCATAGCTGTCGTTCATTTCCTGTTAGCAAGTATTTTATTTATGCGCAAGCAGCGGTTAGAAAGTCTTTGGTTGATGGGGAATATGATTGTGATCAGTGGTGTTGGTCAAGTGATCAAGAAAGTAGTTGATCGACCGAGACCGGATTTTGCTGACAGTATGGAACGGGCATCAGCAAGTTTTCCGAGTGGACATACATTATTAGCGACCACGTTGATTATTTCTCTCCTCTTTTTCTTGGGGCAAACAGTTCCTGCCAAAAGAGGCAAGCGTCACTTTATCCAAAACATGGCCCTATTTCTAGGATTGATCTATTTGTTGCTGATTATGATGAGTCGGTTGCTATTTGGGGTTCACTATCCCAGCGACTTGCTAGCAAGTATTTTATTGGCAAGTGGGATCAGTTATATCACCTATGCTTTCGTCTTTTCAATCAAAAAATATGTACTTAGGGGGAGATAAATTGAGTACAGCAAAAAAACTAATAATCATTTTCCTGATATTGCTGACCGGAATTATCTCAGCAGGAACTGTCTATGCGGTTAGGGTGTATTTTCAAGTAGAGGATGTTGCCCACTCGATCCATCGTCCAATCGAAGGACGAGAAGAGGCGGAAGTCATCGAAAATGCCGAGCCTCTAAGCCTTCTTTTGTTAGGGATCGCCAATGACTCTCGTCGCAAAACCGATTTTCGCGCCAACACCATCATGGTAGCAACGTTGAACCCTGCCACAAGAAAAACCACCCTCACGAGTATTCCTAGAGATGCTTATGTGGAAATCGTGGGACAAGGGTACCATGATAAAATCAATCATGCCCATTCTTTTGGTGGGGCAAAAATGATGATTGAAACCGTCGAACAATATCTTGATATACCGATCCATCATTATTTCTCCTTAAACATGGATGGGATGGCAGATCTTGTTGATGCAATTGGTGGCATCACGGTTGAAAATGAATTTGCTTTTACTGCTGAGAAAATCGATTACCCAGAGGGGATCCTCGATTTAGATGGCTGGGAGGCGCTTCAGTATACTCGTATGCGAAAGGATGATCCAGAAGGTGACTATGGCCGTCAGCGCCGTCAGAGAGAAGTGACTGAGATTCTGGCAAAAGAGTTAGTTTCACTTTCCAGCGTGATGCGGATTCAGGATCTGCTAACGATCATTGGAGAAAATGGCGAAACCGATCTAACTTTTTCGCAAATGAGTCAATTATTTATCCAATATCAATCAGCATTAGGGACTGTCGAGTCTTACCAAATGGCTGGCAGTGGGTTCACCGGCGATGGCTTCAGAGGAGAATATGGAATTTCCTATCAAGAAGTAACGCCTGAAGAGCAACAGACGACGAGCCAACGTTTAAAAAATGAGTTGTTGATTGATTAACGTCCTGGCTTAGAAACAGAACCAGTTCAATTTTGTTCTTCAAGTATTTCGTAATTAGAGTTGACAGCCGCTTTTCCTCAGGATACTCTTTAGTCAAGCAATGCATTACGGCTTAATAACAAGAGTTTGTTTGGAAAAGAGCTGTCAACTCTATTTCTATTGTTCCACCCTGTCGCTAAGTTATTACAAGGAGGAAAAGTATGAAGATCGTCTTTAAAGACCAATTACCATCTGATTCAAATCAAGTACTCGCTTTGTATGAGGGAGTTGGCTGGAGCGCCTATACTAAAGATCCCGAGCGTCTTTTAAAAGCGTTAGCCCACTCAGAGGTGATCACGGCCTATGTTGAAGAGCAGCTAGTGGGGCTTATCCGTTGCATAACCGATGGACAAACCATTCTTTATATTCAAGATCTATTAGTAGCATCCGAGTTCCAAGGTCAAAAAATTGGTCAGCGATTACTCAAAAAAATGCTGGCGAATCATCCATCAATACGGCAAAAGGTTTTGATTACGGACAACACAGAAAAAACGCGTCATTTTTATGAGGCGTGTGGCTTTTCCTCTGTGGAAGAGCAGCAAATTGCCGCATTTATCTATTCAGCAAAAAGCGAATAAGGAATAAGAAAATCGATGTGTCACTGAGAATATTTTTTTAGTTGCGTTGGGTTTTAAGAAGGAGTGGAGAAAAATGAAGATGCGCTTTGCGTTACTTTTTTTGTGTCTCTTTATTGGTGTTGGCGCTTGTGGAGGAAGTCTATTGGCGTTTAAAAGCATTGAGCCGTTAAGCAAAGGGGAGACATTTGCTGGTTTGGAAGCGGCCATGCTGCAAGGAACACCCTTCACGACCTTCTTAATTCCCGGCTTGTTTTTGTTCGCTATCTTAGGTTTGGGTAATCTGATTGTTGTTTTCCTCTTGCGGCTTAACAAAGGGTACCACGGGGTAATGCTTTTAGGCATGAGTTTAGTTGTCTGGATCATCGTGCAGGTCATCTTATTACAAGAATGGAATGTCTTGCATGTGATTTTCTTTTTGCTAGGGTTGCTCCAGTTTGCTTCAGCAGTCTACTTTGTCAGACGGTTGCATATTCCGTTGCCGTTTTCAGCTCATCAAAATTGATTAGATTCGAGATGTAGAGATGAAAAAAATTAAATTAATTGAAAGTTTGCTATGAAAAACATGGATTTTTGAAAAATTCTTCTTGAAATCATCCTTCGTTTTTAAAATTATGCTAAACTGAAAGAAGTTGAATTACTTTCTAGAATCAGGAGGATTTATTATTGGAGTTTCTTAAAAAATCAAAAATTTTTGCAGGTCTAGTGATCGTCTGTCTCTTAGGGATCGCGGTCTGGATCTATTCAAATATACTGTTTGTCTTTCGACCACTGGAAGCCATCTTTTCTAGTGTCTTTTTACCAGTATTGATTTCAATTTTTATTTTTTACATCTTTTTACCTTTCTTTAATTGGGTAAAAAAAAGAACGAAAAAGAAAAGCATTGCGCTATATTCGACATTGCTGCTGATCGTTTTTGCAGCGTATTTGATCGTTCAGGTGATTGGACCAGCATTAGCCTATGAGATGGGGCGTTTTATCAATCAAATTCCCATCATCATCAATTTGGTGATCGATACTATTGATCATTCTTATTTAGAAGAATTATTTGGTCCTTTTATTGATTCGATTGATATTTCCCAAGCTAGCAACTTTGCCTTACAGTTTATTACCGGGGCAACCAATAGTCTGACGAGTTTGATCTCCATCGTTTCTCATTCAGCGATCGTCTTGTTTACGATCCCACTGTTATTAGTGTATATGTTTAAAGACGGTGAGAAAGTTCCTGATTTTTTGGCAAGTAAGACACCGAAAAACTATCAAGGCTTAATGCGACAACTTTGTAGTGATTTTCATCAAGCAGCGTCAGCGTACATCGGTGGGAAATTGCTGGTTTGTTCTTATGTTGCGGTTTCAAGCTATTTCATTTTTTCTTTGCTAGGCTTACAAAATGCCTTACTATTAGGATTAATTTGCGGCGTTCTGGACATTATTCCTTATTTCGGCCCCTTTATCGGAGCAGCACCAGCCTTTTTATTTGCGTTAAGTCAAGACATTCGAACAGCTATTTTTCTGATTGTCGGAATCACGATCATTCAGTTAGGTGAATCATATCTTGTTTCACCATTAGTGATGAAAAAAGTATTGCATATCCATCCAATCATTGCGGTTTTCTTATTATTGATTGCCGGCAACTTGCTTGGATTTGTAGGCATGATTGTGGCACTGCCAGTGTATTCGATCGTGATGGCAATGTCTGGTACATTGTTGCGTTTTTTTCAAGAACGAAAATTAGAACGATCTGTAATTGATAAAGATTCATTATAACGAAAATGTTCTACCTTGCTGTTGGAGCGGTCTCCATCAGCAGGTTTTTTTGTTTTTAAGCACTACGTAGCAAGGCCTAAAGACAAATGCTATACTTATTGAAACGAGAAGGACGATAGGAGTGAGGAAATGAAGGTTTTATGGAACGATCAAATCGTTGATCGAGAAGCGGTGAAAATTGACATTGAAGATCGCGGTTATCAGTATGGTGACGGAATCTATGAAGTGATTCGAATCTATAATGGTCGCTGCTTTATGTTAGGGGAGCATATGACTCGCTTAGAAAGTAGTGCGCAAAAAATTAAACTGACGTTGCCTTATACAATTCCCCAATTAACTGAAAACCTTAAGTTACTGGTTAAAACCGAAGGAATCACAGAAGGAGAGATCTATCTTCAAATCACCAGAGGAATCGCCTCTCCCCGCAATCACGAGTTTCCGTCTGCTGGAGCAGTCAAAGGAGTCGTGACCGCAAATGTGATCCCCTTTGAACGACCTCTGGAAATGCAGCATGCAGGGCTATCTGCGACCGTTCTTCCAGATGAGCGTTGGTTGCATTGTGATATCAAATCATTGAGCTTGTTAGGAAATCTGTTAGCGCTAGATCAAGCGATCGAAGCGGGGTTCGATGATGCACTCCTGCAACGAGATGGATGTTTCACGGAAGCTTCGGCATCAAATCTCTGGTTTGTCATTGATGGTATCGTCTATACACATCCGGATGGACGCTTGGTATTACCAGGTATCACGAAAATGAAGGTGCTACAGTTGTGTCAGCAATTAGAAATTCCTTATCGAGAAGAACCTGTCCCTGTTGAGGCACTAAACAACGCGCAAGAATGTTTTTTGACCAATTCTGTCTGGGAAATTGTGCCTATCGTCAAAGTAGATGGGAAATCAGTTGGCAATGGTACATTGGGTTCGATCACGAAACGTTTGCAAGCAGCCTATATCGCTGCTACAAAGAGTATGTGCGAATCCTAGTTAACAAGCAAAAGAAACGATTCAAAAAAACTTTGGCCCACCCAGCATGTTTTATAGCTAGGTGGAACAAAGTTTTTTCTTGGATACAAGTGCAGATTTTACCATTCACTAGGATTCCACAATTTTCCGTCAAGTTCTCCTTGTTTCAATTCGATTCGAATTTCTTGCTGATGAAGCAACTTCTCTAGTTCTTGCAAAAATGCTTTTTCGTGATAGTCAGCTGTTTCTTTTATTGACTGCTCTATCAGTGGCTTCAGCCATTCGTGATCCATCACAGCACCTCCAATTCAGTTAAAGCGTCATCTAATTCGATCAACGTTTCATGGTTTTCCTGCAACAAGGATAGCAAAGGAGCAAGCTGCGGTTTTTCAGAAACCAAACGCGCCAGCTTTTCGCTAAACCATTGTTGCTTTTGATCAAATGTAAAGGGAGCCGGCATTAATAAAAGTTGCTGATAGGCAATGACAAAGGCTCGTTTCTCTTGTTCTGATTTATACATCAGTTGATCGAGGACAACGATGGGGAGTACCGTCATTTGGTGTTTTTTTGCCATGAGTACCAGTGGGTGCAAAATTTCATTGAAGGTCGTATTTTCTCGGCCGCCTAGCTGAAATTCTTTGGCGGCAACGCCGGTAGAAACGGCGAAACTGATTTCCTTGCCCACCAATGCAGGGGCACATTTTTCCCAAACCGTATCGATCCAAGCTTTCATTTTTGCTGGAACGCTGTACCAATATAGGGGGAATTGTAGAATCAAACGATCGCATGTTTGCAACAGCATCCGTTCATTGGCGAGAGAAAAATCAGAAAGATCATCAAGGAAATGCATGGTGACGTTAGGAAGCTTGGCACTTTCACTAAAGAATCGTTGGGAAAGCGAATTGTGGAAATCCGGATGGCTGGCTACCACTAAAGTTTTTATCATGAGACTGATCATCCTTTCCTATTACATTTACCATATTTTACCAAAAAGAGAAACTAGTCTGCTTTTCTTTTTGTCGAAGTTCTTCTCTTTTAGTTTCGTTTAAGGTACTTCTTTTATACTTGTTATAAGAAAAAGCCAGTAGCGGCTTAAGCGTGATAGAAATGGGGGAATAGAGGATGGAATCAAATGATCCCTTGATGAAAGGTCTAGCAACTATAATAAGGATCGTTGCAAATACAGTGAACTATGTCGAAAATGGACTTGCCAGTTGCAAACAACGAATTGATGGAAAGCGTCAAACGAAAGAAAATGATTACGGCAACGGGCAAGAGTTTACTGAAGTGACTGTCTACAGATGACCGATGCAAAGAAAATAACAAAGATGGCTCACTCCTCAAAGGGTGAGTCCTTTTTTTTATTTCAAGCCATTCATCATCAGTTTGTACTTTTGTTGAGGGAAGGTATAATGAGTAAATGAAGCATAGTGGAGACGGAAGAATGAAGCAATAGTAGGGAGGAGAAGCAGGTGATGAATCATTTATATAAACGAATCCAATACAAAATTCCAGAGCTGAACCGAGTAGAAAGAACGGTCCTTAACTATTGTTTAAGGGCGCCCGAGAAAGTTTCAGAAATGACGGCCGATGAGTTAGCTTCCCAAACGTACACCAGTCAAGCGACGATCAGCAGAATGGCAAAAAAGCTTGGCTTTACCGGTTTTCAAGAATTCAAATTTTCACTGAAGAATTATCAAACTCTTGAAAGAAAATCATCTACTCAAGCTTCTCTTGGCTTATCCCCACTGATCAAGCAAATGATTGACCAGCTGACGACATCCTTATCAATGATTGAAGAGGCTGACTTTCAGCGTGCCGTGGAAATGTTGCAGCAAGCACAACGAATCGAATTTTTTGCTTTAGGGCAAAGTGCGCCGGTTGCATTATCTGCGAGTCGAAAGTTGCGGTTCTTAGGAAAAACGGTTGGCGCTTCAACGGATTGGGATGAATTGACAACCATCGCTAATCAACTATCAAAAAAAGATATGGCTATTTTTATTAGTCATAGTGGGGAAACAATCGGGATGCTAAATTATGCTAACCGGTTGAAACAAAGAGGTGTGCCGATTTTAGCCTGTATTGGTCAATCAACAAGCACGTTGGAAAAGCTTGCCACCTTCTCTTTTTCTGTTGAAATGACAACGATTTATCATCATGAAGTCGATTTGAGCCCACGGATCTCTTTAGCAGCGTTACTGGATATTTTAATTATTCAATACGCCAATCAAATCGAAGAAGTACTTGCTCCGGAATGACCATTCCATTTTGTGAATGGTCATTCTTGTTTTGGTAACTGTATTGTAAGCCTTCTTGATATCGTTTACATTTTAAGAGATAAAAGTGTTAGGAGGAAATGATATGCAAAAAGGAAAGAAAGCAAGCTGGATGGAAATTTTTCAAGGACTTGGGAAAACATTTATGTTGCCAGTCGCTTTACTCGCATTCATGGGTTTATTTTTAGGGATTGGTAGTTCATTTTCATCTTCTTCAACGATCGACGTTTTCCCATTTTTAGGTGCCTCTTGGCTTCAAGTGGTTTTTCGTTTCATGTCAACGATCGGTGGGTTTGCCTTTAGTTACTTACCCGTCATGTTTGCGATGGCGATTCCTTTAGGTCTAGCACGAAAAGAGAAGGGAGTTGCGGCATTTTCAGGCTTTGTGGGCTATGTCGTGATGCATTTATCCATCAATTTTTATTTACAAGAAACGAATCAATTAGCTACTGCAGATCAACTTCGAGAAGCAGGACAAGAGATCGTTTTTGGCATTCAAACATTATCAATGGGTGTTCTAGGTGGTATTATCGCAGGATTGATCGTTTATAAATTGCATACGCGCTTCTACCATTTTCAATTGCCAGATAGTTTTGCCTTCTTTTCAGGAGCCCGGTTTGTTCCAATCATCACCTCGCTTACTTTAGCTGTGGTCGGGGTGATCATTCCGATGATTTGGCCATTGTTTGCTATGATCATCACAGGAATCGGACATTTGATCCAACAAGCTGGTCCTTTCGGTCCGTTCTTATTTGGTTCAGGTGAGCGCTTATTACTGCCATTTGGGTTACACCATATTTTGGTTTCCATGATTCGCTTTACCGAAGCAGGGGGAAGTCAGCTGATCGATGGTCAGCAAGTCTTTGGGGCGTTAAATATTTTTTATGCGGAATTACAAAACGGTTTAAGCATCTCACCAAGTGCAACGGCGTTCTTGTCTCAAGGGAAAATGCCAACCTTTATGTTTGGCTTACCGGCAGCAGCATTAGCTATGTACCAGACAGCAAAACCTGAGAATCGTTCAAAGATAAAAGGCTTGTTGATTTCAGGCGTCATTGCAACTTTTGTGACAGGAATTACTGAACCAATCGAATTTTTATTCTTATTCATCAGCCCTTTATTATGGATTTTTCATGTCATCATGACAGGTGCTGGATTTATGGTAATGAGTCTATTGGGTGTCACGATTGGAAATACCGATGGGGGCGTGCTTGATTTTCTTATCTTTGGCGTGATGCAAGGCGCATATACAAAATGGTGGCTCGTTCTGATCGTAGGAGCTTGCTGGTTTGCCCTGTATTACTTTGTTTTTAAAACAGTGATCCTTCGCAAGAACTTGAAGACACCTGGTAGAGAAGAGAACAACGATCAAACGAATGAGTTGGAAGAGGAAATGACCTATTCTGGAAAGAGTGGCTACGATGCCCATGGTATTTTGGCAGCTTTAGGGGGAGCAAGCAATATTGATTCTTTAGACAATTGCATTACACGGCTACGCCTCGTTCTAAACGATGGTACATTGGTTGATGATGAACGGCTAAAAAAACTAGGTGCGCTTGGGGTCGTTCACTTAGATGATACGAACGTTCAAGTAATCATTGGAACGAAAGTAACAACAGTCAGAAATCAACTTGATGCGATTCTTTAGCAAAATTGTCAAGTAGTAGGAGTGAAGAAAATGTTTTTTGATGAGCCAATCAATCGTAAAGGAACCCATTGTACCCAGTGGGATTATGTGGAAGACCGTTTTGGTGAAAAAAACTTGTTGCCATTTACGATTTCCGATACGGATTTCAAGGTGCCAGCTGCAGTTGAAGCGGCACTTATCAAGCGGATGCAGCACCCGGTATTTGGGTATACACGTTGGAATCATAATGAATTCAAGCAAGCGGTCTGCAAATGGTATTCTGAACGCTTTAAAAGTAGGATCGACAGCGATTGGCTGGTCTACAGTCCTTCCGTCATGTATAGCATCAAACTACTCGTCACCTTACTCAGCAATCCAGGAGATGGGATCATTATTCAGACGCCAGCGTATGATGCGTTTTATAAAATGATCAAAGAGAACAAAAGAAAAATCGTACCTAATGCACTCATCTATGATGCCAACTCGTATCGCATTGATTTTGAAGAGCTAACAAGATTGATGGCACAGCCTGAAAACAAAGTTCTTCTCTTATGTAGTCCTCATAACCCAACTGGGAGAGTCTGGCAAAAAGATGAGTTGCAACGAATGATCGAATTGGCGAGAATCCATGATGTATTTATCATCTCTGATGAGATTCATATGGATATTGTAAGAAAAGGACAAAGGCATCAACCAATCATTGAATTGTTGCAAAAAAATGTAGCCCTTGTTACTTCGGGAAGCAAAACGTTTAATTTCCCAGGGTTGATTTATTCTTATGGAATTATTCCTGATTCCAAGTTGCGTGATCGCTTCTTAACTCAGTTGAAAGAAGCCGATGGGTTGAGCTCCACCAGTATTTTTGGCATGACCGCAACGATTGCTGCCTACGATAATGAAAGTAAGTGGGTGGATAAGCTCAATGACTATCTGGATGATAACATTGCTTATGTGATTGCTTATTTACAGGAATATCATCCAGAACTCGTGGTCACGAAAAGCGAAGCCACGTATCTTATGTGGATTGATTGTACAGCACTGGATTTAACGATGGTGGAATTGCAGCAACGAATGATTCGTAAGGGAAAAGTCGCGATTATGTCAGGGGAAATCTATGGGAATGAAGGGAGAAATTTTTTACGCCTAAACGTTGGCTGTTCGCGAGAAAAACTCATTGATGGATTGAACCGATTCACATTGAGTTTGACATAACAAAAAAGAACCCACTGAGCAATCAGAAAGATCCTGTATTCTTTCTGATCGCCAGTGGATTTTTTAGTCTTTGGTCCTGTGGGGAGTTGATGTAGTAGTAGCGGGGATTGGTTCAACGACATGGAAATAGCCTTTTTTGTCTTGAATGATCAGCATATCTTGCTGACTCTGGCTCTTGATGATTTCACCTTTAACAATTTCGTTGGTGACAGTCCGATAAATACTTGCAGTCATGCTCATTCCTCCCAACGTTTTTTCCCAACTGGTCTTCAATAGGGGGACCAGTACAAATCAATTGCTTGATTTGTACCAGCAAGGAAAAAGAAAACGAATTGGTATCTTTAGTATAGGAGAGCAATGTTTAGATTGCTGCAATTCCATGTAAAGTTTTTGTTAATCCTTTTATTTTCAACGATTGACTAATCGGCTAAAGAAAAACGCAAGGCCATTTTATTACTGCCAGACTCCACCATTTTTCCTAGTAACGTTGTTGCATTTTTTAAATACAGTTCGGCCATCTCAGCGTTGGCTTCTTCAAGCAGACGAGTAGGCTCCTTTTCAGCGGAAGCTTTACGATCAGTTTCTTGTTGGATGCGGCGACAAGCCGCCATCGTTTCCATTTCAAAACGGTTGGCAAGATCACTATAGCGATCGTAGTCGCTGTCCCCAATCAACGCCAAGGTGCGTCCTAACCAATAGCTATTTGTTGGATCGTAGGTCTTTGTCGTATCACAATAGCCAAGTGGGGTCTTAGTGATAGCTGCATAAAAGGGCACAACGCCGTTGAAGGTATTGGGGCCAAAGGCGAGCCAATGAATGCCAGCGATTGCTGCAGGCACGTGGTTGCGGATCTGCAAAATATGGACTTGCTGGTTGCGATTGAGAGCAATCGATCGAAATTGTGTTTTTTGTGTCTCGGTCCCTGTACCGTAAGGGTCAAAAGGCGTATTTTGGAAGTGGGAGCTCAATGCCCATTTTACATCTTCCACGGATAGCTTTTGTTTTGGGTAGCATACAAACGGGAGCTCTTGATCGATCGGTTCAGCAACTGTTCCGCTAAAGTGTTTTTGAATGTACCATGCCCGCGGGTTGTTGTAACGGGTATCTTTTTCTGAGGAGCTGCCAAAAATATGGCGTAGATTAATGCCTTCAAAATCAGGATTTAATTGATAGTCTTCAATCAACTGTTCGAGATCCTGCGAACACAACGTCATTTCTGAGGCGAAATCGAAGTGATCAATGTTTAAGCGATTGGGTGCCACGACATAGGCATCATCTGGTATGCGAACAGCTGCCCAGTGATGTCCACCGATGGTTTCCATATACCAAATTTCCTCGGCATCAGAAAACGCGATCCCGTTGGCTTCGTAGGTCCCATAGGTTTCTAAGAGTTCCCCTAGGCGAAGAACACCTTCTTTAGCGGAATGAATGTAAGGCAGTACAATGCTGACGAAATCAGCTTCCCCGATACCATCTTCCACATATGGATCAATGGCCAAAACGCGTGAATTGGTCGTAATCGTTTCTGTCGCAGTCATGGCGATATTTACTTCATTGATTCCTGAAGCTGCCCAGACTCCTTGGGATTCATCTGCTTCAGGTGTCGAAGTATAACGTAAGGGATCCTTAGGTAAACGGATTCGACAGCCGCTTAAAACGGCGTAAAATTCATTTCCTTGCTGTTCTGGAGTGATGACGACGAATTTTTGCGGTTCCGAACCGCTCCCTGAATCTTCATTACGGGCAATCAGGGTCGAGCCGTCAATCGATGCTTTTTTTCCTACTAGTAAAGTGGTACAGGACGCTTTTTTTCTATCCATCTTTCCAACACTCCTTCATTTCTTCTTACGAATGATTGAAGCTAGTATACCCATAGTCACATGGATTTACAATGCTTTCTATAGAGGGGAACAAAAAAATTTCGCCTTTTTTATTTATTTTTAGTACAATAAGGTGTTGTAAAAAAAATCAAAGGAGCCATTATTATGAAGAAAACAGTAATTTTTAGTTATATTTTTTTACTAAGTCTGGTTTTTGCCGGATGTGCCAAACCATCGATGGATGCGGGTAACTCCTCTAGTGACTCTTCGTCAGTCCAACAAAATGCCGAAGAGCGCACTGCCCAAATCAGCTTCAATAATAAAAGTGAAGAGCAAGACCAGGAGATCGAAACCAAAACGGTCACTTTTAAAGAAGGGGTTTCTTTGATGACTATCATGAAAGAGAACTTTGACTTGGAAGAAAATCAAGGGATGATCACCAGCATCGACGGTTTAGCCCAAGATGAAAAAGCTGGCTATTATTGGACATATACGATCAATGATGAAATGATTACGACTGGGGCAGATGATACCTTTTTAGGAAACAACGATAAAGTGGTTTTCACCTATGAAAAATTCGAATAAACCACTTGTATTTGCTGGAAAAGAAATTGCTTATTTAGGGTTGCTTGTAGCAGCAGCCGTCGTCGGCAGGACACTTTTTCAACCTTTACCCAATGTTCAACCAATGACGGTGATCTTTTTATTAGTAACCATCCATTTAGGTCTTAGTCGTGGATTGATCGTTTGTCTGCTCTCGATGCTGATTACCAATTTTTACATGGGAATGGGGGTATGGACGATTGCCCAATTGATTAGCTATGCCGTCGTAATTTTTGGAATGTATCTATTATCAAAAAGCAAACTGTTTATGAAAAAGTTGTATTTACAAGTCATTTATAGTGTATTTGCAGGTTTTGCGTATGGCTTTGTGATATCTTGGATCAGTGTCAAGCTTTATGGGTTTCCTAGTTTTTGGGCTTACTATTTTCAAGGAGTGAGCTTTGATGCGTTGCATGCAGCGGGGAATGGCATCTTTTATTTGATGCTGGCACCGATTTTTCTGCGACTTTTCCAACACTACTATCCAAATAAAGACAGCGAAGGGCACTAAGCGCCTCGCTGTCTTTTTGCTTGACTCAGCAGTCGTGGTGACAAAAACGTCTATGTCTAGAGGAAAAGTCTTTGATGATCAAACGTGTTGAATGGGGCTATGTGAGGAAACAAGCAGGCATATTGTTGTGCAAAAGCGTTTTCTGCAGGTATCCTTAAGGTATCTAAGGAAGGATGTGGCTTTTGATGAAATGGATCGTGAAAAAAGATGATTTAGAAAGCTACCGTGCGAAGTTCCATGGAAAACTGGCTGGTTATGCCGAGGAAGCCAAAATGATTGCCCTGCCAACACCAAAGTATTTTATCGTGGTGGTTGACGAAGAAAAAATCCACTTGATTCAGTTAGATCTGCAATTTCATGAAAAAGGGATGCAGACAATTATGATCCATGAGATCACAAAATTACAACTAGGCGGTGTGGTAAATAAAAAAGTTCAGATTCAGACACCTTCGTCCACTGTCAAATTAATGATCAAACCGTTGGCGATCGGTATCAAAGAGGAGCAAAAAGCCTTGATCGATCGGTTTACCAGAATGTCGCGATAAACATCGGAGGAACACGCGGGAAAAATCAGCTGGATTTTTTCAGAAAAAAAGCAAGGGCAGTTGTCTGCACTTGCTTTTCGTGAGTCCTGTTATTCTGGCGTACCGACGATTTTAATAAATTCATCGATATTCTTGATCTTCATATGTTTGATCACTAACTGTTCCCGCTTGTTCCATTTTCCTTCAACTTCTAATTGGTATTTATTTAATGGAAGGCGTAAGACATAGCTGGCTAAGTAGCGATCCTTAATAATGCAATTTACGATTTTGTGGTCTTCTAAAAGTTGGATACCTGTCAGCATCATTGGCGTTTCTTGAAAAACGCGGCTATTGACTAACAATCCAGTGTGGGTTTCGTTCATGGGATCTTCCTTTCTGATAAACCTGGGATAAATCATCTTTCTGTCTGTTATGTTACCTGATTTGCATCAGAAAGGCAATTCCTATAATAAATCCTCGTTATTATAGGTCAAGCACAAAGAAAGGAGGGAAACGACATGGTTGGGTATAATCGTTTCTCAAATGAGTTTCAAAAGGCTTCGAAAGAACTCCGTGAAGGGAAGAAGTCCAAAAATGCCAATAAGGGGCTGCGAACCCGACAAAAAATCGCTGCTGAAAAAGAGCAAAAAGCACAAAATGCTTTTTCGACTGGTTTTTTGATCGGTTCCTTCAGAGAGTTATTCCGCAAAAAATAAGCAAGTTCCGCTTCCAAAGCGGGACTTGCTTTTTGTTTAGAATAAATAATTGAAGAAGACACCATTGAGAAAGGAAAAGCTTAGATAGAATAGAAAAAGTGTTACGATATCCAGCGGTAAACCTTTTAGAATTGGCGGAATCGTGGCAATTTGATTCCGTGTATGAACCCCTGACAAAGCACAAGAAAAGAGGAAATACATGCCTACAGCAACAAATAAATTGGTTAAATAATCGGTATAGGGAAATTGGGTCACGGTGGCGATCGTCAGCAAGAGAACATTGACTAGGAGCGTTTTTTTTAGATCAGTCGTCAAGAAACGTTTTTTTGCAGGAACGATCAGTAAACACAAGCCCCCCGCAATCAAGGCGATGATGGCAGCACTTACCAAGTTGGTGACCACTTGATTGCCATAGACGAAACGATTTTGAAGTAAAAGATAAAAGCTTAACCCACTGAACAAGTAAGCGACCGCAATGATCCCTGAGAGGAAAACCACCCGTGTCGTCACGTTCGGTTTTTTCTCTTTGACGGTCGGTGCCAAATTTTGACAGGCGTAATTTGTGAGTAGAATGACTAGAAAGACCACTAGCCGATTGGCGATCATCATAAGGAACCCTCCTTTTTTACGATTTAGCTCATGATTTTAAGGTTGAACGGGGTCTTTTTTCCTTCCCCTAATATGCGAAGGCGGAAGAAGCGATCAATAAGTGGGGTGAAACAATTCATGATCAAGATGGCATAGCTCATGCCTTCATTTGTAAAACCAAAGAAACGGAAGAGCACAACGAGGAGGCCAACGCCTAAGGCAAAAAGATTTTCTCCTGCTTTTGTTCCTGGTGTCGAAGAATAATCAGTCGCCATATAAATCGCACCCAACATGGCACCACCACTGATGATATGACCGATGACCGTTTGCCAACTGCCAGTAAAAAGTCCTTCTGGACCAAGGATAAAAGCAAAGAGCCCGATCGTCGCAAAGATAATCAGTGGGATACGAGGGGAGATGATTTTCTTGTAAACGAGAAAAATCCCACCCAACAGTAAAAGTAAGGCACTGGTTTCACCGATTCGTCCTCCGGTAAATCCTAAAAAGGCATCCACTAGTTCAGAGCCACTCAACGTTTCTCCTGCTTTCATGACAGCTAATGGTGTGGCACCAGAAACAACATCGTTCGCTGTAGCCTGCGAAACGACATCAGGTGCGATGCTGCCAAAAGGTGGATCAGGCCAACTGATTAGAAACATTTGGTTATAAAACAAGCCAATCAACAGGGCTCGACCGCCGAGGGCTGGATTTAGAAAATTATAACCAATACCGCCAAAAAATTCTTTGACGATGATTACGGCAAACGCCACCCCAATCACGGGAAAATACCAAGGTGCGGTTGGTGGGAGGTTCATCGTTAAAAGCAAGGCCGTCACGACGATGCTTAAATCGAAGCGAAACGGCCGTTTGACAAGATAGGACCAAAGTCCGTCGGCAGCAAACGCCGTGGCTAGTGCAATGAAAAACAAGCCATAAACTTTCAATCCAAAAAGGTAGCCAGAGAATAAAACTGCTGGCAGCAAGGCTAATACCACACACCCCATGATTTTAATGGTCTCGTCATTGCTGCGAATATGGGGGCTTGGGGGTGTTTCTTGATTTTTCCTTTGCTGAAAGAGACGTTCGCTATCGGAATCCTTGTAATAATCAGGCACTTTCCTTCGCCTCCTTTTGCAACTGGGCAACTTTGCCTTTTGCGGCAGTGATATTGGCAGCTAAGGAACGTTTAGCTGGGCAGACGAAGGTACAGGCACCACAATTGATACATGCTTCTGCCAATAATTCTTCACACTTTTGATAATCCCCCGCTCGATAAAACTGATCGATCTCCATTGGCATGAGGCGCATTGGACAAGCTTCGACACATTTGTTGCAGCGAATACAGGGGTTTTCGGCATAGAGCCAATCGGTTTCTTCATTAAAAACAACGATGCCGTTGCTGCCTTTGGTGACCGGAACTTTCAAGGTTTTGACGGATTTTCCCATCATTGGTCCACCAAGAATCAATTTGCTGGGGGCTCCTTGAAAGCCGCCGGCAAAGTCGATCAATTCTCCTGCGAGTGTTCCTAACGGATTTTTGACGATGCAGGGATTTTGAACATCGCCGGTAACGGTTGTATAGCGTTCAATCAACGGTTTGTCATAACAGACCGCTTCGCCGATGGCAAAGCTGGTGGCAACATTGATCAAGACGATACCGATATCGGCAGTCAAACCACCTAACGGCACCTCTTGATCGGTCAATAACTCTACTAACTGCTTTTCACCACCGGTTGGATAAACAGTTGGGACAGTAACGACTTCTATCGTGTCATCCTCTGCACTTGCGGCTTGCATGGCTGAAATGGCTCTTGGTTTGTCATCTTCGATGCCTATTATGATTTTTGGACCATCCAGTAACTTTTGGGCAATCTTTGCACCGTGAATGATTTTCTGGGCTTCTTTTTGCATTAAGAAAGCATCACTGCGTAAGAACGGTTCACATTCAGAACCATTTAAGATCAAAGTATGGATTTTTTTGGTTTCATCAATACTGAATTTGACATGGGTGGGAAACGTTGCACCGCCTTTGCCGGCGACGCCGCCTTGACGGATTTTGTTGAGGATGGTTTCGTTAGCAGCAGATTGCCAGTCGAAGGGGGCTGACAAAAAATCATTTTGATAAGCATAATCATTTTCAATGATGATGGTTTTTCCTTCTTCATTGTTTTGATTCGGCCAATCGACCATGTCGACGATTTTACCCGAAACAGATGCATGAATTTTGGCAGATACAAACGCATCAGACTCAGCGATCACTTGCCCTTGCTTGACGTAATCACCAACGGAAACAATCGGTTCCACCGGAGCACCAATATGTTGTGCTAAAGGGATAAAGACCATCGTGGGTGAAAAGGTAAGAATTTCATCTTGTTCGATCATTAATTTTTCTTTTAACATTTTTAATGGGGGACTTAGTGAAATACCGCCAGTAAATGTTCTCATAACCAACACTCCTTTCTCTCCTAAGTTTATTCTAGCATGCCATAAGGAATCACAAAACCCAAAACGCTTACATTTCACAAGAAAAACTTCTTTCGGTTGACATATGATTGTTTATTCATATATAATAAGTCTATAAATATGATTGATCGTTCATATGACAGATGGACTAGAGGAGGTTTTAATGATGGCTGAACATACTTGTCAACATGATCACACAAAAACGGAGGGGCATTCTCATACTCACGATCATGGGACTCTCCCACGTAACATTTATTTTGTAGGCTTACTGCTCTTTATACTGGCACTTTTTGTTCCGAACCAATGGGTGAAAGATGGGTTTTATTTTGCTGCGGTTTTATTAGCAGGTTATCACATTTCGTGGGAAGGAATCGAGGATACCATAAAGAGTACCAGAGCCAATCGGCGATTCACACCGAATGTACATCTTTTGATGTTGTTGGCAGCGATTGGTTCCATGGTCATAGGAAATTTTAATGAAGCAGCTTTGTTGATTTTGATTTTTGCAGGCGCTCACTTCTTAGAAGAATACGCCGAGGGACAAAGTCGACGAGAAATCACCAATCTTCTCAAATTGAATCCCACGGAAGCCCGTTTGGTGGGTCCGGATGGGAAAGCCAAAAAAATTGCCGCTTCTGAGATAAAAAAAGGAGATATTTTGCAAGTGCTACCTGGTGATCAGTTAGCAACAGATGGCGTAATCCTTTCTGGAACGAGTGCCATCAATGAAGCTTCGATCAATGGGGAAAGTATTCCTCGAGAAAAGACTACAGGAGACGAAGTCTATGGGAGTACGATTAATGGAAACGGCACATTTTTGATGGAAGTCACGAAAGACAGCTCTGAAACAGTCTTCGCAAAAATTCTTTCAGTGGTGGAAGCGGCGCAATCAAATCAATCACCGACCGAAACACGAATCAAAAAAATCGAACCAATCTATGTAACAGTTGTTTTCATTGCAGTTCCTTTGTTCATTTTGACTGCACCGTTTCTCTTTGGTTGGGATTGGTATACAAGTTTTTATCGTGGGATCGTAATGATGATTGCGGCTTCTCCTTGTGCTTTAGCGGCAAGCGCCGTCCCTGCTAGTTTATCGGCGATCTCGAATCTAGCGAAAAAAGGGATTCTTTTTAAAGGGAGCAATTACTTGACCAATTTCGCTCAGATCAAAGCGGTGGCTTTTGACAAAACGGGAACTTTGACCGTCGGAAAACCTACAGTCACGGAAGCCGTTTTCGCTGATACGATCGATCGAGCAGAGGCAGCAGCGGTCATCGTTTCGATGGAAAAGCAAGCCAACCACCCATTAGCAGATGCGATCGTTACTTATTTCGAGAAGACAGAGAAAATACGAGAAATCGAACAGTTGACTGTCACAAACGAGATTGGTTCCGGTTTAGGTGCCGTCGCAGGAACAAAAACCTATCGATTAGGAAAAAGAACCGAAAACACCCAGTTAACAGGTTTGATGGAGCAACAGTACCGTCAATTGGAAGCGCAAGGAAAAACAATGGTCGTGTTTTCCATCAACGAAGAGGTTACGGCGATCATCGCATTGATGGATGAGCCGAACGAACAGGCAGCTTCTGTGATTCATTATTTGAAAAATGAAGGTATCCATACTGTTATGATCACCGGAGACAGTGCTTCTGCTGGTGAAGCAATCGGTCAGCGCTTAAAGGTTGACCAAGTGGCTGCCAATGTTTTGCCTGAGAACAAAGCGGAAGCGGTACGAGCACTCCAAGAAGCATACGGACAAACCGCCATGGTGGGTGATGGTATCAATGATGCCCCTGCACTTGTTCAAGCAGACATCGGCTTTGCGATGGGGGAAGGGTCAGATGTTGCGATTGAAGTAGGAGACGCAGTGATCATGAAGAATGATCTTTCGCGTTTTGCATATGCCTATCGCTTAGCGAAGAAGATGGATCGGATCATTTGGCAAAATATTTTTTTCTCCATGTTTATCGTCGCGTTATTAGTCGGCTTGAATCTATTCGGCTTGATGAACATTGGGTTGGGGGTATTTGCCCATGAAGGCAGTACATTGATCGTATTGTTTAACGGGTTACGTCTTTTGCGTAAACTGCCAGAAGCATAAAAAAAGCGGCTATCGAAAGATAGCTGCTTTTTTAATGACTGAATTGTGTCGAAGTTGGAAAATCAAAGGCATCGATTTTTTGTAATCGATTTTCGATCCTTCTTAGAATTCCTTCAGAGGATTCTAACGGTTTGATTGCATGATAAGCAGTCAGCAATAGGACTTTTTCTTTAGCAGGACGATTTTCGATGCGATAGATATTGGCTAATCGTTCAACATATTCGTAATGACTATAGTCCGTTTTATTGATCAAGAAGTGCAAGAGATCTTTTGCTTTCGCATAGTCTTCTTGAAGATAGAAACTGATCGCTTCACGATACAATTTGATATCGAGTTCTTCGATTTGTTCTGGATTCGCTTTTAACGCACGCCACTCATTGATCGAGATTTTTCGTACGACTTTGCCAGTTGCATCGGTCAAAAAAATTACCGGCACATCATTTGGATGTTTTGCTTCTTGCTTAATTTTCTTCATGTCGCACCTCCCGCCTCTCAATGGACTGACTGTTTGATATCTCCTATTTTAAAAGGAATAGCGGGAAAAGTCTACATGTAGATGTTAGATTCGTAGAAAATTTTAAAACATTCTCATTTATTAGGCTCTTTTTCGTTGAAAATGATTAATAGCGTCGGATGCCCCCATGAAAATCAAGATACCGCCAAAAATTTGGAAGAACAGTAGCCAAGTGGCGAATGGATTCAATACGAGAACGAGTCCAGCAGCAATAATCAAAAGACTGATGATTAAGCTCGTGATGTAAGGTAAACCAATGCGTTTTTGGTTAAAGCTTGCCATTAAGCGGGTGCATCCGCTGATGGTGATCATAATCCCTAAGAAAAATGGCACGATGGCAAGTAATCCTTTAGCAAAAACTAAAATCGCAGCTGCAGCAATCAACAGTAAGATACCAGAGACCGACTGCACATTGCGATAGCCCTTTTGTTTTTCTTTGTAGCTCGTATACAAGCTGATGATTCCTAGACATGCGATGTATCCGGCAACGAGATAAACGATCGTGTTGAAAACAGATCGTGGTGCAATCAAGATAATGAAGCCGAAGACGATATATACGACGGCACGAAGCAAGTCATAGCGTTGTAATTTATCAAAAAATGCATTCATGATAATTCCTCCTTTTTTTCTTATTGTACCGAATTCTGGTGAAAATAGATATCAAAAAACCTAGGAAATAGGCTAAGCCTTTTGTAACAGATCATTTTTTGGTAAAATAGGGAAAAGAAAACAGAACGGAGAGTTTTATGAGTGGGTTAACGCTATTGATGTGTGCCTTTACGATCGTTTTGTACCTCTATTTATTGGTGGTACGCAAAGAGATTCACTTTATTGCTGTTGAGCGCAAACTAAGCAAAATCGCTATTACGATCTTTTCAGTAATGATTATCCTATCCATGTTGATGATGGATGACCAATTGGATAATCAGGTGCGAGGAATCGTTTCAGGTTTTGTCTTTTTAAGCTTTGTGCTAGACAGCCGCGGGTTAGCCCTAGATCGAATTATTGTCCATCCAATGAGTATTAAAGGGGTACTGTACCAAGACATTGATCGGGTCGTATTATTTCAAGAAAAGGAAGGGCAGCCCATCAAGATGAACTATTTTCGAAAAGGGATGCGGGGACCATTAATGAAATTCAAACAACCGTTAGCTGAATTGGTGGTTTTTTTGTCGGAGCACTTGAATGAAGGAACACCGATCGATATTCTGGTCGATCATGATCAAGGAAAAAATGACTAAAAGACCCTTGATTGCTGCCGTATGTGGCCGTAATCAAGGGTCTTTTTTTTAAAATCGGGAATCGTTTTTAATGGAAAACGCGGAAACGTTCGTCATCATTTAAAAATTCTTTTTCATTTGGTTCGCTTTGTTTTGAACCAAAAACTAATTGGGCCCGCAGCTGCCAATTTTCAGGAATTGACCATTCAGCTACAACAGCATCATCAATTACTGGATTATAATGTTGTAAGTTGGCGCCTAATCCGGCTTCTTCTAAAGCTACCCAAACATTCGCTTGGGCAATCCCATTCGATTGTTCTGCCCAGACCGGGAAGTTATCTGCATAAAGGGCAAATTGGTCTTGCAAGTTCTTAACGGTATCTGTGTGAATAAAGAATAGAACGGTCCCATAACCTGCTTTAAAGCCAGCAAGTTTTTGTTTCGTTGCTTCAAACGCCTCCGGTGGTGTCAATGGTTCTAAAGCAACCTCCGTTAACGTCCATAATTTTTCGTGGGCATCGCCAAATAAAATCACGGCACGTGGCGATTGTGCGTTAAAAGCAGTTGGGCTGTTTTTTACTGCTTCTTTCACGATGGCTTCGATTTCTGTATCTGAGAGTGAAACATCTTTGCCTAATCCATAGATTGAACGGCGCTGTTTGATCGTATCAAGAAATTTTGTCATAGTATTCCACCTTTTCTATTGTCATAGAATGAAGTATACATTCTTACTTAATGTTAGTAAAACAAAATGCTTTGTAAGAAAAAAGTCAGGCAAACGCGCCTGACTTTTTTTCTTACTGGGCATCAATGGCGATAAATTTGACAGTCACGTATTCTTCAGGACCATATTTGCCGTTTTCACGACCAAAACCGGAATGTTTGACGCCGCCGAAGGGAGCCGCCGGGTTTGAGATCGCAATGTCATTGACCCCAACCATCCCATATTGGAGGTTTTGGGCTACATCCGAGATTGTTTGCAGATTCGTTGAAAAGAAGTAAGAGGCTAATCCAAATTCCGTATCATTTGCCGCAGCGATGACTGCTTGTCGATCCGTAAATGAGATCAATGGAATCACGGGTCCAAAGGTTTCTTCATAGTAAATAGTCATGTCAGGAGTGATGCCGTCGATGACCGTTGGTGCAAAGAAGTTGCCTTTTTCGTATTCACCTTCAGTAAGCTTCTTCCCACCGAATAAGACTTTAGCCCCTTTATTTACCGCGTCTTCCAGCTGGTCGATGATTTTTTTAACGCTTGCTTGATTGATCAAAGGACCAACGGTGGGGTTCTCTAAACCATTACCAACAGTTACGGCTTCCATTTGCCCTAATAGCTTTTTAGTAAAGGCTTCTTTGATGGATTCTTCGACAAAAATTCGATTGGGGGATGTACAGACCTGACCGTTGTTGCGGAATTTTGCTGCAATTAATTTTTCAGCAGCTAAATCTAAATCAGCATCAGCAAAAACAAGAAACGGGGCATGGCCGCCTAACTCCAATGAAACTTTTTTCAGAGTTGGTGCAGCTTGTTCGTATAATTTCATCCCAACTTTCGTGGAGCCGGTAAAGGTGATTTTTTTGACTTGTTTGTTCTCAGTCAATTCTTTCCCGATTTCAGAAGAATCCCCTAAGACGATATTGACGACTCCGTCAGGAAGGCCCGCTTGTTGAAAAAGTTCACCTAAAGCCAATGCTGATAGGGGTGTTTCTTTAGATGGTTTCATAACAAGGGTACAGCCAACTGCCATGGCAGGAGCGATTTTTCGAGCAATCATATTGGAAGGAAAGTTCCAAGGCGTGATCGCACCAACAACACCGATGGCTTCTTTTCGCACCAGCCAATGATTGTGTGCAGGAGCTGGAATCACTTCGCCGTAGACCCGTTGTGCTTCGGCGGCATTCCAACGGAAATTGTCTACGTTGGATTGGATTTCTGCCTCTGCCTCCTTTAATGGTTTTCCTTGTTCCATGCTCATAATTTTTGCCAAACGGTCGCTTTCTTGTTCCATTAAATCAGCAATCTTGTTCATCAAATCGGCTCGTTCTCGAGGCGAACGTTTTGACCAATCTGTGAAGGCTTTCGCGGCGGCATCGATCGCTTGTTTTGTTTCATCGATGCCTCCTTGGCTGACTTTTACCAGTTCTTCATTAGTGGCAGGATTGGTAACCGAAACCGACTCTTTTGTTCCTTCAAGCCATTTTCCGTCAATCAATAACTTCGTGGGCACTTGTGGTAACTGTTGGTTCATTTTGGCACTTCCTTTCAATAATGGGTTCTATTTCAACCGTAGCACGGATTAGATAAGATGACAATTCATACGCAAGTCCAATGATTCCCCAAATTTTCATAAAGAACCAGAGAGGAGATGTCCTGCTCCTTTCATTTTATGGTAGAATAGAAAAATAAGAATGTTTGTTCGATTCTTGGGAAATATAGTTAAAACATTCAAGGAGTGAGGGACGCGTGCAACAAGTAAAAGAGCTTTTAAAAACAGTAGGATTTGTCGTGATCTTTACTTTATTCCTCTTGTTATTAAGACAGTATGTCTTTACCCCTGTGATCGTAAAAGGAGATTCGATGGACCCCACATTACATGATGGTGAGCGGGTGATTGCTTTGAAAAATACCGAGATCGAACGTTTCGATATCATAACGTTTGAAGCACCGGATGAAGCAGGCAAAAACTATATCAAACGCGTAATCGGATTACCTGGCGACCAGGTTTCCTATCAAAACGATACCCTTTATATCAATGGACAAGCATATGATGAACCCTACTTGGATGAATTCAAAGCAGCTGTCGCAGATGGCTTTCCGTTGACTAGTGATTTTGATATGGGGTTATTTGGTGTTGAAGTCATTCCTGAAGGTCAAATTTTAGTGTTAGGGGATAACCGTCGAATTTCCAAAGATAGTCGTCAATTAGGTCTGATCGATGAATCAACAATTTTGGGGGATGTAAAATTTGTTTTCTGGCCAATTGCCGATTTTGGTATGGTAGGCAAAGAATGAAATTCTGCGATTGTTATTTTGTTTTTAAGGAGAGTCTCTTAAAAATAAAGACGCATTCGAAAAAGCGTGTCGCTGATTTTTTAGTGGATTTTTTTAAAAGACGATGGAGAGAAGGAGTCCTTTCATGAGTTTACGATTTATTCTTGGCGATGGCCGTTGTCGTCATGATCAAGCAGTGATAGAAAATGCAAAAAGCTGGTTAGAAAAAGACCATCAAGAAGTATTTTTTCTGGTACCTAACTACAACAAATTTGAACGAGAGCGCGAGATCCTTCAATTACTGAAAGAGGATCGCGTAGAAGATTTTGCTTCTATTCGCGCGCAAGTGTATAGTTTTCACCGTTTGGCTTGGTTTTATCTGCAGCAAACCGGCTTGCTTTCTCAAAATGCCATCACTGAAAATGGTGCCTCCATGATCATGCGTAAGCTGCTTTTGGAACTAGAAGAAGAACTCGTCTTATACCGTGGTGAGATCAACAAAGCGGGTTTTATCCAACAATTGTTGGCTTTCTATCAAGAAATGCATACAAGTCGATTGGGGATCGAAGATTTATTAGCAGGTGGTGCTGCACCAAGCGCAACCCAAGACGAAGAAAAAAAATACAGTGAATTAGCGATAATTTTTCAACGATTTGAACAAGAACTTCTAGAGCGTGCCTTGCAAGTCGAACAACCGATCACCTTACTGACACGCTTTCTGGAAGGTTCCTTGCTGGGCGATTCCTCGGTGGATCATGCAATGCCAACCACTGTTTCTTTGAACAAAGCGCCAGATCTTTCCCACGCCTTATTTATTATCAGCGGTTTCTCCGCTTTTTCAACACAAGAGCAACAGTTGATTCAAGTACTGATGAAGAGAAGTCATGTAGTGATTGATCTTATTTTGGATCGCGGGTACCCACAAGAGATGCCCACGCCATTGAATTTATTTTACGAAGCAGGACGGACCTATTATCAGTTGATCAGTTCTGCTCGTGACAATCAAGTGAACATTTACTTAGATCAGAAACTTTCCGTCAACCAAGAAGTGGACAAAGAAGACGAGGGATCGATCCCGCAGGCATACAAGGAAGTAGAAACTTTTTGGCGGCAGACCCAATCACAAGCCAATTATCATCAGCAGACGTCCGTCAAAGACTTCTTGGCTGTCTGGAAAGTTGGGAATCCCGAAGAAGAGATTCGTCAAATCGCAGCGTCGATCCGCGGGATGATGAGTGATAAGAAACGGTACCCAACATTACGGTATCGTGATATCCAATTACTGATCGCCGAACCAGAAGTCTATCATCAGTATATTCCTAAAATTTTTACTGAGTTTGAGATTCCTTTTTATATCGATGAAGAGCAGATGATGGCGCAACATCCATTGGTTGAGTTTTTGAATGCTTTTTTTGCTTGTCAATCCTATGGCTTTCGCTTAAATGATATTTTACGGTTGCTTAGAACGGAACTTTACTTACCGGCAGCCTATCGCTCCGAAGCAGATTGGCTTGTTGGGCGTGACCAGTTTCGTAAGTTGGTGGATATTACCGAGAACAAAGCGCTGGCTCATGATTTCCAAGGAGCGAGTTGGACGAGAAACGAAGATTGGGAACTGATCGAGTATTTACAATCGGAAGAAGAAGCAGTGGACAAAGTGGATTTGACGGCGTACACCAATCAGCTTCGCAGGGCTTTCAAGCAAGATGTCGTGGATACACTCGATTGGCTGACAGCAGCTAGAACAAATCGAGATGCCGTAGAACTGCTGTATCGCTTTTTACTGAATGCGGGTGTCGAGCAACAGCTGAGGCATTGGCGAGACCAGGCAATCCAACAAGGAAAATTAGATCAAGCCCGCAATCATGAACAAGCATGGCAAGCTTTAATGGATCTGCTGGATGAGTATGCCACGATCTATGGAGATGAGCCCTTTGATTTTGCGCTCTTTGAAGATGTCTTATTGACTGGCTTAGAAAATGTCACATTCGGAAAGATCCCAACAGCGATCGACCAAGTCAACATCAACCGCCTTGATTTGGCACGTCCGAAACAAGCGAAGATCACATTTGCACCGGGATTGAATGAAACGGCTTTGCCAAGAAAAATGGAAAATAAAACATTGTTGACGAATGAAGAACGTCAGCATTTCAATCAGTTATTTAATGGTGAAAAATACCTTAGAGATACAGTGGTGGAAGGCAGTGTCAAAGAACCATTTGCCTTTTATTCTGTCTTGCTTTCAGCGACAGAGCACTTATCACTGTCCTATGCCGTTAATTTTGATACACAGCAAAACATCAAGATGTCGCCTTATTTAGACCGCGTGGTCAAGCATTTGGATGTACCACTGCAAGAGCGGGGGATCTTGACGCTAGTCAGTGACCCGAGAGACTATGTTGGCAGTTATCGTGGCCTGATCTACCAAATCAATAATCTCAGTCAGCAAGCGCAAAAAAACAAAGAGAATTTGCCTCGAGTGTGGGAGCAACTGAAACAAGCGCTGTTACGTTCGGAATGGACAGATTTAGCTGCCCAAGTATTTGAAAGCCAAACCCATCAAAATATTCCGATTCCTTTGTCTCAAGCACAAGCTGCGGCGCTATATGGCCCGTCGATCTACAGCTCCATTTCTCAGATGGAGACGTTCTATCAGTGTGAATACAAGTATTTCGTCAGCTACGGATTACGGTTAAAAGAACGGGAAGTTTATGGCTTAAATCCAGCAATGACCGGTGAGTTTTTCCATGATGCGTTGGACCGCTTTGTCAAAGTCCTAATTGCTGAAAATATTTCCTTGACCCAGTTAACTGCTGACCAACGCGTGCAATTTGTGGAAGTCGTTTTGCAGGAAATTTTTGGCGAAAGCCGTTATCGCTTACTGACGAGTTCTGCTCGGATGAATTTTATTCGGTATCAATTAGGCAAGACGATTCAGCGAGTAGCGTGGGCATTAGCGAAACAAGGACAAAAAATGCATTTTAGTCCTGAAAAGACGGAGGTGCTGTTCGGCCAGATCGCTGGCTCAAATGGGATTAACGGGATCGAATTACCATTAAGTTCTGGCGGGAAACTACATGTGCGGGGGAAGATTGATCGTGTCGATACGGCGAAAACGGAAGAAGAACAATGGCTTTCCGTTGTTGACTATAAATCTAGCAGCCGAGATTTTGACCTTTCTGAAGCCTACTACGGACTTGCGATGCAGTTGATCACGTATCTCGACGTCGCATTGACGGATGCTGTCCAACTGGTTGGTTCGCCAAAGGTTCGACCAGCGGGGGCATATTATCTGCATGTGCATAATCCGCTTTTGGACGGACAAGAAGCCAGTGAAGAAGAACGTTTAAAACGTTTCAAGTATGACGGGTTGTTTATTGACGAACCGGCTGTTTTCCCGTTACTCGATGAGGAAGTTGAAGCCAGCAAAAATTCGCCGGTATTTCCTGTTCGGAAAGACAAAAACGGCAATTATCAAAAAACAACACAGGCGAAAAACAAGTTTTATACAGAAGAAGAGCTTGAACTATTAAGAAAACACAATCGGAAAAATATGCAACAAAGTGGTGAGAAGCTGTTGAGCGGTGAAATCGCCTTAAACCCGTCTTATAAATTAAAAGACAAAAAAAGGGCGTGTGAGTTTTGTCCGTTTCGCAGCATCTGTGACTTTGATGTATTGTTGAAAGAAAATGAGTACCACCGTTTAGAAAACTTATCTAAAGATGAGATTATCCATCGCTTAAGGGAGGAAGAAGATGAGTAAGATCCCTTTAAAACCGCAAAATGAAACCTTTACGGATACCCAATGGCAAGCCATTTTTGATAAAGGGGATAATATCCTCGTTTCCGCTTCAGCGGGTTCAGGCAAAACCACCGTTTTGGTTCGGCGAGTGATTGAAAAGCTAAAAGCAGGAACGACGATCGATTCTTTACTGATCGTGACCTTTACCGAAGCAGCTGCTCGAGAAATGAAAGAACGGATTCAAGCGGCATTGCAGCAGGCCATCAATCAAGAAAGTGACGAGCAAAAGCGCCAGCACTTCGTCCGTCAGCTGCAGCTATTGCCGACAGCTAACATTTCTACCTTGCATGCGTTTTGTTTAACTGTGATTCGGCGTTTTTATTATTTGATCGATTTAGATCCAAATTTCCGCATGATGACTGATGAAACCGAAATTTTATTGATGAAAGAAGAAATCTGGACACAGCTGAGAGATCAACAATATGAAGCCAATGATGAAGCGTTCTTTCGTTTGACGGAAAATTTTTCTAGTGATCGTTCCGATGAAGGCGTCGGGGATCTGATCCTGTCTCTTTATGACTTTGCCCGAGCAAATCCGGATCCAGTAAACTGGTTAGCTCATCTAAGTGATCACTATATCGGCAAAGAAACCTTTGCTGAAAATACCCTGTACCAATCGCAAATCAAGCCGACTTTGCAAGAAAACTTGAAGACAGCGGCGCATTTGCTGCAGGCGGCGCAAGACTATGCCCGTTCTGATGAAGCGATGGAAAAAGCGGCACTATTGATCGATACCGAATTAGGAATGGTGGAAACCTTAAAGGCTCTGCTTGATTCAGACGATGTTGATGGCTTCTATGAGCAAATCCAAGTGTTGCGTTTTGCTCGCTACCCAGCTTTTCGCAAACCAGAACAAAAGGAACTCTCTCAAGAAATTAAACCTTTGCGAGATGATGCGAAAAAATTGGTTGAGCAATTGAAAGCGGCCTTTCCATACCCACCGGCTGAAATGATGGAGCTGCTTCATCGGTCCGCACCTGTCGTTGAAAAAATGGCAGCTATGACCGAAGCGTTTATGAAAGCATTCCAAGAAAGGAAACTTTCAAAAGGCCGTTTAGACTTTAATGATTTGGAACATTTCACCTTGCAGATTTTACAAGGAGACGGTAGCGGAAGTGAAGCGTCGACCTATTATCGTGATCGCTTTGAAGAAGTTTTAGTCGATGAATATCAAGACGTCAATCGGCTGCAAGAGGCAATTTTATATTGGGTGAGACAAGTCGATCATAACCCCGGCAATATGTTTATGGTGGGGGATGTAAAGCAGTCGATCTATTCGTTTCGACTAGCAGATCCGACGCTATTTATCGAAAAATACTTGGCATTTGAAACGGAGAATGGTGGGCGGAGAATCGTCTTAGCAGAAAATTTCCGTTCTCGCTCCGACGTATTGGATTTTACGAATCTAGTTTTTCAACAGCTGATGGATGAACGGGTTGGACAAATCCCTTATGATGAGGCGGCAGCCTTGATTACCGGTTTTCCTCATTTTCCAGAAAGCGACGCCTTTGCCACAGAGCTCTTGTTATATGAAAAAGAGCATGAATCCGAAGAACAATTGATCGATGACAAAACAGAGGGTGAAATGCAGATTACTGCATTGAAGATTCGAGAGTTGATTGAATCAAAATTCATGATCTATGACAAAAAAGCCAAAACAAATCGACCAATCACTTACAACGATATCGTCTTATTGACCCCTACACGTAAAAACAATCTTGTCATTTTGGATGTCTTTAAGCAGTTTGGGATTCCGATGGCGGTCAATGATGCTCAAAACTATTTTCAGGCAACGGAAATCCAAACCGTCGTTTCTTTGCTGCAAATCATTGACAATCCGTACCAAGATATCCCCCTTGTGGCGGTCTTGCGTTCGCCAATCGTCGGCCTAACAGAAGATCAATTGGCTGAGATCCGTTTAGCGAATCGTTCCAGCGACTACTATGATGCAGTATTGGATTATCATGTTCAACAAGAAGAGTCACCCTTGTGGCAAACGTTGGATGGGTTTTTAGCCAAACTAAATCAATGGCGCGAAGAAGCACGCAGATTACCGATCCCAACCTTATTATGGCAAATCTATGAAGATACTGCTTACTTGGATTATGTTGTGGGACTTCCTGCAGGACAGCAGCGTTATGCAAATTTAGTGGCATTGATACACAGAGCTGAAAAATACGAAAAGAGCAGTTTCCGTGGTTTGTACCAATTCATTCGCTTCATCGAAAAAATGCAAGAAAAAAACAAAGATTTGGCGGAGCCTGTGGCTACTCCTGTAGAAGATGCCGTTCGAGTGATGACCGTTCATGCAAGTAAAGGCTTGGAATTCCCTGTTGTGTTCTTACTGGATACAACAAAATTCTTTAACTACCAAGATTTTCAAAAACGCTATATCTTTGAAGAACAGCTGGGAGCTGGGATCCAATATGTGAATCCAGCAGAAAACCTTAAATTTGAGACACTGCCGTTTCAAGCCATCAAGCAAGTTCGTTTGAAAAAAGCCTTGTCAGAAGAAATGCGAAAATTATACGTAGCATTGACACGAGCAGAGCAGAAGCTTTTCTTAGTGGGCTCCTATAAAAATCAAGCGGATGCCTTTAAGACTTGGCAATCTGGCCTGACACAAGCCGAGATGGTTCTTGATCCTGCATTACGGCTTGTTGCCCGGGGGAGCTTGATGGATTGGGTCGGACGGACCCTGATGCGCCATCCAGATATGGAAGCAGTATTCTCTGAAGCGTCAGAGCGCAAGCGGACGATCGATCATCCTGCTCATTTTCGTCTGTCATGGTGGAATCAAGAAACGATCACGCAACAAGTCCAAGAGACCCTTGTGCCAGTCGAGGAGTCTAAACGATTGCTTGCGCCAGATAGCAATATCGATGATCTTTTGAAACGCCTAGCATATCGCTATCCTTATCAAAAAGCGACCCAAACGACTAGTTATCAATCTGTATCAGAATTGAAAAGACTCTATAACGATCCCGATGATCAACAGACCCCTTTGTTGGAATGGCGGTCGGTTTCCGAGAAGACGAATCCTCAGCAATATCGCTACGTACAGGATGAATTGGCGAAACCAAAATTTCTGCAGGAAACGAAGCCTCTCGCCAGCAGTATCGGGACAGCAACACATACGGTTTTGCAAATGATTCCATTAGGAATGACGCCAACACAAGATACTTTGGAGCTCCTGATTGCTGAACTCGTGAAAAAGCAATTTTTTTCTGAAGAAATCGCCAAAAAAATTGACCGATCGAGCATTTTGTGGTTTTATCAAACTGAACTAGGTGAACTGCTGAACCGATCCTCTGATGTGGTGAAGCGGGAGCAGCCGTTTTCGATGCTAAAAGAGGCTGATACGATCTTTGAAGGGTTTGACGAACCAGATGCGCCGCTTTTGATCCATGGTATTATCGACGGCTATATTGAATTGGCGGATGAAATCATTTTATATGACTTTAAAACAGATGATGTTTTCGGCAGTCAGGCTCAGATTGAAAAGAAAATGCGCGAACGATATTATGGTCAATTGAAACTCTACTGCCAAGCATTGGAGAAAGCATTGAGCAAACCAGTGAAACAGACCTATTTAGTGCTGTTAAAACCTAAAATGATCGTGGCATTCTAGCTGATCGATCCTAGTTTCTTACAATTCGTAAGTCATATGCTATAATAGGTAAAAGAGGTGATGGAGAATGATAAAAGTAGAATCGGATTATGCCCTTTGTCCTAAATTTGAAAAAGCTTTTTCTATTTTAGGCAAAAAGTGGAACGGCTTGATCATTGATGTCCTTCTTGAAGACGGCAAACAAAGATTTGTTGAGTTAGCAAACAAGATTCCTCAAGTGAGTGATCGGGTGTTAGTCGAACGCTTGAAAGAATTAGAGCGGGAAGAAATTGTCTGCAAAGAAAACAATCTTTACTGCTTGACGCCAAGAGGTATTGCTCTTGAAAAGAGTATGATGAGTGTGAAGCGTTGGGCAGAAACCTGGGTGCGTGAGGAAGAATGCAGTTGATTTCTCACCGGAAATTAGGTAAACTAAGCTTAAATGAATAGATAAAAAGCGTTGATAGAAACTAGTAATTTGGCTGAATCAGAAAAAGGGAGACTTGTCACAGACTGAAAGCAAGTCCTGTATTCGAAAAATGAATTTCACTTCTGGAGCTTGCTGATTACAGTCAGTCGGCAGTTTTGCTGTCGTTAGCCGAAGTGAGTGCGCGGTTTTTTTCGCGAATGAGGATGGTAACACGAGACGTCGTTCCTTTTTTAAGGGATGATGTCTTTTTTTGTCTTTATATGAATGATACTCACTTTATTCAGTCAATCCAGTCTTTTTATTCTTACACTATTCACAGCATAGAAGGAGGAAACACATGTCTTTACAAGAGAAATTAGAAGCATTGAAGGAAACGACATTGCTTAAAATCAAAGAAAGTCCAACCATGAATGACTTGAATCAAATTCGAGTGGAAGTGCTTGGGAAAAAAGGCCCTATCACAGAAGTTCTGCGGGGAATGAAAGATCTTTCTGCGGAAGAACGGCCGAAGGTGGGGAGCTATGCCAACGAGATTCGTGATATCTTGACAGAAGCGATCGAAGAAGCCAAGACGTCTATCGAAGCAGCAAACTTGGAAAAAGCTCTTGCTGAAGAATCCATCGACGTGACGTTGCCTGGTAAAAAGATGAACCGAGGAACACGCCATGTGCTAACGCAAATCATGGAAGAAATCGAAGATATCTTTGTTGGTATGGGCTACCAAGTAGTCGAAGGTTACGAAGTGGAAAAAGATCATTACAACTTCGAACGGATGAATCTGCCAAAGGATCATCCAGCCAGAGACATGCAAGATACTTTTTATATTTCAGAGGAAGTGCTGATTCGAACCCATACGTCACCAGTGCAAGCGAGAACAATGGAGACTCATGATTTTTCTAAAGGGCCGCTGCGGATGATCTCACCCGGGAAAGTTTTCCGTCGTGACACAGATGATGCGACCCATAGCCACCAATTCCATCAAATTGAAGGTTTGGTAATCGATAAGAATATTACGATGGGTGACTTAAAAGGAACCTTAGAAGTCATGATGCAAAAAATGTTTGGGGAAGATCGCCAAATTCGCTTGCGACCAAGCTATTTCCCTTTCACAGAACCATCGGTCGAAGTCGATGTCAGCTGCTTCAAGTGCGGTGGTGCCGGTTGTAATGTTTGTAAACAAACTGGCTGGATCGAGATCCTCGGTGCTGGAATGGTGCATCCTAACGTCTTAGAAATGTCAGGGATCGATCCAACCCAATATTCAGGATTTGCTTTTGGTTTAGGTCCTGATCGAGTGGCAATGCTGCGCTACGGCGTGAACGACATTCGCCAATTCTATCAAAATGATGTGCGTTTCATTCGCCAGTTCAAGGGGGAACAATAAATGTTAGTATCATACAAATGGTTAAATGAATACCTTGATCTGTCTGAGATCACACCCAAAGAGCTGGCGGATAAAATGTCAGTGACGGGGATCGAAGTCGAAGGTATTGACGTGCCTGAAGAGGGTTTAAAAAAAATCGTTGTCGGAGAAGTGACCGACTGCCGACCACATCCAGATTCTGATCATCTATCAATTTGCCAAGTAAATATTGGCGAGGATGAAGACTCACAGATCGTTTGTGGTGCGCCGAATGTCAAAAGCGGCATCAAAGTCATCGTGGCATTACCAGGCTCTCGAATCGCGGGCAACGTAAAAATCAAAAAGGGCAAGATGCGGGGAGAAGTTTCCAACGGCATGATTTGTTCGTTGCAAGAGTTGGGATATGCCGATAGCGTGATTCCCAAAGAATACGCAGAAGGAATTTATTATTTACCAGCAGAAGCAGAACCAGGATCACCGGTTTTTCCTTATCTTGATATGGATGATCACATTATCGAATTATCGATCACTCCGAATCGTGCGGATGCGTTGAGCATGCGGGGGGTTGCTTATGAAGTCGGTGCAATCTATCGGCAAACACCGAAGTTTCCTGAAATTGCGCTTACCGAAAGTGAAGTAGCTGCTGCCGATAAAATTCAGGTGAAGGTCACTGAAGTAACGGATGCACCCGCCTACCAAATTCGAATCATTGATGGCGTAACGATCGCCCCAAGTCCACAATGGCTGCAAAATCGCTTGATGAATGAAGGCATTCGTCCAATCAATAATGTCGTGGACGTGACGAATTATATCTTACTGTTATTTGGTCAACCATTGCATGCTTTTGATTATCAAAAGCTAGACAGCAAGGAAATACTGGTACGTCGCGGCAAAGAAAATGAAAGCCTGGTTACCTTAGATGGAGAAACTCGTCAGCTTTCCCCAGAAGACATCGTTATCACCAACGGAACGACACCAGTTGCGCTCGCAGGCGTCATGGGAGGTCTTGATTCTGAAATCACGGAAACGACGACCACAGTCGCTTTAGAAGCGGCCTTGTTCGATCCATTAGCGATTCGTTTGACTTCGAAAAAATTCAATTTAAGAAGCGAATCATCCGCTCGTTTTGAAAAAGGGATCAACCAAGCAACGGTTGCAAAAGCTTGTGATGCAGCAGCAGCACTGATTGCGGAACTTGCTGGCGGAACGGTCTTAAAAGAGGCAGTAATAGGTTCCCAAGTAGCAGTAGAACCTGTGGAGGTTGCGATTACTTTAGCACGGATCAATAGCTATTTAGGCACAGAAATCACTGATGAAGAAGTGCAAGAAATCTTTGATGCATTAGGCTTTGGTCATCGTCAAGAAGCAGACAGCTATATTGTTTCAGTCCCACCTCGTCGTTGGGATATTACGATCGAAGCAGATATCATTGAAGAAGTGGCGCGTATTTACGGTTATGATCGTTTGCCATCGACTTTACCGCAAGGAGAAACGGTTGCCGGTCATTTAACCAAAGCGCAACGTCTGACTAGAGAAGTTCGGACTCTTTTGGAAGGCAACGGGGTCAGTGAAGCCATCAGCTATGCTTTGACAACGGAAGAGAAGGCGCAACAATTTACGGATAAATCGAGCCAAGTGACTCGATTGGATTGGCCAATGACCGAAGAGCGTGCCGTCTTGCGCTTGAATCTGATTTCAGGTTTGTTAGACGACGTTGCGTACAATTTGGCACGTAAAAACAATCGTGTTGCTTTATATGAAATTGGTCGCGTCTTCTATCAAACGGGCGACAGTAAACACGAACTGCCAACAGAAGTCAATCACTTAGGGCTAGCATTGACAGGAAATATCCATGAGAAAGACTGGCAAACTCAAGCTCAAAAAGTTGATTTCTTCCATTTGAAAGGCATTTTAGAAAATCTTTTTGATTCGTTGGCATTAACCGACCGTATTCGTTATCAAAAAACGGCAGATATCAAAGAGATGCATCCTGGGCGTACGGCAATGATCTTGCTAGATGACCTAGAAATCGGCTTCTTGGGACAAGTCCACCCATCGATCGCCAAAGCCTACGAAGTGAGTGAAACCTATGTTGCTGAATTGAACTTAGATCAGTTGTTAGCAGCTAAAACAGAACAATTGGTCTATCAACCAGTTTCTAAGTTCCCATCAGTGACCCGAGATATGGCACTCTTGCTCGATGAAACGATCGATAACCAATCCGTGATGGAAATCATTCGTGAAAGTGCAGGTCGCTTCTTAAGTGATATTCGTTTATTCGATGTTTATCAAGGGAAAAACATTGAATCAGGTAAAAAATCTCTAGGGTACAGTCTGACCTTTAGCAATCCGGAAGCTACCCTGACGGATGAAGAGATCAATCAAGCAATAGCGAAAATTACTCGTAACTTAGAAGAAAACGTTCAAGCAGAAATCCGCTAATCAAATAAGTAGAAAAACGTTCTCCACCATACAAAGAAGTTGGGTGGGGAACGTTTTCTACTATTATAATAGATGCTCAGATGACACAAGAATGTTAGGAGTTGAGTGAAAGCCTTAAAAGATTTCTCTATAGAAGGCATTCCAGCTTTTTTGGTACAACCTTTTTTAAACACTGGCTAGGCTGAAAAAATGCATTTTCTAATCAGCGTTTTATGAAGTTATTTTTTAGGACAGCTCCTCGATTTTTGCGCAAGAAACAGCATCAAATCAAAATACACAAAGTGTCAGTCTGGGGAGGAAGTGTTCTCGTGAAATCTAACACAGAGTTTGTACATAGGTTTTGCATGAAAGAATTCATTCCGATTTGTAAACAAAAAAACAAGCCGTAAAGGCTTGTTTTTTTAAGCAAAGTAATTGATGCCCATTGCATTTTTGACTTCAGCTAACGTCTGAGCGGCAACTTGTTCAGCTTTTTCACTACCAAGTTTTAGTAAGTTCATCACTTCACCGGGATCTTTTGCAAAAGCTTCACGGCGTTCACGAATCGGTGCAAATTCGGCTTCTAGAACATCGATCAAATAGCGTTTGATTTTGACATCGCCTAATCCACCACGGGTGTAATGTTCTTTTAATTCAGCAATTTTTTCTTTTTCGGTACCAAATACATCAAGATAAGTGAAGACCATATTGCCTTCAACTTGTCCGGGGTCGTTGACATGAATGTGATTTGGGTCCGTGTACATGCTCATCACTTTCTTTTGTAATACATCGGCTGGATCAGCTAAGTAAATGCCGTTGTTCAATGATTTGCTCATTTTCCCGTTCCCATCGATCCCCGCTAAACGTCCCATGCCTTTTGGCGGTAAAACCGCTTTTGGTTCGACTAATACTTCACTATACGTAGAATTAAAACTATGCACGATTTCTTGCGTTTGTTCCAGCATTGGTTTTTGATCTTCGCCGACTGGGACTAAATTTGCTTTAAAAGCGGTGATATCCGCTGCTTGAGAGACAGGATAGATGAAGAAACCAGAAGGAACGCCTTCACCAAATTTTTTTTGTTCAATTTCGGCTTTAACGGTTGGATTGCGTCGTACTCGAGCAACACTGACTAGATTGAGATAATACATCGTCAATTCAGAGAGCTGAGGGATTTGCGATTGAATAAACATCGTTGTTTTTGCTGGATCCAATCCAACGGCTAAATAATCCAAAGCAACTTCTAAAATATTCGCTGAGACCTTCTCAGGTGTTTTCGCATTATCTGTTAGTGCCTGCATGTCAGCGACCATGATATAAAGCTGATTTTCAGGGTCAGCTTGCATTTCGACCCGTTTTTTTAAAGACCCCACATAATGGCCAAGATGCAATTTGCCAGTTGGGCGGTCGCCAGTTAAAATCGTATTCACTTTTTTTCCACCTTTTCCTTTGTTATATGGTTTATCTTACCTTTTTTTAGCAAAAGAAACAACCGGTTCTCCTTGTGATCTGATGGGGTGAGAAAAATTTTCATGGACAAAAACCTCACATCAAAGTAAAATAGCACTTGTCTTTTCAGAAATAAGGGGGGAACATTGGAAAAGAACCTTTACAAATGAAAAAAGATTGAGCTATAATATGAATCAAATCTTTCCAATTACTCATTTAATTTTAAAAAAAGCTAGGAGTGTGAATCAATGGCAATGATCGAATTTAAGAACGTAGAGAAATATTACGGAAAGTTCCATGCATTAAAAAACATCAACCTTGAATTTGAAAAAGGTGAGGTCGTTGTTGTTATCGGGCCTTCAGGATCTGGTAAAAGTACAATGCTCCGTACGATTAATGGTCTAGAAACCATTTCAGGTGGTCAATTATTGGTCAATGGTAAGAACTTGTTTGACAAAGATGTCAAAATGACAGAAATTAGAAAAAACATCGGCATGGTGTTTCAACATTTCAACTTGTATCCAAATAAAACCGTGTTAGAAAATATTACGTTGGCACCGATTAAAGTATTAAAACAAAATGAGCAAGAAGCCATCAATTTGGCGGAAAAACTTCTTGATCGGGTAGGGATGTTAGATAAAAAAGATTCCTATCCTTCCATGTTATCCGGCGGACAACAGCAGCGGGTCGCAATTGCCAGAGGGCTTGCGATGAAACCAGAGATGCTGCTTTTTGATGAGCCAACGTCAGCATTGGATCCAGAAATGATTGGTGATGTATTGGATGTCATGAAAAAAATTGCCAGTGAAGGTATGTCCATGATCGTTGTTACCCATGAAATGAGCTTTGCCCGTGAAGTAGCAGATCGAATCGTCTTTATGGCGGAAGGACAAGTCTTAGAAGACCGGCGCGATGTCGATGGATTCTTTGATGCACCAAGAGACGAACGTGCAAAACAATTCTTGAGTAAAGTCACAAATCATTAAGCAATAGGAGGAACCCTTATGAGAAAGAAAATATTTTCCTTTCTAGTCTTAGCCTTTGCCCTTGTGACTTTCTCAGGTTGTAAAGGACAAAGTGCCGCAGATATCGATATTTTAGAAAACAGCAAAGAGACGAATCAGATCGTTTGGGGCGTAAAAAACGATACCCGTCTTTTTGGATTGATGGATATCGCGACTAGAGAAGTACGGGGATTCGATATTGATATCGCTCGTGCAATCACTGAGAAAATTTTAGGTCGTGATGGCAATGCCATCTTTGTTGAAGTTACCTCAAAAACCCGGATTCCTCTTTTGAAAAACGGCAACATCGATGCAATCATCGCCACGATGACTATCACAGAAGAACGTAAAAAACAGGTCGATTTTTCCGATGTCTACTTTGATGCAGGTCAATCTTTATTAGTTGCCAAAGACAGTCCTATTCAAGGGATCGAAGATTTGACCGCAGACACCACTGTATTGGTCGTTAAAGGCTCTACCTCAGCTGTGAACATCCGTGAAGCAGCACCAGAAGCGCAAATTTTAGAACTTGAGAATTATGCGGAAGCCTTTACTGCTTTACAATCTGGTCAAGGGGATGCTATGACCACGGATAATGCGATCTTATTAGGGATGGCGAGTGAAAATCCCAATTACCATTTAGTTGGCGAAACTTTTACAGAAGAACCTTATGGGATTGCCATCAATAAAGGACAAAAGCCGTTTCTTGATGCAGTGAATCAAGCCTTGCGGGAAATGCGTGAAGATGGAACCTATGATGAGATATACAACAAGTGGTTCCCTGAAGACGAATCAGGAAAAGTAGAGTAGGAGGAAACTGAATGGTTGAATTATTTCAAACGTATACCGGTCAGTTTATTGAAGGCTTTAAATACACAGTCATGGCGAGTTTGATCGCACTGTTTTTTAGTCTTTTGATCGGAACCTTAATGGCAATTTTTCAGTTGTCAGACAATCGCCTCATCAAAGGGATTGCCAAAGCGTATGTTGAGTTTTTTAGAAATATTCCCTTATTGATCATCGTGATGTTCTTTTATGTCGTTGTGCCAATGTATTGGGTTTCTTTTGACGGTTTTCAAGCGGGAACGATTGGCTTAACGATCTATACATCGGCATTTATCGCTGAGACGATCCGGTCAGGGATTCAAACGGTTCCTAAAGGCCAGATGGAAGCTTCCTTGTCTTCTGGTTTTACGTACAGCCAAGCGATGCGTTACATTATTTTGCCTCAGGCTTTTAAGATCGTCGTACCGCCGTTAGGCAATCAATTTATCAATCTTGTTAAAAACTCATCAATTTTGGCGATGGTCGCAGGATTAGATATTATGTATCAAGGGGATTTGATCGCAAGTGAGACCTTCAATACATTCGATACGTATATCATTGTTGGTCTTTTCTATTTGATCATTACCCTACCATTGTCTTATTTGATGGTTTACTTGGAACGGCGTTGGGCTGTCCGCTCATAGAAAGGAGCTAACGAACTATGGATTTTTTTGAAGCTTTTTCAGCGATTAACATTCGCTTCTTGATCGATGGCTTGCGGGTAACAGTTGAAGTGTCGATCCTATCGATTTTATTTAGCTTTATTATCGGAGGGATCGCCGGCATTTTGCGCTTCAGCTCGATCCCGGTCTTTTCTAAAGTATTAGGTGTCGTGATCGATGTTATTCGTAACTTGCCTTTGCTCTTGATCATCTTTTTCACTTACTTTGCATTGCCGCAGATCGGTATCCGCTTTAATATTTTTTGGTCAGCGGTTGTGGCGTTGACGATTTTTGAATCAGCGATGCTCTCTGAAATCTTTCGTGCTGGTTTGAATGCTGTGCCAAAAGGGCAGATGGAAGCTGGTTTGTCAACAGGGCTAAGCTATGTCGAAGTATTGCGGAGTATCGTCGTGCCACAGGCATTTAAAGCGATGTTGCCAGCGATCGTCAGTCAGTTGATCTCTTTGATCAAAGATACGTCATTAGCCGTGATTATTTCTTTACCAGAGCTGACTCATCATGCTCGAATCATTTATGGTCAAAATACAAACTATGTTTTGCCTATGTTTTTGGCAATGACTGTTTTATACTTTTTGGTTTGTTATGCATTGTCATTGCTTTCTGGCTTTTTGGAAAAACGTCAGTACGATTACTAAAAAGAATAATCGACAAAAACATCCCCACGATCGGTCTTTTACCCATGCAAGTGCAACTTGTGGGTTGTGAGCCAATCGTTGGGGCTTTTTTCTTTTTGACCGTTTCGTATTTTTTGGGAAAGCTTTTTTAGCAAACGAAAGGAATACTTGAAAAATAGACAAAAAAAGTCCAAAATGAATAAGAGAGAAAAACGCACCAAACTCTTTTTTTCATGTAAAGGATGGAAACTATGACAAACAACAGACCAATTGGTTTTATCGATTCTGGTGTTGGTGGGTTGACGGTCGTCAAAGAAGCAATCAAGCAATTACCCAACGAATCGATTCTTTATCTGGGAGATACAGCCAGATGCCCGTATGGTCCGAGACCTGCTGAGCAAGTTATCGCGTATACGTGGCAAATGACCCGTTTTTTATTAGAAAAAAACATTAAAATGTTGGTAATCGCTTGTAATACAGCGACAGCGGTCGCCCTTGAAGAAATCAAAGAAAAACTAGCGATCCCGGTGATTGGCGTGATCCTGCCCGGTAGTCGAGCAGCAGTCAAAGCAAGCAAAAACCAGCGAATCGGTGTCATCGGAACAAATGGAACGATCAAAAGCGACTCTTACAAGCGCGCTCTTCATGGCAAAGCGCCCCATGCGTCAGTCGTCAGTTTGGCTTGCCCAAAGTTTGTGCCGATCGTAGAAAGCAAACAATACCATAGCTCGGTCGCCAAGAAAATCGTGGCAGAAACGTTGCGTCCATTGAAAAACAAGCGGTTAGATACAGTGATTCTGGGCTGTACTCATTATCCTTTATTGCGCCCTTTGATCCAAAATGAATTAGGCGCCCATATCCAGCTGATTGATTCAGGGGCAGAAACGGTGGGGGAAGTCAGTACCTTGTTGGACTATTTTTCCATTGCAGCAACGAGTCAGGACGATCCGCATCCGCAACATGCATTTTTTACTACTGGTTCACCGAAAATATTTGATGAGATTGCCAATGATTGGCTTGATTTAGACACGATCTCATCGATTCACACTGATTTAGGAGGCTTTTAAATGCGACATGATGGCAGAAAAGAAACAATGTTAAGACCAGTCAACATTCAAACCAACGTCTACAAACACCCCGAAGGATCGGTTGTGATCTCTTTTGGTGACACAACCGTGATTTGTTCGGCAACGATTGAAGATCGAGTCCCTCCGTTTTTACGAGATACGGGAAAAGGCTGGGTCACAGCCGAATACAGTATGCTCCCACGAGCGACCAACACTCGTAATCGTCGAGAAAGTGCCAAAGGCAAGCTTTCTGGTCGTACGATGGAGATCCAACGGCTGATCGCTCGTTCCTTACGAGCCGTAGTCGATTTAGAAAAATTAGGGGAACGTAGTATCGTCGTCGATTGTGATGTCGTCCAAGCGGATGGCGGAACCAGAACAGCCAGTATTACCGGCGCTTTTGTCGCGTTGCGTTTAGCTATCGATACCTTGTTGCGTGACAAAGCATTGACGGAAGATCCAATCAAGGAGCATTTGGCAGCAATTAGTGTCGGGATCTTACCAGATGGTACCTGTGTGACTGATCTCGATTATCAAGAAGATTCTTCAGCTGCTGTTGACATGAATTTGGTGATGACGGAATCTGGTCGATTTGTCGAATTGCAAGGAACTGGGGAAGAAGCAACCTTTGATGGCCCGCAGTTGAATGAGATGCTGATCTACGGAAAAACAGCTATCGAAGAATTGATTGCCTATCAAAAAGAGGCACTGTTTTTACCAGATGAACCCCCTTATGAGATTCCCGAAAAAACGATTGTCATTGCTACAGGCAATCCAGGAAAAGCCAAGGAGTTTAAAGCCGTATTTGGCGCAGCAGGTTACGATGTCCGCACCTTAAAAGACTATCCTTCCTTGCCAGATGTTGAAGAAACCGGCACCACCTTTGAAGAAAATGCCCGCCTTAAAGCGGAAACCATCGCCAGAATTTTGGGAAGACCGGTGTTAGCTGATGACTCAGGACTGAAAGTCGATGCATTAGGGGGTCGACCAGGGGTGTACTCTGCTCGATTTGCTGGTGAGCAAAAAAGTGACGCTGCCAATAATGCAAAATTACTTTATGAATTGACGGATGTCGAAGATGACAAGCGCAGTGCTCAATTTCACTGTACGTTAGTTTTCGCAGCGCCAGGAAAAGAGAGTTTGGTGGTTGAAGCTCAATGGCCGGGAAGAATCGGCCGTATCCCCCGTGGAGAAAATGGGTTCGGTTACGATCCATTGTTTATTCCTGATGGTTCAGAGCAAAGCGCAGCCCAAATGAGACAAGAAGAAAAGAACCGAGTCAGCCACCGTGGTCTAGCAATCAAAAAGCTGCAGGAACAGTGGCAGGAGTGGTTAGAAGGAGAAAATGTATGAAATATTTAGTTGTCAGTGACAATCATTCAGATCGTGAGATTCTTGTTGATCTTAAAAATGAATTCGAAAATCAAGTCGATTTATTCCTGCACTGTGGGGACTCCGAACTACCTGACACAGACCCTTTGTGGGATACTTTTCAAGTCGTTTGCGGCAATTGCGATTATGGCGGTGGTTTTCCCAATGAGCGTATCATCAAAACGCCGCTGGACACCATCTATATGACTCATGGCCATTTGGCAGATGTCCGTTTTGGTGTAACGAAATTAGGGCTACAAGCGCAACAAGCCGATGCCTCGATCGCACTGTTTGGTCACACGCATCAAATTGCTTGTGAGAAAGTTGGGAATCGGCTTTTCTTGAATCCCGGCAGTATTTCCCAACCGAGAGGGCAAATTCAAATCAAAAGCTTTGCGATTATCGAAAGTACGCCAGAACAATGGGCAATCCAATACTATGATCGTTCCTTTCATAAAGTCCCTGAGCTAGCTTTTGTTTTCACACGCTAAGTAAGCGGAATCAAAAAGTAAAAATTTCATTATAATTTTGCAGGTTTCTACTTTCTATTCTCATTTTCAAGTAAAATAGAAGAGTAGCTGTGAAATGGAGGCAATTAGATTGATAGGACAGACCGTAGAAAAAATATTACTCGAGAACCAAGAAAATTTCTTGGTGCCAGCAGAAAATGTGGCATCGGTATTTTATAACCACCCTTTGAGTCACGCATTGCTTGTTTTATCAAAAGTGGGCTATTCAAAGATCCCTGTACTAGATAGTGAGGACCATTTAGTCGGCTTAATCAGCCTCTCAAACATCGTAGAACGCATGATGGATCTCACTGGCTTCAGTATGGAAAATATTGAAGGGCTGACTGTGGCAGATGTCATGGAAGTCAATGTGAATTGCATCAAAGAAAACGATGAGTTGGAAAATATGCTGCATTTGTTAGTAGATCAAGCATTCTTGCCGATCGTTGATGATGACAATGTCTTTGTTGGGATTATCACCCGCAAAGAGATTTTAAAATCCGTCAATCATTTGGCGCACGAAATTGAAAGACGCTATTTGCTGATTTCTAAAGAAGATGCCCCAAAGATGACAGATGAACTGCATGTGGTATAGAAAAAAGGTTATCCCAGTTTCGGGATAACCTTTTTTAAATACCGACGATCGGCGCATTGGGGATCGTATAGCCTTTGGCAGTTAAAGAATCGATCGATGCGGCCAAAAATTCCTCTTTGATTTTCCATTGCGTACCGTTGGTCACATACATGGTCGTACGAATTGCAAAGTTGTTGTTCCCTAAATCCACTAAACCGAAGACCGTAGGGGCCGTTTGAATCTCTTCTTCATGCTGCTGAGCAATCTGTTCATTGACTTCTTCAATGATGGCACGTATTTCATCTAAGCCTTCAGATGGTAAGATACGTACGTCTACCACGACTTGCATATTGGCTCTTGATGTATTACTGATGGTCGTGATGTTACGATTTGGGATATAATGAACGGTTCCATCAACGGATTTTAATTGAACAGTCCGAATACCGACTGCCGTCACCGTACCTTCAAGCGTCAGATTGGTCAAGCGGACGTAATCACCAACATTGATTTGTTGCTCGGTAATAATAAAGAAGCCAGTAATCAAGTCGTTCATAAAACCTTGGGCGCCTAAACCAAGTGCGACACCGACGACTCCGGCACCTGCTAATAGAGAGCCTACAGGAACGCCGATGGTTGAAAGGAGTGCATAGACAAAAAAGAAGCCTAATGTGTAATGAACCGTATTGCGGATCAAGGTATGGATCGTGTTGATTCGACTCACATTGAAACTGGCTTTTTTTTCATAGGAACGATAGATCCGATCGATGATCATATTGCTTATTTTCAATAAAATACCGAATAGGATACATAAAAAAAGCAACATCAATGCTTTTTGAATCAGTAGGCCAATGATCGATTCCCAGTCGATGGACGCCCACCATTTTTGCAATGCATTGAGCTGAGCAGCTGCTGGTTCGGTAATGCTGGAACCACTTGAATCGGTCGTGCTAGCTGCGAGTAGCAGTTGTTTCATAAAATCCCTCCAAGTCTTACTGCATCTATTTTAACGAAGATAAAATAGAAATGCAAAGGAGGTTTTCTGAAATACCTGTTTTTTTCAGAAAAAGCCTGCTCAGCCAACGGGTAGGCAAATAGCAGACTTTTCTATGACAATTATTGATTAAGATAAATGAACGCCTTTATCAACAAAAATCACTTCGCCGATAATCCCGCTTGATAAAGGACTGATCAAGAAGGCACAAGCATTGCCGACTTCTTCGATCGTTACACCAATATGATCTGGTGTTCGATCCTCTGACAATTGGATCAGTTTTTGATAGTCTTTTACACCAGTTACTGCCAGCGTCTTGATGGCGCCAGCTGAAATCGCATTGACACGGATCTTTTGCGGTGAAAGTTCGGCAGCTAAATAGCGAACACTTGATTCCAAAGCAGCTTTCGCAATACCCATCATGTTGTAGTTTGGTACTGCCCGTTCGGCACCTAAGTAGGAAAGGGTAACGATTCCAGCATTTTCAGCTAAGATTGGTTTGGCATATTTAGTGACGGCAATCAATGAATAACTGCTGATGTCTTGCGCCAAAGCATAACCGTCACGAGAAATATTCAAAATGTCGCCAGAAAGATCTTCTTTATTAGCATAAGCGACGGCATGGACGACACCATGGATCTCTCCAGCATATTCTTTGATTGTATCAAAGGCGGCAGCAATGCTTTCGTCATTAGCGACGTCACACTCCACTACAAATTCATCAGATTCCAATAAGCGCTCTAAAGGCTTCTTCATGCGGTCGTTTTGATACGTGTAGATCACTTCGGCTCCTTGTGCTTTTAATGCTTGTGCACAGCCCCAAGCGATACTGCGTTTGTTGGCAACGCCCATGACGACAACTTTTTTACCGGTTAAAAAACTCATAATTCCACTCCTTAATAAATTCAACAATAATAAAATACGTATAATGACAAATAGTAAATCAAACTATCTTGATTTCTAATTATTAAGCATAATTGTTTGATTGTCAAACTATTTTTTTCTTAATAAATATTTAGTTGCGAATTCCGCTGAACTATGATACTTTGATAATCAAACTATAATAAATTCTTAAGCAAGGAAGGGAAACCATGAAAAAACTATTGACTGAAACAGAAGTCATGGATTTGATTCCAAATCGCTACCCAATTATATATATTGATTATGTCGATGAAATCGAGTCTGGCAAAAAGATTATCGCAACGAAAAATGTTACCATCAACGAAGACTTTTTCCAAGGTCATTTTCCGGGAAATCCAGTAATGCCAGGTGCCTTGATTTTAGAAACATTGGCACAAGCAGGATCGATCCTGATCTTGAAATCCGAGGAATTCCAAGGTAGAACGGCGTATATCGGCGGCATAAACAAAGCCAAATTCCGTCAAAAAGTTGTTCCGGGAGATACTATGAAACTTGTTTTTGAGATCACCAAAATCAAAGGCTCCGTTGGAACTGCTGATGCGGTAGCGACAGTGGATGGCAAAAAAGCTGCTGAGTGCGAATTTACCTTTATCGTAGGCGACCAAAAGTAAAAGAAAACCGCTGAAATTCCCGAGTATCGGAGACTTCAGCGGTTTTTTTATTTATTCTTTGGCTTCTTGTAAGACCTTGATCGTTTCGATCTTCACTGGCTCAACCGGTTGAGAATTCTCACCATTGCCAGAGTCTTGGGTTTCTGCTTGCGCAATTTTATCTACGACATCCATGCCTTCGATCACTTGACCAAAAACGGTATAGCTACCGTCCAATTGTGGTGTTCCACCATTTTTGTAGGCTTCGATGATTTTTTCAGGATAGTGTTGGATCGCTAGACCGTCGGATACGTCTTGATCATTTTGAACGATGTAGAATTGACTGCCTTGGCTGTTTGGCGCACTTGATTTTGCCATTGCCAATGCGCCTCGCAAGTGATAAAGCTGGTTCGAGTATTCTTCGCCGAATCCTTCGCCCCATATGCTTTCTCCGCCAGTGCCATCACCATTAGGGTCGCCCCCTTGGATCATAAACTCTTCTACGACACGATGGAAAGTCAAGCCGTCATAATAACCATCTTTGGCATGGGTCAAAAAGTTTTCGACTGCCTTGGGCGCAATCTCTGGGAAAAGTTTGATTTTGATCGAGCCTTCTTCCGTCACCATTTCAACTAAAGCTTCATTCTCTTGCACATCCGTTGATAATTGCGGCAATTCCAGGGCATTCAAGTCAACGGATTCTGAGGTCGACGTGCTTTCTGCCGAATTGCTTGATGAGGGATCGGTGGTACTTGAACCTGTACAAGCAGCTAATAATAAAAGGCTAGCAGCTGCTGTCAGTGTGAATAGGATTTTTTTCATTCTTTCATTCCTTCCAGTTTTCTTAATGATAATCATAACAAAAAAGAGACATAGAAGAAAGCGCAGATTTTGTGGAATGAGAAAGAAACAGGCGGAAAGGTGTAGACCACTTTTTAGATGTTTGCTATAATGAAAGAGGATTCATTATAATAAACGGATAGAATTTACAGGAGGTTTTTTTGATGGGAAAATTAGGGATATCGATTTATCCAGAGCGCTCAACGTTTGAAAAGGACAAAGCGTATTTAGACTTGGCACACAAATACGGCTTTAAACGGGTATTTACCAGTTTGCTACAAATCAACGATGACAAAGAAAAAGTCTTGGCAGACTTTAAACAAGTCGTGGATTATGCCAATCAGTTAGGAATGGAAGTCATGGTAGATATCAATCCTGGTTTATTCGAACAGCTAGGTATTTCTTATGATGATTTATCCTTCTTTGATGAGATGGGGGCTTACGGTGTTCGGTTAGATATTGGTTTTACTGGTTCAGAAGAAGCCAAAATGACGCGTAATCCTTACGGGATTAAAATCGAAATCAATATGAGCAGTGGTACGAGCTACGTGGATAACATCATGAGTTATTCGCCTAATACTGAAAATTTACTAGGCTCGCATAACTTCTATCCTCATCGCTATTCAGGGTTGGGCTACGACCATTTCGTTTTTTGTTCGGAAAAATTCCGCAAATACAATTTAAATACGATGGCTTTCGTGAATTCTCACGAAGCTGATTTCGGTCCATGGCCAACACAAGATGGTTTATGCTCTTTGGAAGATCATCGTGATCTGCCACTAGCTACGCAAGTCAAACATTTAGTGTTGACTGGCTTGATCGATGATATCTCTGTTGGAAATGCCTATGCTTCAGAAGCAGAATTGGCAGCAATGGCTGAAGCGTTTCACGCGGATTATCCGACATTAAGAGTCGATGTCGTTGACGGAATCACTGAAGATGAACGAATTTGTCTCTTCGATAATCTGCACAGCTATCGAGGAGATCGTTCGGAATACATCTTGCGTTCAACGATGACGCGGATCTATTATAAAGACAAGGAATTTCCGCCTCATGATACCCGTGATATGGTAAGAGGGGATGTCTTGATCGATAATGCTGGCTATGGACAATACAAAGGGGAGACGCAAATCGCCTTGAAAGCAATGAAAAATGATGGTCGAGTCAATGTCGTTGGTAAGATCGCTGATGAGGAACTATTCTTATTAGAATTTTTGAAACCTTGGTCAAGTTTTAAATTGGTCGAAAATAACTAATTACCACGAAAATCAACCATTGCCAACAAAGATTGTTGGCAATGGTTTTCTTTTTGGGCGCTTGCGATTGACAAACATGAGCAAAAAACGGTAATTTATGTAGTGGGTTCTTTCCTTGAGGAATGACGAAACCATAATAATATTATGTAAACTATATAACAAGAGGACGTGACAAGTGTGAAATTGCGCTGGAAGATTGCCATCGGAGTGGCTGTATTAGCAATTGCAGGATTAGGGTATGCAGGAAACTATTTTTACGATTATGCGGTGGTTCCTTCAGAAAAAGATTTTTTGGAAGGAGATACCCCTGGTACGGATGAAAATCAGACAGGAAATGAATCGCAAAATTGGTTTACAGATCCAGCAAATCGTGAGATGTGGCAGCTGACTTCTGAAGATGATTTAAAATTATCCGCCATTTATCTACCGGCGGAGGAGAAGAATCGAGGAAAAACGGCGATCATCGCGCATGGCTACATGGGGAATGCAGAAACGATGGCGGACTATGCTAAGATGTATCATGATTTAGGCTATAATGTCTTGGTTCCAGACGCTCGAGGGCATGGTCAAAGCGAAGGAGATTATATTGGTTTTGGGTGGCACGAACGTAAGGATTATCTGCAATGGATCGATGAAGTACTCGCAAAAAATGGTCCTGAAGAAACGATCACTTTGTATGGCATCAGTATGGGGGCTGCCACGGTAATGATGACCAGTGGGGAAGACTTGCCGAAAAATGTCACTTCTATCATTGAAGATTGTGGGTATACCAACGTCAATGAAGAATTGGGTTATCAACTCGATCAATTGTTTGGTCTACCGGCCTTTCCATTGATGAATGTCACTAGTCTTGTCACAAAAATCCGAGCGGGGTATTTCTTCGGTGAAGCAGATGCAGTCAAACAACTGCAAAAGAATACGCGTCCGATCTTTTTTATCCATGGCGATGCGGATACGTTTGTTCCTTATTCGATGCTGGATATTTTGTATAACGCGACCGATGCACCAAAAGAAAAGTGGGTTGTTTCAGGTGCCGAGCATGCGAAAAGCTATAAAACAGATCCAGACCTTTATAAAGAAAAAATTGCAGCTTTTTTGGACAAATACGATCACCCTGCAAATGAATAAAAAAGTGCCGGTTCTAAAAAAGAACCGGCATTTTTTGCTTGACCTTTGGCTTATAAACGAGCAAATTCTTCTAGCAAACGAATCATTTGGCATGTAAAGCCATATTCATTATCATACCAAGCGACGGTTTTCACCAGTTGGAAATCCCCAGCCGTGGTTACTTCTGTTTGTGTCGGATCAAAGATAGACCCTTGAGTGGTACCAATCACATCTCCAGAGACGATCTCACGGTCATCGTAACCGAATGACGGATTATCGACGGTGTGTTTTCTGATCGCTTCATTGACTTCATCGGCGGTTACTTTGGTTTTCAAAATTGAGACTAATTCTGTTAAAGAACCATCGACGACAGGAACCCGTTGGGCGTGGCCTTGTAATTTGCCATTTAATTCTGGAATAACTAGACCGATCGCTTTGGCAGCACCCGTCGAGTGAGGGATCGTGTTGTCTGCAGCGGACCGAGCGGCTCTTAAGTTTCCGCCTTTTACTGGACCATCCAATAGCATTTGGGTAGAAGTATAGGCATGTACCGTCGTCATCGTACCAACTTCGATCCCGAATTCCTCATTTAAGAAGTAGGCCATCGGAGCTAAGCAGTTGGTCGTACAAGAACCTGCGGATATGATAGTATCCTCTGTTGTTAACGTGTCGGAGTTGACATTGTAAACGATCGTTTTCATATTACCAGCTGGTGCGGAGATCACGACTCGTTTGACACCCGCATCAAGATGAGCTTGGGCTTTTTCTGCGGAAGTGTAAAAACCCGTGCATTCTAAAACGATATCGACGCCATTTTCTTTTGCCCAAGGGATTTTGCTTGCGTCTGGTTCAGCGTACACTCGGGTCTCTTTGCCATCGACAACGATAGCATTATCCGTTGCAGTAACAGTTCCAGGGTACGTGCCGTGGGTCGAGTCAAATTGCAATAAGTGTGCTAACATGACTGGACTCGTCAAATCATTGATTGCCACAACTTCAATATCAGCAGAAACTTCTCTGATCCTACGAAAAGCCAAACGTCCAATTCGTCCAAAACCATTGATTCCAACTTTTACTGTCATTTCTTGTTTCCTCCTTTGATTGTGTACTGGTACACTTAAAAGTTTGCTACGATTTCCTGTGACTGTCAAAGAATAACCCTTAAGAATTCGCGATTTCTTACGGAAACCCATGAGAAAAGATAGACAAAAGGCGTTTCGGTCGTTACAATAAAATAGACTTTCTTATTAGAGAAATAGTAACCACTTAAAGTGAGATAACTGATAATCAAAAAGTATAGAAGGTAGTAAAAAAAGAATGGAGGACAAATAATGTCCATGTTTTTAGATCAAGTGACAATCGATGTCAAAGCAGGAAAAGGCGGCGACGGGATGGTTGCTTTTCGCCGAGAGAAATATGTCCCAGACGGCGGACCCGCAGGTGGGGACGGGGGACGTGGCGGTGATGTCATTTTAGTCGTAGACGAAGGTTTGCGTACATTAATGGATTTCCGCTTTAATCGTCATTTTAAAGCGCAACCCGGGGAAAATGGCATGAGTAAAGGAATGCACGGCCGTGGCTCAGATGATACTTACATCAAAGTACCCCAAGGCACCACCGTTCGTGATGCTGAAACAGGTGCCTTATTAGGTGATTTGATTGAGCAAGGTCAAACATTAGTAATCGCAAAAGGCGGGCGGGGCGGCCGTGGGAACATTCGGTTTGCTTCTCCAAAAAATCCAGCCCCAGAATTAGCAGAGAACGGAGAACCCGGTCAAGAAAGAAAGATCGAGCTCGAACTAAAAGTCTTAGCAGATGTTGGTTTAGTTGGTTTCCCTTCAGTTGGGAAGTCAACATTACTCTCTGTGATTTCGTCTGCTCGTCCAAAAATCGGCGCGTATCATTTTACAACACTGGTACCAAATTTAGGCATGGTAACGACCACTGATGGTCGTAGTTTTGCAGTAGCCGATCTGCCTGGCTTGATCGAAGGTGCTTCGCAAGGTGTTGGTTTAGGGACTCAGTTTTTACGTCATATCGAACGGACGCGGGTCATTTTACATGTGATCGATATGAGCGGCATGGAAGGGCGCGATCCATATGAAGACTATTTATCCATCAACAATGAATTGTCGACCCATAACTTGCGCTTACTAGAGCGCCCACAGATCATCGTTGCCAATAAGATGGATATGCCGGATGCTGAAGAAAACCTAGCCCTTTTCAAAGAGCAGCTGGCAAAAGAAAAAACGGATGAGTTCGCGGATGAACCAATGATTTTCCCAATCTCTGGTGTCACTCGTAAGGGAATCGATGCCTTGCTGAATGCGACAGCGGATCTATTGGAAGTCACTCCTGAGTTCCTCTTGTACGATGAAGAAATCGAAGAAGATGTGGTTCATTACGGCTTCCAATCGGATGAACCGGAGTTTGCAATCGATCGCGATCCTGATGCAACTTGGATCTTGAGCGGTGAGAAAATCGAAAAACTATTCCAAATGACGAACTTTGATCACGATGAGACTGTGATGCGTTTTGCTCGTCAATTACGTGGATTGGGTGTCGATGAAGCATTGCGTGCGAGAGGTGCCAAAGACGGTGATATTGTGCGTATCGGTAATTTTGAATTTGAGTTTGTCGAATAAGCGTTTAAAAGAACATCATTTTTTTAAAAAAATCCTTCATAGTTGAATTGGTTTTGACTGCCGATCATTGATTTTCTCTAAGAAATCAATGATCAGCAGTCTTTTTGGTTTCTTTTTTCATTTAAATGATTTACTGTTAAAATAAAGAAAAGAACAAATAAACCAAAGGGAGCGATTTTTATGTCAAAACGAGTCATTGTAATGAACTTTGATGCTAGTGCCAAAGCGTATCAAGCCTTTTCTGAAGTGAAACGGATGCATATGGAACGAAAGATCAAAGGAGAGCAAATGGCGGTTCTTACCCACACCAATGAAGGCGTGCATCAATTTAAAGTCGAGGATTTTCTTGATTTTACTGGAAACAATAAGACATCAACTGGTGGTTTGATCGGGATGCTCGTTGGTGTGTTAGGTGGGCCTTTGGGAATCATGCTGGGCTGGTTTGGCGGTAGTATGATCGGTGCTACTCGTGACGCAAAAGAGATCCAAAATGCGCAAATGCTCTTCGAACACGTCGGAAACCAAATTGGTGTAGGCGATACGGGGTTATTATTGATTGCCGATGAAGAGGACAATCGTCCTTTGAACCAACTGATCATGAATGAATTAGGCGGTGACATCACTCGTTTTGACTACGATGATGTCGAGGCAGAGATCGAGACGGCCAAAAAAGTCGAAGAATCCACCAAGGCACGTGTTCAAGAGGATTGGAAAAATTCCCATAACGATGAATCCGATAGCCAATCCGAGAAATAAAAACCGCAAGCTTCAATTGCAACTTGATTTCTTTTCCGCTAAAATTGGAAAGAGATGAAAGGAAAGAAGCTTATGGAATTAGAATTTTTAGGAACAGGTGCTGGAGTGCCTGCGAAACATCGAAACGTGACCAGCACTGCGTTACGATTATTAGATGAACGCAATGCCGTTTGGCTTTTTGATTGTGGCGAAGGGACACAAATGCAGATCTTGCATTCTACGATTAGACCGAGAAAGATTGAAAAAATCTTTATTACCCATCTTCATGGTGATCATATTTATGGATTGCCAGGATTGATCAGCAGCCGCTCCTTTCAAGGCGGAGACACACCTCTAGAGATTTATGGACCCAAGGGGATCAAAACATACATTCAAACCGTTTTGCGGATTTCTCAGACGAAAGTCAGCTATCCATTGCATTTTTTTGAGATTGAAGAAGAAGGGATTCTTTTTAAAGATCAGCAATTTGAAGTATCTTGTCTGCGCCTTGATCACGGGATTGATAGTTTTGGCTATCGTATTGTCGAAGCAAGCCATCAAGGGGAGTTGCAAGTGAAAGCATTGCTTGAACTTGGGCTGAAACCTGGTCCTGTCTTCGGACGTTTGAAAAAAGGTGAAGTAGTTACCCTCGATGATGGTCGTCAAATCAATGGAGCTGATTTTTTAGGTCAAGCCAAAAAAGGACGGATCGTGACAATATTAGGTGACACCCGTAAATGTCAAAACGCCGTGCTTTTAGCGAAAGATGCGGATGTTTTGGTACATGAAAGTACCTTCAACAAAGAAGAAGCCAAGTTGGCTCGCGCTTATTTTCATTCGACGACGCGACAAGCTGCTGAAGTTGCCCAAGAAGCTCACGCCAAGCGTTTGCTATTGACCCATATCAGCGCGCGCTATGTTGGCAAAGATATTACAAATTTAGTAAATGAAGCAAAAGAAGTATTTCCGAATACGTTGATCGTCAAAGATTTTGATGTTGTCGAGATCCCTTTTGCCGGAGAGGAAGAATCAGATGAACTTGGAGAATAAAGTTGTCGTTGTAACAGGTGGTTCTGCCGGACTTGGAGAACAAATCTGTTATGAAGCCGCAAAACGTGGTGCGATCGTCGTGACTTGTGCCCGGAGGACGAATTTGATCGGAAAAGTCAAAGAACAATGTATGGAATTAAGCGGCAAAGAAGCGTATGCGTTTCAATTGGACGTAGCAAATCCTGAAAGCGTGGAGCGCTTATTAGAAAAAATCAGTGAGAAAGTCGGAAAGATCGATGTCTTTGTCAATAATGCTGGCTACGGGATCTTTCAAGAGTTTACAGAGATGGATCCTGCGGTCATCCGTAATATGTTTGAAGTCAATGTACTTGGGATGATGGTTTTGACTCAGCAAGTTGCGATTCAAATGGCTGAACAAAAGCATGGTCATATCATAAACGTTGCTTCAATTGCGGGTAAGATCGCTACGCCGAAGACCGCAGTTTACTCTGCAACGAAATTTGCTGTACTTGGTTTTTCTAACGCCTTACGTTTAGAACTAAAACCACTGGGGATCAACGTAACAACGGTCAACCCAGGGCCGATCGAAACGGCATTCTTTGACCAAGCAGATCCTAGCGGTAGTTACTTATCATCGGTGGGCAGCCTTGTCCTTGAACCAAACAAATTGGCACAAACGATCGTCAAAGCCATGATTCATCCAAAACGAGAAATCAATCGCCCACATATTTTAGGGGCGGCAGCAAAACTGTATACACTGTTTCCTGCAATCGGGGATTATATGGCAGGAACGATGTTCAACAAAAAATAGGAGTTGAAACCCATGAAAAATCAATGGCGTGTTATCGTTGGTATTTTACTGATTTTAGTGATCGTTTTATTTGCGGTTGCAAACAATATGACTGTTCCGATCAATTTTGGCTTCACAACGATTCAATCGCCACTGATCTTAGTCATTATTGGTTCTGCTTTGTTAGGCACATTGATTTTGTTGCTGGTTTCCACAAGTGCAATGTTCCGTCAAAAAAAAGAACTAAAACAATTGAGAAAAGAGCTCTCGGATTATCGCACGAATAACGAGAAAGTTCTGCAAGATGAACGAGAAGCCTTGGAACGAGAATATACCAACAAGCAGGCGGAGTTAGCAGCTAGGCAGCAACAACTCGACGATCAAGAAGCGCAACTTTCGTCACGTGCTGCAGGTGCCTCAACGCCGCCAACGATTGATGAAGAAATGAAGTCTTTTGAATCGCAAGCCTAGAATACATGAGAGCAATTAAGAAAAGAGTTTGCCGGCGCATCGTTCGCTGCAAGCTCTTTTTTGTGATATGAAAAAATAAATTGTTTCTTTCGTTGTTTTTCCTTTTTACATAAACTTTGCTATAATAACCTAGTTAGGAGTGATTTGGTGAAACGTGCAAATTTTCATTGGGTGCGACCGCAAGATAGCGAAGCTACCCCTGTATTTAAAGAATTGATCCAAGCAAGAAAGATTCCTGAGCGCATCGGCGCGTTGCTATGGCAAAGAAATATTCGAACAGCAGAAGCGCTAGACGCTTTTTTATCAACGGATCTGCAATACCTTCATGATCCGTTTCTCTTTCATGATATGGATAAGGCCGTGGAACGGATCCATGAAGCCATTTTAAATGGTGAGCGGATCTTGATTTATGGCGACTATGACGCAGATGGGATTACGAGCACCACCGTATTAAAAGAAACACTGGAGTTGCTAGGGGCTGAAGCTGAATATTATCTGCCCAATCGCTTTTCAGATGGGTATGGTCCCAACATAACTGTCTATCAAGATAAAATTGCGGCAGGGACTCAATTGATCATCACCGTTGATAATGGGGTATCTGGACATGAGGCAATTGCTTATGCTCAAGGGCAAGGGGTCGATGTGATCGTGACGGATCACCATGAACTTCCTGCAGAACTCCCACAAGCCTTTGCCATCGTTCATCCCCGTCACCCTGAAGGAAACTATCCGTTTGGTGATTTAGCGGGAGTCGGTGTCGCATTTAAAGTGGCTTGTGCCCTATTAGAAGAAGTGCCCGTCGAACTGCTGGACCTTGTTGCAATTGGGACGATTGCTGATATGGTTTCTTTGACAGATGAGAATCGACTACTAGTCAGCAATGGCCTGAAAATGATCCAACAAACTGATCGGCTTGGTTTGAATGAGTTGTTGACGGTCAGTGGATTGAAAAAACGAACAGTCAACGAAACCGATATTGGTTTTGCTGTTGGCCCCCGCCTCAATGCAATTGGTCGGTTGGAAGATCCTAATCCTGCTGTTCGTTTGTTAACCACATTTGATGAAGAAGAAGCAGTAACCTTAGCCAAGACATTAGATACGATCAATCAGCAGCGAAAAACTTTCGTTGAAGAAATCATGAAAGAAGCGCAAGAAAAAATCGACCCTGCCAATCATGTTCATCTGGTCGTAGGTGATAACTGGCACGAAGGGGTTTTAGGAATCGTAGCTGGACGTATCATGCAAAGTACCGGACAGCCCGTGATCGTTTTGACCAAAAAAGAAAATGGGTTAGCAAAAGGGTCAGGTAGAAGTGTCGCTGCGTTGAATCTATTTGAAATGTTGGCTACGATGAAAGACATGTTTACCAGTTTTGGTGGTCATCATGCGGCGGTCGGCTTAAGTATCCCGATTGATCATTTGGACATGCTACAAGCTCAGATGAATCGCTATGTGGAAGAAAATGGAATTGATCTTAGTCAGGGAATCCCCTTAGCGATCGATGAGGAACTGCCATTGGCGGAAGTATCGATCAACTTTATTGAGTCTTTAAACGTTTTAGCGCCTTTCGGAACGGACAATCCGTTACCGAAATTTCTGTTTTCCAATTTATCGACTCAAAATGCCCGCCAGATTGGTACCGAAAACCAGCACTTGAAGTTAGTGATGACAGATGAGTCCAATCTACAGCTAGATGTGATTGGCTTTGGTTTTGGAAAAGACTCAGTAGAGTTTGAAAATGATCGACTATCGATCGTTGGTCAGCTTTCAATCAATGAATGGAATGGCAACAAAAAACCGCAGCTGATGTTGGATGACTTTGCAGTGGAAGGGCTGCAGTTGTTTGATTATCGTTCGAAAAGGAGTCGGCAAGGTGTCTCTCTGGGAAATGAAACATTAGGGGTCGTTTTCAATAAGAAACTGCCTCGAGAGCTGCAAGGATTTTGTGGACAAACGATCTTATTCGACTCGGTGGCTGCTGTGAAAGATACATTTTGTGCTGGTCCGTTCCAAGAGATCGCGTTTTTAGATTGTCCTGCTGATTCTGCTGTGATCAAAGAGGTCGTTCAAGCGCTTCATGCTTCAAGAATTGCGTTTGTGTTTTACTCGACGGAAGATGCCTATTTAGACGGGGTAGGCACCAGAGAGCAATATGGTCGGCTTTTTCAATTGATCAAGCAGCAGCCTCGTTTGGATATTCGCTACAAATTAAAGATGGTCGCTGACTATCTAAAAATTCCAGAAAAATTACTTATTTTTATGATTCAGGTGTTTTCTGAGCTGGAATTTGTTACAATACAAGATGGTGTTTTGAATAAAACGGCTGATCCTGTTTCTCGTCCGCTGACAGAGAGTCATTTGTATCAGCAACGACAAAAAATGATCAAAACAGAAGAATTTTTATTAATGAGTGATTTATCAACCCTACGTCAGTGGTTGACAGTCTAGGAGGAAAAAAAATGGATTTAAAAGAGTATATTGCTAGTATTCCGGATTATCCCCAAGAGGGAATTATTTTTCGGGACATCTCGCCGCTAATGGCTGATGGAGAAGCGTATCGTTATGCGACACAGCAGATCGTTGAGTATGCACAAGAAAAAGGCATCGATATGGTGGTAGGACCAGAAGCCCGCGGATTTATCGTTGGTTGCCCAGTTGCGTACCAGTTAGGTGTCGGCTTTGCCCCAGTACGTAAAAAAGGCAAATTGCCACGGGAAACCATTGAAGCAGAGTATGAAAAAGAGTATGGCGTGGATGTTTTGACGTTGCATGCCGATGCTATTAAACCAGGACAACGTGTCTTGATTTGTGACGATCTACTAGCAACTGGCGGAACGATCAAAGCAACGATTGAACTCGTAGAAAAACTAGGCGGTATCGTTGTGGGCTGTGCCTTTTTGATCGAACTAATGGATTTACATGGAAGAGATAAAATCCAAGGTGTTGAAATCAAGACGTTAATGGAATACTAAAAAAGAAGAAACAAAAAAGGCTCTTTGTCAATAAGGACTGATGAGTTGTGCAAAATCAAATCTGGGTCAGAATGAACCTCATTCTGGCTCAGATTTTTTGTTATCTTACTTTG
>NZ_JBIVBP010000015.1:0-78398 GCF_044746145.1 Enterococcus sp. NPDC086594
AAAAAAACCAGCGAAGAAAATTCTTCGCTGGTTTTTTGTTGCTTAATGACGTACGCGAGATTTCGCTGGATCGATCAATGGCGCTTCGCCTAAGTGCGCTTGGATCATCCAAATACGTTTTTCGATGGCTGTTTTGAAGCCGATGAAGATATCTTGGGTTGGATCGTCGCCTTCTTCACCAGATACTTCGATCCCTTTTTGGTATAAGTCCGCTAAGTAACGGTAGCCTTCCACCAATGTAGCTAAGCGTTCTGGAATCGTGCGGTCCCAGTTGCCGACTTCATCAGGGATTTGAGTGTGTTCTGCCATTTCACGCAAAGTTGAATATGGTGAACCGTCTAATGTAATCAAGCGTTCAGAAACTTCATCCAATTGCTCATTTAGATCATCCATGAATTCGTCCATCATTGGATGCAAGGTCAAAAACCCAGGTCCACGCATGTACCAGTGTGTTTGGTGAACGACCATAGCCATTTGGCTTAAATCAGCAACAAGTTGGTTTAATACTTCTTTTGTTTGTTCAAATTTCATAACGATTCCTCCTCTAAATTATCTATTTTAAGGATAATACGAAACAAATAAAAAGTACAACAAAATCATCTATTTGAGAAAATTTCTCACTCTCTTACGTATTTCTTTATAAGGGGGGACGAAAAATGACGATTTTCGTGTTTTTTTTAGGCGCTTTACTCGGCTTCTTTTGGCTTTTGCTCTTGCAAGCCCTGTTTTGGAATCTGCCAAAAAGTGATTCTCGTTCTCACTACCAGAAAGTGAACAAAGTTTCGGATAACCATTGGTTTTTTCTCCTTCCTACAAGATGGCTTTCACCCCCGCTTTATTGGGCCATCGCCAGCTTGTGCTATGGCGGACTTTGCGGGCTTGCCTTTCATGATTCCGAAAGCTTCCTGACCTTTGTCTGGCTGACCAGTGCCTTTTTACTCAGCTTGACCGACTTGATAGACTATAGCGTCTACCCTCAACTGCTGTACCCCGCCCACCTGCTTCTCGCGCTGGCACAGCTTAGAAGCGGTGCTCCTCTTCAGTGGCTGTCTTTAGGCTTGCTGGTTCCACTGGTCTATTTTGTCTGGCAGGAAAAAATGGGCGGCGGCGATCTCTTAGTGCTATCAGGCTGGAGTATTTGGCTAACGCCGACGACCCTTTTGGCCCTCTTACTGGTAGCCAGTAGTCTTGGGCTCCTCGCTTTTTTTAGCTATCAAGGCATTTGGAAGAAACGATTGGCGCAGTTGCCCTTCATCCCCTTCTTGAGTCTGGGTTTGCTGATTGTTCGCTTCCTAGCGTTTCATACTTTTGACGCTTTTTTTCTTTGAAGTGAAGAAAAACGGGACAGGAAAAAGCGGGACAAGTTGGCCTCATCCCGCTTTCTCTTTCTGCTCTGTTGCTTCCCCTGCCTATGATAACGGCGTCCGTTTTTTGCGATCAAGGTAGATGCCTACTGCGATCACTACTAACAACAGTCCAAGGACGACCCAACCAGCGGTCGTAGTGTCATTGGTTTTCGGTAAGTTGTCAGTTCCCGGCTTCGGTGTTTTGCCTTCTTTGACATGGTTGTTGAATACCATCTCTGCCGTTTGCTCCGCTTCAGCTACTAATTTTCCTGCTTGTTCTTTGACGGTGACCGTTACTTGATAGGTGGTTTCATCATAGATGATCGTGGCGTCGTTGCCAGCTTTTTCACGAATCGTGTAACGATGTTCCCCAGCATCGTCATACGTCAATGCATCAAAGGTAATCGTTCCGTTTGCGTCATTGTGTTGGGTTTGCAGAACCTTTCCAGCTTCATCCACTAATTCAAATGCGAATTCGTTGGCTTGCAAGTTTCTACCCGTCAAGACTTTCTTCGCACTTAGTACGACACTGCCTGCTTGTGGTTGGTAGCTGTTTTCGAAGACTTGATCGCCTTCGTATTCGGCAACTGCCGTGAGCTGTCCAGCTTCATCCGTCACGGTCACAACTACCGCCAGCTCTTTTGTATCGTAAGTGATGGTGCCATCGCTGTCTATTTTCTCACGGATGGTGTAGTGATACTCACCTGCTTTGTCATATGCAAGAGCATCGAAGTAGATCTTGCCAGTGGCGTCGTTGGCTTTTGTTTGAAGAACAGTTCCGTCTTCATTGACTAGTTCAAAATCGAATTCATTTGCTTGTAGCGTACGACCAGTTAAGACTTTCTCGGCACTTAGTACGACACTGCCTGCTTGTGGTTGATAGCTGTTTTCAAAGACTTGATTGCCTTCGTATTTGGCAATTGCCGTGAGCTGTCCGTCTTCATCCGTTACAGTGACAACTACCGCCAGTTCTTTCCTATCGTACGTAATCGTGCCATCGATTCCTGCTTTCTCACGGATGGTATAGTGGTACTCACCTGTTTCCTCATAAGGGAGTGCGTCAAAGTAGATCTTGCCAGTGACATCATTGGCTTTTGTTTGAAGAACAGTTCCATCTTCATCCACTAGTTCAAAGGCAAATTCGTCTGCTTGTAACGTGCGGCCGATCAAGACTTTTTCGGCACTCAGTACGACACTACCAGCTTTTGGTTGATAGTCGTTTTCAAAGACTTGATTGCCTTCGTATTCGGCCACTGCGGTCAACTGTCCGTCTTCATCAGTGACGGTCACAACTACCGCTAGTTCTTTTGCATCGTAAGTGATGGTACCGTCAGTTCCTGCTTTCTCACGAATGGTGTAGTGATACTCACCGGCTTCCTCGTAAGGGAGCGCGTCAAAGTAGATCTTGCCAGTTGCGTCGTTGGCTTTTGTTTGAAGAACAGTTCCTGCTTCATCGACTAGTTCAAAATCGAATTCATTTGCTTGTAGCGTACGACCGACCAAGACTTTTTCGGCACTCAGTACGACACTACCAGCTTTTGGTTGATAGTCGTTTTCAAAGATCGCATTGCCATCATACGTTGCTTTTGCCACCAGTTGCCCGTCTTCATCGGTGACTTTCACGACAACGCCAATTTCTTTCATGTCATAGGTAATGGTACTATCTGCGTCAGCTTTTTCTCGAATCGTGTAACGATATTCGCCGACTTCGTCATACGTTAATTCATCGAAGTAGATTTGTCCGGTTGCGTCATTGGTTTTCGTCTGCAACACGTTACCTGCTTCACCGACTAGCTCAAAGGCAAACTCGTTGGCTTCCAGCGTGCGGCCCGTCAATACTTTCTCAGCATTCAGCACCACTTCGCCAGCTTTTGGCGTATAGTCGTTTTCAAAGACTTGATTGCCTTCGTATTCGGCAACTGCGGTCAACTGTCCATCTTCATCCGTCACGGTCACAACTACCGCTAGTTCTTTTGCATCGTAGGTGATGGTATCATCAGTTCCTGCTTTCTCACGGATGGTGTAGCGGTATTCACCTGCTTTATCGTAAGGAAGAGCGTCAAAGTAAATCTTGCCAGTGGCATCATTGGCTTTTATTTGAAGTACATTGCCTGCATCATCGACTAGTTCAAAATCGAATTCATTTGCTTGTAAGGTACGACCCGTTAAGACTTTCTCGGCACTTAGTACGACACTACCGGCTTTTGGCGTATAGTCGTTTTCAAAGACTTGATTGCCTTCATATTCCGCCACTGCGGTCAACTGTCCGTCTTCATCCGTTACGGTCACAACTACCGCTAGTTCTTTTGCATCGTAAGTGATGGTACCGTCAGTTCCTGCTTTCTCACGGATGGTGTAGTGGTACTCACCTGCTTCCTCGTAAGGGAGCGCGTCAAAGTAGATCTTGCCAGTGGCATCATTGGCTTTTGTTTGAAGAACAGTTCCTGCTTCATTGACTAATTCGAAGTCAAATTCTTCTGCTTTCAAATCACGACCGATCAGCACTTTCTCAGCATTCAAAACGACACTACCGGCTTTTGGCGTATAGTCATTTTCGAAGACTTGATTGCCTTCATAGACTGCTTTCGCAATCAACTGGCTATCTTCTTCCGTGACGGTCACAGTTACCTTTAGTTCTTTGTCGCTATAGGTGATGGTTGGATCATCGCCGGCTTTTTCCCGAATCGTGTAATGGTATTCGCCAGGCTCATTGTAAGTGATGGCGTCAAAGGCAACTTGACCGTTGCCATCATTAGTTTGTGTTAAAATCACAGAGCCAGTTTCATCCACTAGTTGGAACGTAAATTCGCCGTCTTTTAGCTCGCGCCCATCAAGCAGCTTCTGAACATTCAAGGCGTGGGTCGTTTCTTTGATTTCCCGCTTGTTGGCTAGTTCAAAGACATAATTGACTTGCTTATCAGAAATAGTGAAGGTGTACTGAGTCGCATCTCGTTCGTATCCTTCCGGTGCGGTGATTTCTTGGATCATATAATCGCCGTAACGCAGATTGTCGATCCGATCAATGGCGTTGCCGTTTTCCATGATCTGATTGTTTTTGACCACCAGGTTCGACAAGATGACTTCATAGGTATTTTGTGCATTTTTGCGGCTTAATTGGAAAACCGCTTCTTCATCGATCCCTCGTTCTTTGGTGCCATCGGCATCGTATTTCACGATCGTCAAGGAACCGTTCGTCCCAGAAGACGTTCCGCTGCCATCTGTCGATTTGATGGTGATTTCTTTGGTTACTGTGTGAATCTCGATCTCACTACCCGTCAAATTGACATTGTTGGTCACCCGTTCATTGTTCAAAATCCCGGGGTCAAGTTGTGTTTGATAAACGATAAAGTATGGGTTATCAATCATTTCTTCAAAAGCGATCACTAACGATTGCGTCCCTGCTACCACATCCGAGGTGATTTTCGGATTGTCTTCGTTGGTGAAGGTGACTTTTTCTCCTTTTTCCCACGTACCATTGTTTAAGACCGCTTCATACACATCTACGATCACGGCATCGTCGGCATCTCGTAAAAAGGTGTGTTGATTGTAGTTGATGGTATCGGTGACCACCGCATTGTGGATTTTGCGACTGTCAGCGTTGATCATGATTTCCCAATCGATTAACCGATTGTTGTCGGCATTCTGACTACCGTTTTTCATCAACCAGTCCGTTTTCGCCGACTTATCGGCTTGGCCATCGGCAGTCAACGTTGTGTCATTGTCCGTCAATGTAATAGTATTTTTGTAGGTAAATACTTCTTCCGCTGCTTCCGTTGCCAAGAAGACCGCCAGTGTTTCTGACGTTTCTTTCAGCAAGGTGATCGTAACTGTCTTCGAGTCAGGGTCATAAGTGTAACTGTAATCCTCGTTTAGCACCAATTGCTCTTTCAGTGCTCTGACTTGCGTCGTATACCCAGTTACTGTGACCGTGTAAAGCGCCAAGTCTTTCAAGGTTTGGCCTTCTTGCAGCTGGTCCGTGATGATTGCATCTTTGTTGATTTTTTCTTTGTACGTATTGAATAGCCCCATCCAATAGACTTGATCGCTAGAGGCGGTCTGCTCATCAAAAATAGTTCCTAAGTTCCGACCTAATACGGCAGTAATCGCTTTGGCGACATCTTCCCCTTCACCAATAAATAGGCCGTATTTCAAGGCATTTTTTAACCAGTTGGTATCCATCCAAGTATTGGATTCAGAGGCTTCCGTGAACGTATTGCCGGCTTCGTCTTTATAATGGACAAACGCTGCATTACTAAAACGACTGCTAGAACTTCCTAATGCGATCTGCTGTGAAACATCGAAGCTAGTTTTGAAATTAACCGTGATCGTTGCCGAGGTCGTTTGGTACGCCCCTTGCAGCTTGATCCGAAAACCAGTCTCAAGTTCCTTCGTTGAGCCATCGGCTAGCGTTTTCGTTTCTGTGATTAGCTCTAGCGTATAGTCGGTATTGAGCTCTAAAGGCTCGGTCACTCCGCTTGCCGTCACTACCAGCGTATCCGCCAACAAGGCCAGTGCGCTGCTGTTTGCGCCAGAGATCAATTGATAGCGGTCTTCGATGATTAGGTCACTGACTTTTTGCTGATTGGTATTGGCATCAATTTTCCATGCGACAGTCTTCGTTTCATAGTCTTTGGTGCCAGCTGTTTTCACGATACCGATCGTTTTGGTTGGCGTCACTGTCCCACTGCCCGTCAATGAGGTATTTTGATTGTCGCGGATCGAAGCGTAGTTGTAAATACGAGTATCAGCTAGAACAGATTCATACAACTGGGTATCGTATTGGATCTTGTAGTAACCAGCTTTGGCAAACGTGATGCCAAAGCGGACGATTTCCCCCTCTTTATCCAGCTGGTACGTCCCATCAAAGGACCAATCTTCTGCTGGGATAGAGTTACCATCTTTGTCCGTGATCACCAAAGTCTCTGGAACAAAAAAATGTAGGGCTTTTTCAGGATCCGTTCCTGAATAGGTCTGATCCAAAACTCTGGCTTGGTCTTTGTCCAATGTGACGGAAATTTCCCATGATGCTCGTTTCGTTTCTTGATCATAGCCTTTGAACCGTTTGTATTCCGATTGCTCATCGTAAGTAACCGTTGCTTCTGCAGTTTTTTCTGTAAAATCGCTGCCGTTGATTGTTGCCGTGTTTTTGAAAGAAGAAGCCGTTGGATCGGTGACTGCACTATTGATCACGATTCGAACCGGTTGATTAACCGTTTGATTGAAGGTAAACGTGTTGTTAACGCTGTTAAAGGTATATAAGCCATCGGTACGAACCCACTCCTCGGTGGCTTCATCGTACAAGTAGCCTGTCGAAGTACTATAAGACAAACCTTGAGGCATTTTATCGGTGATCACCACATCATGCAATTCACGACTGGTTTGGTTAAAAATAATTTCCCAAACCACTGAACCGCTGGAAGTCACGTTACCAGTCTTAATGATGTCGACTTCATAAATAGGCAATGTAATGATGATCTCATGACCATCTTCATCGTAGATCCCAGTATGAATCGTCACTTCTTCGGTGACAGTGCTCACACTTAATTCCGTAATTAGATCGATAGTCCCTGAGCGGTTGGAAAGTGTTTGTGCCGCTTCGTTAAAAGTAACAGTCAACGTGCCATCGAGTGCTAAGGTAAAGGTTCCGATCGATTGCCCACCAGAACGGGTCAATTCGCCGTTAACGGTGTTATGAATAGCAAAATATTCCGGTAATTGATACGTATAATAATCGCCAGCGCGAATTTCTTCCGTATCTGCTAACGACCAGTCAAAATGAATTTTGATGTTGCCGTTATACATCGGTGGATTTTCGGCAGTGAAGGGTTGATCGTTTAAGTCAGTAATTCGGACATTGTCAAAAAGTTGTACTCCCCGTTCGTTTAGGTTGGCACTAAGATTCTCAGCGGTAGTAGAAGCTTCCGTTTCCGCCTCAGTATCTGGTGCTCGGGGTTGAATGCTGTTTTGATTCAGTGTCGAAGATGCTTGGGTTGCTTGACTTTCACTAGGGACGGTTGCTTGTTCTTCTTCTGCTTGACTCGTTTCTGACTGAACTGCTCCCGCTGTCGATGAATCCGTAGGTGCTTTTTCCGTATCGATCGTTCCCGTCTCAGGCTCGGTACTTTCCAGCGTTTCAGTCGTTCTTTCGGTACTTTCGGTTGCGTTGATTGCTTCTGCTAGTATGATCGTTGGTTCACAAAAAATGGAGCCAAGCAAGACTAGCAAACATATATAGATAGAAAATTGTTTTTTCATAATTGTTCATTCCTTTTTTATTTAAATTTTTTCAATTGATCTCGGAAACGCTCGACGAATAACATTGTTCAACAGTGAGCAAGATATCCCAACAAACAACTGCTTTTTGCCTCCTCCCCATGATTCAAAAATTTTGGTCTTTGCTACTTGTATCAAACGTATTACTACTATTCCACACTTCTATTTTCCCAAAATTTTGGGGTGGGATGTATTCAAAAAAAATACAACACGCAATTTTTTTGAATACATGTAAAAACGTGATACTATTTACTTAAAAGGGGGCTCAGGGGCAATCATGTTACGGAAATTGTTATCATCTACGACACAAAAGAAACTACAGCTGATTGAGTATTTATTAGACGATCAGGGAACGAGTCTTCACGATTTGGCAGTAAAATTTTCCATTTCAATGTCTGCAGCAAAAACCTATATCGCGGAAATCGACAATGAATTTTCGTTTCTGGACTTACAATTTGACGATTATTCAGCTGTTCGCCTCCACTTGCATCCCTTTGCTACTCGGCTAGACGTATACAGCCAGTTTTTGACTCGCTCTTCTGCATTTCAATTATTGGAACTACTCTTCTCATCAAGTTTCACTAGTTATGATATGTTGGCTCTAGAATTAAATTTAAGCAAATCGTCGATCATTCGTTTGATCAAGAGGATCAACATGGTTCTGGCACCATATGATTTCTTCATCGCAACTAAACCTATCCAGTTAAAAGGAAATGAACACAACATTCGCCAGTTTTTTCTGATTTTTTTCTTAGAGAAGTACCAGTATGAATTTGTGGATGCCAACATCAACCAAGAACAGGATTTCTTGAAAATCGCCCGTATCATGGCGGCTGCGACGCCCTTAAAACTTTATTTTTCCGACATCAAAAAAATCGCTTTTGTGATCTATGTCAATACGAAGCGTGATCGCCTATACGCCTCCAACCCCAATGGAAACCACGTCGAATATTTCTTAGAGAAAATCGATTTGAGCGAATTTACCGGCTACAGTCGGGCCTACGTCGAGAAAATGGTCGGTTATGTCACGACCCACATTGGTCAAGACCCCGACGTCTTTCGCAAGACCAAACAAGAATTTTATCAAATGACCAAACATATATTTAAAAAGTACAACTATCATGAAGCCAACTTTGAAGAGAAACTCGACGCTGTGGTCTTTTCTTATTTTCTTGGGATCAACTTGCACGTTCCTTACTGCATCTTGGATGATCGCTTTGCTCGTTTTGTCAACAACTGTGATTTGGTCCAACAGGCAGTCAATCGAGACATCGTTCACCTTTTGACCCATTCAAATTTACCGATCATTCGACCAAGTACGATCAATTACCTGATTTATATTTTCCATATATCTTTCCCAAATTTCGCTAAAGAAATCATCGATGCCAATGCTGGCTTTCGCTTAGCTTTGTTTTATGATACGAATAGTTACCATACGGAATTTATCCAAACGAAAATCCAACAGTTTATTCCTTATCAGTTAACAATCACGATTTTAAATCCTCTGGACTCGTTTTCTCTGACCAAACTGGACGAGACGTATGATTTGATCATCGGCAATCTGACCCCCTCCTGCAGAAAAAACTTGTTTCATTATGCAGACATCAACCTGACTTCGAATGACTTGGCGTTTATCGCTCGGCAGATTCAGGAAAAGGGGATTCGGATGTTGCAAGAAAAGAATGCGCAATAAAAAAAACACCCTTGAAAAGCCGCAATTTAGCGATTTTCGAGGGTGTTTCCATTATTTGTTTGCTGTTTAGTTTTGTTCACTACGCCATGGCTGGATATTTTGCTGGCGATACAAAGCTGCTTTCCCAATTGCATTGAAGAGGGTCATTTTTTGCGTAACCACTACTTTAGCTGCCTCAATGCATTCTGGGTAAATAGCATTTGGATCCCATAATTCTGTTTCAGCTAAAATTTGACGGCATTTTTTGTAAAAGGCGTATTTATAATCAGAGGAGATATTTACTTTTTGGATACCGATTGCCACTGCCTGAGCGATTTCTTCATCGGGATTGGCCGATCCGCCATGCAACACTAATGGGATATCGACACGATCTTTGATTTCTTGCAAGACATCCATTTTTAATTCCGGTTTGATATCTTTCGGATAAATACCGTGAGCAGTTCCAATCGCAACTGCTAGTGTGTCAATGCCTGTCTTCTCAATGAACTCTTGTGCATCTTCAGGACGAGTATAAATCACTTCGGAGACGCCCCCTTCAACGGAGGTTCCGGTATTGCCGATCGTTCCTAGCTCGCCTTCGACAGATACCCCAATCGGATGGCAAATCTCGGTAATCTGTTTTGTTAGAGCAATATTTTCTTCAAAAGGCAGCAATGACCCATCGATCATCACCGAGCTGAATCCGCAATGGATCGCCCGCATGATACTTGCCAAACTGTCGCCATGATCCATATGGATCACGATCGGCACAGAACTGTTTTTCGCTCTGGAAACTGCATAGTGGAAAAATTCATCCTTTGTAAAGGCCAATTCTGTTGGGTGGACCGCAATGATGGCTGGTGCATCGTTTTCTTCCGCTGCTTCGATAACGACGCGTAAAAAGTTACTGTCTGCGACGTTAAAGGCACCAACGGCAAATTGATTTTCTTTGGCAACGGTCAGTAATTGTTTCATATTGATCAACATATAAGTGTGCTCCATTCTTTTTTAAAGTGATTTGTTTTTTGATCCAGATAATTCGATATACTCTTTGACGACTGCTTTTCCTGCTTCGATGGTTTGGTGGATCAGGGTCGGATAATCGCTTTCCGGACAAGCATCCAGCTGTTGGTGCAGGGCATTTCTTTGGGCTTTCATAAAATCAGCCCCTACATTGATTTTATTGATTCCTAATGCCACGGAACGTAAGATATTCTCTCTACCGGCTCCCGAGCCGCCATGCAAAACCAGCGGTAGGTCAGTGGCTTCTTTGATTGTTTGAACGATGTCAAAGCGAAATGCCGGGCGATATCCTGCTGGATAATCCCCATGACTGGAGCCGTAAGAAAGGGCGAGACAGTCGACCCCGGTTGCTCGAATAAAATGGATGGCTTCCTCTGGATCGGTATACATCCCATCGTTGGTAAACTGATCCCCAGCCACTGCTCCCATGTCCCCAACTTCTGCTTCGACACTGGCATTATAGGCTTGCGCAAACTGTACGATCTCTTTGGTGATGGCGATGTTTTTTTCTAAAGGATGCATAGAGGCATCCATCATAACGCTTGAGAACCCTTCATGGAGACATTGTTTGACGAAGGCGATATCCTGTCCGTGATCCAGATTGATGGCAACCTCCACATTGGCATTTTCCGCCATTCGAATGATCGGCTGGGTTAAGTAACGATGATCTAGATGGGTCTTTAAATGGTCTTGTAGCAAATCCACGATGATGGGTGCATGTGATTCTGCAGCGGCATCGATCACTGCTTTAGCGGTTTCCAGGTTGAAACAATTGATCGCCATAACCGCATAGTTTTCTCGATTGGCTTTTTGCAGCATCTCTTTCATTGATACATACATCTTCTTCGCTCCTTTTTTTAGGAAATTTCAATCGACGAAAAGTCAATGTCTTCTTCCTCTTCCATGATCGGCGTTTCCACGGGTGCCTTTTTCAATGCAAACAGCAAAACACCGGTGATGGCAGAACCAATCAGGAGTGCGATGGTAAATTTCAGTGGATCCGTCATGGCAGGAATGATGAAGACCCCACCAGATGGCACTGGTGAACCGACGCCCCAAACCATGCTTAGACCACCGCCGACGGCTGCTCCGACCGTACAAGAAAAAATGACGCGAAACGGGTCGACGGCAGCGATCGGGATCACTCCTTCTGTAATCATACAAAGGCCCATTGGAAAAGCGATCTTGATGTTGTCTTCTTCTTCCGTAGAATATTTGGGCCGGCGTAAGAGACGAGAGAGGACCCAAGAGATCGTAACACCAAAGGGCGGCACCATTGAGGCTAAAATTTTCACGGCTTCGGGTTCTTGAATGCCTTCCAGTAATAGCCCATCAGCAAATAGTGATGCAACTTTGTTGACGGGTCCGCCAAAATCAAAGGCAGCCATGCCACCGACAATCGCGCCAAATAAGAAATTCCCCGAGCCTTGCAGATTCGTTAAGAAGGTAGTCAACGCCTCCGTAGCCCACACGATCGGTACACCGATGACGAAGAACATCAAAGCACCGACGATCAGTGTCGACAAGACCGGTACGATCATCATTGGCATCAGACCTTGTGCCCAACGTGGTACTTTAAGGTTTTTTACTAAGAATAAGACCAGATAACCTGCGAGATAGCCTCCTAACATTCCCCCTAGAAAGCCTGCGCCAATCGCATTGGCAATCAGTCCCATAAAAAGACCCGGAGCGATTCCTGGACGATCAGCAATGGAATAGGCGATCGCGGCAGCGATCACTGGCGCCAGCAGCCCCATCCCTAAAACACCCAGCGAGACCAGTGCATCCGGGATCGTATAGGCAGCATCGTAATTTTCAATGACCGTGCCGTTGGCAAGATTTCCGATAGCGATCAAAAGTCCGGCTGTGACAACGACCGGCAGCATATACGAGATGGCGGTTAAGGCATGTTTTTTCAACTGCAGCTGTTTCATCATTTGTTTCATCCCCCTTTAAATTTGAATTGTCAGAACATTTATTGATTCATCCCAGATTTAATTTTTCTTCAATTGTTTCAAGCAAACGCTTAGGCGCTTTGATCACCATACTAGTTGGAATTTCTACTATTCGCTTGCCTTCAAAGCGGTCTCTGCCGCCGATTTTGATATCTGCCGCAATAATGACAACATCGGCTGCTTGAATAGCGGCTTCCGTCAATTCACTTTCCGTCCCGATGGTTCCTTGGGTTTCGATATGGACTTCATGACCAAGTTCTTTCGCAGCTGTTTCGATTTTTTGCTTAGCGATATACGTATGAGCGATTCCTGAAGTACAAGCAGCTACACCAACGATTTTCATCTCTTCTCCCCCTTTCTTAGTTTTCTGCCATTGGATCTTTTGCAAGCAAGGCCATCATTTGAACCTTGCTCCCTGACGCAACGAGACAATCAATAAACGATTCATCCGCTAGTAGCATCGCTACCTTTTGCAGCAGCTTGATATGCATCGTATTGGCATCGGTATTTTTGACTGCAAACAAGATAATTACTTGAACGGGCGCTTCATCGATGGACTCCCATTCAAGTGGACGCTTGGTTTTTCCGATCACTAAAGAGGTTTTTTTCACACTGTCCGACTTTCCGTGAGGAATTGCCAATCCATGCCCGATACCGGTCATTCCTTCTGCTTCTCGGGCAAAGACATCTTGGGTGAACCCTGCTAAATCGGTAATTATCTGGTTTTCATATAAAAGTTCAGACAGTTCAGTGATCGCTTCTTCTTTTGAATTCGCTTCCATTTCCATCTTGATAAGATTGGGATTGATTACATCTGCGATGCTGAACGCTTGGATCGTTTGGCTTTCGTTTTTCATCTTTACATCTCTCCTAATAGTTGTTTGACTCGCTTTTCATCCTGTTTGGTAAATACCGAATTGACTAAAATCGTCGGCACCTTCGTTTCTACTGGCAAATTAATGGTGGTTAAGATCAGATCGATATCCTGATAGTCTTGCGCATGCTTTCGATACATCCGAGCGGAAAGCACATCCACGATATCCAACTCTGGAAATGCCCGTTGGACTTTGACTTTCAGCAGTTCAGAAGTCCCTACGCCGCTGCTGCACATAATTAAGACTCGCTGTCTGCGCCGACGAATGACTTTAAATTTCACAAAATACAGAACCAAGAAACCAATCTCGTCTTCCGATATGGGATTCGTTCCATAGGTTTGCTCCACTTCCTTGCTGACTTGTGCCACTTGCTCAAAAATCCTTGGGTACTCTAGTTGAATGTCATTCAGCAGCCCATTTTTCACGATAATTTTATTCTTTAGCCGATAGAGCATCGGCTGGATATGGCAAAGTAGATTGGTCTTGTCTGTTTGCTGGTTCAATTTGATACCCAGTGCTTTTTCCATCTGCTTAGTAAAAAACTCCGTGATTTCGCTGGCATCTTTTGTCAGATTGGTCATTGCCAAGGGTTTGTTTTCCACTCTGGAAGACACTAGATACTGGTAGAGATAAAATACCTCACTTTCTGGCAGCTCCGTCACGAGAAAGGCATTGATTTTTTCAATCACTTGTTGGGCAATTTGATAAAACTCTTGGTGCTGTTCAATCAAATGCTGTTCTTCCTCATCTAACCCCTCAATTATCTCTTCGCGGTCAATTTCTCCTTCTCTCATTCGTAAAATCAGAATATACAGATGCGAGAAAATATTCATATTGTAAGGATACGCAATACTGTTCGCGAGTTTTCGCTCAATGAATTCAAGAATGGAGGTAATAAAGTTGATATCAAAGGCATTGATGGGATATTTTTGCGCGACCATTTCTTCATTCCACACATGGGTTTTCGTAAAGAGATCATTGACACAGCGACGGATATTTTTTTCGGTACCAATCACTGCAATTCTCTTATCGGATCGGATCAACTGGAGTTCAAAGTACTGAAAATATTCCGCAAGACGATTGATATCACTACTTATCACTGCTTCACTCAAATAGTAAGGGGCGAACAGCTCTTTGATCATTAATCGCTTTGGTGATTTAAACAATACATGCAGTGCAATCGCATGACGCCGCTCAAGCGGCTCATCATTTTGATCCGTTTCTTGATTTTCAATCGTGCCTTTGAGATACGCTTCATAATCCAAACAAAATCCTTTGCCGATTTCAGACCGAATGATTTCTGAACCAGCAGCCTCATTGATCCGCTTGATCGTCCGATAAATGGTTTTTGTTGAAACCTTAGCAGCTGTGGCTAGTTCATTAGCGGTCAAATTCATTCCTTGTGTCATAAACTGCTCAATCAAACGTGTTTCTCTCTTGCTCAGCTTCATACTGTCTCCCTCCGTATCATTACTATAGCCTTCTTTGGCTCGAGTATTTCTTAATCGATGTCCACTGATTTGGACATTTTAAAAATAACGCTTTCATTAATCGTCCCAAATGCCCCTTTTCTAGGATGAAAGAAGGGCGCATTCATTTTCATGATATTTCCTTTTGCTAAACAAAAAAAGCTTGCCATTCCGAAGAATGACAAGCTTTTCCGTCACACTGAGTCAATCAGGTGCTGGGCATTGATTAGTTTTGGCTGTTCAATGCGTCTTCAGCAGCCATTTGTGCTTCGATGTCTGAGATGCTGTAGACATTTTCGCTGGCAACTGTTACTTCTTTTGGTTCCATTTCACGGTAACGAGGCATACCAGTACCAGCTGGGATGATTTTACCGATGATAACATTTTCTTTCAATCCAAGAAGTGGATCTTTCTTGCCGCGAATCGCTGCATCGGTCAACACACGAGTGGTTTCTTGGAAGGACGCAGCAGACAAGAAGCTGTTGGTTTCCAAGGATGCTTTCGTGATCCCTAGTAGGACTGGACGGCTAGTTGCAGGAACGCCGCCGGCTACCAATGTGTCGTAGTTGCGGTCTTTAAAGTCGGCGATATCCAACAATGTTCCTGGCAAGATGCCTGAATCACCTGGATCCATGACGCGGACTTTACGCAGCATTTGACGAACCATTACTTCGATATGTTTGTCGCCGATTTCTACCCCTTGCATCCGGTAAACGCGTTGAACTTCTCGTAATAGGTAGTTTTCAACAGACAAGACATCGCGAACTTGTAACAGTTGTTTTGGATCGATCGATCCTTCCGTCAATGGCGCACCACGATGGATAAAGTCGCCTTCTGCTACTTTCATCCGGGCAGTATAAGGAACGGTATACGTACGCGTATCGGTTTCCCCTTTGATAGTCACTTCTTTGGTCCGAGTTGAAGGGTCTTCTGAGATATCGATGACTTCTCCGGTAACTTCGGTAATGACCGCTTGTCCTTTCGGATTACGGGCTTCAAAGATTTCTTGGACACGAGGGAGACCTTGCGTGATATCGTCTCCGGCAACCCCGCCGGTATGGAAGGTACGCATGGTCAACTGAGTACCAGGTTCACCGATTGATTGGGCAGCGATGGTACCGACTGCTTCCCCAACTTCAACTTCAGAACCAGTAGCTAAGTTGCGGCCATAACAATGTTTACATACACCATGTTTGGTGTTACATGTAAAGACAGAGCGAATGGATACTGTTTCGATACCAGCGTCCACGATGGCTTTAGCTAAATCTTCAGTGATCAATTCATTGACCCCTAGAAGGACTTCGCCAGTTTCAGGATGGATCACTGATTTACGTGTGTAACGTCCAATCAAACGTTCTTCTAAGGATTCGATGATTTCGTTTCCTTCGCGAATTGCTTGAATGTCTAAACCACGGTCAGTACCACAATCGTCTTCACGGATGATGACATCTTGGGCAACGTCAACGAGACGACGTGTCAAGTAACCGGAATCGGCTGTTTTCAAGGCGGTATCGGTCATCCCTTTACGGGCACCATGGGTCGAGATAAACATTTCCAAGACAGATAGACCTTCACGGAAGTTTGAGATGATCGGCAACTCCATGATTCGTCCGTTAGGCGCGGCCATCAATCCACGCATCCCAGCAAGCTGAGTAAAGTTGGAGATGTTACCACGGGCACCGGAATCAGACATCATGAAGATTGGGTTTTTCGCTTCCAATGATTCCATCAGTTTTAACTGAATTTCATCTTTGGCTGCATTCCAAACACCAATAACTCGTTCATAACGCTCGTCATCGGTAATCAATCCACGACGGAATTGTTTCGTGATCGTTTCAACTTGTTTGTGGGCATTGTCGATGATTTCATGTTTTTCGTGCAAGTTCATGATATCAGCGATACCAACGGTGATACCCGCCATTGTTGAATGGCTGTATCCTAAGTCTTTCATGCGGTCAAGCATGCGTGACGTTTCAGTGATGCGGAAACGTTTGAAGACTTCTGAAATGATGTTTCCTAAGTTTTTCTTCTTGAATGGGCCAACAAGCTCTTGTTCTTTGATGAAGGCAGGCACATCTGTACCAGCTTCAATAAAGTACTTGTCTGGTGTTTGAACCGTCAAGTTGTAGTCTGTCGGTTCGTTCAAGAATGGGAATTCTGGTGGCATGATCGAGTTAAAGATCACTTTACCCACCGTTGTTACCATCAAGCGTTGTTTTTGTTCAGACGTGAATGGTTTGTCCCCTAAAGTGTTTGGATTGATAGCGATCCGTGTGTGTAAATGCACGTAGCCATTGCGCCATGCCGTAACTGCTTCGTCCATGTCACGGAAGATCATGCCTTCCCCTTCACGGCCTTCTTCTTCCATCGTCAAGTAGTAGTTCCCTAGGACCATATCCTGAGATGGTGTTACAACTGGTTTTCCGTCTTTTGGATTCAAAATGTTTTGGGCTGCTAACATCAGCATACGTGCTTCTGCTTGCGCTTCTTCGTTCAATGGTACGTGAACGGCCATTTGGTCTCCATCGAAATCGGCATTGTAGGCTTCACAAACAAGTGGGTGCAAACGAATGGCACGGCCTTCAACTAAGACTGGTTCAAATGCTTGGATACCTAATCTGTGAAGCGTAGGTGCCCGGTTCAATAGCACTGGATGTTCTCTGATAACATCTTCTAAGACATCCCAAACTTCGTCTTCTTGACGTTCGATTTTGCGTTTGGCATTTTTGATGTTTGACGCGATTTCACGAGAAACAAGTTCCCGCATCACGAATGGTTTGAATAATTCGATCGCCATTTCTTTTGGCAGACCACATTGGTACATTTTAAGGAATGGACCAACGACGATAACTGAACGACCTGAGTAGTCGACCCGTTTTCCTAGCAAGTTTTGACGGAAACGACCTTGTTTCCCTTTCAACATGTGAGAAAGAGATTTCAATGGGCGGTTCCCTGGCCCTGCAACTGGACGGCCACGACGACCGTTATCGATCAAGGCATCGACTGCTTCTTGCAGCATCCGTTTTTCATTTTGAACGATGATGTTTGGTGCATTCAAGTCTAACAAGCGTTTCAAACGGTTGTTACGGTTGATTACACGACGATACAAGTCGTTCAAGTCACTTGTGGCAAAACGTCCACCTTCTAATTGCACCATTGGACGCAAATCAGGCGGGATAACTGGGATAACGTCCATGACCATCCAGCTTGGTTTGTTTCCTGAAGCACGGAATGCTTCTAAGATATCCAAACGGCGGATCGCACGGGTCCGTTTTTGACCAGTCGCGTTTTTCAATTCTTCTTTTAATTCAGCAACTTCGCCTTCAAGATCAACGCCATCTAATAATTGTTTGATGGCTTCGGCACCCATTGCTGCTGAAAATTCTTGACCGTATTGGTCACGTTTTTCACGGTATTCCCGTTCAGTCAATAGTTGTTTTTTCTCAAGGCTGGTGTTTCCTGGTTCAATCACTACGTATGAAGCAAAGTAGATGATTTCTTCCAATGCACGTGGGCTCATGTCTAAGACAAGACCCATCCGTGAAGGAATGCCTTTGAAGTACCAAATGTGTGATACTGGTGCTGCTAGTTCAATGTGTCCCATGCGTTCACGACGCACTTTTGAACGTGTTACTTCCACGCCGCAACGGTCACAAACGATGCCTTTATAGCGGATCCGTTTGTATTTGCCGCAAGCACATTCCCAGTCTTTGGTTGGACCGAAAATACGCTCGTCAAACAACCCTTCGCGTTCAGGTTTTAACGTACGGTAGTTAATGGTTTCTGGTTTTTTTACTTCACCATAAGACCAGCTTCTGATTTTTTCAGGAGAAGCCAAACCGATTTGCATACTTTCGAATTTATTTACATCGATCAAAAAAGGTTCCCTCCATTTCATTTCATGGACATATCCGATAGAACGGGGGCTATTTCCGCTAGTGGCGGAAATAGCGAGGGCCGTCTATTATTGCAAGCGATCTTCTGCTGTCTCGATTTGTTGGTTCAACGCGTCGGCGGCATTTTTAGCTTCTGTTTGTGCTTTTTGTTCTAATTCACGGGCTGTTTGTTGCTCCGCAAATTTTGTTAAGGCATCAACGGTGATCAAATCATCATCGTCATCATCCATATCACGCAGTTCGATCTCTGCATCATCGATATCTAGGACACGCATGTCTAGACCCAGTGATTGCAATTCTTTTACTAATACGCGGAATGATTCTGGTACACCTGGTTTTGGAATTGGTTCCCCTTTGACGATCGCTTCGTATGTTTTCACACGACCAACCACATCATCTGATTTGTAGGTCAAGATTTCTTGCAAGGTGTAAGCAGCACCGTATGCTTCCAGTGCCCAAACTTCCATCTCTCCGAAACGTTGTCCACCAAATTGGGCTTTTCCTCCCAATGGTTGTTGCGTAACCAATGAGTAAGGTCCAATGGAACGGGCATGCAATTTATCATCGACCATGTGGGCCAATTTGATCATGTACATGACACCAACGGAGATGCGGCCATCAAATGGTTCGCCGGTACGTCCGTCGTAAAGCACTGTTTTGGCATCGCTGGCCATTCCTGCTTCAGCAACCGTTGCCCAAACATCTTCATCGCTGGCTCCATCAAAGACTGGTGTTGCCACGTGAATGCCTAATTGACGCGCAGCCATTCCTAAATGTAACTCTAATACTTGTCCAATGTTCATCCGAGAAGGTACCCCTAATGGGTTCAGCATGATATCGACTGGTGTGCCATCTGGTAAGAAAGGCATGTCTTCTTCTGGCATAATGCGAGAAACGACCCCTTTGTTTCCGTGACGTCCGGCCATTTTATCCCCTTCATGGATTTTCCGTTTTTGAACGATATAAACGCGAACCAGCATGTTCACACCTGGTGACAATTCATCGCCAGCTTCGCGGGTAAAGATTTTGACATCGTGGACGATTCCGCCGCCGCCGTGAGGCACGCGTAGAGAAGTGTCACGCACTTCTCGGGCTTTTTCACCAAAGATTGCGTGCAACAAACGCTCTTCTGCTGAAAGTTCCGTTACCCCTTTTGGAGTGACTTTCCCAACAAGCAGATCGCCATCTTTGACTTCCGCACCAATGCGGATAATGCCCATTTCGTCTAGGTCTTTCAACGCGTCTTCCCCAACGTTCGGGATTTCGCGAGTGATTTCTTCAGGTCCTAATTTTGTGTCGCGGGCTTCTGATTCATATTCTTCAATATGGACAGAAGTGTAAACATCATCTTTCACCAAACGACGGCTCATGATGATGGCATCTTCATAGTTGTACCCTTCCCAAGTCATGAATGCGACTAAGACGTTTTGTCCTAATGCCATTTCACCTTGTTCCATAGATGGGCCATCTGCTAAGATGTCGCCTTTTTCCACTTTTTCACCAAGTGCCACTAATGGACGTTGGTTGTAGCTGGTTCCTGAGTTTGAACGACGGAATTTGGTAACAGAATAAACGTCTAATGCGCCATTGTCACGACGAACGCGCACTTCGGCTGCATCCACGTATTCTACGATTCCATCATGTTTACATAACAAAGCAGCTCCTGAGTCATGTGCTGATTTGTATTCCATACCAGTACCAACCCAAGGTGCTTTCGGATTGATCAATGGTACAGCTTGCCGCTGCATGTTGGCACCCATCAAGGCACGGTTGGAGTCATCGTTTTCCAAGAAAGGAATACATGCGGTTGCGACTGCGACTACTTGTTTTGGTGATACGTCCATGTAGTCGACTTTATCGATCGATACTTCCAAGTTTTCAGAAGTAGCACGCGCCATAACAACGTCGTTTACGAAAGAGCCGTCTTCATTTAACAAGCTGTTTGCTTGGGCCACAACGTAGTGGTCTTCGGTATCGGCAGTCAAGTAATCGATTTTGTCTGTAACACGGCCTGTTTCGCGGTCAACTCGACGGTATGGTGTTTCAATGAAGCCATACTTGTTGACTTTGGCATAAGAGGCCAAGCTGTTGATCAACCCGATGTTTGGTCCCTCAGGCGTTTCGATCGGACACATACGGCCATAGTGGGAATAGTGAACGTCTCGGACTTCATAGCCGGCACGGTCACGGGTCAAACCACCAGGTCCTAAGGCAGATAGACGACGTTTATGGGTCAACTCACCCAGTGGGTTTGTTTGGTCCATGAACTGTGACAACTGAGAAGAACCAAAGAATTCTTTGATACTTGCGACAACTGGACGAATATTGATCAATTGTTGCGGTGTCAAGGTTTCGGTGTCTTGGATCGACATCCGTTCACGAACGACACGTTCCATCCGAGCAAGCCCGATCCGGAATTGGTTTTGCAATAATTCACCAACAGAACGAATCCGACGATTTCCTAAGTGGTCGATATCATCGACATTGCCGATGCCTTCCATCAAGTTGAAGAAGTAGCTCATTGAAGCAATGATGTCTGCTGGACGAACGGTACGTGTGGCAGTATCTGGATAGCCATTACCGATCACGTTGACTTCTTGTTCTGGATCTTTTGGTGAAAAGACTTTGATGACTTGGACGGTCATTGGTTCGGTAACGACCCCATCTTCTGATGGATAGTACGTTACACTGTTTAGGCCATTATCGATAAATGCGCCTAGTGTTTCCATGACTTGGTGAGTCAAAACAGTGCCTTTTTCAACAATGATCTCGCCTGTTTCAGGGTCAACCAAGGTTTCTGCTAAGGTCAAGTTCAATAGACGTGTTTTCAAGTCTAATTTTTTGTTTACTTTGTAACGACCAACATTTGCTAAGTCGTAACGTTTTGGATCGAAGAAACGTGCGTTCAGCAAGCTGCGTGAGCTGTCTGCTGTTTTTGGCTCGCCTGGACGAAGACGTTCGTAAACATCTTTCAATCCTTCTTCGGTACGAGAATCGCTTGCGTTTTTATGCAAGTCTTTTTCGATCGTGTTACGCAATGATTCACTGTCGCCGAAAATTTCAAAGATCGTATCATCAGAACCAAACCCTAGGGCACGGACTAAGACCGTCAAAGGAATTTTACGGGTACGGTCAATCCGTACGTATGAGATATCTTTGGCATCAGTTTCCATTTCTAACCACGCACCGCGGTTAGGGATAACAGTTGAACCAAAGCCTTCTTTGCCGTTTTTATCGACTTTGCCATGGAAATATACACCCGGAGAGCGGACCAACTGAGAAACGATAACCCGTTCTGCCCCGTTGATGATAAAGGTTCCTTGTTCAGTCATTAATGGGAAATCACCAAAGAATACTTCTTGGGATTTGATTTCCCCGGTTTCACGGTTCGTCAAACGCAAAGTAACATGTAATGGTGCCGAATAGTTTGCATCATGGGCACGTGCTTCTTCTACTGTATACTTTGGTTCTTTCAATTCATAATCCACAAATTCTAGGGACAAGTTACCGTTGAATCCTTCGATTGGCAAAATATCTTCAAACATTTCTCTTAGGCCCTCATCTAGGAACCATTGGTAAGAGTCGGTTTGAATTTCAATCAAATTCGGTAATTCTAATACTTCACTGATCCGTGCGAAACTTCTACGTTCGCGATGCTTTCCGTATTTTACTACGTGTCCAGCCAAGCTCTTCACCTCTTCATAAAGTCTTTCAAAAAGGCTATCCGATTATTTACAAAACTGTAACAAATATTAAATATAGGTTACAGAAAGCATTTTTTGCGGCTTTTAGGCAAAAAAAAACCAAAAATAGAACGGATGCATTGGGCATTTTCTACTTTTGTTTCCTTATTCCTAAGCCGAAACGGACAATATTTCGTTTCTGCTTTTTTCGTTCAGATAGTTTTTGCAACTCCTTATTATACAGATGAAGCACTTCTCTGTCAAGCTTTCATTGGAAGTTACAATGCTTTTCTGGCGCACCCATTTCCTAAGATTTTCTAAAGAAAAAAACAAGGCTGGTGTGGACGGTTTTTCGTAAGAAACTACTTTGCTTTTTGCCGATTTCTTGCTATGCTAACGAAAACGTTACACGTGAAACATTAGGAAGGATATCCTTATGACGACAAAAGAAAAAATACTGACCTTATTACAAAAAGAAGATACTGTGCTATCTGGAGAGAAACTAGCCCAAGCTTTGTCGATCTCCCGTACAGCAGTCTGGAAAGCCATTAAAGAACTCGAGAAAGAAGGCTATCATTTCGAACACTTGGCCAACGGCTATCGCTTTGTCTCGGATGATCGATACGATCAAGCAGCACTTGCGGCAGCCTTGCCGATGATTCCCACGATTCAAATCAAGGAAGCTGTTGAATCCACCATGAAAGAAGCCAAGATTGCCGCTTTGGATAGTGGTCTGGCAACCCCCGCCCTTTTTTTGACCGAAACGCAAACAGGCGGTCATGGCCGCTTCGAACGACCGTTTTTCTCACCGAAAAAACAAGGGATCTATATGAGCTTGCTTTTAAAACCAAACCAAGCGTTTCAAGAATTGCCGCAATATACCGTTCTGGCGGCGGTAGCAGTTGCCGAAGCCATCGATGCCCTTCTAATGAAGGAAACGGCCATTAAGTGGGTCAACGATCTGTACTTAGATGGAAAAAAAATCTGCGGTATTTTGTCTGAAGCAACCAGTGACTTTGAGACAGGCCGTATTACTTCGGTTGTGATCGGTATCGGCATCAGTTTTTCAATTCCGCAACAGCAGTTTCCAGCAGAGATTCGGGAAAAAGCGACCTCACTCTTTCCTGGTGAAGAGTATCCAACCTTTTCTCGGGCCGCGTTGATCCAAGAAATTTGGCGTCGGTTCTTCCAATTGTTAGCGCAACTGCCTGACATGAATTATATGGCCCGCTATCGGCAGAAATCCTTCGTTTTGGGCCGCACCGTTCAATTTACGCAACAAGGTGTGACCTATGAAGGGATCGCCAAAGACATTACCAACACCGGTGAATTAGTGGTGGAAACAGCGACGGAGCGCAAGGTGCTTTCTTCTGGAGAAATCAGTTTGGAACGGTATTGAGGCTGCTTTCGTAGGTAACCAGTCACAGCAAGCGTAAACACAAACACTCCATAAACAGACCTGCTTATTCCGAGGGGTTAAATAAAAAGCAACCTAGGCAGCTCCCAAACAAACTTTACTGCTACGATCAATTCCGCAGAGAAAGCGAGCCTCATCTTTTCATAATAAGTAGGATGCTTGTTCTTTTATCATGTCTTTTCTACAGTTTTTATGCGCTCTTTCATTCCCCACATAAAAAAGATCGACCTGCTCTTTCAAGAGCAGGTCGATCTTTTCTTTTACAGCAATTGCCACAGCAGGCACAAAAGTAAGCCCAAGGCATAGCTGCTGTTGAATAAAATCATGTTTTTAATCGAATAGCCGAAGCTACGTGGGTGCGGCAGGCTGGCTTGATGTTCTTTCAAGTTTTGGCGGATTTTTGGCAGTGTCAGAAACACGAGCAAAATCGGCCATTGGAAGAGACCAAACAAGAGGCCCAATAAAATAGCGGCGTAGGAAGCTAGCATCATTCCTTGAAACAGACGGATACCTGCTTCGCGACCGATGTAGTACACCAGTGTGTAGCGGTGATTTTCGATATCGGCTTCCAGATCCCGTAAGTTATTGGCTAACATGATGTCAGCAATCGTGAAAATCAATGGCAAGGATGCCAACACGATGGCACACACGGCCCAGAGGTTCCCAACTAAACCAAAGGTCCCATTTGCAAAATCCAGTGCCAGATAAAACACTTTTTGATCAATAGTATTGATATAGATCGTGATGGCAAAAATCCCTAACCCCATCGTTACGCCGCTGAACACCTCGCCTAAAGGCATCCGCGATAACGGAATGGGGCCAAAGGTATAAAAGACTCCGATAAAGCAAACGACCAACCCCATCACTAGCAGCAACCAGCCAGTGACAAACGACAAGTAAAGACCAATTAACAAGGTTCCTGCCAACATCGCAAAAATCAGATTGCGAACAGTAGCTTCTGAGATGTTTTCTCGCCCGATCACATTGTGCTGGTATTTGTAGGTTTCTGATTTGGCTTTTTTGAAATCCATATAATTGTTGATGGACGTTGTCGTCAAATCAAACAGCAACATCCCCAGAAAAAAGATTGCGGTATTCAAAGGATGAAATTCATGAAAATACACCAACGAGAACAACACACCCATAATGAAGGGGAAGACACTGGCCACTTTGGTACGGATCTCCACTACTTCTAAAAACACTGAAAGAGACATCTTTCACTCCTCCTATTCTAAATCAGCACGATCACCCATCGTGTAGCCTGATTCCTCTGAAAGCTCAAAGGTATTTTTGATGCCGTCTGTTACGTACACTTTATCTTCTTTTGTGATAAAGATCGCATCGGTCCCCTTTTCGGTATGCTGTTCGATATAAGCCAAGCCTTCTTTGACCCCTTTATCAAACGCCACCGTAGTCAACCCGTCACCATCGATGGATTTGTCGGTGATCACAGTCACACTTGCTACATCGCTATCGTAAGGATAACCAGTCTCAGAATCAAAAATATGGTGATACGTTTTGCCGTCTACTTCTAAGTAGCGTTCGTAGATCCCTGAAGTAACCACTGTTTTATTGGTTTCTTTGATACTACCGATAATCGAGCCGCGAGATTTGTTCGGGTCTTGGATTCCGACATTCCATGGCTCATCTGTGCCACGGTTACTATGACCTAACACATAGACATTCCCGCCCAAATCGACGATCGCGGAAGTCACGCCATTGTCCTTCAACACTTTGACGACTTCGTCCGTGATATAGCCTTTAGCGATCGCCCCAAGGTCAAGGATCATGTCCTTGTCTTTTAAATAAACGGTTTGATCTTCATCGTTAAACTCGACTTGTTCATAATTGATATGTTTCAATGCTTCATCGATCTCAGATTGCTCTGGCTTGCGGGCATCATCAAAGCCGATTCGCCATAATTGGGTGATGGCACCGATGGCCATATTAAAGCCGCCTTCTGATCTCACACTGTAATCGTAAGCTTCTTTTAGCAAATAATAAATATCATCCGAAACCTTCACTGGTTTGATGCCAGCTTGCGCATTGATTTCATCGATCTCTGATCCTGCTTGGTTGATGGTGATTTTATCGCCTAATTCTCTGATGCGGTCAAAGGCTGGCTTCATAGCGTCCTCTTTGCCTTCATCATAAATGCGGATTCGAGTATAAGTGCCTAATAAAAATTCTTCTTGAAAATATGGTTCTTCCCGCAGCGTCGTTGCTTCCTGATTACTGCCACAAGCTGCCAACATTGTGCCTAAAAAAACAAACATCAGAAAAAACGTTACTTTCTTTTTCATGATTTTCCTCTTTTCTATTGTCTTCAACCTTCATATAATAGCCTTTTTTTAGCAGAATGAAAAGGGGCATTCCGTGATTCCGCAACGTATTTTAGGAATCCTTAATCGAACTTTTTCTTCTTTGTAAAAAACAGTTCTTTTAAAAAAAACTTCCCGCCAGATTGCTTCCTTTTGCACGAACTTGCTTTTATGACCTTGCTGCCCACGAAAAAAAGACAGCACTCAAAGCGAATGCTGTCCTCTTCATTCAAAAAAGTTGTGATTATTCAGTAACGAAGTTATCGACTTCAATGGTTGTTTGGTCACCTTTTTCAGCTGCATTCAACAATTGTTGTGCATAGATAACAAAGCTGTGGAAGCTGTGGGTTGCACCAGAAACGACGTCCATGTCTGCCACAGAACCATCTTCAGCATTGACTGCAGAAACAAAAGCTTCATTGAAGTTTGGAATGAATTCTTCTGGACCAGTACCAGATTTTGCTTCCATGTTTTCATTGTATTCTGTATCATCTTTTTTCGACTCGCCGGCTTCGTTTAGGTAGTCGTAGTTTGATTCAGAGATTTTGCCGTCAGCCACAGTCATTGAGAAGACCACGCGGTAACCGTTTGAGTAGTTCTTTTCTTCTAATGTATAGGTTCCGTCTTGCAAGTCTGCACCGTTGTCGATTTCAATGGTATCCGTGTTGCCTGCTTGCGCCGCTTGGATCAATTGTTGTGCATAGTTTTGGAAGGAATCAAAGGAATGAGTCGCGCCAGAAACTACTTCGATTGAAGAAGGGCTTTGTGCGGCAACTAATTCTTCATTGAATTTAGGAATAAATTCTTCTGGACTGATGCCTGCTTTTTCTTTCATCGTTTCATTGTATTCAGTGTTTTCTGTTTTTGATTCGCCATCAGCATTCACGTTGTCATATTTTGATTCAACGATTTTGCCGTCTTTGACTGTGATCTCAAAAGTAACACGGTAGTCGTTTTTGTAGTTCTTTTCTTCTAAACGATACGTCCCATCTTGCATTGGTTCGCCCGCAACAACGGTCGCTTCTGTACTTTCTGTTGATGCTGAATCGCTTGCAGAAGTTTGTGATGTACTTTCACTAGTTGACGAAGACGCTGTATTGTTGTTGTCCGCTCCGCAACCCCCTAACAATATTGCTGCGAATGAAAATACCGCCATACCTACAATCAATTTCTTTGCTTTCATAATTATCCACCTTTTACTTGTTTATTTTCCCCACAAAAAAGTTTGTGATACATCTAACATTGTAAAGTAAATTTACGATATGTCAACCGCTTCCTTTCCGCTTTTTTACGGAAAAAGGACTTAATTTTTGATTTTCGCAAGTTTTCACGAATTTCAGGAAATATGCGTTTTTTTCATCAGAATCGTTAGACAAATGAACCATTTGTCTATATAATAGGAACGATTGTGTAATTATTATCATAGATTATTTTTATTAAGGAGAGATTTGCAATGGCAAAGAAAAACATTGTCGTTGTCGGTGCCGGTTATGCAGGCGTTTCTGCTACGAAGTACATGGCAAAGAAATTGAAAAAAGACAATGATGTTGAGATAACATTGATCGACCGTCACTCTTATCATACGATGATGACTGAACTGCATGAAGTCGCTGGAGGACGTGTAGAACCTACCGCAATTCAATATGACTTGCAGCGCTTGTTCTCACGCAAGAAAAATGTTCGTTTAGTAACCGATACAGTAACTGGGATCGATAAAGAAAATAAAACCGTCCAAACAAAATTAGGTAGCTATTCATTTGACTACTTGATTTTAGGGATGGGTGGCGAACCGAATGACTTTGGTACACCTGGCGTTAAAGAAAACGGCTTTACTTTATGGTCATTTGACGATGCTGTCCGTATTCGCGAACACATTGAAAAAACTGTCGCAAAAGCAGCGATCGAACCAGATGCAGCATTACGCAAAGCAATGTTGACCTTTGTCGTTTGTGGTTCTGGATTTACCGGGATCGAAATGATCGGTGAACTGATCGATTGGAAAGATCGTTTAGCTTCCGATTATAAATTGGACCCAAGTGAAATCAGCTTGAAAGTCGTTGAAGCAATGCCAACGATCTTGAACATGCTTGATCGTAACGATGCAGCCAAAGCAGAACGCTACTTGAAGAAAAACAATGTTGATCTTGTCTTGAATGCACCAATCGTTGAAGTGGCACCTGACCACATCAAACTAAAAGATGGTTCAACGATCCCAACCCACACATTGATCTGGACTGCCGGTGTCAAAGGAACTAGCGATGCTGCTGATTTCGGTTTAGAAACAGCCCGTGGTTTCCGTCTAGTTGCCAATGAGTACATGGAAGCAAAAGGCTACGAAGACAAAAACATCTATATTATTGGTGACTTGGTTTACTTCGAAGAATTCCCGAATACACCAACACCACAAATCGTGCAAGCAGCTGAACAAACAGGTCACACTGCAGCAACGAACATCGTTTCAGCCATCAAAGGCGGCGAAAAACATAAATTCAAAGGAAACTACCAAGGATTTATGGTTTCGATCGGTGCCAAATGGGGCGTGGCGAACTTATTCAATAAGATTCACCTGAGCGGTTTCTTAGCGATCATTATGAAACACATCGTTAACTTGAAATACTTCTTTGATATTCGTTCTGGTTACTACATGTTCCAATACTTGATGCATGAAATCTTCCACATCAAAGATGACCGGACAGTCGCTCGTGGTCACACGTCTCGTTACGGTAACGTCTTGTGGAGTGTTCCGCTTCGTATTTTCTATGGTCTTGTCTGGTTCGTTGAAGCCTTCAAGAAAATTTTAGGTACGAATGGGGAAGTCTTCAAACCTGGTACTTGGTTCGGTGAAGGTTCTTGGTTCCAAGGCAACAGCGTATTCCCTTGGACTTGGGAATATCAAACAGTCGCTGATGCAGCAAGTGGTGCTAGTGAAGCAGCCGATGCAGCAAGTGCCGCTAGTGGTGCCGGCGAAGCAGCCGATGCAGCGACACAAGCCGCACACTTCGGTTTGAGCTATGCTTACGGGGAACAACCAATGATCGTGATCGAAAAATCACCTGACTGGTTCACAAAAGTTATGCAATTTATTATGCCAAACAACGACGTTGCAATGTTCTTCCAAAAATTCATGGTCTTCTTTGAAATTGCTTTAGCTCTTGCATTGATGGCTGGTCTCTTCACTTGGTTAGTAAACGCAACGACTATCGTTTTAGTGTTGACTTTCTGTATGTCTGGTATGTTCTACTGGGTAAACATCTGGTTCATTCCAGTTGCATTTGCCTTGATGAACGGTTCAGGACGCGCAGTCGGTTTAGACCGTTGGGTAATCCCATGGTTGCAACGTACCCTTGGAAAATGGTGGTACGGTACCCCTCGCTCCTTATATGGCAATAAATAAGCCAGCAAAATAGAATACCTGTACGACTTCATGAGACTAAGACATTCTGATTTTCAATCAGTGTCTTGGTCTCTTTCCAAGTACAGAACTTTTTCTTGATCGTCCTTGCACAGAAATCGGTGGATTATTGAGGATTCAGCTAGTAGAATCTTGTCTTCTTATGCTAGAATGAGACACATCACATGAAAGAACAGGAGTCTTTTTTGATGAAACTAAAAGAATTTATCCGCGATGCCCATTTAAAACCATGGGATGGCGTCATCATACTTGTTTTGATCCTCAGCTCTTTTTTACCGATTTTTATTTTTGGCCAGACGCAAACAGCGGACAAAGAAGCCGTCTTGCGGGTCGATGGGACAGAAATCAAACGTTTTGACTTAGTTGAAGGTCAAAAAACGTACACCTATCTTTATGAAGATGAAGACGGGGATACCAATTTACTGGAGATCGAAGGCGATCGGATCCGAATCAAGGAAGCTGATTGCGGCGACCAGATTTGTGTGCGCCGTGGCTGGGCCAGTAAAAATGGGGAAACCATCGTCTGTCTACCTCATAAATTGGTGATCGAAATCCAAGCCGCAGATGGGAGTGAGACCGACGATCTAATCTATTGATCGTTTGCTTATGAGTCGATTACAACGAATAATTTTCATCTCACTGCTGGTCGCCCAAGGGGTCGTGATTGGTTTAGTTGAAAATATGATCCCTTATCCATTTGCCTTTGCGCCTGGTGCGAAACTAGGTTTGGCAAATTTAATTACCATTATTGCTTTGTTCACCATGCCGAAAAAAGACAGTTTTCTCTTGATTTGGCTAAGACTGATTTTAACGACGTTACTAGGAGGAACGGTTTCGACCTTCTTATATAGTATGAGTGGTTCCTTACTGAGCTACTTTGGGATGTCTTTGGTGAAACAGTTGGGGCCTAAGCGTGTCAGTATCATCGGCATTAGTGCGGCTGGCGGTTTCTTGCACAACGTCGGACAGTTGATCACCGCCTCATGGATCGCTCAATCCTGGAGCGTGATGCTCTACTTGCCGGTCCTGTCTTTCTTTGGGATCTTGTCCGGGATCGCTATCGGGATCGCCGCCAACTACTTGCTGCGTCGTGTTGAAACACTGCGCCGTTTTCAAATTGATTATGAACGCCAGACCAAAGTCAAATGGCGCTCGGATTCAGAATAAAGGAGTTAATTATGAAACTTCATTCCATGTGGCAAGAGTATCCAGCACTGCAAGCTGACTTATCTGCCTCCTTGCAATTGATGGAAAAATCATTAAAACTAAAAAACAAAGCGGTCGAACAAGCGATCCTGTCCATGATCCATTCAGGTGGGAAACTGCTGCGTCCTGCTTATCAGCTGCTCTTTTCTGCTTATGGCAGTGACAAAGATCGCGAAAAAGCCGTCGCATTGGCGGCTTCGATCGAGATGCTCCACACTGCTTCGCTGATTCACGACGATATCGTCGATCATGCGGACACCCGACGCAAGCTGCCGACCATTCGTTCCGAATTTGGCAACGATGTCGCTGTCTATGCTGGTGATTACCTCTTCGTCTGCTGCTTCAAATTGATGGCGGATTATGCTAGCTCCATGAAAAGCTTGCAAATGAATTCCCGTAGTATGGAAAAAATCCTCGCCGGCGAATTAGGGCAAATGAGCAAACGATACGATTTGTCCGTCACCGTCGAGGATTACTTAGAAAACATTCGCGGCAAAACCGCTGAATTGTTTGCCTTAAGCTGCTTCATCGGGGCTTACGAAAGCGGCACTTCCTTGCGCTTTGCCAATCAAGCCCGTGAGATCGGCGAAGCCATTGGCCTTGCCTTTCAAATCATGGATGACGTCTTGGATTACAGTCAAGATGCGACTGCCTTAGGAAAACCAGTATTGGAAGATGTTCGGCAAGGCGTCTATTCCCTGCCGCTGTTAATGGCACTGAAAAGTGACCGCCAACAGCTGCTCCCATTGCTGGAAAAACAAGACGCCATGACGGACACCGACACCCACGAAGTCTATCGGATCGTCCAAGAAAGTGCTGGGATCGAGGAAGCCAAGAAACTCGCAGCCGACTATACGAAAAAAGCTTTGCAGGCGATCCAGAAATTACCTGAGACCAAAGATGAAACCAAAACGTATCTTTACCAGATCACTGCTCAGATCCTTGGGCGTCAGAACTGATCAAGGATCTAGGATAAACCCAGCAGCTGGGATCATCCTGAAATAAGCCCCCAAGGTTCGATTTCTGATCTACTTTTGGGGACTTTTTAGTTGATAGCTAGAATTTTATACGCAAAAAAAGCCTCAACGGACAAATCATCTGTCCGTTGAGGCTTTTTTTCTTTTAACGCATCGTCACAAATTCTTCTGACCCCGTCGGATGAATGGCAACGGTTTGATCAAAGTCTGCTTTTGTAGCACCCATTTTGATGGCTACAGCGAAGCCTTGCAGCATTTCATCGACACCGATCCCGATGCCGTGCAGACCGATGATTTTTTCTTCTTCTCCTAAGCACACCAATTTCATCTCACACTTTTGGCGATACTCATTTAAAGCAAAGTACATCGGTGTAAAGCGCGAACGATACACCTTTATCTGCTCTTGGCCGTATTTTTCCAAGGCTGCTTCTTCGGATAAACCAATCGTGGCAATCGGTGGATGCGTAAAGATGACCGTCGGTACTAAATTATAATCCAAGTACGCATCGCTTTGACCGTTGAACAAGCGTTCAGACAAGCGACGACCAGCGGCAATCGCAACGGGGGTCAAATCCAATTTTCCAATGACATCGCCCACCGCAAAAATCGAGTCAGCTGTGGTATTTTGATATTTGTCCACAATGATAAACCCTTTTTCATCCAATTGGACATCGGTGTTTTCTAGGCCTAACTTATCCGTATTCGGCACGCGACCACCAGCAAAAAGGACGCAATCGCCGGTCAAGGTTTCGCCATTTTCAAAGTGAACGAGATACTCGTCACCTTCTTTAATGATACGAGAGGCAACGTAGCCTGCATAAGTTTCGATTCCTGATTCTTGGTACATCTCCACGAGATTATCCGCAAGCATCTTGTCAAAGGTTCGTAATGGCCGCTCTTTGCGGTACGCCCAAGCCACTTGGCTGCCCAGCTGTTGGCTAACCCCGCTGATTTCGGCTGCGATGTAGCCTGCCCCTAAGACGACCATACGCTTTGGTGCTTCTCGCAACGCAAAAAAACCATTCGAGTCAATGGCGTACTCACCGCCGGGAATATTCATCGCGCTAGGTTTTCCACCGGTGGCAATCAAAATGTTTGCTGCATGGTAGTTTTCCCCATTGACGGTAACCGTGTGGTTATCCACAAACTGTGCATAACCGTGGATAACTTCTACATTGTTGCTGTCTAAGCCTTTTTGATAGGCTGTGTGTAAAAAATCAATGTATTTTTCACGGTTATCCACAAGCTCGGTAAAATTAAATTTATCCACATGTGGATAAATGCCGTAGCTAGTTGCGTCCCGCTTGATCATTTCTAACATCTCACTGGCTTGCCACATGACTTTTTTCGGCACACAGCCGACATTGACACAGGTGCCGCCTAATTCATTGCCTTCGATCAATAATACTTTGGCGCCGTGCATTCCTGCTCGATTGGCTGAGGCGATCCCGCCGCTGCCGCCGCCAATTACTATGTAGTCGTATGTTTCCATATTTGTTGTTTCCTCCTTAAGATTGTCTATGTTCTCATCGATCCTTTTTGGCTGGATTGATTCAACAAAAAAAGCCGAGAGAAACTCTAGACCTTATTTTTTCTTCCGAATCATGTCTCCGACTTCCACCGGTTCTTTGACCGGCATCGTCAGCAGCATCATAGGATTTGGTGCACGATCGATGGATTCACCGTCTTCATTATACATGACTTCGACGGTTTGGTGAAAGTGATGGAATCCGGGACCGTAAAATTCGATTTCATCGCCGACGGAAAAGTGGTTCCGTTGCCGGATCGTAGCTGTTTTCGTTGCCGGATCATATGCCATGACTTCCCCAATAAACTTATATTGTGGAATTTTCCGACGTGGACCAAACAACTGCTCATTTTCACTCGGGGTATCATAGTAAAAGCCTGACGCAAGCTCGCGCTGCGCAACTTTCCACAGTTCATCGATCCATTCTTGTTTGCAGACATAGTTCTCTGGATCGGCCATGTAACTGTCCACGGCTGCTTTATAAACGTTCGCCACGGTTGAAACATAGTGGATCGATTTCATGCGGCCTTCGATTTTGAAACTATCCACGCCGTTTTCAATCAGATCAGGGATATGTTCGATCATCGACATATCCACGGCACTCATGGAGAATTCTTCTTCCACTGTCCCATTCTTGGTCAAACTGTTTCGTTCCGTTGCAAACGGCATGTCAAACAGATCATATTTCCAGCGGCAAGATTGCGAACAGCCGCCGCGATTAGCGTCTCGCATCGACATATGATTGGACAAAGTACAACGGCCAGAATACGAAATACACATGGCGCCATGAATAAAGGCTTCGATCTCCACGCTGGTATTTTTGCGGATTTCAGCGACTTCCTCCATCGACACTTCCCGGGCGAGGACGACCCGTTCTAGGCCTTCTTCTCGCCAAAATTCCAACGTTTCATAGTTCGTGGCACTGGCTTGGGTGGACAAATGGATCGGTAGACCCGGCGCTTCTGTTGCGCAGATCTGGATCAAAGCTGGATCAGAAACAATCACGGCCGAAATACCGACATCTCGCAATTCCCGAAAGAACTCCCCTGCACCTTCTTGATTGCCCTCATGAGTCACCATGTTGGCTGCTACATAAACTTTTGCGTTGTGGGCTTTGGCAAAAGCTACCCCTTCCGCCATTTCTTCATAGGTAAAGTTTCCCGCGCGACTCCGTAGGCCATAGGCATTGCCGCCGATATAGACAGCGTCAGCGCCATAGTGGATCGCTGTTTTTAATTTTTCTAACGTACCAGCTGGTGCTAACACTTCTGGTCGTTTCAATGCTTGTTTAACGGTCATTTGTTCTTGCTCCTTACTTGATATCGTCAGGATCGATGGCATAAAATCCAGTGTCTAACCCACGTTCTGCCGGATGAAGTTGGGCAACTTGTTCACTGAGCACAGCAGCTTGCTCTGCTTGCCACTCCCCACTTTCTACAAGGGTCTTGGCTTGGGCAAACAGTTTAGCAATTGCCACAAAGGCTGCCCCTCGTGTATAGATTCCGTCCAACTTCCAGGTTTGAAAGCCTGTTTCGGCTAATTCCGCCAGCTGCAGCAGCAAATTAATGTCGTTATTGGCAAAAATGTGCGTACCGTGGCTATCTTCATAAATGGAATAGTGGGTTTCTTCTTTTTTCGGTTCGGATAAAAACAACCCACGATCGTGGTTCTTTTCTTCCGATTGTTGGGTATAGTTATAATAATTTTGTAAAAGCGGACGCTTCGATTGGTGAATGCAGGTCGCACCATAAACCAATACTTCCACAGGAATATTTAGTTGCGGGGCCATGATTTTCATTTCCTCGAAAGGAACTTCTCGCGCTAAAACGGCTGCCCTTGCCCCTTTTTGTCCCCAAAAATTGATTTGACGAGCGCTTGTTACTAAGGTTTCCCCTGCATAGATAAATGGCAAGGCACATTCTGGATTTTGCTTCATGCGGTAAATGATCCCAGGATCTCCGAGAGCGATTTGATCGGCTTGATTGGTCTTCAGAAATGCTAGGTATTCTGGAATCAGCTTCATTTTTTCTGGGTGCATGATGCCATTGACCGCGATCGTCACTTTCTTTCCAGCTTCGTGGGCCATGTCGATCAGTCTGATTTGCTCTTCACGAGAAAAAGAGGCCGGTAGGCGCAGCCCAAATGTCTCTTCTCCAAAAAACAATGTATCAACATAAGGGATCAGCTGCTGTGCTTGCTCGATCGATTCCACCGTGGCGATAATCTCAACCATAATACTCCTCCTTTTTTCAACTCATTCATAGTATCACACAGCAGGATTCTTTCCAAGAGGTCTCGTTACTCTTTTTTTCACGAATAGCGCTTTGATCATTAATCAACCGTTGTCATAAAGCTATTTAGAAGGATATTTTTTTTGTGAATCATCAATCATAATCAGTGGAGACTTCTTGATCACTACTAGACATAACAAGACAAAAAAGCGGCGTTCCTATGGATGCCGATTGCTCGACCATAGAAACGCCACTACCGTTATTGGCTCGACTTAAACTTGTTGCAAGACCCGTGCTTGTCCCTCTTTGACATTGAGGGTGATCGATCCTTTGGAAGCACCGATCGTCACTTTGTCACCTAAATGAATTTGCCCTGATAGGAGTGCTTCACTTAAACGGTCTTCGACTTCTTTTTGCAAGGCTCGACGAATCGGCCGTGCCCCATATTCTGGATCAAAACCAGCTTTACCGATCACATCAATGGCAGATGGCGTGATCTTCAATTGGATGTCTTGGTTGCCTAATCGTTTGATGATCGCTTTGCTCATGATCTTCACGATCTCGTGGATCTCCCCTTCACCTAAGGATTGGAAGACCACTGTTTCATCCACACGGTTCAAGAACTCTGGACGGAAGGCTTTTTTCAGCTCTTCTAAGATCCGTTTTTGCATCGCTTGGTGATCTTTCGTTAAATCAGTGACATTAAACCCAACGCTTTTTTCTTCGCGGATTTGTTGGGCACCGATATTAGAGGTCATGATCAAAATCGTGTTGCGGAAATCGACCTTCCGACCCTTGGCATCCGTCAAATGACCATCATCTAGCACTTGCAAGAGGATATTGAAGACATCGGGATGGGCTTTTTCCACCTCGTCCAATAAGATGACGGAGTATGGTTTTGAACGGATTTTTTCCGTCAATTGCCCACCTTCATCGTAGCCGACATAGCCTGGCGGTGAACCGATCAAACGGCTCGTGCTGTATTTTTCCATAAATTCGGACATATCGACACGAACCAAGGCATCTTCACTACCAAACATCGCTTCTGCTAAGGCTTTGGCAAGCTCGGTTTTCCCGACACCGGTCGGGCCTAAGAACATGAAGGAACCAATTGGACGGTTCGGATCTTTCAACCCACTGCGGGCGCGGCGGATCGAACGAGCGACTGCCTTGACTGCTTCTTCTTGGCCAACTACCCGTTGATGCAAGATCTTTTCAAGATCCAACAAGCGTTCGCTTTCTTTTTTCTCCATCTGCTGCAAAGGTACGCCGGTCCATTGGGAAACGACCGTGGCAACATCTTCTGCAGTAACACTATCGGCATAGCCTGATGCTTCTTTGACTTCCATAAACGCTACTTCCGTCAGCTGTTGGGTCAATTTCTTTTCCTTGATCCGTAAACGAGCTGCTGCTTCAAAATCTTGCTGACGAATAGCGGCTTCTTTTTCTTCGATCAAGTTGGCGATCTCGTTTTGCAGATCTGCCAATTCTGAACTTTCATCGGTTTTGTCTAAACGCACTTTGGCAGCTGATTCATCCATCAAATCGATGGCTTTATCTGGTAATTGGCGCGAATTGATGTAACGCACGGACAGTTGCACAGCGGCGTGTAACGCATCATCAGAAATTTCCACCCCATGATGTTCTTCATAACGAGGACGCAAGCCCCGTAAAATTTCTTCCGCTTCTTCTGGTGTCGGTTCGTCGACTTGCACCCGGGCAAAACGGCGTTCTAACGCAGAATCTTTTTCAATGTATTTTTGGTACTCATCTAGTGTTGTGGCACCGATGGTTTGCAATTCCCCACGGGCTAAGGCTGGTTTCAGAATATTCGAGGCATCAATCGCCCCTTCTGCTCCGCCGGCCCCAATTAGTGTATGCAATTCATCAATGAATAAGATGATTTGACCATCTTGATAGATCTCATCAATGATTTTTTTCATTCGGTCTTCAAATTCGCCCCGGTATTTCGTTCCGGCAACTAAAGCCCCCATGTCCAGCATCATCAAACGCTTGTTTTGCATGTCTTCTGGGACTTCCCCATTGATGATTTTTTGGGCTAAGCCTTCGGCGATCGCGGTTTTCCCAACACCAGGTTCCCCCACGAGAACAGGGTTGTTTTTGGTCCGACGGCTAAGGATCTGGATCAGGCGTTTGACTTCTTTGGCACGACCGACAACAGGATCCAACCGTTTTTCACGGGCTAATTTGGTCAAATCACGGGCTAAGGAATCCAAGGTTGGTGTTCCTTGCTGCGCTTTGGCTTGGGCTGGACGACGACGACCTGCACTTCCGTTCGTTTTGCTTTCATTGAAGCCCATTTTTTTCTTCAAAAGCTGACGCATTTTCGCGAGACTCAAGCCGAGATTCAGCATGATCCGTGAAGCCAAAATGTCTTCGTCTCTTAATAAGCCTAATAATAGATGTTCGGTACCTATCTGCGGTGCCCCTAAACGCTTGGCTTCATCCCCTGCATAAGCAAATGTATGTTTTGCTCGTGGTGAATACGCGAGATAGGCATTTTCTGGGTATTGACGAACGGTGCCGTACCCTGTTAAATGTTCGATTTCTTCACGAATATCGTTTTCTGTGATATTCATTTCCCGTAACGTTTTGCCGGCGATCCCGTTTTGTTCAATGACCAGTGCCAATAGAATATGTTCAGAACCTACCGCTTGGTGCTTAAAGTATTTTGCTTCTTCTTGGGCGATAGCCAAAACGGCTTTCGCGCGTTGGGTGAATAATTCATCCATCTCTTTCACTTCCTGTCTTCGTAACTTAATCGTTCTAGAATTGCATGGAGCAAATCAGCTCGTGTTCTATTTTCATAAGGAGAACGTCCTAGAACTGCTTTCGCGATGACGGTCAATAATAAGTTGCCTTCTCGCTTGGACAGGATTCCTTCCTCATAAAGTTTCTGGATTATTGCATACGCATCTTTTTCCGAGATGGTTTCATCGAATAGTTGATTCATTTCTTTTAAGTAGTGGTGGCTGTCCGTGATTTTGACTTTTTCGATCCGAATATAGCCGCCCCCGCCGCGTTTGCTTTCAACCGCATAGCCTCTTTGAACGGTGAAGCGGGTATTGATCACGTAGTTTATTTGTGAGGGCACGCAGTTGAACAAATTTGCCATTTCCGCGCGACGAATCTCAATGGTTTCACTATCTTCAAGAATTTTCTTCAAATATGCTTCAATCAAATCGGAAGTATTGTGATGACTCAATTCATTCCCTCCCTTGACTAATTCTGACCTTCATTATACCCAATTTTTGAATCCTTGGAAAGATGTACGCTTGCACAAATGGCAGGACTAAAGGAAATTTTAAAGACACCTGTGCCTCACTATAAGGTTTAGAAACAAAAACAAGCAGCTGGACGGGGAACAAAAAGAGAATTCTTTGGTCCCCGAAGGCTGCTTGGTTAAAGTATTTGGTTTTAGCTAGTTTCTAATCACTTTCTGAGCTACTTTCACTCGTAGCGCTTGAATCAGAGGAATCATCTGAACTACTGCTTGGCGTCGATGAGGACGAATCATCTGGTTCAGGTCCTCTAGAGATCGTGACCGTTACAGTAGAGCCAACTTCGACGGAGGTTCCAGCACCTGGAGAGACACGGACAACATGTCCAGCTGGTACCGAGTCATTATAGCCGTCCTCTTCCTCAAAAGTCGAGTCCAATCCCGCTTCATTCAAGTCTGCTTCTGCATCGGCTTGGCTTTTCCCAACGATTCTTGGTACATTGACCATTTCCTGCCCACTGCTGACCGTCAAAGTGATGGTCGTTTGGGAAGTCACCACCGTTTCACCTGTTGCGGGTGCTTGGGCGATGATCGTGCCTGATGGTTGACTGCTAGATTGATAGTTCACTTCGATCTGTGATCGGTCGACACCACGAGAAGTCAATGCTGCTCGTGCATCTGCCTCTGTCATGCCATAATAGTTGTCCATTGCGAAGCTATCTGGTCCGGAGCTGACCTTAAAGGTGATTTCGTCTTCTGCTGGGGAAACTTCCCGCCCTGCTGCTGGTGATTGACTGATAATATCCCCTTCATCGACATCATCTGACGACTCTAGCTCTTCTTTGATTCTGTCTTCATCAAAGCCCAAATCGATCAACTCTTTTTTGACATCATCAAAGGAGCGACCTTCATAGTCATCAAGGGTGATTTTCTTCGTTCCGCTACTGATGTAGAGGGTCACGACGGAATTCTTTTTGACTTCATTGCCTTCTGGCGGATCGGTCTTGACGACATTGCCTGCTTCGACTTCATCGTCTTCGATTTCTTCTACCTCGTCTGCCACTTGCAAGCCAGCGGCTTCCAGTTCGGCCCGAGCGGCCGCTTCTGTCTGGCCGTTGACTTCAGGAATCGCTACATCCCCCCGACCACCGCCGAATAGGAAGTAACTGCCTATGCCTAGCAGTGCGATCACCATAATGACCGGCAGCAGCAGCCAGCGTTTGCGTTTTTTCTTTTTTGGTTTCGCTGATTCTTCGGCTTGATCCGCAGCCGTTTCTGCCACGGGTTCTTCCACTGGCGGCGTTTCAACTTGGGCTGCTTCTACAGGGGTCAGCACTCTCGTTTCATCCATCAGGGCATGAGGTTCCCATCTCGGTTCATTGAGTCGATCAGGTGACAATACAGTATCAAGATCCGCTCGCATTTCATCGGCAGTTTTGTACCGATCCGCCGGTTCTTTGGCGGTCGCCTTCAATACGACGTTTTCCAGCGATTGCGGAACATTTTTGTCATAGATCCGAATCGAAGGGATCTCATCTTGGAAATGTTTCAAGGCGATCGTTACGGCTGATTCGCCATCAAAAGGTACTTTGCCGGTTAAAATTTCATAGAGAATGATCCCAATCGCATAAATATCTGATTGATTGGTCGCCATACTGCCTCGTGCTTGTTCTGGTGAAAGATAATGCACCGAGCCTAGCATCGAGTTAGTTTGGGTGATCGATGTTTCTGATAGGGCGATCGCGATCCCAAAATCGGTGATTTTCACCACGCCGTCTTCATTGATCAGCACATTCTGGGGCTTGAGGTCCCGGTGAATGATGCGGTGTTGATGGGCCAGCGCTACCGCTGATAAGATTTGTTGGATGATATCAACGATCTGCAAATAAGGTACTGGATAGTGCGTTTGGATATAGCGCTTGAGATCCATCCCTTTGACATATTCCATCACCAAAAACTGCATGCCGTCTTCTTCGCCGACATCATAAACGGTTACGATGTTGGGATGAACCAGCTCAGTCGCCGCCAATGCTTCTCGTTGAAAGCGCCGAATCGCACTTTGGTCGTTTTGGAAGTCAAAACGAAGCACTTTGATTGCCACTTCACGGTCTAAGATCAAGTCATGCGCCAAAAACACATTTGCCATTCCGCCGCTGCCGATATTGCCGATGATTTTGTATCGGCCGTTTATCTTCTTCCCAATTTCGATCATGGGCGCTCTCCTCCAACTTTAATCAATAATACCGTGATATTGTCGACACCGCCGCGTTCGTTGGCTTGATCGATCAATGATTGCACTGCTTCTTCCAGCACAGGGGTTTCTTGGATCGTTGCTGTGATCTCTTCATCTGAGACCATGTTGGTCAATCCGTCTGAACACAGCAGCAAATAATCCCCGTCTGCAATAAAGTGGATCGCCACATCGACTTCGACTTCGCTTGGCATGCCGATCGAGCGGGTCAAAACGTTTTTGCGAGGATGATTCAAGGCCATTTCTGCTGTGATTTGTCCTGACTTCACCAATTCATTGACCAGTGAATGGTCCTCTGTGATTTGGGTCAGCACTTGATTGCGTAAAAGATAGGCACGGCTGTCCCCGACATTGGCAATCGTAAACTGGTCGCCTAATAAGGCCACAGCAATGATCGTGGTGCCCATGCCGCTAAGTTCTTCTTGTTCTTGTCCTTTTTGGAAAATCACTTGGCTTTCTGCTTGGATTTTTTGGATCAACCATTGGGCAGTTTTTTCACTGTCTGTCAGCTCTGTCTGTTCCCAAGCGGTGCCAATCTCACTGACTGCTTGACGGCTAGCGACATCTCCGGCCCGGTGGCCCCCCATGCCATCGGCAAGCAAGGCCAATGTCACATTGGCTTTATTTACATAGGTTGCTGCAAAATCTTGGTTTGTGTTGCGACGTTTGCCGACATCTGTTTGAAAACGAATCTCCAATTTCTTTCACCTCGTTACTTTTTGCGTAGACAACTGATAAAAAAGCCATCTGTCATAAAATCTTGCGGATAGATCGTCAACATATCCTCTTGAACAGCTTCGGCTGCCAGCGGTCCTACCGCAAGAGGCATTTGCTCAAATTCAGGATGGTCAGCGAGAAACGCTGCCACGACTTGTTGATTTTCTTCCTCTAGAATCGTACATGTGCTGTAGACCATTATACCCGATTTTTTCAAGGTTGGGGCGGCACTTTCCAAAATCTCTCGCTGAATCCGCGGCAAGCGTTGGAAATCGGCCTCCGTCTTGCTATATTTGATGTCCGGCTTACGGCGCATCAACCCTAATCCAGAACAAGGGGCATCCACTAAGATGCGATCAAATTGTTCGGGGGCAAAGGTTTGAGCCGTCTCTCGGGCATCCATCACGCGGGTTTCCACAACTGCTTCTACGCCTAAACGTTGGGCATTTTGCTGAATCAGCTTAACTTTATGGGCATGGATATCCAGTGCTGTCACTTTGCCGCCCTCTGCGGCAGACAAGAAGGCAGCGATATGGGTCGTTTTGCCTCCTGGTGCGGCGCACGCATCCAATACTTGATGGTCCCGGGCTACTTGTAAAACGGGGGCAACCAGCATCGAACTTTCATCTTGGATCGTCAGTAAGCCTTCTTTGTAGAGGGAAGAGCCCGCCATAAAGCCTTTGTCAGCCACAACCCCATAGGGGGAAAGCTCACTTGGTCGTGCGTCGATGCCTTCTTCTTGCAACCGTTCGATCGCTGCTGCTTGCGAGATGCGCTGCAGATCGATACGACCACTGGCATGATTGGGTTCAAATAAGGCATAGCCCAGCTCACTGGTTTCTTCGATCCCAATTTGTTTGACTAGTTTCTTCGTTAGCCACAGGGGCAAACTGATTTCCGTTGCTAAACGTTCCATTGGGTCTTTGATCAATGCCAAGTCTGGCACTCCTTGTCGTTGGATCGTGCGCAGCACGCCATTGACGAATTTACCGGTTCCCGGATTGCCTTTGGCTTTCGCGATATCCACGGCTTCATGAATGATGGCATGGGCGGGTACTTTATCGAGATACAGCATCTGATACAAGGAAAGCCGCAGCAGCGTTTTGACCCATGGATCGACTTTGCGGGCATTTTTAATAAACCGGTCCAAATAATAATCCAATAAAAGCTGACGACTGATGGTGCCGTACACCAATTCAGTCAATAAGCGACCGTCTTTGTCATTTAAACGCCCTTGATTCATCAATTCCCGCAGCAGTAGATTGGAATAAGCACCGCCTTTTTCGATTCGCAACAACGCTTCTAGTGCCACAAAACGCACTGTATATTGTATGTCTCCAAGATTACGCTTCATAGGTACCTACCTGATCCCCTTTTTGAATCTGTTGTCCACTGCCGTTTAAGAATGCAGCAATGTCTTGTCGGCCTTTTCCAGCTGGCTGCAATTCATCGATAGCCAATACCGTGCCTTCCCCACAAGCGATCAGCAACGTTTTTTTCGTCCGTTCAATGATCGTTCCTGGTTCGGCTGTCGTCGTTTGCTCCAGCGGTGTTACTTGCCAAAGTTTCCAGCGGTTGCCATTTTGTGTCGTAAAGGCGATCGGCCATGGTCGCATGCCTCGGACTTGGGCATCGATTTGCACCGCCGTTTTCTGCCAGTCGATGGCTTCTTGTTCACGGCTGATATTTGGTGAAAAGGTGACTTTTGCTTCTTCTTGCGGGACAGGCTGCAGCTCTCCCGACAAGATTTTCGGCACAGTTTCCAGCAGCAAGTCTTTGCCTAATAGGCTCAACTTATCAAACATCGTCCCCACATCATCTTGGGCCGTGATGGGCAAATGAGCTTGAGCAAAAATACCGCCAGCATCCATTTTTTTGATCATTTCCATGATGGTTACACCCGTTTCTTGCTCGCCTTCCATGATGGCATAATGCACAGGTGCTCCGCCCCGATATTTCGGTAGTAGGGACGCATGAACGTTGATAGCGCCATACTTCGGTACTTCTAGTAAAGCACTAGGTAAAAATTGGCCGAAAGCTGCCGTGATCAGCAGATCAGGTGCTAAAGCTTGAATTTGCTCCATTTCTGGTGACCCACTGATTTTTTCTGGTTGTAAAACCAACAAGCCATGCTTCAACGCCGCTTCTTTGACGGGTGTCGGAGTGATGGTTTTTTTGCGACCGACGGGACGATCCGGCTGGGTCACGACTGCTGCCACTTCATAGCCGGCTTCAAGCAAGCCTTCTAAAATTGGGACGGAAAACGCCGGGGTACCCATAAAGACGATTTTAGTCATTTTCATGTTCCTCCATATACTTTTCTAAGTCTTCTTCAGGAATGCGCTCGACGAGCTTGTCGACAAACAGCACGCCATTTAAATGATCGATCTCATGCTGCATCGCACGCGCCAAGTAGCCGAATGCTTCCACTTCCATTTCTTCTCCTTCTCGATCGAAATAGCGGACAGTGATCTCGTCTGCTCGTTTGACGGTCCCAAAGGTGTGGGGAATACTCAAGCAGCCTTCCACATCAAGGGATTCACCAGAAGAAGCGATGATCTCAGGGTTGATCATTTCAAAGCGATCGTCTTCTTCGACTTCCACGATCGCCACTTGCAGGTTTTTGCCGACTTGCGGTGCGGCAATACCGATCCCGTCATGGGCGACCATCGTTTCATAAAGGTCGTCTAGTAGCTGAACGAGCTCATCGGTAATTACTTTGACGGGTTTTGCTTGCCGACGAAGACGTTCATCGGGGGTGATAATAATAGGATAACGCATATTTTCTCCTCTAAATAAAATTCAACGGCTCTTGGTCAATCGATACGTACAATCCTTTGCGCTGATCGATTTGACTTTGATCCAACAGACGGGTCAACAAAGCAGTTAGCTGCGGTTCATTTTTGTATTTAATGATCAATTGGTAGTAATAACGGTTTTTCACCCGCAAAATCGCACTTGGTGCCGGACCCAACAAAATACTTCGCGGTGACAGCTCCTGCTGCAGATCCCGCGCGATCGCAAACATCTTCTGAGCGGCGACTTGCTCTTCGGGATGGCTGCAGGTGATTTTGACGGTGAAATAATACGGTGGATAACCGCTTTGGTGCCGCATCCACATCTCTTTTTGATAGAAATCTTCGTAGTCTTGCGACTGCGCCAACTGGATGGCATAGTGCTCAGGGTTGAATGTTTGGATCACCACTTCGCCGGTTTTTTCCGCCCGACCTGCCCGACCACTGACCTGAGTCAGCAGCTGGAACGTCCGTTCACTCGAACGAAAATCTGGCAAGTTCAAGGCGGTATCGGCATTCAAGACCCCTACCAGTGTGATATCAGGAAAATCCAAGCCTTTGGCGATCATTTGGGTCCCAAACAAAATATCCGCTTTTTTCTCCCCAAACAAGGTCAAGATTTTTTCGTGGGCGCCTTTTTTGCGGGTGGTATCGACATCCATCCGTAAAACCCGCGCTTCGGGAAACAGTTCCTTCAACTCTTCTTCCACTTTTTGCGTGCCCGTTCCGTAATAACGAATCTTGTCTGCATTACAGTTGGGGCAACGATGGGGGATGTGTTCTTCATGTCCGCAATAATGACAGCGCATCGTTTTGGTATCCATATGGAGCGTCAAGGAGATGTCGCAATTTGGGCAAGGCAAAACATACCCACAATCGCGGCACATCACGAAGGAAGAGTAGCCGCGCCGATTCAGCAGCAAGACGATCTGTTCTTTCCGGGCCAAGCGGTCTGTGATTTTTTCCTGTAACGGACGAGAAAAAGTTTGATACTTTTTATTGGCAAATTCGGTACGCATATCCACGACTTCGATCTGCGGTAATTGCGCACTGGTTTTTGCCCGCTGATTCAATTTCAATAAGCGGTAGACTTCTTTTTGGGCCCGAGCACGAGATTCTAATGACGGCGTCGCACTGCCTAACACCACTGGACAGTGATGGTACTGGCTGCGCCAAATCGCTAAATCTCTCGCATGATAACGAGGGGCTTCATCTTGCTTGTAGGAAGCTTCGTGCTCCTCATCGACGATGATGACCCCGATGTTTTTCAACGGAGCAAAAATCGCCGAGCGGGCGCCAACCACCACCTGCGCCTCCCCACGTTCGATCTTACGCCATTCATCGTATTTTTCACCTTGGGACAAGCCGCTGTGTAAAACAGCCACTGCGTCGCCGAGACGGCTTTTAAAGCGTTCGACCATTTGCGGGGTCAAAGCGATCTCCGGTACGAGCATGATCGCGGTTTTGCCTTGTTTCAGCAATTGGGCGATCGCTTGCAGATAGACTTCTGTTTTTCCACTGCCGGTGATCCCTTCCAGTAAAAAAGTCTGCGCCTCTTGGTTATCCGCACAAGCAGTGATTTGCGCTACTGCAGCTGCCTGTTCTTCATTTAATTCAAGGGGGACCGTTTTTTGAAATTGACGGTCTTTGTAAGGATCACGGTAGGCTTCAACTTCCGTAAAGGTCAGCCAGCCAGCTTCTTGCGCTTGGTTCAAAGCCGCGGTGGAAATCCCTTGTTCGGTAAAAAAGGAAACCGGCAAGCGGGCTTCCTCTGTCAAAATCTGTAAGATTTCCAGCTTGCGTTTGGCCCCTTTGCGCAGCTGTTGCTGGACGGCGGGGATTTCTGCTGGCTCGATCTTGCGTTCAATATAACGGGTCATTTTCGCTTTGTTTTTATTTTTCACGAGGTACTGCAGTTCAACTACTGCGGCTTCCCGCAAAGGCTTCAACTGCGGCAGCAGCCCTGCACTTTCGGCAGCTTGCCAGCTGAGGATGCCGTCTTCGGGAAAATATTCTTTGATGGGATGATTTCCTTCGAGTAAAACGATCTGCTTTTGGTACTCGGCTTTCATCACACTAGGCAGCATCGTCTGCAAGCAAGTAATCTTAAAGGCAAAGGTCGTTTCCTTCATGTAGTCGGCTAATTGGAGAAGTTCTTCATTGACGACAGGCGACAAATCCAACAAACGAACGATTGGTTTTAAGGTCTGTTGCGGTTCGGCAACTTCTGAAAGCCCGACGACGAACCCTTGGATATGGCGGTCGCCTTTGCCAAATGGCACTTCGACCCGCATTCCTGTCTCAATGGCGGCTTGTAATTCTGATGGGATCAGATAAGTAAAAGGCTGATCGGTCTGCATCGTGGGAACATCCACGATCACTTCTGCTATGTACGCCATCTCTTCTCCTCCTTTTAGGTTCTATTTTACTAAATGGGCTGGGGTTTGTCTGTACCCCTTACAAAAATTTAACCATCGCCATTCAAAAGAAAAAGCCAGAACACAGGCGTGCTCTAGCTTGCTTTTGTCTATAGCTTTTGTTCGTCGCGGATACGCGCTTCTAATTCTTTTTGTTCTTGGTCTTTTTGCGCTTTGCGCTCTTCTTGTTCCATTTTCAAACGGGCCCGTTTGATTTCTGGATGCGGATCATTAACGACTAATTCCGCTTCGATTTCTTCAAGTGCTTGACCCACACTTTTCACTGAATCAAAGTTTTCTAGCGTTGCTTGCGCACCGGCATCAAGTTCATGCGCCCGTTTGCTTGCTAAGATTACTAATGAATATTTTGAATTGACACGATCCAACAAAGAATCGATTGAAGGTTTTAACATCATTTTTCTTACAGCTCCTCTAACATTTTGATATAGGTTCCGATCACTCGGTCAACGCGAAAATGTTCACTCGAAATAATTTCGCGAATTCGTTGGACTGCCTTAGGTACTTCATCATTGACAACGGCATAATCATACAAAGCCATCATTTCGATTTCTTCACGGGCGACACGCATCCGTTCATCGATCACTTCGGCAGAGTCGGTTCCTCTTCCTGTAATACGAGAGCGTAATTCTGCCAGATCAGGTGGCGTCAGAAAAATAAACACACCATCGGGAACTTTGTCTTTTACTTGTTTTGCCCCTTGCACTTCGATCTCTAAAAACACATCTTTTCCTTGATCCAATGTTTGTTGGACATAAGATAATGGGGTGCCATAATAATTGCCGACATATTCGGCGTATTCCAGCATTTCACCGGCTTCGATCAAGGCTTCAAATTCTTCCCGCGTGCGGAAATAGTAATCGACCCCTTCCACTTCCCCCTCGCGTTTTTGACGAGTGGTCATTGAAACGGAATATTGAAAATCGTTGTCGTCACTCTCAAAAATTGCTTTGCGCACGGTCCCTTTCCCTACTCCGGAAGGTCCTGATAAAACTATAAGTAATCCTCGCTCTGACATAATGACGTCCTTTCACTGACATTTGCTTAACGTCTATTTTGCACTTTTTTTCAGCAACTTTCAAGAACTACTTTATTATAATGGGAATTTCATGAAATTGCTAGTCTACACTTCGGCTGCTTTCTTAAAAGCCCATGTTGCTTAAGGTATTGATGACCCCTGCTAATTCGTCTTTGGCAGTGATCGCTTTTTCGGTCGGATCCGTCACTTCTTGGCAATCGATACGTACGATGTACCGACGATTTAAAGAAACAGCTACGCCATCAACTAGTAGATGAAGAAAATCCGGCTCGATGGCTACGCAGGCATCTTCCCACGCAGAGAAATTCTCTTTATCAGAGGGAATACTGCGCTTGATGACATTTTTTCCGCTCAGTTCGTGAAAGGTGATATCGTAATATTTCATTGGTTCATTCCTCCTACTCGATGTTTTGAACTTGTTCTCTGATTTTCTCAATGATCGTCTTCATTTGGACGACACTGTTTTTGATTTGGATCGGACTTGATTTTGAGCCAATCGTATTGACTTCTCGGTTCATCTCTTGGATCAAGAAATCCAGCTCTCGACCTATCGGCGTCTCAGCTGCCAGCAGCTCCGTCATCGTCGTTAAATGGATACTTAAACGATCCAGTTCTTCGTGGATATCGCCGCGTTCTAATAAAATCGCCAACTCTGTCAGTAAACGATCGCGATCGACTTCTTCCCCTAAATAAGCAGTCAGTTTCTTTTCAAAGCGTTCTTGGTAGTCCGCCTCATAGAGGGCCACGAATTGTTTGAGTTCTGTCAGCTTTTCCTGCAGCTGTCGCTGGTTTTCTTGCAAGATCTGCAGAATACCTTGCCCTTCCACCCAGCGGCTTTGATCGATCGCTGCCAGCGCTTGATCTAATGCTTCCATCACGCCATCGGCCAAGGTGCTTTCTTCTGGCTCTTGATCAGAGATCGTTAGAAAAGCCTCATGGAGCAGGAATTGTTCCAGCAATGCTGCTTTGGGCAGCTCTGCTAGGTCAAAACGGTCTTTGGCTTCGGTATCGATCTCCTTCATGAAACGTTCCAGCAAGTCCCATTGGATCTCGATCTGTTTCGTATTTGCGGTTTTTTCTTTTAACGTCACATACAGTTCGATCCGCCCCCGCTGGAGGGTCTGCTTGATCGACTGCCGTAAAGCACCTTCTAGAGGATTCAATTGTTTGGGCATTCGCAGCTGCAGGTCCAAAAAGCGCTGATTGACACTTTTGATCTCAATTTCGATCTGCACATCTGGCGTTTCTGCACTGCCTTTGCCAAAACCAGTCATACTTTTCATTTGATCACTCCTCACCGTTTTGCTTTCTTACATGGAAAGCAGGGCTTTTTTAAGTTCTGCAAATTCTTCATTGGATAAGGTCACGCCTTTGCCCATCTTCTCATGCTCTGGACCCCAATCTCTCAGATCAAATTTTGGCGGACGCCCATTCCAGCTCACCAAATTCAATTCTTTGCGCCAGCCTCTTTGATTTTCCGAAAGCACGGCGATCTCTTCGACGATTTCATACGAAAATTTATCCATTTTCTGCTCCTTTCAAAAGATAGTGACTATACGCTGCCATCAAAGCAGTCAGCGGGTAACGCCGGCGAATCTGCTGAAGGGCGGGCAAATTCAATTGCTGCGTCCGATAAAAAAAGAAAAAGCGGTTTTGCTCGGACAAGACAAAAAAACGGTCGCGATAATAACTCAGCCACTCGGTGATCGACCAGGCATCGGCTTCTTCCACTGCCTTTAGCGCAATTTTCTCAGCTAAAGCCGTTAGAATCGTTTCCTGCTCATAAATCACCGTAGGCGCTAGATACAATACTTTCGCGGTACACTCTATCAGTATACGCCCCCACTGCTCAAATGGCACATCCTGTTGATAGAATTTACGCATTTTTTTCCAAAATTCTTTTTTCTTTAGTTCCTGATAAAGCAACGGGTCTGTCTGGCGTAGCTCTTTCAAAAAGCCCCGCCATAACGGCTGAAAATCAACCGTCTTTTCAAAGGTATACCAATGGCCTTGGTATTTGCCGAACACTTTCAAGGTTTCCAAATAGCCCAAGGTCATATTATCCAGCGAACGCTGGGCATCAAAAACCAAAAAGCTGCCTAAGGACCAAGGAGACCCTAACGAAAGTTGCGCAGTTTCTTCCGTCAAAACCGTCCTTTTATTGATGCCGGGTCCTTGGACATCCACGGTGATACATTCCGTTGCCCCTTGCTGTAGAGCGACATCGATGGGCAGGTTATTGCGATAGCCGCCATCGATATAATAGGCATCATTGATTTTTTGCGCCTGCATCGCTGGATAAAATGAGGCTGATGCCAATAACCAATGCAGGTTTTCTTCTACTGCTGATGGATCAAAGGCATAAACCGTCTCCTTGAAATTTGGCAGACGAGTCGTACAGATCAGCAAACGACAAGCAGTTTGGCTGAATTTTTCTTGATCAAAGGTCTTTTGCAAAAGCTTTGCCAAGGGTTCGGTACTGGCGCCGTTGCTTTTGACCGCTTCACGGACCAGCGAGTTGGCTTGATTCATCAAATCCCGCAGTGTTTGGGCTCGTACCGAAGCAAGCGGATAGTGCAATACTTGCTCGCTGGAGATATTTGCCCATAAATCGACGGCCGCTTCCACATCGTTCATTAAAATCAAGGCACCATTCAACGCACCGACGGAAGTTCCCGTGATCCATTCAAAGGTGATGCCCCGTTCTTGCAGCGCTTGCCAAACCCCGATTTGATACGCCCCATGAGCACCGCCACCGCCTAAAACCAGCGCCGTCTGATAAGATAGCGCTCTTTGATACCCTTGAGGGACCACCTGATACCCTTGCTGGATAAACCACTCAGCCAAGGGGGGCCGATGAGGAAGCTGCCACAAGACGGCTGCTACAAAGCGACTGCGGGCGAAGCTTTCTGTCACGGCCAGCAGTTGTTTCCAAGTAAACTCGGCGGCCGCTTCCACCAGCAGATTGGTGATGGTCAGTGTCTTTTGGTCAAAATCAAACTGCCCGGCAAGGTAAAAGCGGCCATAACGGCTGTCGATCTGCCAGCCCTGCTGCGCCATGTCGGCAAGAAAGGCTCGTCGCGCTTTTGAGTGCGACTCAAAAAAGGAAAAGACGAGTCGGCTTTCTTGAAACCCTGCCCTTTGTGCAAGAAAATCGATCGAAGTCAGTTTTTTCTCTTTCATCAAGACGCCTCCTTAAGCAAAAAAGAATAGACGAATGACACGCCAGCTGCCGTACCACTCGAGCTATTCTTTTGATTAAAATGTTCGTTGTGCCATGTTGAATGCTGCCAACATCTCATCCGTTGCTTCGTCGACAGGCGTTACAGATTCCAGATCACCTTGGATCACACGACGGGTGACACCGCCCATTTCCCCACAGGTGATCAGCGTGATCATTTTGCGGCCTTCTACTTCGTCAAGCAAATAAACATCGGTCGGGTCGACCCGCACAGAAGAAGTCGCAGTATACGTGTAAATATTTTCCAGATCGGTCACATAGATAGCCGCCCCGATCGCGACATCATCCAATGGTGTAAACAGGAGCTCTGGCGATTGAGCGCGATGGCTAGCTAACGCGTAATTGCCTTCCCCCATTTTTTGGGTGGGACTTAACGTACCAGCACCATACAGCAAGGCCTCGTTGGCCAAGCCTTTAAAAATCGGCAGATTGATCCCAACACTGGGAACCGCCACGCCGCCGATCACTGGCAAAGCTTTGTTGCTCAGCTGCGCCCGTAAGACTGCTTCTGAACTTGCCGGCTCCACGGCATCAAAATCAAAGGTCGCTTCCGCTTCCATGTTTTTTTCCACATCACTACGATCAATGGTGCCGACTGCGTATGCTTCACCTGTTTGTTTAATAAAATAATTTTTGATTTGATTATTAAAAATCAATGCTAAACCAATCAATAACAGCACAAGCAAAAAGAGATTGCTCAGCCAATTCGAAAGTCTGCTTTTCTTTTTTCTCATAGGTTCTCGTCTCCATTAGTTTCTTCTTTTATCATACCAAAATCCTCATAAAGACGCCAATTTTGGCCAGTTTTTTTACGAAAAGACAAGATTTGCCTTTTTTTGTCGAAAAAGGGAACTTAAAAATTGTTTTTTCTGTTATTTTGTAATATAACTTTAAACGAAAAGATACAAGCAATTTTCAGCGCTTTGTTGTAGAATGAACTTAGTATATAGGAGGGATCGATCGGCATGTCTAACACGATTTACGTACATATTGATACAACCAGCAATGCCGTCTTGACCCGCGGGCTTGCCCCCCAAGATTTTAACAAGAGCATCGTCCATCAGCCCAAGAATTTGCTCTTGCTTGATCCTTCCAGTGATTTCGGCGAATTCGACGGTCATACGGGCTTAAAAGTGATACGCGGAATGGAAGATGTCCAACTGTTTTTTCAGCAAATCAACAAAGGTCGCATTGCCGAAGAAATGAAGTGGATCGATTTTAATGATTACGAGATGGTCAAAGAATTGACGCCTTTAGAGATCTCCGAATTGTTATATTTTGGCCACATGAAGACACACCTCCACTCCCCTTTCTTTTACAAACTGCAAAATAACTTTGTTTTCTTTGACTTAAAAGATGCACGTTCCCGCGTTTATTATCGTTACTTAGATGAGTATTACCGAATCTTGGCGGATCGGATCACCCGCATCGTCTTAGAAAAAATCAATGATCGCCTCTCCTTTTTTAAAAAAGCAACACCGGTGGAAAAACTCGATTTTAATTTGCTGAAAGAGTTGCGGGGAATCATGCAAGAAGGCATCGTCTTCTGTCTGACACAAGAACAACTGATCGATAAAACTTATACGATTCCGATCTATCTGTCAGAAGATGCTGGCTTGAAAAGCACATTGGTCAATCAAAAAGAGTTAGATCAAATTGCAGTTTTGCGCTACTCAGCCAGCAAAAAAAACTGGTCGTTGGAAATTGATCAAGAAGATTTGGCTTTTGGCTTTTTCGACAAAAAAATGTCTTGATGCTTCTCTTTTTCAAAGAGCATCAAGACATTTTTTCATGGTTCCATTTCTAAAACTAAGCTTTAGGCACAAATAATTTCGGGGCTGCCTTAACTAAGAGACCTAATACAACGCCCACATAAACGATATTGATGATGACCGATGTTCCATTGAAGATCAAGGAATACAGATACGGACTTTGTCCTTCTGGTGCGTACATTCCCCAGACAAAAACCCCTGCCCAATAATGCCAAAACCAACGGCTAATCACCGCCACGATGCCCCCTAAGACGACATACCACGTAACGGTTTTGCTGTTTTGACGGATCGCTTGCTGGATTTTATTAGCAAACAAGCCGCCCATCCCGCCAAAAGCAAAGGCAAAGGGATATTCAAAGATGATCTGTGGAACGGTGATAAAGTTACGCATGGCGCTACCAATCAAAATATTCAGCAAGCCCCACATAAATCCCGCCGTCATTCCCGGCAGCACCCCGCGACGATACGAATACAAGACCAAGGGCACGAGCCCTAGAGACAAGTCGATACTGGAATTGGCTGTCTGGATCGGGATATACGACAAGACGACCCCGATAGCAGCAATCATCGTTCCTTCCGTCCACACTTGCAGCGACATTTTTCGTTTCAAAAAAAACTCCTCCTTTAGAATCATCACAATTCACAAAGGAGAAGTGTTAGACACTTCAACTCGTCACAATTCCTACGTTCGCATGATCGAAACAGGTACGAAGGGTTTAGAGTACTCTCATTCTCAGCCTTTGCAGACTCCCCTTTGTGATTAGATTCTATTTTATTTTGTGCTTGCGTTTCGCAAGTCACTTTCAAGAATACCATAAATTGGTGAAAAGAAACATGACTGCGATCGTTTTTTCTAAAAACATCCTGAAACTCCTCAGAAAAAAACAACCAATGAGCGGTTAAAGACCGACCATTGGCTGTTGTTCTCATGCTTATGAGGCACGATTAAATTGATAATTTTGATTCAAACAGTGGACTTACTGGTTTGTTCTCATGGATTCGTTTGATCGCTTCGCCCATCAAGGCACCAACACTAATCTCATCGATTTTTTTCGACTTACGGTCTTCTGGCAAGTAAATCGAATCTGTCACAACTAGATGCTCAATGGCCGAATCTTCGATTCGTTCCAAGGCAGGTCCTGACAAGACAGGGTGAGTACATGAGGCGTAAACACTTTTGGCACCTGCTTGTTTCAACGCATTCGCAGCCAATGTGATGGTACCAGCAGTATCGATCATATCGTCGATCAAGACACAAGTTTTGCCTTCAACATGACCAATGATATTCATGACTTCCGCTACGTTGGCTTTCGGACGACGTTTGTCGATGATCGCGATTGGTGACTTAAGAAACTCAGCTAATTTGCGGGCACGAGTCACGCCACCGTGGTCTGGTGAAACGACTACGACGTCATCGCCTTGAATGCCTCTTTCCAAGAAGTAGTTGGCGATCAATGGTGCACCCATCAAGTGGTCAACTGGGATATCAAAGAACCCTTGAATCTGTGAAGCATGCAAATCCAGTGTAACCATACGGTTCGCACCGGCTTTTTCGATCATGTTTGCTACAAGTTTTGCGGTGATTGGTTCTCTTGATCGCGCTTTGCGGTCTTGTCTTGCATAACCATAATAAGGCATTACTACATTGATCGTCTTCGCACTGGCGCGCTTCAAAGCATCGATCATGATCAGCAATTCCATTAGGTTATCGTTTACAGGGCTGCTGGTTGATTGAATCACGTAGACGTGGGCACCACGAATACTTTCTTCAATATTCACTTGGATTTCACCATCGCTAAATTGTTTGACTGAACACTTACCTAATTCAACACCTACTGCAGCTGCGATTTTTTCCGCCAAAGGACGATTTGAGTTCAGAGAAAAAATCTTCAATCTTGGATCAAAATAATGATTTGACATGAGAACCTCCACTTTCTTTGCGTTCATCTAGAAAAAAATGACTCCTTTTTACTAGAATCTTCTTCCTAATAAATAGTAGTCATTTTTCCTTAAGAAATCAAGTCATTTCGCTATTTCTAATTTAGATAAGGTAACTTTTTCGCGTAATCCGCTTTATTTTCCTGACGGGCGCGGGCAATCGCCATACTGTGTTTAGGAACATCTTTGGTGATCGTTGAGCCAGCAGCGATCATCGTTTCCTCTTCGATGGTCAAGGGTGCAACCAGATTAGACCCGGAGCCGATAAAGCAATTGTCCCCGACAGTCGTTTTAAATTTGCTCTTGCCGTCATAATTAACAAAGACTACACCGCAGCCGACGTTGATGTTTTTGCCTAAGGTTGCATCACCGACATAGGACAAGTGTCCGACTTTGGTGCCTTCACCAATCGTCGCATTTTTGATTTCCACAAAGTTACCGATATGGGCATGGGCCAAAATTTCCGCATTGGGGCGAAGGTGGGCATTGGGACCGACATCGGCGCCATCATGAATGATGCTCTCCTCGATCGTCGATGCCTTGATCGTCACTTGGTTGCCGATCTTGCTGTCTTCAATTTCAGAAGCTGCCGTAATGACACAGTCTTCTCCGATCGTCGTCTGCCCTTTGATGATCACACCGGCTTCGATCAAGGTATCTGAACCAATCACAACGCCTTCGTCGATATAAGTCGTCGCCGGGTCGATCAAGGTCACGCCGTTTTGCATGTGTTGACGGTTGATCCGCTGGCGCATCAAGCGATTGGCTTCGGCTAAGGCGATGCGGTCGTTGACTCCTAAAGATTCATGGAAATCTTCGGTTTGATAAGCAGCGATGATTTTGCCGTCTTCCTTTAAGATCTCGATAATATCAGTCAAGTAGTACTCCCCTTGAGCATTGTCCGTATCTAATTTTGCCAAGGCGTCAAATAACAATTCATTGTCAAAGCAATACGTGCCTGTATTGATTTCTTGGATCAGTGCTTCTTCGGTCGACGCATCTTTTTGCTCGACGATTTTTTCCACGATGCCGACATGATCCCGTACGATCCGGCCATAGCCCGTTGGGTCTGCCGCTTGTGCCGTCAAGATCGTTGCCGATGCATTTTTCCCTTGATGGTAATCGAACAAGTTATTCAAGGTTTCCGTCGTCAATAACGGCGTATCCCCACTAATTACTAAGGTCGTGCCTTTTTTGCCCTTTAAAAATGATTCGGCTTGAACGACAGCGTGACCGGTACCTAATTGTTCGGCTTGTAAGGCGTAATTGGTGCGATCCCCCAGTTGCTCCTTGACCATTTCCGCCCCGTGACCAACGATCGTCACGATCTCTTCAGGATTTGTTTCCACCACTCGGTTCATGATGTGCTCCACCATTGGCTTACCGCAAACCGGATGTAACACTTTATATAACTTCGATTTCATGCGCGTGCCTTTTCCAGCCGCTAAAATTATTGCAAAACGTGCGTCCACGTATTCCACTCCTATCAATCTGAACGATTTTTGTTCATTGAATTTCCTATAAACAGTTTAGCCCAAGTACTTGTAAATTTCAACGATTTAAGGAATCCCCACCTAGACCAATCAAAAAAAGACTGGCAGCCGCCGTTCGAAAAACAGCTGCTTGCGCCAGTCTAAGAGCCACAAAAATCAGGCTTTTTTCTCAAAATAATTTCCCGGTACTACCGAGATCGTTTTGGTCTGGGTATCGACATCTTCAACATACAGCAGAGAGCTGTAATCGCTGATGGCCCGCTTGCCTTTGAATTTCGTTTCGGCAAAAACCGTAATACCGACTAATTCGGCCTCAAATTCTTCAATCAAGCTCTTCATTCCATTGACCGTGCCGCCGCCTTTCATAAAGTCATCGACCACCAATACTCTAGAGCCGCGCTTTAAGCTGCGTTTGGATAATTCCATTTTTTCGATCCGCTCTGAAGAACCAGAGACATAATTGACACTCACGGTCGAGCCTTCAGTGATCTTGGAATCACGACGCACGATCACGAAGGGAACATTCAAGTAGTAAGAGACTGCTTGAGCAATCGGAACTCCTTTAGTAGCAACGGTCATCACCGCATCGATTTGTTCGCCTAAATATTTGGAAGCGATGATGCGGCCGACTTGGCGCAGCAATTCCGGTTCGCCCAATAAGTCAGATAGATAGACATAGCCGCCAGGCAACAAACGGTCTTGCTCAGACAAGCGTTTTGCCAGCCCTTCAACGTACGCATATGCTTCTTCTTCAGAAATTTCAGGCACAAAAAAAACACCGCCAGCAGCGCCTGGCACGGTATCAAGAATGCCTGTTCCTCGTTCTTTAAAGGTCTTTTTGATAATAGATAAATCTTCGCTAATCGATGATTTTGCAGAGGCATATCGTTTAGAAAAGAAGGACAATGAAATCAATTCATGGGGATGATTCAACAAGTAATGTGTCATATCGATCAGTCGTTCACTTCGACGTATTTTCACACCGGACAACTCCTTTAGTTTATTCGCCTTATTATAAGGCTTTTTCGGGATAAATGCGAGCATTATCTGAAATATTGCTTATATCGTTCGGTTTTGATTAGAGTTTAAAAAAAAGAAACGAAAATTCTTCGTTTCTTTTTCATAAAGCCCTTTATTTGAGGCGTTGTTTTCGTTGCACGAGGATCACGATGCGTTTGATCAAATTGATTACTAAGAAAAGAGCGATAAAAACCAGCGTAATCGTCGCTCCCGGTGGTGTGTCCAAATAAAAGGAACTGGTCAAACCAGACATCATCCCAATCATGCCGATCACGACACTGATCAAAATCACCGCGTTGAAGCTTTTGCCTAAACGCATACTGATGGCAGCTGGTAAAACCATGATCGCAGAGATCAGCAATGCACCCGCAATCGGGATCATCATGGCGATTGCCACCCCCGTCAAGACATTAAAGAGCATCGACATCACTCGCACAGGCAAGCCATCGACATGAGCGGTATCTTCATCAAAGGTCAAAATGTACATGGGCCGTTTGAATAAGAAAAATAAAGCAAAAACGACTAAAAACAAAAAGCCTAAGATCCAAACTTGCTCTTGTGTGATCGTAACGATCGACCCAAACAAATACGATTGGATACTCGTTGCGGAGTTTCCACCGCTAAGGTTCATCAAGACGAGGGCTAACGCTAAACCGCCGGACATCAAAATGGCGATCGAAATCTCTGAATAACTGCGGTACAGTGTTCGCAAGTATTCCAAAATGATTGCGGCAATGACTACGATCAATAGCGTCGTCAAACTCGGATTTAGATTTAGAAAGAAGCCTAGTGCCACCCCTGCTAAAGAGACATGGGACAGCGTATCAGCCATCAATGACTGTCGTCGAATCACAAGAAAGACCCCTAGCATTGGTGCGATACCAGCAATAAAAATCGCCGCAAGAAAAGCTCTTCTCATGAATTCATATGAAAGCAGCGCCATGGTGAATCCTCCTTCCGCACTAAACGGATCTGACGGTCCGCATATTCTTTGATATCTTCGTGATCATGAGTGATCATCAAAATCGACTTGCCGTGGTCATGAGCATTGTGCCGCAGCAGTTCATAAAACAGATTGCGGGATTGTTCATCCATCCCCGTAGTCGGTTCATCTAAAATAAATAAATCAGGATCCGTGGCAAAGACCCGTGCCAAGCTGATCCGCTGTTTTTGGCCACCGGACAACTCACCGATCCGTTTATGACGCACGTCCCACATCCCGACGGCATCTAATGCACGGCGGACATGTTCATGGTCTCGTTTCGTCAGTCGCTTGAACCAACGATCTCTTGGGTAGCGGCCTGATTGGACCAATTCCAAAACGGTGCTGGGGAACCCGACGTTAAAGGAAGCAATCTGCTGAGGAATGTAGCCGATGCTTAATTTTTCACCAGCTGCATTCTTGGTCGCCAAGGTGACTGCACCTTTAGAAGGTTTCAACAAACCAAGGGTTGCTTTGATCAAAGTAGATTTTGCCGCCCCATTTTCGCCGGTCAAAATCACGAATTCGCCGTCTTCAACAAAGTAAGAAATGTCTTCCAAGACGGGCTCATCATCATAATAAAAGGTCAAATCTTTTACATCGATATAACGCACGCAGGCGCCTCCTTAGTGAATACTTTTTTGTAATGCTGCCAAATTGTCTTCCATTACAGACAGGTATGTTTCGCCGTTATCCATCTGCTCTTGCGTCAAGCTTTCTAATGGATTCAAGACCGCTAACTCCACGCCCGTTTCAGAGGCTAAGGTCTCAGCCACCTTCGATGAGGCATTTTCTTCAAAATAGATAACTTTGACTTGTTTTTCTTCCACATATTCTTTCAGCTCAGCCAACCGACTTGGCGTTGGTTCTTGATCGGGTGAAATGCCCGAAATCGATTCTTCGACTAAATCATACTGCCGTGCCAAATAACCGAAAGCTGCATGTTGTGTGACGAAGGTCCGTTGAGTCGCATCCTTTAACGCCGCTTGATAGGCTTCATCTAGCGCAGAAAGTTTTTCGATATAGGCAGCCGCATTTTCCGTGAAGGTTGCCTTTTGCTCAGGAAACTTCGCAATCAGGTCATCGCGGATCGTTTCTACTTCTTGGATCGCTAAGACTGGGTCGGTCCAAACATGAGGGTCATACATATGATCATGGCCTTCATGGCTGTCTTCGTCCTCGTGACCATGCTCTTCCTCTGTGCCTTCCACCAACTGAATGTTTTTGGCCGCTTCAATCACTGCTGTTTGCTCAGGATCGACGGAATCCGTCAAACTAGCAACCCAAGTTTCTAGCTCAGGACTATTGTAGACAAAGGCATCTGCATCCATAATTTTGGTCATATCTTTGGCACTTGGCTCATAGTCATGAGGTTCTGTTCCTGCAGGGATCAGCAAGGAGACATCCGCTGCCTCACCTGCGACTTCTTTCGTAAATTCGTACATTGGGTAAAAGGTCGTGACGATCGACAGCTTTTCTGCGTCACTCGATTGACTTGTCGCTTCTTGCTGCCCACAAGCGCCAAGAAGCACGCCCCCTAAAAGGAGTGCTGTAGTAAGTAAGATTTTTTTCATCGGGATTTCCCCTTCCATTTGCTGGCTCATCTTTTTATTTTAAAACGGAACAACTCCGTTTTGTTAGCAAAAGTTACTCTATCAAATGATTTCCGGTTCGTCAAGACAAATCGTACGTTTTACGATTTAAAACTTTTATTTCGAGATAAATCGGAAAACATAGGAGAAAACGTTCATTTGAAGCGGATTCTTCTCTCGGGAACATCGTCTTATTTTACACCGTTGGCCATGCGATTCCTTTGTGATAACTTGAAAAATTAGAGAGTAAGTAGGATAATCATCTAAAAGCACTTGGAGGAAACGAAGATGAACGAATTTGTAACTGTGCCGCCAACTGTAAACAACAGCGAACTGCTGAATCGAATCGATTTACCGGAAGATCCTGCATCGCAGCAAACCGAAGAAATCCGCAAAACGATCGACAAACCATTGTATGAAGAAGACAAAAAGAAAAAATCCGCAAAGAAGCAGCACCAAAAAGAATAGCCTTTGCTTTAGGTAAAGAATCCGACCCCGACGTCTTTTTTTCGTCGGGGACTTTTGTGTAGGGCAGCTTCTAGATGCTTCCTCCCTACCTCAGCTGCCTTTTTCTTCGCTATATGACTGATTTTTATCGAAGGAACGAAAAAACACAGGCACTTCCTGCCTGTGTCCTTGACTCATTCATTTCAATGTACGTACAAGATAAACCTCATCGCAGAATCCTTTTAAGGCATTATAGACCCGTTGTGCCCGCGAATATTTTTGACAAAGAGCAAAGACAGTCGGTCCGCTGCCGGTCATCAAGGCAACATCTGCGCCGTATTTCATCATGCGATCTTTGATCTGTTGGACGATCGGATACTTCGGGATCGTGATGGCTTCTAGGCTATTGCCCATGGCAGCGATCATTGCTGGGTAATCTTCGGCTAAGACGGCGGCAGACAATGCTGCGATATCTGGATGGTGCAGTTGGTCCAGCTCAACTTCTTGAAAGATTTTCCCCGTTGAAACACTCAGACGAGGTTTGACTAAGATGACCCAACATTGCGGCATCGGCCGCAGCGGCGTCACCAGCTCCCCTTTTCCTGCAATATGAGCAGTGGTCCCATACAGACAATAGGGAACATCAGTGCCAACTTCCATACCAATATCGATCAGCTCTGCCATGGAGAGATCCAAGTCCCAAAGGCGAACCATCCCCCGCAGCGCTGCCGCACAATCCGTACTGCCACCACCTAACCCAGCTGCCACCGGGATATTCTTGGTGATGCGAATACGAATGCCTTTTTTGATACCATAGCGTTTTTTTAAAATACTGGCGGCCTGATAGACATTATTGCGTTTATCGATTGGTAAAAAAGCTTTGTTGGTTTCTACAATGATCTTATCTTCTGCTATCTCTTCCATTATCAGACGGTCGGCTAGATCAACACTAGACATCACCATTTCCAACTCATGGTAGCCGTCTGTTCTTTTCTCTAACACATCGAGACCGAGGTTGATCTTAGCTGGCGCTTTTTCAATAATCTCCATCTTCATTCATCCAATCATCTGATAGTTATTTAGTTCTATCATAGCAGATTCTTATAAGATAGTTGAGTGATTTCTCTTGTTTTTATGATTGTTGCCATTTTGGTTGCCCTTTGGCTTGGTTCCTCGTAAAATAGAGGTACCAACTCAATGGATAAAAGAAAGCGGGGGAACCACATGGCAAATTTGATTCCAAGAGATTTAGCAGGCGGCGAAGAACTATTAGGCAAATTAATGAACAGTTTTTGGCAAGAACGACAAATGAACACGGACATTAAAGAATACGAAGACAAGTATCTCGTTCAAGCAGATTTACCCGGCATCAAGAAAGAAAACATCCGCGTCAGTTACGTCAACAACACGCTGACGATTTCAGCTGCTCAAACAGAAACCACTGAAACCGAGGATGATTTCGGACATTATTTGCGCAAAGAACGCTCCAGCAGTGCCTATCAACGGACCTTCACCATCACAGACATTGATGACGAGTCCATCAAAGCAGTGTTTGAAGACGGCGTTTTGACCCTGACTTTACCGAAAGCTAGCTACAAAGACGCACCTGCAAAAAACATTCCGATCGAATAACAACAAATTAAAAAAGCAGTCCCCCCAGAGGAAACTCTGATCGGGACTGCTTTTCTTATTTGCGTGCTTGTCGTCGATACGCCTGTCTTGAGGTCTGCGGTTCTTCTTCGGAGACCTCTTTTTTGACATACAATTTTAAACTGTATGGTTCGTGGTATTTGACATCGTTTTTGACAAAATCACCGCCAGTGATAAATAAGCCCACTGGCTCTAAAGGTTGCTTGCCGGTCCATTGAATCGTGCCAACTTTCGTCATCTCCGTGTAGCTGGTCCCGATCTGCAATACGTACTCGTTTTTCCCTTGCTGTTTGACAAAATAGTAAGGGTACAAGGTATTTTTCGGAATCGTAAAGCCGTTGGATGACGGTTTGATCGCCAATTCTTCTTGAGCAATCAAGGTCTGCAAATGATTCGCCAATACCAGCTGATAGTCTTCTTCAAAATCGATCACCGCTTTTTCAGTCGTCAAACGATCAATGTCGGTGGTGCTGATAGTTTCCCCTTCAATATTGAAGACTTCATCCGGCAAGACTTTGACAAAGGTCTGAGTGACATCGAACTTCATGTTTTTATTCAAGAAATAATAGAAGATATTCAGTACCCAAAAATAGACTAAGACCAAAAAGCCGATCGTATAAAGGATCGCTTGAAAATAGTTTTGGTTCGCAAACATTCCATAGACGATCCGCAAAATATACGCCGTTGGAATAATACTGAGGATGGTATAGGCGCGATTCAAGTATTTGGGACTGATGTCAAGATAGCCCAAAAATTTGTGGATGCCGTTGATTAAATCTAAAATAAGCGTCATTTTCTCACCTACTCATTTCCTTGATTCTCATCCATGATCCCTTGTGGATCTGGCGTGGTCTCTTCACTTGAAGAAGGTGTTTCCTGATTGTTTTCCGATGGTGCCGGTGAAACATTGGCATCGCTTGATGGCGTCGTTTCTGCAGGCACCGAAGAAGACGGGGTCGTTTCTGGTGTTACTACTTCACTGCTGGATGACGGTGTGGTCTGCTGGTCATCGTTCGTCGGTTGTGAGTCCGTGCTAGCAGGTGTTTGATTTTGACTGTCTTCTGTCATCGAAGACGGTGTGCTTTCACTTGGTGCTTGTTCGGTCGTTTCTGTCGTTTCCGTCGCACGACTTGGTTGGCGGTAACTGCCTGAATTCACCACGCCGGTAGCAGTGGCAATGATAGTTGATATCGTTAAAAGTGCAATTGGTTTTAAAATAGGCGGGACTTTTCGCATGATTCTCATCCTTTTCTTACCCGATTCTGCCCATCGGCAGTCTCGGTTCCTTCAGCCTCTTCTTACCTTTATAATCGTTTCTGACAAAAGGGTCAAGATTCCCGAGGCTTCTGTCGCAGGATTTAAAAAAAACTAAACATGTAACTGTTTTCACAAAAAATAACGACGACAGTTGCCGCCGCTACACAAGGTATTCATAAAACTTTTCAAAGGTCAGGTGCAACGTGCCATGGTAATCCCGTAAAAGGGCGGGCAATGCGATTACTTCTTCATGTTGGATCGGGGCATCGATTTGAATCACCGCTTGCTCATCATCCAGATAGTAGGAACTAAACAGCTCATCATCGGTGATTTCTTCTAATTGATTGGTCAGCTCTTCATAAAACTTTTCTACGATCGGTTCTGCCAACTCATCAAAGACCGGCTGCAAGGCTGCCTCTACAGCTGGAAAAGGCTGTGCGAGTAATTGCTGTCCGCTGAGGGAACGCCGGGTATTCTCATAGGTCAAATAAAGCAGGTCGAAATAATCCTCTTCTTCCCCGATCGCTTCTAGCGTCAAAAGGGCTTTTTCTACCAATGAAACCAAGGACGAGGATACCTCTTGATGCATCACCGCATCGACTTTTTCAAATAGTTGCTGTTTCTCGATGACAAATGTTTCTTCCATAAAAGTGAATTCCGCTTTTTCAAAGCAAAGGGGGGTATCAGAGATAAATAGTTGGATCGTTGCCATGGCGTTGCCTTCTTTCTTTTTCAAGCTGCAGACAAACAGATGATTTGTCAACAGCGAAAATCTTCGTTAGCATAAATAATAGCAGGTGAACAAATTGTTCATCAAGTAATAAGGAGGAGATCGAATGAGTAAAGTTGCTGTTATTGTCACTGATCTAGTTGAAGATGTTGAGTTGACGTCACCAAAAGAAGCACTGGAAGCGGCCGGACATGAAGTAGTCGTTATTAGTAATGAAGGCGCCGAGACCGTAAAAGGCAAACAAGGTGGAACGTTTCCCGTTGATGCGGCCATCGATACGATCGATCCCGCCAGTTTTGATGCTTTGTTGATCCCAGGCGGTTTCTCCCCTGACCAATTACGGACCGATGAGCGCTATGTGTCATTGACGAAAGACTTTTTGACATCTGATCGTCCCGTCTTTGCCATTTGCCACGGCCCACAACTGTTTATCCAAACAGGACTGACGAAAGATTTGACCTTGACGGCTTATGATTCTGTGCGACCAGATTTAGCCTACGCAGGTGCCACCGTCAAAGATGAGCCCGTCGTGATCGACGAAACCTATCGGTTGATCACCAGCCGAAACCCAGATGACTTAGATGCCTTCAATCAAGCCATTACCGAGGCATTGAACTAACCACGAATAAGACTTGGTTTCTTAGAGAAAAAAAGCCGCCAGTTGCAGCGTTTGATCCTTCGTATCGATCGAGCTGCAGCTGAGCGGTTTTTTCTTGCGTAGCTTTTCAGTTTTTAGTTCATGGCTCGTTTCCTGTTACTCGTCAGAGGGCAACTCAAAACCATCGAAGGTCTCGCCATCATAGTAGCGCAATAATTCTTCCGTCGATAATAAGGAAGACGTCATTTCTTCCTGCGCCTCATTGACCTCTCGAAGTTGGGCAAGGTAAGCCGCGTAGGCTTCTGCCAACTGCCGATAAACAGCTTGCCGCGAAGTTCCTTCCCCTTGGATCGTCGGCAATTCACGGATAAAGGCCCGATAGACGGGACGGTTTTCCTGCCATTCGATCGGCAACTCAATTACTTGAAGCTGGGCTTCTTCAAACCATCGTTCCATTGCTCTCCCTCATTTCTTTTCTTATTATCGTCAAGTTGGCAGCAAAGGTCAATCGGTGAGCAAAAAAATACAGAACAAGCGCTGAAAGAAATTGACCTATCCGCAAAAGCTCACTTGTTGGGCTAGCTTTTACGGATGCGGCAATTTATCTGCTTGTTCTGTGTGTTACTCGTTTTTATGCGGCAACATACGCATATTTTTCAATGTTTTGTCGGATCGTTTCAATCATGTCTTCATCACGCAAGCCAGTGATTTCTGCAATGACTTCCGGTAGTGATTTTTCATCCAAAAGTGCTTGTAACTGTTGGCTTTGCTCATCTTCAGGGTCTTTGTAATTGAAGATCATGCCGATCGTTTCATAGAGATGATCTGGCTGCATGTTGCGTTTTTCTAACTCAAGGACTGGTCGGATAAAGCGTTCTTCGGTCCCTAATTTGCGGACAGGTGTCCGTGCCACCCGAGTGATGGCATCGGAAATGTGCTTGTTTTTAAAGCGTTGGATGATTTTTTCGATATACCGTTCATGTTCTTCAGGATCAAAGGCCCATTTCTCAATTAAAAGGCGGCCAGTTTCTTCGAGAACGGATTTTAATTGGATCACCACTAAATGATCCTGCATCGCTTCATCGATCGTCTGATAGCCTTGGAGGGCGCCTGTGTACGCTACCGTGGCATGACCCGTATTGACACTGAATAATTTCCGTTCAATATACGGTTCCAGATCCGCCACATAATGGACCCCTTGCAGATGGATCGAGGATTTCATCCCAGACTCTTGGATCACCCATTCGCAGAAGGGTTCTACTTGAACGAATAAGGGATCTTCATGGTGCTGCAGCGGTACGATGCGATCCACCGCTGCATCTGGAAAACCAACCGTCGCTTCCAACGCTGACCAATCCGCAACGTATTTTTGCACTTCGCTTTTTAAAAAGGTCGATCCGCCGATCATATTCTCACAGGCGATCACATCAATGGCTGGCTTGTCTGGGTGTTGCTGACGTGCTTCTAAGCCTTTGGCGATCAGCTCAGCGATATGCGGCAAAATGTTGGGACCAATGGCGGTCGTAAGGATGTCTGCCTCGGCGATCGCTTGGATCACCGCTTCTGGTTCTTTGGCATTGTTCAATCCTGTCACATGCTCGATGTGGATCTGTTCTTGGGTCTCATCGGCTAATTCGATGGTATACCCTTGTCTTGCTTTTAAGGCGTCAATGATCGTTTCATTGACATCAATAAATGTGATTTCAAAGTTGTTGGCAGCCAATATCTCGCCGATAAAGCCGCGACCAATATTACCTGCACCAAAGTGAACTGCCTTCATGTCTTGTCTCCTCCTTAAATCCTTATGCTACGGTCAAACTTTGGGCGATTTCTTCTTTATCCAACGCATCCGCCAATTCGACGACGTTATCGATATCACTGCAAAAGAGGGCGATTTGTTGGACCAATTGCAGATGATCTTCCCCTTTGCCCGCGATGCCGAAAAGAACGGTGACGATTTTTTCTTCGTCCGCGGTACCGAAATTCACGCCATCAGGCACTTGCACGATACAGATACCTGATTTTTTGACGTATTTTTTGGCTTCATCCGTACCGTGAGGAATCGCAATAAAGTTCCCCATATAGACTGAGAGCATCTCGTCACGCTCAAGCATGGCTTCGACGTATTCTTTTTCCACACAGCCTGCCGCCAGCAGTTTTTCGCCGCAGTAACGAATGGCTTCTTCTTTGGTCGCAAATTGTTTGTTCAATTCAATCATGTCTTTTTCTAATACTTGCATTCGGCTCATCCTTTCTTAATTCGCTGCTTTGATCGATGCCACGATCCGTTGATAGTTCGTCGTTCCCATCAGATTATTAACGGATAGATGGATCGCTTCTGGCGCTGAGGTTTGCGCTTGCGGCGTTAAGGCTTCTTTTGTGATCACCAGTGAAGAGGCGTTGGCATGGAGATCATTGATATGGCTTTTTCTGATCGGCATCGTCAGAGCTTCTTTGGCTAAAAGATCTTGGAAGACTTTCTGAGCCATCGTTGCCGAACCTTTGCGGTCATCGTGGGCCAAAATGATTTCACTGACTTGCTTAAGGTCATTGGCGGAAGGAACATCTGCCTGGTTGCCTACTTCAGACTTTTTTTCTGACTCCCCCGCTGTCTTAGTCCCTGACAATGTAGCTACGATTTCATCGTAACGTGGAGAGTTCAGGAAATTCTCAACCGCGACGAAGGTCGCATTTGGCGCTTTTTGTTTGGCACGTTCTTGCAACTCTTCTTGAGTAACGATCAGCGTATTGGCATCGTCCGTCAAATTGTTGATGGCGGAATTCGAAACATTTTGTGGAAGACCCGCTTCTTTGACTTTTTTACGTAAGATCGATGCCCCCATAGCACTGGAGCCCATGCCTGCATCACATGCGAAGATGATGCGATTGATGCCAGTCATTGGTTGAGCCGCCAAACCTTTGGCGCTGAGTTTTGCTGCTTGCGTTTGTTGTACTTTTTCTTCAAAATTATCCACTGTATCCTTCGCATCCGCTTTCAAAATTGCGGCAGCGACGATAAAGGACACGCCTGCTCCTACGGCAATTCCGGCTAAGACAGAAACGACACTCATCACCGAGTTGAATGGCGTCATTGCTAAGATCGCAATGATCGAACCTGGGGAAGCAGGTGCTCGTAAGCCTGCACCTAACAATTGGAAGGTAAAGCTTCCTGATACACCGCCGGCAATCACTGCTAAGAACATCAATGGTTTCATCATGACGTATGGGAAGTAGATCTCATGGATCCCACCGATAAAGTGAATGATGATCGCTCCAGGTGCCGAAGATTTCGCTGCTCCTTTTCCGAAGAAAGTGAAGGCTAGCAAGACTCCTAAACCAGGTCCAGGATTGGCTTCTAATAAGTAAAGAATTGATTTCCCAAATTCGCTGACTTGCTCAGTACCTAGTGGTGTCAAAATTCCATGGTTGATGGCATTGTTTAAGAATAAGATTTTTGCTGGTTCAATAAAGATATTGGCTAATGGAATCAAATGGGCATTGACGATCACTTCTACCCCTGCTGCCATTGCTTCTGTCAAGGTATTAACAACTGGCCCGATTGCTACAAAGCCCAGTAATGCTAAGGCAAAGCCGATCAAACCTGATGAAAAGTTGTTGACCAACATTTCAAAGCCAGCGCGAACTTTGTCTTGGAAGATCTCGTCAAATTTCTTGATGACCCAACCGCCTAAAGGACCCATGATCATTGCACCCAAGAGCATTGGGATATCCGTTCCGACGATGACCCCCATCGTTGCGATCGCCCCAACCACGGCTCCGCGGTCACCAGCAATCACTTTCCCGCCAGTATACCCGATCAAGATTGGGATCAAATACGTTAGCATTGGACCGACCATCGTTGCAAAGGCTTCATTTGGTAGATACCCATCTGGAATAAATAATGCCGTTAATACACCCCATGCAATCAATGCGCCGATATTTGGCATCACCATACTCGACAACGTACTGCCTAATTTTTGAACTTTTGCTTTTACTGATGATTTGGCTGCTTTTTGTGTCTGTTCCATTTTTTTCTCTCCTCTCGTCTGCTTACACCCTTATTGTAGGCGCTTCCCAAAACGGTCGAAAGTCGTACTTTGGCACAAAAAACTGTGCCAAAACTTGTAGCCAAACGGATAGAGCAAAAAAACGGGAGTAACCCCTGCACTCACTGGCTTTTTGTTATGTTTCACGTGAAGCATTTTTATTTTTTTTTGCCAAAACGCAAAAAAAAAAACGTGTACCCGCTCCTTCTACACAAGGTAGAAAGAGCGAGCACACGGAGGCAGCTCATTCACTCATTTCGTTCGCTTCTCTTGTTACAAGCCAGTCTGCTGCTGACCGCTTATTCTTCTGCCAGCAAAATCTGTTGGATCTCTTCAACCGATTCGGCATCACTCAGCGCCCGAACATTTTGCATATCGGAACAAAAAAAGGCGATTTCTTGCAAAACAGCTAATTGCTGCTCTTTTAGGACGACTACGAAAAGGATCGTAGCGATTTTGGGTTGTTCCTTCGTGCCGAAGTCGACGCCATCCGGCACTTGGATCAAAAAGAGCCCTTCTTCCTTGATCCATTGCTGGGCTTCTTCTTCCCCATGGGGCAGTGCAACAAAGTTACCGATGTAAACACCTGTTTTTTGATGACGCCGCAAAAGGCTTTTGACATAAGGTAAAGAGACGATCTCCTGGTTGACTAAGTACTCGCCAATTTTTGTCAGAGCCTCTGTGGCATCGGTAAAGTGTTGATCCAACAAAATCCGCTCCTGTGGAATATACATCGCTGATCCCTCCTATTGTTTTACTTCTTCAATCAAGAGCGAAGAGAGTAACTGATAAATAATCGAATCATTGCCGGAATTAAAAATCTCCGTATTTAGATCATTCATAATGATCGAACCACTGATCTTCCCTAACATCTGAGAGCTTGTTTCATTGATAGGATAGGGCGCCAGCATGACTAATAAACGGGTAACAGCGATCTCTTTTTTATCCATCGCAAGAAGTGGCAGCGGCTGTTTCAAATCGAAAATACGAAAAACAGGTTGCAGGATCGCCGAACTCGCCGCGTGAAACAAGGCAAAGTGGGTGTCAGGAATGCCCACTGGCGCTTGGAAGTAGCGCCGTAAGAGACGATCAACAACTTTCTCACGATCCAAAACAACATGTGTATCAAAAGACGTCAGCACCAGCTGCAACGTTTCTTCCAAGTCCGCTGGGTTATCAATCGCCTGCACTTGAAACAGCGCCAATAGCTGGTTAATAGCTTCGATAAAAGCCAAGACCGCTTCATAGGATTCCTCTTTGACTAAAGCAGAGGGCGCTTTTTTGGCGGAACGTTTTTTCTGACTAATGGCTTGGAAGGCCTTCTTCAACTCTTGAATATCTTCTTCCAGCAGGATCGGTGAAACGAGTTTGTACTCTCCTTGATACCCTGGCAGCAATGAAGTCGAGATCACCAAGTCATAGGTCTCCTCGATATTTTCCCGTTTGACATCCCCCACTCGAAAGAAGGTGATTTGATTGATAAAGGGAAAATGTTTCCGCAGCTGCATCTCTAACAAACTGATGGAGGCTAATCCGCTAGGAGAGATTCCTGCAATATTGACTTCTAACACTTTCGGATTTTTTTCCAACGAATTGGCAAAATGTAGGACCATATAGGCGATTTCTTCTTCCGAGAACTGCTGCTGCGGAAAGACCTGCGGCAGATGATTACGAATCCCGCTGGCGATTTCGACATACTGGTTCATGATTTTTTCTAGGATAGGGTTGTTCAAATGATCTTCTTCTAAAATCGCCCGCGTCATCACTCCTGAGATATGGGTCAGCAGCATTTTATATAAGTTCGTGTCTTCATAAAACGCCACTTCCGTTTGCTCACTGACCAATTCGATCAAGCGTTTTACACGATAAGCCAAGTCGGTATCAAAATTGTCATCAAAAAAATCACGATCAAAGGAATTGGCAAAATCACCTAGTAACACGGCAAAAAAGACGATTTCGTTGATGGAATAAAGCAGTTTGGTCTTTTCGGCGATCTGAGCAAAAATCTTTTTCGCCACCTTCAGCAAGTCTTTGTTGATCTGACTCGGGTACGTCTCTTCTTCCACCGTATAGCCCAAAGCTACCCGATCCATGGCTAGCGCCAGCATCAAGACGATAAAGGCTAATTTGCGGTCACTAAGTTCCTTGAATTGGGGTTCGATGGTTTCCCGAATCAACCGCTGGGCTAGCAATAGATGGTCGCGGGACAGAAATTGAAAAATAAACGGGGCTTCATCATCGGTTTCCAGTAAATGGAAAAATTGGTATTCATTGATCTCCATCACTAGTGTATTGGCTGTGATCAACCGCCGATACTTTTCGGAGCCTTCGATCTCATACCCTTGATTGCGCACGATCCTTAACGGCAGCCGTGCGAGACTCTCTTCAAGCTGTTTGATGTCTGAAAAAAACGTCGTATTGCTGATTTGGTAACGCTCCAAGAAAAAATGACTGGATACAGGCTTCGTGGCGGTAGTCAGTTGCAACAAAATACGGTGTTGCCGCTCACTAGCCGCGAATTCTTGATCGGTATCTGCCATAATGGCTTCTTGTAATTGGCGAATGCTCGTTTCTGATGCAAAAATTTGGAAATGACCACGACCGACCTTCTCTAAGGTAGCACCTACTGTTTCCAGGGATTTTTCTAGATTAGCCAGTTCACGGTACACCGTTCGTTTACTGACTTTTAAGACTTGCATCATGCGATCTAAAGAAACCGGACCGGTACTATTCATCAATTCCGTTAATAAAAGTGTTTCACGATTGGTCAAAAACATAGTCGACTCCTTCTGTCAGTAACTGACGATACGCATCTGTCGTCAATAAATCATCCACCACCAGTAAAGAAACATCTGGGATCGGGCACTTTTTTGCAAGTTCTTTCGGGAGGATATAGACTGCCGTAGGATCAAGAGTTTGTCCTTCATATGCCATTTTTTTGATGGTCAAAGACAGCGCTTGTTGGCGGGCCATTTTTCTTAGTATCTCCACTGCCATCGTTTGTGAACCGCGTTTTTTTCCAGTATACAAAAAGATGATCGTTGAAAACCCTAGCGAATTTGCTGCTTCGATTTGTAACGATTTTTGCGGATCCTGTTCTCTTCTTTGTAATTCTTGGATCAGCGGAGCATACTCATCTGCCGCCAAAAAATTATCTAGCACATAATGCTGTGCGTGTGGTGTCTGCTTTTGGGCAATAGCTGCTAATTCCCGTTGGGTGATCACTAACAGCTTGGGATCATCCGTCACACGATAAATCGACTGATAGCGGACAGGAAACGTTAGCTGGGCTTCTTCTAACTCTTTCTTTAGTATGCTGGCACCGATTGCACTGGACCCCATCCCTGCGTCACAAGCCACGACGATCTCCGTCACTTTCTTCATTTTCGGCATCTTACGCTCCTCATTTTCTGTATTGGTCTTCCGTTTTAATAGCACACTAGCAATTGCAAACGATACGACCGTACTGACGACAATCCCAGCTAAGACACCTAGGATCATAGAAGCCGGTGTATTGAGCAAAATCGCCAAAATCGAGCCCGGGGACGCCGGTGCTCTCAAGCCTACTCCTAAAAATTGGAAGATCAGTGTACCGCTGAAACCACCAACGATCGGACCGAGCAACACCCAAGGATCGAGCAGAACAAACGGGAAATACACTTCATGAATCCCGCCAATGGCCTGCACAAAAATGGATGCTGCGGCATTCGTTCGGTTTCGCTTTGAACCAAAGAAAAGATACGCCACTAAGACCCCTAATCCCGGACCGGGGTTGGCCTCGATCAAAAATAAAACCGACTGACCGTTAACTGCCGCGGCTTCGATTCCTAGCGGCGTAAATAGTCCATGGTTGACAATATTATTAAAAAACAAAACTTTCAATGGTTCTACAATGATATGAATAAAGGGCAAGACATTTTGCCGAACGAAATAATCCACGAGCTGATAGCTGCCGAGACTGAACCAATTAAAAAGCGGCGCCAATAGGAAATAACTACCTAAAAAAAGGAGTCCGCCAAGCGCACCTGCAATAAAATTGCGCACCAGCATCTCATAGCCACTTTTGACCTTACTCACGAACGAATCACTGCGATACAACAGCCAGCCTGCCAGTGGACCCAGTAGCATCGCCCCAAAGACTTGGGGAATATCCGTTGCGAGAATAGCCCCTAAGACCGCCACTGCTCCTACGACCCCACCTCGCTCAGGTGCCAACATTTGCCCACCTGTATAAGCAATCATGAGGGGCAGCAACACAGTCAAGACCCCTTGTTCCATTTGCTGGATCACTTGTTGATCGACTGAAAACAAAGGCAGCAGGAATGAAATCAGCATCCATGCAATAAAAATACTTAGATTCGGCATCATCATGCGAGAAAGATAATTCGTATAAAACTTAACCGTTATCATTTTTTCTCTGGAAGACGAGGTCTTGTTCATTTTATCCGCTTCCTTTCTCTTTTCTATTATAAGATGTTCTGGCAAGACTGAAAACAAAAAAAGCATACGTTTTTTAAAACAGAAATCAAAAAAAGCTGACGTAAAACGCCAGCTTTTGAAATAGCTTCAATTGATTTAGTTTACGCGCACCGCGAAATCTGGTGAGTAATAAGAGTAACTGCTGACAGAAACATTTTGACCAGGTGTTGGTGCATGAACGTATTGTCCGTTACCCATAGCGATCGCCACGTGGTGTGTGCTTCCGCGGCTACCCCAGAATAACAAGTCACCGGCTTTTGCTTCGTTGATCGAAATTACCGTACCGGAAAATTCTTGTGCGTAAGTTACCCGTGGTAATGAGATCCCAACTTTAGCAAATACATATTGTGTAAAGCCAGAACAGTCAAAGCCGTCTGGTGTCGTACCACCCCAAACATAAGGGGTACCAATGTATTTCATTGCTTCTGCTACGATTGCTGAACCATTGACCGTTTGTGCGGGTGCAGGAGTACTGCTTGAACCGTTGCTGCTATTATTTGATCCTTGGTTGTTATTATTGGCAGGTGTCGATGGGGTCGTATTTGCTGAACCGCTGCCTTGTGATGAACTGCCTTGCGTAGTATCAGTCGTCGTACTAGAATTTGTTGTGGCGCTTGATGTCGTTGAATTCGACGTTGAAGATTCGCTTGCTGCTGCTTCCTGAGTAGCTGCTTCAGCTGCTGCCGCTTCTTGAGCCGCTGCTTCTTGTGCTGCTTGTTCACGAGCTGCTGCTGCCGCCGCTTCTTCTGCAGCGATGCGAGCTTGTTCTGCTTCGTATTCTTCTTTTTGTTTTTCTAAATCAGCTTTTTCATCTTCTTTAGATGCTTGTTGAACAGCCAATTCCGCTTGCAAAACATTCAAATCAGCTTGTTTGGCTTGTAGATCCCCTAATTGTGTTTCTAATTCAAATTGGTTCGCTGCGATCTCTGCCAATTTATCGTCGTTTTCCGCTTTTTTCGCTTCAACTTCTTCTTGGTCTGCTTTTTGTTGATCCACAAGATCTTTGTTAGCATTGACGATCGTCGTCATTGCTTGCACACGGCCAATAGCATCTGTTAAAGAGTCAGCTTCTAATACTGCATCAATAAAGTTCGTGCTTTGTCCATTGACTTGAACATCACGAGCTTGTTTTTGGATCGCTTCTTCACGCTTTTCGATTCTGACTTTCAAATCGGCAATTTCTTGCTTCAACTTTTCAGAATCCGCACGCAAATCCCCTTGTTGTTGCAACAAAGTTTGGGCTTTTTCATTGATTGCAGTCACGTCGCTTTCAAGTGCTGCTACTTGTGACTGGATGCTCGCTTGCTGGTTTTGCAAGTCAGAGATCTCTTGATTTTTTTCTTCAATTTTATTGTCAAAATCTGATGCAAAGACAAGTGTCGGTGCTGCTGCAGAAGTAAGAACAATTGAACTTACTAACAATAAAGATAAAATTCGCTTTTTCACTCTTCATTCCTCCGGCTGTTGCTTCCCCTAATATGGTTTTTTTATGTATAAATGCTTAAGAATACCTAAAGTCCTTCACGATAGTGTGATTGTAACACAGCCGTATGTCAGAGAGATAAAAGGAATATTACAAAAACATTTCAATCGCTGTTATTTTTATACAGTCAAACGCAAAAAAAATGAAGCTATTCGTCTTTGAATAGCTTCATGAATGGAATGACTAAAAGGATAAACAAAAGGATGTTCAATAAAAGCGTTGGTGCTAGAAAGCGGGAAACAAAGAATGACGTGCTAACTGATGCGATCTTAAACAGCAATTGAACCCCCAATGTCACAACTTCTAAGCTTGTAACAAAGATGATCATTCCGAAAAACATGGTAAATACATTTTGATAAAGCGTATTTTTCAAAATATACATGATCCATACGATCAAGGGAAACGCCACCGTGTAGATGCCGATCACACCGACATAATACACGTCATAGAGACAGCCGATCACCAGCGCCGTGGTAATCAAAAAGTTTTTCGGCAAATACTTCGCGCCACATAAAAGAGCGATCAATAAAAGATGCGCACTGGCGATATAATTGTCTTGGGTCCATTTTTCCAAAAAACGCGTCAGTTGTCCATCTGCCAACATCATCAAAAAGAAGACGCCCGCTGCCAGGTATTTGATGTAGTCATGCTTTTTCATGGCTATTCCTCACCTGCCAAGCGTTTGATAATCGTTACTGCTTGAATATCATACATTTGGGCATACGGTTTTACAAATACTTGGGTATCAAGACCAAACTCATCTTTGGTGGTACGGATCACTGTTCCGATCGCTAAGTCGGCGGGCGAGTTTCCTCCTAATCCAGAGGTCTGCACGACATCGCCTTCCTTCAGCTCATTGTCCCCCGTCAATTGGGTAATGACTAAGGAACGTTCTTTTTGATCGTAACTACTTAGGATCCCAAAGTTTGACCCATCTTCGCCGCTGATCCGAACCGGATAGTGGTTGGAATTCTGGTTTTCAGAAGTCAAAAGTTCAATTTTAGAAGAAGCTGCATTGACCTCAATGACACGACCAATCAAGCCTTTTTGCGACATAACTGCCATGTTGACCTCAACACCATCTCTTGAGCCGCGGTCCACGATCAGCATATCTTGCCAAGTATCAGGTGACCGATTGATGACATTGGCGGAGATCCGTTCATAATTCGTCAAGGTTGCATTCAGCTCTAGCTCTTCTTTCAAGGCATCGATTTCTCTTTGCGCATTGTCCTTCGCTTGTTCCAGTTCCTCAAAACTGTCCAATTTCTCTTTTAAACGTTCATTTTCTTCATAGGTCACAAACAAATTTTTGACTGAATTGGCACCATTTTCGATCCAACGAAAAGGAGCGGTAATCATTTTATCGATAAAGCCAACGGAGTCATTGACCGTAGATTGCACGGCATTGGTGGAGTTTCCCGCTGCTCGGCGGGCGATCGTCACGCTTAATACGGTGACAACTAAAATCACAATAATCAATGTGATGATAATATTTTTATTAGGATTAAACTTTTTCACAAAGACACCTCAAATAATTCCAAACTGTAGTTCCAATTTTACCATTAATACCCTGCAAACAAAAGCTAAGTTGTCCGTCTTAATGTTTTTTTTGTAATTAAGTTTCTGAAATTTTCAACAAAAAAAAGAGACGTTCCGTCTCTTAATCACAACTTTGAATGACTGCTATCATCCCGCTGCTAAAGGAAAAACCTGCTGTTTGTGTCAGAAATTCATTGCTGGCATAAGAAGTTGGGTACGGTACTTGGACGTTTTCTAATAAATACTTGCTACCTGTTAACGTCAAATCTGTTACCGGCGTCAAACAGCAATACGCCAAATACTGCATCCCGGGTTCTTTTTCCAATTGATAGGTGCCTGGTAAAAAGAACTGAACGACATTTTGACGATCTAAAAAACGCAGATTTGGGGCAAATGGACGAAACCGATCTTCTAAGGGCAGCCATAGATTGGCTAAAAGATGGTCAAGGCGTCCCCCCGTTGCACCAATCACGTCGATTTGCGCTTCTGGATAAAGACGCAACGTCTCAACCAATGCCAATTGAGTATCTGTATCATCTTTTTCAGCAGGGGCTTGGATCACTGTCTTAACTTGTTGTTTGACCGCTTGCAGTTCTGCTGCGGTCAGGGAGTCGAAATCACCGATTGCCAGATCGACTGGCCGTTGGTGCTGAAGCAAGAACAGGGCCCCACGATCAATTCCAATGTATTTATCATACGCCATCAACTGTGGCCAATTTTCAGGACTTCCACCTGCCGCTAACAAAATCTTCATTTATTGCAAAGCTTCTTTCAATGCTCTGATTTGCGCCGCAGGTTCATCGGCATCGTAAATATAGCTTCCTGCTACAAAGACATTTGCGCCTGCTTCCAGGCAGCGTTTGGCTGTCTCAGGAACGATCCCGCCATCTACTTCGATATCATAATGGTAGCCTTTTTCTTCTTTTAAAGCAGCCAACGCCGCAATTTTTTCCAGTGATTCTTCAATAAAGGATTGCCCACCAAACCCTGGATTGACCGTCATAACTAACACTTGATCACACATAGATAAAACATGTTCAATGGCTGAAACTGGTGTACCTGGGTTGATGACGATTTCTGCTTTGACATTTTCTGCCACAATCATTTGGATCGCACGATGGATATGAGGCGTTGCTTCCGCGTGGATACCAATGATATCTGCTCCAGCTTCCGCGAAGGCATGGATATACTTTTCTGGCTCGGTGATCATTAGATGAACATCCAACGGCAGCTTGGTAACTGGGCGAATCGCTTTAACGATGTTTGGGCCTAAGGTAATATTAGGAACGAAATGACCGTCCATCACGTCTACGTGAATGTAATCTGCGCCATGGCGCTCTACCAGCTCAATGTCTCTTTGAAGATTTGCAAAATCGGCACTTAAAATAGATGGTGCTAGTTTCATCATGCTTTTCCCTCACTTTTTCTTCTTTTTATAAACCGGACGTCGGTTTTCAATCTCTTCTAAAAATTGCACGTAGTTTTTGTAACGAGTTTCAGCAATCTCATTTGCTGCAACTCCCTGTTTCACTGCACAATCAGGTTCATTGAGGTGCATACACTCCCTAAAGCGGCAGTTGGAAGCTACTGCTAAAAAATCAGGGAAGAGCTTTGGTAACTCTACTGCTTCGATTTCCAGAAAATCGATCGAACTAAATCCTGGTGTATCGGCAACCAATCCATCACAAATCGGCAAGAGCTCCACATGACGGGTCGTATGTTTCCCCCGTCCGAGAGATTCTGAGATCACTCCTGTTTCCAATGCCAATTCCGGGACGATTCGATTCAATAGCGTAGACTTTCCAGCACCAGATTGCCCCATAAAAACGGTGATCCGCTCAGGGAAGTACCGTTGAAGTTCCAATAGATCTTCGCCTTCTGCTTTTGACGTGATCACGTGGTAGCCAATTGCTTGATAGGTCTCCTCAATTGCTTTCATTGCGGCAAGATCTTTCACAAGATCCGCTTTTGTCAAAAAGATGATCGGTTCGATCCCCTCATACTCTAAGGTCACTAAAAAGCGATCCAATAGATTATAGGAGAAATTCGGCTCAACTAGACTTGTCACGACCACTCCTTGATCCACATTTGCGACTGGCGGTCGAACCAGCTCATTTTTCCGCGGCAAGATCTCTAAAAGATAGCCGTCTGTTTGATTGCTGCTTTCAAAAATCACTTCATCCCCAACCAAAGGAGTGATTTTTCGATTTCGAAAATTTCCTCGAGCGCGGGTTTGAAAGATTTCATCTTCTGATGCCACATAATAAAATCCGCTTAGCGCTTTGATGATTTGTCCCTTCAAACAATTTCCTCCTCGTTTTTTACTATTGTATCATATTTTCAGGTCTTCTCACTGGCTGAAAACACAA
>NZ_JBIVBP010000016.1:0-66649 GCF_044746145.1 Enterococcus sp. NPDC086594
GTAAGATAACAAAAAATCTGAGCCAGAATGAGGTTCATTCTGACCCAGATTTGATTTTGCACAACTCATCAGTCCTTATTGACAAAGAGCCAGAAAAGTTTGATTTGATTCAAAGGCCAAAAACGCAGCAGCACTTTCCCCTCCATTTGATCTTCTGTTACGACCCCGAAACTACGACTGTCCCGAGAGATCAAACGATTGTCTCCCATCACAAAATAGCTGCCTTCAGGAACAGTTACCGTAAAATCGTCGGTAAAGTGTTCTGCACCAGCGGCGATCTGCTGAAACATTTCGCGATAAGAATATTCGTCTTGTAATTGATCGTCCGCAAATTTCTCTTTAAACTCATCTAAATAGGGTTCTTCGTATACTTCTCCATTGATTGTTAGGACATCATCTTTCATCTCAATCGTATCACCGGGTAAACCAATCAGCCGCTTGACAGCAATTTTGCTTGGATCATCTGGTTCAACACATATCACGATGTCTTGGCGGTCATATGAAGAAATTTTTGATGCAATCAAACGCTGCTTATCGGCCAAAGTTGGATCCATAGAATGGCCACTGACTTGAACTGGCGTCAGGACAAACAAACGGATGAGAACCACGGCGACGATAAAGAAAAGCAGTAACCAATTCTCTTTTAGGATTTTTACCATAGCTGCTCTTTCGCTCCTTTACTGCATCTTTTGTCATTATCAAAGCTCGTTTCTGGCATTCTGACAAAAGATATCTTCCTCAATCTTACGTGGAATTTTTACATTGAGCAAGAGAAATCATCGATTTTTAAAAAAATATGACATTTCTAGTGGCCATAAAGAACCTTTTACGTTCGATCACGACTCAAGAAAGCAAACACATCTTTTCGACTTAGACTCCCTACGAGTTTCTGCTCTTCTTCAATCACTACCGTGTCATGAGTTGCAAATAAGGTATACAACTCATTTAAAGTAGTAGATGCAGCGATTTGAGTAGCCACTGGGTTGACTTCATCGCTGAAAAAGTTCATCCGCATCAAATCCCCTGCAGTGACCAGTTTTGCTTCGTCTTCACCGGTCTCTTCAAAAAAACTTTTCACAAAAGCAGTTTTTGGTTGCGAGACAATCACTTCCGGTGTATCACATTGGACGATCTTCCCTTGATTCATGACAGCAATGCGCGTACCTAGTTTTACCGCTTCTTTCATGTTATGCGTGACAAAAATAATCGTCGTCCCAAGCTCTTGGTGCAAATCGAGGACTAACTCCTGTAAGGAATTTCGAGAAATTGGATCAAGAGCACTAAAGGGCTCGTCCATCAGAATAATTTCTGGGTTAGCAGCTAACGCTCTTAAAATCCCGATCCGCTGCTGTTCTCCTCCTGACAACTCTTTAGGCATTCGATGGCGGTATTGCTCTGGGTCAAGTTTGACCTGTGTCAGCAAACGATCCACGGCTTCTGAGCGATCTTTTTTCGACCACCCTAACATCTCTGGGATTACTTCAATATTTTGCTTCACATCCATTGTCGGAAACAGGGCGATTTGTTGGAGAACATACCCCATTTGCCAACGCATTTTTTGGATATTGTATTCTTTGATTCGTTTTTCTTTGAAGTAAATATCGCCATCCGTTGGTTCTGACAACGCGTTGATCATCTTCAAAGTCGTCGTTTTCCCACTCCCAGAAGGACCGACCAAAACAAAGATTTCCCCTTTATTGATGCTCAGATCTAATTGATCGATCACTATTTTTTGATCAAACTTTTTACTGACGTTTTTAAATTCAATAATTGGTGTCATTCTTGTCCCTCCTTAATTAATCCTTCATCTATCAGGAAGGTACGCGCGACTTCTGCTGGATTTTTTCCTTCGACATTGACCTGATAATTCATTTCACTCATTTGTTCTTCGGTGATTTTACCTGCCAGCTTTTCCAATGCACGGACGACTTCTGGATGTTCCTTGGCAAAGGCTTCTTTCATCAAAGGCGCTCCTTGATAAGGTGGAAATAGTTCTTGATCGTCTTCTAGAATAACTAAGCCATATTGACGCAATTCACTGTCCGTGGAATAGGCATCCAGTAGATTGATGTCGCCATTATTGATGGCTTGATAACGCAATGCTGGTTCCATACTTTGGACACTTGGAAAATCTAGCCCATAGAGTTCTTGGATGCCCGCATAACCGTCCGTCCGATCAATGAATTCGAGGGTAAAGCCGGCTTTGATTTGATTTTCGATTTTCTTCAAATCAGAGATCGTGGTTAGTCCATTTTCCTCAGCAAATTCTTTTTTCACAGCCAACGCATAGGTATTTTGATACGCCATCGGCTGAAGCAAGGTCATCTCAAACTGATCCTTTAACAGATTGACTGCTTCGGTATAGGTTTCGTCAGAGTCAAGTTTTTGACTAGCGGTTTTTTCCGGTACATCCACTAAACTCTCCAACACAGTTCCAGTAAATTCTGGATAAATGTCGACTTGGTCATTGTCTAAAGCACTGAATAAGAAAGAAGTTTTCCCAAAGTTAGGTTCCAATTCAACCTGTGCATCAGGATCTTCTTGCTCAATCAATTCTTTGTACATGTTGATCAAGATATCAGGTTCAGACCCTAACTTCCCAGCTATGGTAATGGTTTTCGGCGCGAAAAATCCGCTCTGTGAAAAAGAAACGCCGCCAATCAGCAAGATGATCGCTGCCAGCGTAATCAAGGTATAGCGCGGTTTCAGGTGTTGTAGATAACGGATCAACGTACTGAAAATAATAGCCAGTAAAGCAGACCCGATCGCGCCGATCAACGTTAATTCAGGGGCATTCCGATCGATCCCCAACAAAATAAAGGAACCTAGCCCACCAGCGCCAATCAGAGCGGCTAAAGTCGCTGTTCCGATGATCAAGACCAACGCCGTGCGAATCCCCGAAATAATGACAGGCAAGGCAATCGGCAATTCGACTTTGATCAATCGGCGCATCCGAGACATACCAAATGCCGCCGCAGCTTCTTCGATTGATGGATCGATCTCCGAAAGGCCAATATAGGTATTTTGAAAGATCGGCAATAACGCATAAATAACTAGTGCGATCAACGCAGGCGGCGTTCCGATCCCCACAAATGGAATCAATAAACCTAACAGTGCCAGTGATGGAATCGTTTGTAGCACACTCGTTATTTGTAGGCCGACTTCCGCTGCCCGTTTATGATTAACCAGCCAAATGGCTAACGGGACAGCAATAACGATCGCCACCAGCAGCGCAATGATCGACAATGACAAATGCTCAAAGACAGCTGTCAGCAATTCCCCTTTTCGCTCATTTAACGTTTCAAAAAAAGTATTCATCTTTTCATTCCTCTCCTACTCCATAAGAACAGTATAATCGAAGTGCGAATTTCCTCCAAACAACAAGCAAGAGGAACTTTTTTGTCTTATGTTGAGCGACAAAAAAACGATGGCTACCAATGAAACGGCAACCATCGTTTTGCATTTATCCATTTTTTATCTTTTTATTCCTCGGTAATTGGCGTATTTTCAAAAACCAGCTGTTCGTTCAATAATTCGATCGTGACTTGGGTCTTTGGTAAGACTCTGCCGGCAACGATTTCTTTTGCCAACGGAGTTTCGACTTCTCTCGTGATAAACCGACGTAGAGGTCGCGCACCATACGCTGGCTCATAAGCATTTTCAGCGATCCAGCGTTTGGCTTCTTCAGTGATCGTCAACAGTATATCTTGGACTTCCAGTCGTTGTGACAGCTGTGCGATGATCTTGTCGACGATGCCTGTCACATCGTTTAGACTAAGCGGTGTGAACAAAATCGTGTCGTCGATCCGATTTAAGAATTCTGGTTTAAAATGCCCTCTCAAAAGATTACGGACATTTTCAGCAACGTTTTCTGGGATCGTCCCTTCTGCGGTCACACCATCTAGCAAGACTTGAGAGCCGATATTGCTAGTCATGATCAAGACTGTATTTTTGAAATCAACGACTCGCCCTTTTGAATCTGTCAAACGGCCATCATCAAGCACTTGTAATAAGATATTGAAAACATCAGGATGGGCTTTTTCGATCTCATCCAATAAGACGATCGTGTATGGATTGCGTCGAACAGCTTCAGTCAATTGGCCACCTTCTTCAAACCCTACATAGCCTGGAGGGGCACCGACTAAGCGAGACACCGAATGTTTTTCCATGTATTCGCTCATATCGATCCGAACCATATGCTCTTCTGAATCAAAGAGGTTGACCGCCAACGCTTTCGCTAATTCGGTCTTACCGACGCCGGTCGGACCTAAGAACAAGAAGGAACCTAATGGTCGATTTGGATCTTGCAGGCCAGCTCGTGAACGAATGACGGCATCACTGACGGCATCGACGGCTTCGTCTTGTCCGATCACTCGTTGATGCAAGGTCTCATTTAATTTCAACAGTTTTTCCCGTTCGCCTTCCACTAATTTCGCAACAGGAATCCCTGTCAAACGTCCAACGACTAGGGCAATCTCATTTTCGGTCACTGATTCTTGGACCATCCGAATGCCTTCGTCTTGGTTTTTTTCTTCCAGTTCAGCTAGTTCTTTTTCCAGTTGTGGAATCGTCCCATGACGAAGAACAGCTGCCCGTTCCAAATCATAGTTATTTTCAGCATCTTCCAACTCATGCTTGGCTTTATCGATCTCTGCCCGTTTGTTGGAAACTGCATTGACTTCTTCTTTTTCCGTTTCCCACTGCATTTTCATGGTATTGACTTCTTCACGCAATTCCGCCAATTCTTCTTGTAAAATGCCTAAGCGTTTTTTCGATGCATCATCGGATTCTTTTTTCAGTGCGGCTTCTTCGATCTCTAGTTGCATCAAACGACGGGTAACTTGGTCGAGCTCAGTAGGCATCGAATTCATTTCCACCCGAATCGTGGCACTTGCTTCATCGATCAAATCGATGGCTTTGTCTGGTAAAAAGCGGTCCGTGATATAACGGTCAGATAAGGTAGCCGCTGCAACAAGCGCGTTGTCATGGATGTTGACGCCATGATGGATCTCGAACCGTTCTTTCAACCCACGTAAAATTGAGATCGTGTCTTGAACGGTTGGTTCCTGTACCAGCACTTTTTGGAAACGACGTTCCAAAGCTTTATCCTTTTCCATGTATTGACGGTATTCATCAAGGGTGGTTGCGCCAATCGTATGCAATTCTCCCCGTGCCAGCATTGGTTTCAGTAAGTTTCCAGCATCCATGCTGCCTTCCGTCTTACCAGCACCTACAATATTGTGGATCTCATCAATAAAGAGAATGATGCGTCCATCGGCTTTTTTCACTTCTTGTAAGACAGCTTTCAAACGCTCTTCAAATTCACCTCTGAATTTAGCACCTGCGATCAAGGCACCCATATCCAGAGAAAAGATCGTTTTGTCTTTTAGGTTTTCTGGGACGTCTTTTCGCACGATCCGTTGTGCCAATCCTTCAACGATGGCTGTTTTACCAACTCCTGGTTCACCAATCAAAACGGGATTGTTTTTTGTCTTCCGAGAAAGGATGCGAATCACATCACGAATTTCTTCGTCTCGTCCGATAATTGGGTCCATTTTTCCGCTGCGGACTTGTTGCACCAGGTCAACGCCGTATTTTTCTAATGCTTTGTATTGTTCTTCTTGATTTTGTGAGGTCACACGATCCCCTCCTCTTAATGTTTCGATCGTTTGCTTGATTTCTTTCGCAGTGATTCCTTGTTTCTTTAAATACACCGTCAATGGATGATTTTTCAATTTCATCAACGCATAAAGGACGATTTCTGTGGAAAGATACTCGTCTTGAAATTCATTTTTTAATTGATCTGCCTCAGACAAAAGATGAAACAGATTTTGACTCATAGATTGACCATAACGAACATTTCCTCCTTCAACCGAAGGCAGTTCATCTAATAGTCGGTCGACTTCTTTTTCAAAAGCATCGACATCGAGACCTGTGTCCGTGTAAAAATTGCGGCCGAATTGATTGGCTTGCAATAAAATCTTCCATAAATGTGGAATATCAATTTCTTGATGGTGACGGGTCATGGCAATCTGCTGGGCTTCAGCGATAGCACTTTGTAATGTAGTCGTCATTTTTTCTGGGTTCATACTTTTCCCTCCCAAAATGGTAGTCAGAAAATAAGTACACTGCAAGCAGTATGCTTTTTTCTACTCTTTTATTATACAACGTTGGTCAGTAATGGTCAAAAGATTTCCCTCGAACATCAAGATTTTTTTCAGTATTCTTTCATGAAAATTGACAGATGGGAAGCAGCAATGGTATGCTAGGTCCTGATTGGTCAGGAACAATCGATTTTCCTGATCGTTTTGATCGCTCTTTGGCGATTTTTATTCAGTAAGATTATCTACTTAGCTGTAACGTCTACTGTTTACAGCTTTTTTATATGGAGGAAATGATGTTAACATTAACGAATATTAGCCAACAATTTGGCGACAAATTGCTTTACGAAGACGTTTCCGTTCAAATCAACCGTGGTGAAAAAGTCGGTTTGATTGGACGGAACGGCGCTGGCAAAAGTACTTTAATCAAAATCATTACAGGAGAAATTCTCCCCGATGATGGCTTCGTCCAATTTCCGAAAAATTTGAAAATGGGCTATTTGGATCAATACGTCAATGTTGATGAAACGCAATCAATCCGTGATTTTTTGCGCTCTGCCTTTGCAGAAGACTTCGAAAAAGAACAACAGATTGCCGATCTTTATACTTCTTATGGCGAAAGCCTCGACGATAAGCTTTTAGAAAAAGCGGGCGAATTGCAAAATCAATTGGATCAAGGAAATTTCTACCAAATGGATACATTGATCGATGATTTAGCAGAAGGGTTAGGTATTTCGGTTCTCGGAATGGATACCCCCCTCGCTTCTTTAAGTGGTGGTCAACGCTCAAAACTGATCTTGGCAAAAATGCTGCTAGAAAAACCCGACATGCTGATTTTAGATGAACCGACCAACCACTTAGATGATGAGCACATCAAATGGCTGGTTGAGTTTTTACAGGACTTTACCGGTACCTATTTAGTCGTTTCTCATGATCGTCAATTCCTTAACGAAATCACGACCCATATCATTGATATCGAATTTGGCAAGCTTTCTAAGTATACGGGGAATTTGGACAAAGCATTAAAACTAAAAACGCTGCAAAATGAAAGCTATATGAAGCAATACGAAGCACAACAAGAGCATATCAAGAAAACCGAAAGCTATATTCGTAAATACAAAGCTGGTTCTCGTTCAACGATGGCAAAGAGTCGTGAAAAACAGTTGGCAAAAATTGATCGTTTGACCCCACCGCAAGATGTCCCTAAACCCCATTTAGGATTTGATTTGGCACCAATCGTTACCACCTTGGCCTTGGAAACCACCAATCTAGTCATTGGATACGACCAAAAGCCATTACTCTCCCCGATCAACCTAACGATCCGCTATGGCGAAAAAATTGCTATACGGGGATTTAATGGGATCGGTAAATCAACATTGATCAAAACGATTCTTGGTGTGATCCCAGCAATTGAGGGATCCGTTTCTTACCCACAGCATACAAAATTCAATTACTTTTCTCAAGACCTTGACTGGGAATATCCATTGCAGACCCCTCTTCAATACCTTGAGGATCTTTTTCCGAAGGCCACCAACAAAGAATTGCGACGGCAACTTTCTCGGGCAGGTTTACCTAGCCAATTAGCCCAGGAAGAATTGAAGCTATTAAGTGGTGGTGAACAGACAAAAGTCAAACTAGCCGAAATGATGTTGATCAAAAGTAACTTCTTGATTCTTGATGAACCGACCAACCATATCGATCAAGATACGAAAAACAATTTGGAAGAAACCCTAGCGGCCTTTCCTGGAACAGTTTTGATCGTTTCCCATGAAGGCGAGTTTTATGAATCCTTTGTTGATCGGATCATTGATTTGAAAGACTAAAAAAACACGCTTATCCTCTATTCGAAGATAAGCGTGTTTTTAACTTTCCACTTTTTCTTTTCTTAATTCAGTCAACTCTTGGCTAATATCTTTGCGTTTTTCTTTCATTACATAAGCAAAACCAATTATGAAGGGCCAAATGAATGTTGCTAAACGGTACAGTAGCATGGAAGACGCAGCATCGACCGTGCCAACTAATGGACCAAAAAGCAGCATATAAATAAATTCAAATGATCCGATCCCTGCCGGTGTTGGAATCACCCCGGACAAGACGACGGCAAAACTGATGAAGGATAACGTCAACAAGAAATCGATCTCTGGATGCTGCACAACAAGAATCACATAAGGAATCACATACCAAGGCAGCATCTTCAAAAGATTCCACAAATAGATACGCAAGAAAGCGGTGCGGTCGGTAATGATCGCATTGACTGTTTCTCGTAAAGAATAAATTTGGGTGTTGCATTTGTCAACGATTCCTCTTAATGTCGCACTTTTGAACAGCTTATTGCTGACGATCACGAAAAAGACTTGAATGTTGATGCTGACCGAAAGTGCTAACAAAGCGGCAATGATCAAAAAAACGAGTACGATCCCCGCTAAAATTACCCAAATCATATTGGGTGCATTGTCATAGAATAGCGAAAATTGAATGATCAACCCAGCGATTGCATAAGTCAATATGGCGAACTTATACATCACCATGTGTAAGGTGGTGACCCCAACGCCCTGTGACAACTGCAAGCCATTTTTACGGTAAAAATTCACCTCTGAGATTAAGGTGCCTGCCCCAAACGTCACAATCCGATAAAAACCACTGTAACAGACGGTCAGAAACCCCGCCTTGGTTGTGAATTCCGGTTGGAAAGTCACGGCAATCTCTTTGACTGTTCGTCCTTCAATCACTAGGTACAATGTGCCAAGCCCCATAACCAGTAAGACGACGAGAAAGCTGGTCTCTCTTAGCCCCGCCAAAATATCCATCATCGAGTTACGGACAAAAAAATACATCACACCCAGAATCCCTACTAGTAAAAGTAAATTAAGGGCGAACTTCACTTTAGTTTTCATATTAACTCCTTGCTTGTTATACCGAATTTATGCAAAAAAGACCATCAGCAGGATAGCAAAAACGGTGCCAAAAGCAAAAAAGAGGTGAAACTTCTTCTTTCTTGTTTTGTGGCGAAATACGCGTTGCGCAATTAAACCGCCTAATCCTCCGCCAATCGCCCCCATAAAAAGGAGATTTGCTTCGGGAACCCGCCAACCTTGTTTCACTGCCTGATATTTATCATACCCCATCAGACAGAAAAGATAAAGATTGACTGCAATTAAATAAAACCACAATGGATTGTAAATCAGTGCATTCATCCATTTCCTCCATATGATTGATCGTAGGGATCATTATTTTGATTCTTGTGCTTCTTCAGGTACCAGCATCGTCAAACCATGTTTGATAACTTTCATCTCAATCGGTAGATCATCCGTTGGGTCGCCATCGGTTCGAGTATGAACCGTTTTTTCTTTGGCCTTTATTGAGACCTTTGCGGCAGTGAAATATTCAACACTTGGTACTTTGGCAATTCTACCACGAATAATTCTTGGTAAATACAAAATAAATCGTAAAATATTCAGTTTTGGCAAAAGAATGATATGAAACAATCCGTCATCAGGCTTTGCTTCTTCATCGAAGTTCTTAAACCCACCTGCTGAATTCGACATGACGATCGTCAGTAATTGAGTTTTCCCCTGCCATTTCCGTTCGTCAGCAATGACTTCTAATTTGTATTGTTTCTTTTTGATCAACAGATGAATGAACCGTTTCATAAACGCTAACGGCCCATATTGCTGTTTTTCTTCTTGGGAAGTGGCTGCGGCGGTATCTGCCAGAAGACCAATGGTCATGGTCGAGATCATGACTTGATCATTGACCGTCCCGTAGTCGATCGATCGCTCAACCCCCGTTAAGATCGTCTCGAAGGCCTCTTCGGGCTTCACCGGTATCCCCAACATTCTGGCAAAATTATTTACGGTTCCACCAGGAATGATGCCGACCTTCAACACATCTAACTTTTCTTTAAAGGTTTGCAATCCATGATGGATCGTCCCATCTCCACCAATGATCACAATCGTATCGACTGCGTGTTTTTCGGCAGCCTCTCGAACGTCTTTGGGATCGACGTCTGGATTTGAGGCCTGCAAGAACGCTTGATGCTCTTCGCCTTGTTCTTTCACATAGGCTTGGAATTTTTCTGCTGTTTCTTTTGCTTCACTTTTCCCCGCTGTATCATTGTATAAAACGAGAATTTTCATCCTATTCACATCCTAAAAAGGCCGGGTCTTACGCAAGACCTGCGTGAAGAGTTCCCAGCCCAAGAGTTTTTCATTTATTCCAACAAATCAAAAATCAACGTTTATGCTTGAGCATTCAGTTCGGCGATTTTCACAATCACATCGGTCGCTTTCATCATTGATTGTAGTGAGACGAACTCATAACGTCCGTGCATATTTTCTCCACCAGCAAAGATATTCGGTGTTGGAATCCCTAAATAGGAGATTTTCGAGCCATCGGTTCCACCACGAACAGGTTCTGTGATCGGAGTGATTCCCACTGCTTCCATCGCATCTTTTGCTAGATCAATGATACTCATATCTTTTTCGATGATTTCTTTCATGTTGTAGTATTGATCATATAGATGAACGTGTACTCTCGGTTCATCAAAGCGGGCATTCAAGCTTTCTTGAACCGCTAGTAATTGTGCTTTTCTTTCTTCAAAACGGGTCCGGTCATGGTCTCGAATAATGTATGCCATTTTCGCTTCTTCTACTGAGCCGCTGAGACTCATCAAATGGAAGAACCCTTCTGTCCCTTCGGTTTTCTCAGGAACTTCATCAGCCGGTAGCGCATTTTGAAAATCGACTGCTAGTTGCAAAGCGTTGATCATGGTGTCTTTAGCAGTTCCAGGGTGGACATTTTTTCCTTGGATCGTAATTTCAGCTTGCGCCGCATTAAAGGTCTCGTATTGCAATTCTCCTACTGGACCGCCATCCATTGTATACGCAAAATCAACATTGAAATCTTCAACATCGAATTTATCTGCACCAACCCCAATTTCTTCATCAGGGCCAAATGCGACTTTGATTTCCCCATGTTTGATCGTTGGGTTTTTAAGTAAAATTTCCATGGCTGTCATGATTTCTGCAATACCTGACTTATCATCAGAACCTAATAAAGTAGTACCATCAGTAGTGATCAAGGTTTCCCCAGCATAATTTTTTAAATTCGGAAAATCTTTTGTGTTTAATGTGTATTTTCCTTCTTTATCTAATTTAATGGTTGATTCGCCATCGTAATTTTCGATGATCTGCGGATCAACATTCTCTGCATTAAAATCGGCGGTATCCATATGGGCGATAAAACCGATGGAGCGTACGTCATGATCCACGTTACTTGGTAATGTTGCGATCACAAAACCATTTGATTCATTGTAATGAACATCGCTTAATCCTAATTCTTCAAGTTCTTTTTGCAGTTCTTTGGCAAACGCGACCTGTGTTTGGGTAGAAGGTGTTGTCGTGCTTGTCGCATCAGAGCGAGTTTCTGTTTTTACATAATTCAAAAAGCGAGGCAATAAATTTTCGTACATAAAAGATTCTCCTATCTATAGTCAAATGGATTTGTTGAAGTGGTGGAAGGAACAAAGGTCACAGCCCAGTTCTCTTCTGCTTTCCACTGGTTGAATTTCTCAATAAACCGAGGAATACATTCCTTTTCGATATTGTGCCCTGGATCGATCCCAATCAACCCATTGGCTTGCATGTCATGGGCGAAATGGTAACTGATATCGCCAGTGATGTACACATCCGCTTGATGGCGTAAAGCATCCGAATAAAACGATTGGCCACTGCCGCCGCAAATGGCGATTCGCTGAATTTTTTCAGGTGCACCAGGAAAGCTGACGAGGCGTAAAGCAGTCAAACCAAAGCGCTCTTTGACACGTTCGACAAACTGATCAAGGGAAAGAGGCTCAGCGAGGTTGCCAACCCGTCCGATTCCATAGGTTTTCGGCAAATTGTCTAAGGCATACAGATCATAAGCTGGCTCTTCGTAAGGATGAGCAGCGATCATTGCCGAAAGCACCTTTTTCTCGATCGTTTCTGGAAAAATGACTTCGATCTTCGCTTCTTGCACCTGTTCTTCTTTTCCGATCTCACCAATGGCAGGATGTGCCGCTTGCTGTGGCGTAAAGCGACCGGTGCCAATCAAGGAATAGCTGGTATTTTGGTAATTGCCTTGCTGACCAGCACCTGCTTTACCTAATGCCTTTCGTAACGCTGGTGCCGATTCAACAGGGGTAAAAACAGCTAGCTTCTTCATTTTTACTTGATGGGTTTGCTTCAAATACGTGTCGGGTTCAACTTCTAATAGTTCACAAAACCAATCGTTCAAACCATCTTCAATAATATCCATATTGGTGTGGGCGGCGTAAACGGCAATATCATGCTTGACGAGATCCATTAGCATCTTTTGTTGTGGATCATCTGTCAGCAAGCGGTTCAAAGGCCGAAAGATCGGTGGGTGTTTGGCAATGATCAAGTCGATCTTTTTCTCGATGGCTTCTGCAACCACTTCTGGACGTACATCAAGAGTCATCATGACTCGCTCGAGCGGTTTGTTTAATGTGCCAACATGTAGACCAACAGGATCGCCTTCTTCTGCCAACCACAAAGGGCAGTATGCTTCAAAGCGTTTGATAAATTCTTGACCAGAAATCATGCCAACACCTCCTTGATCCATTCGATCTGATCCTTTAATTCATTGATTTTTTCAGCAGGTGGTTCTTTGGCTTTCTCTAACTCTTTAATGACGCGTTGTCGTTGCTTTAATTCATGTTGCCATTTTTTAAGGAAAACTGGATTTTTTTCTTTTAATAAAAAAGGACCAAAAAATAATTGCTGGGACGTATACGTCGTTTTTCCAGTTTCCGCAACGATAATTTCATAGTTTTTGTCGTTTTCTTCTAAAAGTACTTCATGAATGATTATAAAGTTGTTGCTAACGAGCCATTCTCGCAAAGTCCGTTCCCCAACATTCGGTTGTAAGACCAAGCGTTTGACTCCCGCTAAGCGATTTTTCCGGCTACCTTCTTCTAAAATCGAACGTATCAGTGTGCCGCCCATTCCAGCAATGACAACGGTGTCGATGTTGTCTTCAGGTTGAATCGCGTCCAGTCCATCTGCCAAGCGAACCACGATTTTATCAGCTAACCCGTTCTTACGCACTTGTTTGCTGGCAGAATCATAAGGTCCTTGAACAACTTCTCCAGCTACAGCATAAGAGATTTTGTTCTGCAGCATCAATGCTACAGGCAAGTAAGCATGGTCGGAACCGATGTCGGCGAAACGTGCTTGGTCGGGAATTTGTTCGCCCACGCAAGCCAAACGATCCGATAATGCATGTTCGTTCATATTGTCACTCCTTCTTTTGTAGTATAACACGCTTTCCATAAATAGAAAAAAATGTGCGTCTTGACTGTGGTGCCATTGCCAAGGCGCACATTGCATTAATCGTTCACTAATTCAACCTTTTGGATCGAGTTGCCCGGAATTTGAGGCGGGATCGACATCGTCATGATCGGTATGCCTTGCAACGTCACCTGGACGGTAGCACCTTCCGTCAATTCCTCCAGATCTCCTGAATAAGCCTCGACTGGGACATGTAGGATGACCCCATCATTTTGAAAACTTTGGACGACTTGATCGTCATCTTCCACTGCCGCCACCTCTTTCAAAAAGAGTGAAAAGGTATCATCCGATCCTGCTATTGCATCTTCTTGGATAACACCAGTAAAAATTGCGGCTGTTTCCGTTTCTGATGTACTATTTGATACGGAACTGGTCTGCTCGCTAGTTTCAGAAGTTCCAGTCTCCCCATTTGCAGCGCTGTTTCCCTGATTGCCGCAAGCTGTTAAAAGCAGCATTGCTGCAAAGGATAATCCTATTATTACCTGTTTTGTCATCATCTTCTTCCTCCAGTAATAGTCAGTTATTGGCCATCATTTCGTCGGTTTTTACCAGTCATTTGAATTTCTTGTGTCAAATAACGGATACGTTCCATAATGCGCTTGGCTTTTAATGGTTCGGATTCACCTCGTTGCGTCACCGAAAGATGCTGTTCTAACTCATGCATAGTAAAATTCGAAGTAAAAAAGGTCGGCAGTTGTTCTTGCATGCGGTATTGCAATATGACACCGAAGACTTCGTCGCGAATCCAGCTGCTCATCGCATCAGCACCGATATCATCCATCATCAAAATTGGGGCTTTTTTCACTGCATTCAGCTTGTCCCCCACTTGATCTTTGCCGATTGCTTGTTTCATCTCTACCGCAAATGTTGGAAAGTGGACAAGTGTCGTTGTATACCCCGCCTCTGCTAAATCTCTGGCGATTGCTCCAAGCAGGTAAGTCTTGCCAATCCCAAAACTTCCTACAAAGTAAAGGCCTTTATGAAATTCTTGCGGATTCGCTGTCAACTCACTAATAAAATCAACGGCGGCTGCGATAGCCTCCATTCGTCCAGGCGTTTGCTGATAATCTGCAAAGCTCGCTTCTTGAATATCTTTAGGCATATCCATCGCTTTGATGCGACTGCGGATCTCTTCTTGTTTCTGGTAAGCCAGTAACTCTTTGGTTGGCACATAAGTGACATCAATAAAATGAAAATTTAACGCTAAGCGTGGTTCATAGCCCGGTGCGATCATGGATGGATCATTGATGCGGAATTTCCGCTTTTCTTGAACGAACTCATACAGTTTCGCATAGCTTTTTTGAATATCCGCTTCGGTCAATGCTTCTTCATTTTCGGCAATAAACGCTTTGACATCAGGATCTTGCAAAACTTCTGCCATCATTGATGAAAACTGATCACGGTAATTGCGTTTATCCAATAATTTCCCTAAGTTTTTTCCAACATCTTCCATTACTTGTCACCAGCTTTCTTATGCAAGTAGTTTTGCAGTTTTTTATCTAATTCTGCTTGTCGCTCTGGCGTTAATGCTGTCTCTTCCACTGGTTTTTCAGCCCAAGAAGGCAGCTTTTCTTCGCGAATGATTTTTTTGCCGCTTGTTTGTGGTCGGCTGCGTTTTTCCTTGGCACTTCGAACAAGGCTCCGAACATGCTTGATCGCATCTTCTGCCGTACCGATTTTTAATTCTGACCACTGGGCGGCAATATTATTTACATAATTTCCGGATAAAGCGGCATTGTTTTGGACTACTAAAACGTAATGAACCAGAACATTGATCACACTATTCGGCAATGGTGATCGTTCGACAAGGCTTTTGATCAACCATTGTTCTGAATCGGTCATAAAACTGTTTTTCTCCGCTTTGATCGCTTTTAGAAAGGCGATCGGCGCATTATTTTCACTTTCTTGAATCAATAATACATCATTTTCCGAAAAACCATTCTGCTTCAATGTATTGAAGCGCCGCAACTGGCTTTCTGCTTGAGGATCTTCTCTTGTCGATGTTTTCGTGAAGGTCTGCCGCGATTTTTTCATGATCGCTTGTTCCAACTTCTTCTGATCGACCTCTCCTGTTGTCAAAGAAACATTGTCCGCCATCAAATCCAACAATTCCAACACATCATAGCCGTATAAGGAATGATATAGAACTAACTTTTGTCGAAAACTCGGCGTGAAATTAGCGGCACGGATATACCGACGTTGCGCTTCATATAAAAGAAAGTCCCAATCTAACTGCTTTTCGTCAAGCACCAAGTTTGCATTGGATTCTTGAAAAGAATTACTGACTGCCTGTAACGTTTCTTCATGAGAGGCGAAACGAGCGGTATTTAACCCATAGGCAACTGAGAAGGATTGGGTCACTTCCTGATAATCGGTTAAAGAACATTGCTTTGGTTGATACAGCTTGACCAGCTGATTAAATTTACGCTCCCCGACTCTTTCCAACAAAAGATAGGTATACAATTCATCTTGAAAAAACGCTGCCGGATGAACCGGTTCTTGCAGCCAATACAGATAGGAGGATCCGTTTTGCAAATCTGCTTTTTCATATGATTTCAGCAAGCCGATACCTTCTAGGTTTTGCTTGGCTTTTATGAAGCGAGGCATTCCGACATTCATGGCATTCAAGATATCTAGATGCACGGTCGTCATCGACTCCTCGCCAGAAATGCTTTGGGCTTGGACATCGCTTGCTAGTGTCAAATACAACGCTAAAGCATCACTTTCAATAATTGGTTGATACAAATAAATGAGGGCGTCTTTCCCTTCCGTTGTAAGTGGACGGCTTTTGAACACTTTGTACGATTGATTCGGTAAACTATTGCCCACTTGTTGTCCCCCTCTATTCTTGTGGTTCTTTCGCTTTTTCGACGATGTCTTGTAGTTCTTTTAAGAAAACTGACATGTCTTTAAACTGGCGGTATACACTGGCAAAACGGATATAAGCGATCTCGTCTAAATCAACTAGATCTTCCATCACATACTCACCAATTTGTGTCGTAGATATTTCATTTTCACCAAGAGCACGGACACGACTTTCCACATGATCGACGATTGTTTCCATCTGATCCATTGTCACTGGTCGTTTTTCAGCAGAACGAATCAAGCCCCGTAAAATTTTTTCTCGGTTGAATTCTTCACGGGCACCATTTTTCTTGATCACAAGCAAGGGTGCCTCTTCAATACGTTCAAATGTTGTAAAGCGATAGCCGCAATTTTCGCACTCACGACGACGGCGAATCACACGTCCATCATCGGCTTGTCGACTATCAACTACCCTCGAATTGTTATGATGACATTTTGGACATTGCATAGTTCCACCTCATTTTCTCTCTTATGCGCTTACGTTTTCACGTAAAGTCATCGGTTTCTATGATTAATTATAACATGAAATCCATTGGTACAATAGCCAAAGTGGTTTATTCTGTTCATTTAATACAAAATTTAAATAATGCTATAACTGTTGTTTTTTTCAATGAGAAAAAACGGCAGAAAGATTTCTGCCGTTTCATTTCGTTATTTATCTTTCATTTGCAGCAAAGAAACAAAATCATGCAAATTTGCTGGCTGTTCCAACTGCTGATTGCACCTTTGGCTATCACGGCAAATATAATTCCCGCGTTTCGTATATGTTCCATCGCCGTTGCTCTTGGTCAAAGAAAGAAACATCGACACATTTCCTTCATGCTGGCACAAGGGACAGATCCCTTTTTTGACCTCGGTTGACACATGACCGTGAAGTCCTGTAAATCCCTGCTCAGTGGCTATGATCATAAACTTGCTTTGACTACCGATATCATCCCAAGCAAGATAAGTGGTCTCTTTTAAATCAACGGAAGCAAAATCAGGTATTTTCAGTTTTTTTACTTTCCGAAACATTTTTTCAATTTGTTTTGTTGTCGGCACCTGAAAGGGTCGGACGTACTCTTTGAGTTCTGTTAACAGCTCATTGCTGCGACTGATCGTCATCCCCTGTTGAAAGAAAGCAGCTAAAATTTCACGTGGTGCTGTTTCTTCTTCAGGAAAAAAATGTTCTATGGCGTCTTTGGTCATCGTTTCAACCGTTTTGATCGTTCGAGGATCATTCACCGATTGATAGGTTCGAACTAATTGGTATACTTGATGTTTAATTGAATGAAATTGGTAAGGTTCGATCATAAAAAAGCCTTCTTTCTAATTTTCCGTTTCCTATTGCGGCTGTTCTACTTTCTTGACAGTCGTACACAATGCATAAATAAGCATTTGATGACCACCTCCCAATTTCTTTGCTTCTCTCTATGCGATCTTAATGGATTATAATGAGATGTTGAGCAATTGTCAACTGAGCAGTAGTCTCTTGACTCTTCATCCACTCTGGTTAACAAAAAAATGCCTCGTCTAGAAGACGAAGGCATCCGTGTTCAGTTATAATTTATCTTCAATTCCAGTATAATGCTTCAGCTGGTCTGCATCTCGACGATCGGCAGAAGAAATTTTATTGGCATCAGGATTTTCAGCTCGCAACAATTCTTCACTGCTGACATTTTCTGGGGTAGTTCGATCATTGCGGGCATCGCGCTCGTCATTTTGATCTTCTAATTCATTGACTCTTTTTTGATCGTGCTCTTTCTTGATCTGACCTTCGTGTGCTTGTTCTTTCCCAGAATGGGCAAGTTCTTCATTATTGGTCCACTCACCGATTTTTTCTTTAGCCTTGCCAACGATCACATCTTTTTCGTCTTTAAAAGTACCCATAGTTATCATCCCTCCTGTATAGTTTCATCATAACAAGCATTCTGAATTCTGACAAAAGATATGAATGCGATACCAAACAGTCAGCAAAATGTTTTTCTTTATGCTATAATATGAGCGATTATTTTCTGAATATTCTTACAACTGGAGGTGAAGAACCTGTTTAAGGTTCGACAATAGATGACAATCCTCGATTTCCAACAGGTTTCATTCGTTCGCGACAAGAACTATTTATTAAAAGCGATCAATTGGCAAGTGAAAAAAAATGAGCATTGGGTGATTTTAGGTCTGAATGGTGCTGGCAAAAGTTTATTACTCCAAATGATCACGGGAAGTTTATGGCCTTCTTCTGGTCAACGAACGGTCTTAGGTGAGCGTTACGGAAAAACGTCTGTGCCCGATCTTCAACGGCGCATTGGTTGGGTCAGTTCAGCGCTGCAAAGCAAGTTTTATGGTCGCGATCTTGCCGAAGAGATCGTTCTTTCGGGGCTTTATTCCAGTATTGGTCTTTATGAGTCCTATGAAGAAGAGCAGCTGATCCAAGCAAAAGCGCTTTTGACTGACTTAGGTTTGTCGCATTTGATCAATCGTTCCTATCACGTCCTTTCTCAAGGGGAAAAACAATTTGTCATGATCGCACGGGCCATGATGGCACAACCAGAGATCCTGATTTTGGACGAACCTTGTACGGGCCTTGATCTATTTGCGCGAGAAGAACTGCTAACCCGTCTGGAGGCTTTTTCACAACTGCCGAATACGCCGACTCTTCTTTACGTTACCCATCATACAGAAGAGCTACTACCGATTTTCACTCATTTGCTGATGTTAAAAAACGGCAAAGTCCACGCCGCTGGTCAACGAGAGACGATTTTTACTGAGGAGGTTCTCACCTCTTTTTATGATCAGCCGATCGTTCTTCACCCCTTTTCCAGCAATCGCGTGATCGTGACCCCAAAATAAATCAGGGCTGGTACTTTGATATTTAACCATTCATAAACGATCGTCTTACTTTCCAAACCAAACAGTTTCCGACATGTTTCAGCGCCAGTTGTTTTTGGAAATGATAGGGCTAGGTTTGCTATTGAAAGATAAAATAGCAGGTTCCCTTTTACTGAAGGGAACCTGCTGTCTTATCTATTTGTTTAAGGATGCTAACCAATCATCGATCTGCTGATTGAGTTGGGCGATCGTTCCTTGATTATCAAAGACAATATCGGCCCGTTGTTTCTTTTTCTCAATTGAAAGCTGACTGTCGATTCGTTGTTGCGCGTCTTGCTCATTCAATTGATTACGTGCCATCAACCGCTCTTTTTGAATCGCTTCTGGCACATAAACGACTGCGGTTTGATCCATGTATTGGTCGTAGTCGGCTTCATAAAGCAAAGGAATGTCAACGATCAACAAGGGCACTTCCTGTTTTTTTTCTTCGATCTGAGACAAAATCTCTTGTCGAATAAAAGGAGATAACGTCTGATTCAGCATGCGGCGTTTTTCTGGATCGTTAAAAATCAAAGCACCGAGGGTTTGTCGATCTAGGTGCCCATCATCTGTCAAAATCTGCGGACCAAAGGCTTGCGTCACCGCCTGCAAGCCCTCCGTATTCGGTTCAACGACTTCTCTTGCGATGATATCGGCATCAATAATCGGTAAACCCAGTGATCGAAAATGCGCGACTGCAGTACTTTTTCCAGTGGCGATTCCCCCAGTGACGCCTAAAACAAAACTCATTTGTTGGACCTCACATGCAGTTTTTGACACTGAGGACAAAAATGCGTCCCCCGTTGGGCAACTTTGATCTTGACGATTGGTGTGCCACATCGGCCACAAGGATTGCCTGTCTGGCCATAGACATTTAATGACATTTGGAATTTCCCGGCTTCTCCTAGTGCATTGAGATAGGTCCGAATGGTAGTTCCGCCTGCTTCAACAGCTCGTTCTAAGACATCGATGATTGCTTTATGCAGCACATCTACTTCAGTTGGCATTAATGAATCCGCTGGTTGCTCTGGATGGATTTTTGCTTGCCACAGCGCCTCATCTACATAAATATTGCCCAAACCAGTAACGAGCTTTTGGTCAAGCAATAACGGTTTGATGGCTTTTTTCGAACGCTTCAATCCTTGTTCAAATGCCTCTAATAAAAACAATTCAGGCTTAGGCTCAGGACCTAATTGCATGATGCCTTTATAGGCTGCGCTTTGGTCTTTATCCACTAAGGTCATACGTCCAAATTTTCTTACATCATGGTAATTTAACTGACTGCCATCCGTAAAATGGAAAATGACATGTGTATGTTTATCGACAATCGGGTCTGACTCAAAATACTCGTACTTGCCTTCCATTCGTAGATGAGAGATCAGATCATAATCTGTCAATTTAAAAATCAAAAATTTTCCACGTCGTTCAAATTTTTCAAAACGTTGCCCTTTCAAAAGCGCCGAAAAGATCGGTACTTCAGGACTTTCAATGATTCGCGGCCACAGGATCTCGACCGATTCGATCGTTTTATTCAAAACAAGTTTTTCAAGTCCTTTACGGACCGTTTCAACTTCTGGTAATTCCGGCACCTCTGTTCACCTCATTTATTTTGCATCGTACCATGTTTTGCCCCAATTGCTGTCTGTCAGTAAAGGGACATGCAATGCAACGGCTTGCTCCATCACTTCTTTCACTAAAGCGTCAAGACGAGGCAATTCAGATTCAGGTACTTCAAAGACTAGTTCATCGTGTACTTGCAGCAGCATCGTTGCTGCTAATTTTTCTTCTTTCAAACGTTTCTCCAGATCGATCATGGCAATTTTTAAGATATCCGCCGCACTTCCTTGAATCGGTGTATTGATGGCGGTTCTTTCAGCAAAAGTTCGAATATTGAAATTGCGAGAATTAATATCAGGTAAGTAACGACGGCGATGATACAAGGTTTCAACGTACCCTTTGTCCTTCGCCTCACGAACCACATCCTCCATATACGTTTTCACACCAGGATATTTTTCAAAATACGTATCGATGTATTGTTGGGCGGCTTTTCTGGTGATTCCTAGATTCTGTGATAATCCATAATCAGAAATACCATAAACGATACCGAAGTTGACCGCTTTGGCTTGACGACGCATATTTGGTGTCACATCTTCTGCTTTTTCGATACCAAAGACTCGCATCGCTGTGCTTGAATGGATATCTTGACCTTCGATAAAGGCTTCTTTCAAATGGGTATCATCTGAAATATGTGCCAACACCCGCAATTCGATTTGAGAGTAGTCAGAAGAATAGATAACCCAATCAGCTTCTCGTGGCACAAAGGCTTCGCGGATCTTTCGACCTTCTTCTAAACGAATCGGAATGTTTTGTAAGTTTGGATCGACAGAACTTAAACGACCAGTTTGGGTCAAGGTTTGTACATATCGCGTATGGACTTTGCCATCTCCTTGGATCACTTTTAATAAGCCTTCTACATAGGTTGATTGGATCTTAGCGATTTGACGATAAGTCAAAATGTCTTCAACGATTGGTGCTTGCTCTTTTAGTTGTTCTAACACATCGACTGCGGTCGAATAGCCAGTTTTGGTTTTTTTGATAACTGGTAAGCCCATTTTTTCAAATAAAATCACACCCAGTTGTTTCGGCGAGTTTAAGTTGAAGGTTTCTCCAGCTTCGGCGTAGATTTTTTCTTCAATTTCATGCAACCGTTGTGCAAATTCGCCCTTCATCTGATGCAAGCGAGACGCATCAACTTTGATGCCGGTAATCTCCATCTCAGCTAAAATCATTGATAAAGGCAGTTCCATTTCTTCAAAGAGCGCTGTTTGATTTTTTGCTGCCAATTCTTCCGTAAGTTTTGGTGTTAGGTTTGTAATCGCCGCTACTTTACGGGCTAAATGAGCAAAGAAGTCTTCCTCATCCGCCGGCAGCCCTTTTTTCGCTCCTTTTCCATAAATCGCTTCATCCGATTGGATCGCATCATAGCCATAGTGAGCAGCAACACCTGCGATGTCATTATTCGTATCATTCGTGTCTAAAAGATAAGCTGCCAATAAAACATCAAAAGCGATTCCCTTTGGTGCTGTCGTGTACCGGTTTAACGCCACGTACGTGCGTTTGGCATCATAGACGAATTTTTTACGTTTCTCGTCTTTTAACCAATCGGTAAAGGCTGGACTTTCAAACAATTCTTCACGATTGCTGACATAAATTTTTTCTTGATTGCCCCAAGCAACACCGACAATGTCTTCCAAATGATAGTTATCCCCCATCATCTCGACATACAATGCTGTGTCTCCCTGGAACATATCTTCCGTTACTTCTTCAACGACCGAAAACAAAATGTCTTCCATCTCAACTGGTTCAGCTGTAATCTGCAGCTTATCTAAGAAGCTATTAAAGTTCATTTCTTGGTAGAATGGCACCAATTTCTCTAAATCTTTGCCTTCATATTTCAGTTTGTCGACATCGACCTCAATGGGCGCATCCACATCGATGGTTGCTAATTGTTTTGAAAGAAAGGCGATCTCACGGTCATTGATCAAGTTTTCTTTCATCTTGCTTTTTTTCATTTCATCGATGTGTTCATAGATTCCCTCAACGGAGCCATATTCCTTTAAAAGCTTAATGGCTGTCTTCTCACCAATTTTGGTGACGCCGGGAATATTATCGGAAGCATCGCCAGCTAGTCCTTTCATGTCGATGATTTGTAAGGGCGTTAGGCCGTCATATTTTTCAGCCACATGAGCGGGCGTATAACTTTCAATTTCGCTAACGCCTTTGACCGTAATGTCAACTTTCACGTGCTCCGTTGCCAGCTGGGTCAAATCGCGATCGCCAGATAAAACGACGACATCAAATAGCTCTTTATCGACTTTATTTGCCAATGTGCCAATGATATCATCGGCTTCATAGTTATCTAATTCGTAGTATTGAACACCTAACGCGTTGATCAATTCGCGAATGTAAGGCATTTGTTCTTTAAATTCCCCAGGGGTTTTTGAACGTCCACCTTTATAATCTTCATACATCGCTGTCCTGAAGGTGGTTTTTCCAGCATCAAAAGCCACTAAAACATGTGTTGGCTGTTCTTTTGCCATCACATTTTCAAACATAGTATGAAACGCATAGATGGCATTTGTGTGCAGCCCATTGGCATTTTTAAACCGTTCTAATGAATTATGCAACGCAAAAAACGCGCGAAAAGCCACACTATTCCCATCAACGAGTAGTAATTTATTTTTTGGCATTTGATTACTCCTTTTCTCAAAAAGTTCTTCTTTATTCTATCAAAGAACGGGCACAAAAGCGATGAATTGCTTTGTTTTCTCTCTCATTTTATACAAAAAAAAAGGCGAGTTTCCTCGCACTTTTTTTAGTTGTTTTTTCCAAAGATACGCAATAACGCAAGGAATAAGTTGATAAAATCTAAATACAGTTGTAGTGCCATGAAAACGGCCACTCCAGTATTTGCGCCACCATTCGTTGCGAAGTATACATTGCGGATTTGCTGATTGTCATAAGCGGTGATTCCCATAAAGACAAAGACGGTCACGATCGATAAGAAAAAGTCAACCGGTTGACTGCGTAAAATAAATACATTCAAGAGCGTTGAGATGATGATCCCGATCAACAGACCATAGCCGATACGACCAACCACACTTAGATCACGTTTGGTCATGATCCCAAATGCTGACATGACACCAAAAGTGACGGCTGCTGAAACAAATGCTCCCACGATCGATCCAAAGTCATAGATCATCAATGTCACAGACAAGGTCAATCCATTCAAGAGCGAATAGACTAAAAAGCCAGCAACGGTCAAGGATGGATTTTTCTGCGCCTTCACACCTAATACAATGACTAAAATGATCTGTAAGATCCAAAGACCGGTAAATCCTAGCGGAAAATTGTTGATAAATTGCAGGGTTTGCGCTTGGAAGACTTCCCCAAAAATATAGGCTGAAATCGCACTGATCGCAAGCCCAACGCCGAAGAATAAATACACTTTTGAATAAAAGCGATTTAAGCCTTGGGCTTGGACGGTTTCATTGTTTAAATTATTCATCTTGTTGTTCCTCCTCATTTACTGCTACTGCTTTTGGCGGCTGGACCATGACCACAGCATCTAAAATACGATGATCTTCTGTGTTGATCGCTTCAACCGAAATAGTTACCACATCTTTCATTTTATCCACTTTGATCACTTCGAATTCAAAGGTCAATGTTTCATAATGATATACAGGTTCAATAAAGTTCACCGAAAAATTGACTACATGAGAGCCAGGACCAGGCAAATGTTTCGATACGGCACTGGTGATGATCCCCATCAACATGATGGATGGGACGATTGGACGCTGATACTCAGTATTTTGCGTGTAGTCATGTTGAATATACAAAGGGTTTGCATCATTAGTAAGCCCTAAATATAACAACAGTTGATTGTCTTCGATCGATTCTGTTAAGGATAACGAATCGCCTTCCTCGATATCTTCAATACTTTTCCCTATTTTTCGCGGTTTTCCTATATTCAAAATTTAATTCCTCCAAAAAGAATAGTTTCATCTGAGTATATTCTATCAGATGCCGACAAAAGTGCAAGTTCGCGGTGCTGCTTTTGCAAAAACTTCAGATGTAAAAAACTCTTGCAGCAAACACGCCACAAGAGTCTTTGATTACAATACGTTACGAGTTGTATTGCTTAGTAGTTTTTCATAGGCTGTTTCAAATTTTTGCACATCTCCTGCTCCCATGAAAATCACGACAGCATTTTGATGATCTAGTAGCGGAGAAACGTTCTCTTCTTTGATCACAGTTCCGCCTCTTTGAATTTTATTGCCCAGATCTTCAATCTTAACATCCCCTCGAGATTCACGGGCAGATCCAAAAATGTCACATAGATACACATGGTCTGCAAGATCTAACGCTTCCGCAAATTCATCCATTAAAGCGATCGTACGGGTAAAGGTATGAGGTTGGAAGACAGCAATAATCTCTTTATCCGGATATTTTTGACGAGCGCCATCAATCGTTGCTTTGATTTCGGCAGGATGATGGGCGTAGTCGTCTACGATCGTCATATCCGCTACGATTTTTTCGCTGAAGCGACGTTTCACTCCAGGGAATGAGAGCATCTCAGCGGCAACTTCTTTCATGTCCAATCCTTCTTTGTAAGCCACAGCGATCACACTGAGTGCGTTGTTGATGTTGTGTTGACCAAACGCTGGCAAGACAAAATGGCCAATATTTTCACCATGGATAAAGACGTCGAACTCTGAACCTTGGGTGGTGCGTTCAATGTTTTTTGCTTGAACATCGTCGTTATCGTTGACGCCGTAATAGTAGATCGGGACATCTGCTTCAAGTTTACGCAGGTACTCGTCATCACCAAAAGCAAAAATGCCTTTTTTTACTTGACTTGCCATCGATTGAAAGGCTGAGAAGACATCGTCAATCGAGTGGAAATAGTCCGGATGATCAAAATCGATGTTGGTCATAATTGCATAGCCCGGTGAATAAGCTAAGAAATGACGGCGGTATTCACAAGCTTCAAACGAGAAGAATTCCGCATCGGGCTCTCCATGACCGGTACCATCGCCAATCAAGAAACTTGTTGGCCGGATGCCGCTTAAGACATGAGAAAGCAATCCTGTCGTACTGGTTTTTCCGTGAGAACCAGTCACAGCAATACTCGTATAGGGCTGAATGAATTGGCCAATAAAGTCATGATAACGAGTGACTTCTAAACCAAGTTCTTTGGCCCGTATGATTTCTTCGTGGGTGTCAGGGAAAGCATTCCCTTGGATAATGACCATTTCTGGTTGAATGTTTGCTTTATCGAAAGGCAACAATTTGATTGCTGCTTTTTCTAGATCACGTTGAGTGAAGAAATATTCTTCCACATCAGAGCCTTGTACTTGGTAGCCTTTTTCGTGCAGAATCAAAGCCAATGAACTCATACCGGAACCTTTGATTCCAACAAAATGATGTATTTTGTTTTGATTTTCCATTATTATAATCCTCTTTTCTCAAATCCGCGTCGTAAAAAAACGCGTGTATTGACAAATATCAGGTTGTCACACGACCTACATTATCATACAAAATGAAAAAAATAGCAACGAGTTTTATTTTTCGACTTGACTTTTCTCATCATTTCCTATTTCTAGCAAACGTCCGCGACATTTTCCACAAACAAATTTTTTGATATCCACACGCCGCTGCCGCCGAATCTCGCAGCCACAATTTTGACATCGATAGCAATGCTTAGCTGTTCTTATGGCAGGAGGTGCATACCGCAGGCTTCCCGTTTTTGCCAGCAATGCTTTAAAAGCAGGATCTTGGTGACGATGACCAAGACCTGCTAAATGCAAATGATAGTGACATAATTCATGCTTGATAATGCCGATAAAAACCTCCATCCCGTGTTCAGTAAGCATCACTGGATTGAAATCCAAGTGGTGATCACTTAGATGGTAACGGCCACCGGTTGTTTTTAAGCGAGAATTAAATACCGCTCGATGCGTAAATGGTTTATTGAAAACAGACAGCGAAAGCTCTTCCACCAAACGCTGCAATTCTTGTTGGGTCATTTAGCATTTCCTGGATCGACCATTGTTAAGCTGATACGGCCTTTTTTGACATCTACTTGCTCGATCCAAACGGTTACGACGTCACCAACGGAAACAACGTCTTTCGGATGTTTTACAAACGAACGGCTCAGCTTCGACAAATGAACCAGTCCATCTTGTTTGACACCGATATCGACGAAAGCACCAAAGTCGATCACATTTCGAACAGTTCCTTTCAATTCCATTCCCGGTTTTAGATCCTCCATACTCAACACATCTTTGCGCAATAATGGGGCTGGCATTTCATCCCGCATATCACGTCCTGGCTGCATTAACGCTTTTAAGATATCTGTGATGGTTTCTTTCCCGACAGACAATTTAGCAGAAAGTTCTGCTGGACGCATTTGCGCCAACTTCACTTTATTTTCTTCAGATTGTTCTTTCCCAAGCTCCGCTAGAGAAATATCCGCGAGCGCCAAAATTTCTTTGGCAGTGTCATAACTTTCTGGATGAATCCCGGTATTGTCCAAAATGACTTTTCCGCCAGGAATCCGCATAAAACCGATCGCCTGTTCATAGGCCTTTGGCCCTAAGCGAGGGACTTTTTTCAGTTGATTGCGCTGCGTAAATACCCCGTTTTCTTCTCGATAGGTCACGATATTTTGGGCAGTCGTTTTATTTAAGCCCGCCACGTGCTGTAAAAGTGCCGCACTTGCGGTATTGACATCAACGCCTACTTGGTTGACGACCGTTTCCACGACAAAATCCAATTGTTCGGCTAAGCGCTTTTGCGAAACGTCATGTTGGTATTGCCCGACGCCCACCGATTGTGGATCGATTTTAACTAATTCTGCCAAGGGATCTTGGAGACGGCGACCAATACTGATGGCACTTCGTTCTTCCACTTGCAGATCAGGGAATTCATGCCGGGCGATCGGACTGGCCGAATAAACAGAAGCGCCTGCCTCATTCACGATCACATAATATACCTCTTGATCGATCAATTTTAATTGTTCAGCGACGAATTGCTCTGACTCTCGACTCGCCGTCCCATTACCGATTGCGACCATTTCAACTTTATAGGTTTGCAATAAGCGACGAAACGCTGGTCCAGCCGCTTCTCGTTTATTCATCGGCGCCGGTTTATGGGGATAGATCACTTCGATCGCTAATACTTTTCCTGTCTCATCAACGACGGCCAATTTACAGCCCGTTCGATACGCTGGATCAAAACCTAAAACGACTTTGCCCTTCAATGGCGGCTGCAGCAACAGATTGCGAAGATTTTCTCCAAAAATCGCAATTGCTTGTTCGTCGGCTTTTTCTGTCAATTCATTGCGGATCTCTCGTTCGATCGCTGGTAAGATAAACCGTTTCAAGGCGTCAGCAGCAGCAGTTTGGACAAAACTGGCTGCGGGTGAATCACTATTCGTGATCAATTTCCGACGTAGGTACTCCATGATTTTTTCTTCATCTGCCACAAGCGTTACCTTCAAAATGTCTTCTTTTTCTCCACGATTGGTGGCTAAAACCCGGTGGGAAACCATCTTATTGATAGGATGTTGGAAATCGTAATACATTTCATAAACGCCTTTTTCATCTTTTTCAGCATTTTTGACCGTGCTCTTATACAGTCCTTTGTTAGAATAATAGCTCCGAATCCAACTTCGAAATTCTGCAGTATCACCAACGCCTTCTGCAATGATCTCATGGGCGCCAGCCAAGACATCTTCTACAGTAGGAACAGCATCACTCATAAATTCGGCCGCTTTTTCTTGTACGTCACCTGTTTTTGAGAAGCTTAACAGCCACTGAGCAAATGGTTCCAAGCCATTTTCTTTGGCGATCGTCGCTTTGGTGCGTCGTTTTTGTTTGTAAGGACGATACAGGTCTTCAACGGCCTGCATTTTTGTCGCAACTAAAATCGCCTGTGTTAGTTCAGGCGTTAGCTTTTCTTGTTCTTCTATCAAGCGCAAAACTTCTTGCTTGCGTTTCTCTAGGTTTTCTAAGTACTGATACCGCTCTTCGATTTCTCGAATCTGAACTTCGTCAAGTCCATTCGTCATTTCTTTACGGTAGCGGGCAATAAACGGAACCGTATTTCCTTCTTGCAATAATTGTAACACCGTACTGATTTGTTTTTGGGTAAAAGAGGTTAGTTCTTGTTTCACTAAATCAAGTACCTCTTGATTCATTTCTGCCATTCGTTCTCACCTTTCCTTTGTTGCTTTTGCTATTTTAACATAAAAAAGTCAGCCATTGAGGAAACAAGAAGGCACGAAAGGAACATTGCTTCGGGGCTCTTGTAATGGCTGCTTTTCTCTTTTTAGAAAAGACTTTTAAAAGTCTGGTTGCCAAGGTCCTGCTAAATTTTGATATTCGATATCTTGAAGGACCCCTTTGTCATCAAAAATCACGCCATGCACCGATCCACCAAATACTGCCCCACCATCGATGCCGATTTTGTCGTCTTGTTGCCAAAGATCCGTTGTCTGCATATCTCCATGCATCATGGGCGTGATGGTATGGCCAAAAACGATCGTTTTTCCTGTACGGTTTTTCCCTTTATGAAAAGGTTCGCGGATCCAGATAAAATCGTGGTCGGTGGTCTTCCGCCAATCTTTTTTACTTAAATCCACGCCCGCATGGACAAAGAGGTACTTTCCCCACTCGTAATAAAGTGGCCGCTCCATTAAAAACTCTATTAAGTCTCCATACCTACTTCGGATCATTAAGGCGATTTCCGTCGGCGAATACTCCTCAGTGGCGCCTGTATGCAAAAGACTTTCAAGCGTTTCTTTGCCACCATTGCGTACGTAGGCGGCGAACCAATCCTCAGGGGCATTTAGAAATTGCAGAAAATACTCTTCGTGATTGCCACGTAAATAAATCGCTTGATGTTCTTCGACTAATTTCTTTCCAAGTAATAAACACTCTTTGGACTTTGGTCCTCGGTCATTTAGATCACCAATCAAAAGCAACTGATGGATTTTAGGATCATATTCCGTAAGAAGCCTTTTAAAAAGATCGGCCATTCCATGAATATCACTGATTGCATAAAGATATTTTTGCATTGTCATTCCCTCCTTAAAGGCATTTGATTCTTTTATTATCAATTCTAGTCCTTTAGTTGCAAAATGTCTTGCATTAAAACAAAAAACAATCATTCGCCTTGAACAGTTCGACAGCATAGAGTCGGGTTCATAAAGACGAATGATTGGTTACGATCGGCAAAACCTATTTTCCTGATACAGCAAAATAATTGCCATCTGGATCGGCAAAATTGAAAACCAGTTGTTCTTCCATCTGAATCAATTCACCCACTTCTGCTTCCATCTCTAAAAGTTTTTTATAGAGAGCTGTAATGTCCTCAGCAAAAAACATGATCGATGGAGAATTCAATGCGACTTCAGGTGAGTGCGTTTCGATGAACTCACGGTCATATAAGACAAAATGAGCCTCTGCCTCTTTTGAAGGAGCGATTTCGACGACGGATGTTCCATCGATCGTTTGCTGTTCAATGATCACAAAGCCTAATTCTTGCCAAAACTCGACAGCTTTCGTCACATCATCAACGTAGAGCATCACTTGCATTTGGTTGGAAAACAATGGAAATCCCTCCTATTTCAACTTATTTTTCTTCTTCGGTCGATTCTTGTGTGGGGTTCGAGTTGGTATTGAAGTTCAGTTGGAGTCCTGGTTTATCGGTCACGATTTCTGTCACCTCATACGTCAGGCGTTTGACGATATCAAACAAGGGCTCAACCAAACGATCAGTTTCAGCTTTTGTTAGATCTTCTCCAGAATTGACTTTGCGATTCAAAATATGATTGACTTGTCCGACACGTCCTGACAAAACATAATCAGGGAACACCAATTGGAATTCTAAGCGGGCACCAATAATACTGTTTTTTTCCATATATTCTTCATCTTTGACTTTTAACGGCGCAAAGCCGACATTCAATTTTGTTTCCATTTCTTTGTCTTTCGGTTTCATATCAAAATGATATGCTTCAACGATCGGTTGTTGTCTTTTTAATTCCACTAGATTCACACTCCTTATCTAAAAGTATAGCATAACCTTTTCTTTGAGCCTACTGTATTCTTTAGACAATAAAAAAACGGCGAGCGCCGTTTTAATTTGCTTCTTTCAGTGTTGCTAGATAATCCAAGGCATCTTGGACATTGGCGATCGGAACGATTTTCATATCCGTGTCTAACTTCTTCGCTGCTGCCACTGCCTCTTCATAATTTGTTTTGATGGAAGGATCTATTTCACGCTCTTCGTCAGTGATTTCATCATCTGGGGCAAAGAAGATTTCTGCACCACTTTCACTGGCACTCGCTACTTTTTTATCGATCCCACCGATTCGACCAACGGTTCCGTCAGCTGAGATCGTTCCTGTCCCAGCTATGTTGTGGCCTTTACGTAGGTTATCTCCGGTCAACTGTTCATAGATTTCAAGGGTGAACATCAAACCAGCGGAAGGTCCTCCGATATTGCCAGAATCGATCACGATCTCTTCATCAGAAGTGATCTCTGTATGATCGACGAGGGAGATGCCGATACCGGCTTTTTGATTGCTCTCCAGTTCAATTAGTTTGCCCGTTGCTTCTTTTTCTTCGCCATCTTGCAAGTAAGTCACGGTGATTTCATCACCAATGGTTTGACTTTGGACGTAGTCGATAAAATCTTGACTGCTTTTAAATTCTTTACCATTGACTGCGGTGACGGTATCTCCAACGGATATTTTCCCAGCAAAGCTGGAATTTGGATCGATCCCCATGACATAGACCCCTTTATAGGTCATTTCATAAGGTAAGTCTGCTAGCTTTAATGCTTGCTCAATCGCACTATTTTGCGAGGATTCCATATAGTAGCGTTGAATGCGGTTGTACTCCTCATCTGTCGCACCGCCTAAAAGTTCTTCCTCACTGATCAAGTCTTGGAATTCATTGAATTTCGTTCCAATCGCTGTGAACACGGTAGCTTGTCGAATCCCAACACTGGTCAAAGAAAAGGAGCCAGCTGAGGTGTCTTCTTTTTGATTGACGGTAATCAGCTCTTTTAAATCGATCGTTGCTCCTGGTTGCTCGATATAATAGGGAATCGGCAAAAAGGCACAAGCTGCGATGATTAGCGCTAAAACAAACAGGAGAACATATTTGATCGTTGATTTAAGATTCATTGGTATCACGCTTCTTTACTATAGCATCGTAGATATTTTGAGGTAAATATTCGGCAACATCGCCGTTAAAGGTTAAGATCTCTTTCAACAAACTGGAACTGATGAAACTATGTTTTGCGTCTGCTAAAAGAAAGACGGTCTCTAATGAGGGTTCTAGGTGATGGTTCATTTCCATAATGTCCCGCTCATATTCATAGTCTTTCACACTGCGAATGCCTCTAAGCAGAAACTGAGCACCTAATTTTTTCGCAATCGTGACTGTTAGCTCTGTTTCTTGTGCCAGAATTTTGACGTTAGGAATATGGGCGAGGGCTTCTTCGATCAAATGAACTTTTTCTTCACTAGTAAAAAAACTTTTTTTATTGGTGTTTGTAAAAACGCCGACGATCAATTCATCGAAAAGCGTGGCTCCTCGCTCGATCAGATCAACATGACCGGATGTCAATGGGTCAAAACTCCCTGGAAATAAAGCAATCTTTTTCACGTTATCCCTCATTTCTATAGATCGTCACTGCCGATATGCCATAGGTTTGGGCACGGACCAAATGCAACGAGTCGATTTGTTCTGGTAAGACGATGGACTTGTCTGTTTCGCAAACTACGTATGCAGACGGGCGAATCAATTCATCCTTCAGCATAGCTTCTAACTGATGCAGAATCTCTTGCTTTGCGTATGGCGGGTCTAAAAACAAATAGTCAAAACTTTGTCCCTCAGCTGCAAACTGCCGTAAAGCTTGATTCGCATCCATTTTTAACACCGTGAACTTTTCGGGTTCTTTGGTTATAGCAATATTTTCGCGGATCACTTTGGTTGCTGGAAAACTACGGTCGACACAAACCGCATGATTGGCACCACGAGAGACCGCTTCGATAGCCAAGCCCCCGCTTCCGCTGAATAAATCCAGTACAACTCCTCCATCTAAATATTGCCCTAACATGTTAAAAATCGCCCCTTTTACTTTGTCTGTCGTGGGGCGAGTATTGTCTCCAGCGAGACTTTTTAATCTGCGGCCACCATATTCTCCGGCTACTACACGCATACGTTTTTCCCTCCAAGATCTTCGTAAATACAAATATAGCACTGTTTCTATAAATAGCAATAAAAAAATGGCGGTGACTCAAGGCACCCCCACTTTTTTATTACACGTTTTCTGCCAATCGAATCATCGTATTTTTTTCTTCGATATCAAACCCTTCGTCTTTCACTGGATAGGCTGCTGACGTACCAATTTTTTCAGCAAAATCCATTTCGACATCTGGTCGATAGGAAGCTTCAACTTGTCGAACAAAGTGAAACTGCTCGATTTTTGTTTTTTTGCTTTCGTATTCTTCTTCGTTCAAATACATGACCACGTATTTCATCTTGCGTGACACATAATGAACAAAACCAAAACGGCGCAAATTCTTTAGTTGACGTAGGCTGTAAACCCATACGATCAATCCTCGACGCTTTTGCATCGTAAAAGGCTCTTTATCCTCGTGCATGACAATTTCCTCCACAACTTGATTTTGATTGAAAAAAGGGACTCCCAGCGTCCACTTTGACAGAAGGAGAAAAACAAGTAGAGATCGCCACAGTCAGTTCATCCAGCAAACGCTGCAGTTGTGTTTCACTCCAGCGATACTCACTTACTTGTTCATTAAGATCCAACTGCCGCTTGGCTGTGCGCAACGCCCGTTTTTTTTCTTTGAAATCAGGCGCATACTCACCGTAAGCTTCAATTCTTTCAAAATCTAGTTTTTTTTCTAAAAACGATCGCATCAACGTCTGAACATCAGGGTCTTGATGCATGACCTGTTTCGCTTTTTGATAGGTTTTACACGTTTCACTTGCTTTGATTGCCTTCACAAGTGCTTCAATTTGATCTTCAATCTCAAAAAAGGCTTCATCGTAAATCATCTGACGTACTATCCTCGGTCCCTTCCACATCTTCTTGCACTAAGACTACCATATTTGCTTCAGAAAAAGCAATTCCTATCTTTTCTGATTGTTCATGGGTCAGGCGCTCAGTAAATCTTGGGTTACTGAACCATGACAAAATCGTAAAAGTTGGATCATAAACAGGCGCTTCGAAGATTGAAGCAGATGCTTCCAATTCCTTTTCCGCTAACAACTCTCGCCATTCGTCATTCGATAAGACAAAATTACTTGTCTTTTCCGAAGAAAGTGCTCGTTGATAAGAATGGATTCGTTGAGAAGTCAAATAGTCTGATAGGTTATTCGTCAAATTAAATAAAAGTCCAGCTGCTTCTTGATGTGTTTGGGTATCCTGTGAGAAGCTGTCTAAGCCGATTTGCTGGCGAAGTTTATCGATGATGACAAACGCTAGGGTCTCTTTTTCAAGGTTGGCTTGGGCTTGGTCAATTGTTTGCGAAACTTGAAACAGCGGTCGCTGCCCTTCCGTCAAAGGATAAGGTGCCAGTTTAAGTAATGTGGTCTGATCCAAGTAAGTGACGGCTTGCAGTTGGGCAGTTTCCTGATCAAAGAACAAAACAGCAAATGTCCCGTTGTCAAAAGCCACTAATGGACGGTAGTTCATATCTTCTTCCATCAATTCGAAACTGATCGCACGATCATTTTGTGTCAAAGTAAAGTTAGGATAGATCATGGTCAACTCCGTCAAGTCAGTCAAGGTCATGCCCATCGTAAAAGGTGCCAGGGAAGAGCCCCCGGCGCCGATTACTTTGATTGCTTGCACACTTTCACCATCGGTATTGATCTCAACATACTGTTGATCGTCTAATTGATTGTAGACCCGAATTTCAAACTCGTAACCTGATCGATATGTTTGAACTGGAAGACCATAGACTTCTTCGAAATCCGAAACAGGTTCCCCGATCAATTCAGCTAATCCTTGAGCTGCGATTGGTTCGTAATTCATGTTTGTTGGTGCTTTGATTGGGTTTTCGATCGTCACTCTTGAATCTGAAGCGTTTTGCATGAAAACTGGCTGCAAATACACGATTATTAGGGCTAGGACAAATAAGCCGCAAAACAATAATCCTCTTCGCTTCATCTGTGGATCGACTCCTTACTTCTCTTTGACTTCAATCAAAAGATCTCCTGACTGAATTGGTTCCCCATCGGTTACATACACATGTTCAACTACGCCTGAGAAGCGGGCTTCAACCGAAGTTTCCATTTTCATCGCTTCCGTGACCATCAAGGTTTGTCCACGTGCCACCCGGTCGCCTTTTTTGACTAATACTTCTAAAACTGAGCCACTCATCGAAGCACCGATCTGTTCTTTGTTCGTTGGCTCTGCTTTACGTTTCGTTTGAACAGAGCTGATGATTGAGTTGTCCTTAACGACGATTTCTCGGCGTTGTCCGTTCAAGTTAAAGAAGAGTGTTCGGTTGCCTTCAATATCTGGCTCACCGATCTCATCTAGACGAATGATCAAGATTTTGCCTTTTTCTAATTCAACATTGATCGTTTCACCTAAGCGCATGCCGTTAAAGAAAGTTGGAGTATCAAGAACTTTCACATCTGCAAACTGTTCATAAGCTTTTCGATAATCAAGGAAGACTTGCGGATACATCAAGTAGCTCAAGACTTCTTCATGTTTTGGTTCATAGCCGATTTTCTCCGCTAGTTCTTGCTTCACATCAGCAAAATCAACTGGCTTCGCGAATGTTCCAGGACGTTCGGTAAAGGCTGGGCGTCCTTTCAAGATAATGCGCTGTAATTCTTTCGGGAAGCCACCAACTGGCTGACCTAACTCACCTTGGAAGAATGTGATTACTGACTCAGGGAAGCTTAATGTATCGCCTTTTTCAAAAACATCTTTCTCAGACAAGCCATTTTGAACCATAAAGAGTGCCATGTCCCCAACGACTTTCGAAGAAGGCGTCACTTTCACGATGTCTCCAAACATCATATTGACTTCATGATACATTTCTTTGATTTCATCCCATTTTTCGCCTAAACCAACGGCTTTGGCTTGCTGCTGGAGATTGGTATATTGTCCCCCCGGCATTTCATGCTTGTACACTTCCGTTTGAGGTGCGTTCAAGCCATTTTCAAAGGAATGGTAGTACATGCGGACATCTTCCCAGTAGTGGTTCAACTGTTGGATATTGTCTACATTGATTTCTGGGCAGCGTTCGCCGTTCAATAGTGCATAATACAAACTACTCATACTTGGTTGACTCGTTGCGCCACTGACCGCTGACATAGCGACATCCACGATGTCAACACCGGCTTTAGTAGCTGCTGAGTAAGTAATGATCCCATTTCCACTCGTATCATGGGTATGCAGATGAATCGGCACATCGATCGTATCCTTTAGCTCACTGATCAAACGATAAGCCGCTTGCGGTTTTAATAATCCAGCCATATCCTTGATAGCAATGATATGGGCACCAAGGTTTTGCAATTCTTTCGCCATATCTTTGTAGTATTGTACTGAATATTTTTGACGGGTCGGATCATTGATATCCCCGGTATAACAAATCGTTGCTTCTGCAATTTTTCCTGTATCGCGAACGGCTTGAATACTTTTCTCCATTTGTGGAACCCAGTTTAAACTATCAAAGATTCGGAACACATCAATTCCTTGCGCTGCAGATTCTTTGATGAATTCTTCCAATACATTGTCTGGATAATTGGAATATCCCACAGCATTGGAGCCTCTAAACAACATTTGCAACAAGGTATTCGGCATTTTTTTCCGGAACATCCGCAATCTTTCCCATGGATCTTCTGTTAAGAAACGGTAGGCAACGTCGAACGTTGCTCCACCCCACATTTCACTTGAGAACAATTGTGGCAGGCCAGCTTCCGTCATCGCGGCAATTTTCTTAAAGTCATGGGTTCTTACACGAGTTGCCAACAAACTTTGATGGGCATCTCGGAAGGTTGTATCCGTCAGTAAGACATTGTTTTGTTGACCGATCCATTCAACGACACCCTCGGCACCTTTCGTATCTAAAATATTTTTGGCGCTGACAAAATCAGGCGTTGCTTGGATGTGTTGTGGCATCCGTGGCTCATTATAAAATGGTTTCTTTTGTTTTTCGATCCCCGGAAATCCATTGATGGTAATTTCCCCGATATACTTCATGGTTTTGTTTCCACGATCACGAATCCGAGGGAAATTGAATAGTTCCGGCGTATTGTCGATAAAGGTGGTTTTGGCTTCACCCGAACGAAAGGCTGGATGAGAAACGACATTTCGCATGAAGAGAATGTTTGTTTTTACCCCACGTACACGAAATTCTTTCAAACAGCGCATCATTTTCTGAATCGCTTGATCAAAGGTTGCCGCATGTGTACAGACTTTTACAAGCAGTGAGTCGAAATACGGGGTTACCACCGCACCTGCGTAAGCATTTCCGACATCCAAACGAACCCCAAATCCACCTGGAGAACGGTAGGTATCAATCTTACCAGTATCTGGCATAAAATTATTCGCTGGATCTTCCGTTGTCACGCGACATTGAATCGCAACCCCTTCGAAGCGAATATCTTTTTGTTCAGGAATCCCAATTTCTTTATGCAGATCCTTGCCTTGTGCAATTAGTATTTGTGTCGTCACGATATCTAAATTGGTGATCATTTCAGTGATTGTATGTTCCACTTGGACCCGAGGGTTTACTTCGATAAAGTAAAATTTATCGCCTTCAACTAAAAATTCCACTGTTCCGGCATTGATATAGCCAACATGCTTCATCAATTGAACGGCAGCTTGACAAATTTTTTCCCGTTGTTCAGTCGTCATTGACACACAAGGTGCCACTTCGACTACTTTTTGGTGACGGCGCTGAACAGAGCAGTCACGTTCAAATAGATGGACGACATTTCCGTGCGTATCCCCTAGAATTTGGACTTCAATATGTTTTGGATTACTAATATATTTTTCAACGTAAACTTCGTCACTACCAAATGCCGCTTTCGCTTCACTTTTGGCACGTTCGTAGCCATCACGTGCTTCTTTTTCATCATGAGCGACACGCATGCCTCGACCACCGCCGCCAAGAGCTGCTTTGATCATGATTGGATAGTCATGTTCGTCAGCGAATGCTAAAACGTCGTCAATCGATGCCACTGGACCGTCAGATCCGGGAATGGATTGAATCCCCGCCTCGATCGCTGCTGCTTTTGCTTTGATCTTGTCGCCAAAAATATCTAAGTGGTGAGTGGATGGTCCGATGAAAATCAAACCTTCTTCTTCACAGCGCTGAGCAAAGCCCAGGTTTTCTGATAAAAAACCATACCCTGGATGAATCCCTTCAGCCCCGGCTTTTTTCGCTGTGCGAATAATATCTTCAATGTCTAAATACGCATCAATCGGCCGTTTGCCTTTCCCCACTAAATACGCTTCGTCTGCTTTAAAACGATGGACGGAGTATTCATCCTCCGCAGCATAAATACCGACTGTTTTGATTCCTAACTCCGCACATGCGCGGAAGACACGAATCGCGATTTCTCCACGATTGGCAACAAGAATTTTCTTCATCTAATCCACTCCATTCAATTGATCAATAATTCAAATAATATTGTTTCCTCTTTTCTTCGGCACTGATATTTAATACAAAACCAATACAAATCGACAGCATCAGCAAACTTGACCCACCCTGACTTAAAAACGGAAAAGTGATTCCCGTCAATGGGATCAAACCAGTGATCCCCCCTAAGTTGATGAAAATCTGAGACATAAATAATGTCCCTATGCCGATACACATCATGGAATTAAAGGGATCTCTTGAACGGATACCGACAAGAAAGATCCGTCCCACCATATAGAACAAAACACCTAAGATAATGATCGATGGGATCAAGCCTAATTCTTCCATAACGATCGAAAATATATAATCGGTGTGCGCTTCGTTTAAGAAGCCACGTTTTTGGATACTATTTCCAAGTCCGCGTCCGAAAAGCCCACCGTTGAACATTGCGTAATACCCATTAACCATTTGATGACCTGTATTGTATTCATCCGCAAATGGGTTTAAAAATGATGAGAAGCGACTATAGACATAATCAGGTAAAAGCTTTCCACCAGTTAAATTTACCAAGAAGACGATCAATGTACTGCCTACGATTCCTGCCACACCTAATATCAGGGTATACAGGTAATTCAGACCACTAGATAATAAAACGACAAAAGCCAGTAGCATGACGATCACAGCATTCCCGAAGTCGGGATAAAAGGCCATGATCCCGGTGTAGACGAAGACGATTCCGATTGGACGCCAAACCGTTTTCCAAAACTCTTGTTGGATACCTTTTTGACGATAGGAAAGAGTCACAGATAAAAACCAGATGACAATAAATTTCAAGTACTCAGCTGGTTGAATGGAAAAGCCCGCAATCGTTAACCAACCATGTGCCCCGTTTCTTCTTGGGAAAAAGAAGGCAGCGATCAATAAAAACAAAATGACGATCATGGCGATCTGGACAAATTTTTTGTTCCGAAAAACATCCGTTTTCATTTTATACATGACAGTGATTGCTACTAGACTCAACAACCAGAATATTGCTTGATTGATGACGTAAGAAGCAGCTGTGGTCGGTTGTGTGGCGGTCATCGCAACATAGGATGTGGAGCTGTAGACCATCATCAAACCCGTAACACACATCACTATATAAGGCAGTAAAATACTATAATCTAATAAATGTCTTTTCTTTACTTTTTCTGGCAAGTTTATGCCTCCTTGCCGATTTCAGGTGTCCGCTGGTCTTCATAGACCTCGCTGTACAATTGGTTCAGATCTTTTTCGAGATCCGCCATCAATTGTTGTCCTGTTTGATTATCGACGATCCCCAAGCGGATCGCAAATGCCACTTGCCGTGATAGACCATACATTTGGGTATCAACCACTTCTTCAAATGCTTTGCATTGTGCGATACATAAACTATTTTCTTGGTTTCGGATCAGCTTTTTGATTCGTTCTGCGTCATCTCTAAGCAGATCTAGCGCTTTTGTAGAATCGATGTGCTCCATTCCGGTCCCCCCCATTTCTTCGTTTCACCATTATAGCATATTCTCTCTGGCTTTTGCATCATTAGATTGCATAGAAATACGTAAATGACGAACTTTAACGAGTATATTTTCAAAAAGTTCGTTTTTTAGCGAAGATCGTTCGTTTTTTCAATTTTTCATTCGCTTTATCTTCATGAATCGCGCTGATAGCCGTGAAACAAATACCCGATGTGGAACATAACGCAAAAAACGTCCTTTACTAAAATTTAAGAAAAGCTGCTCTATCAACTTTTCTTAAAAATATTCCTGTTACTTTTTCCACAATTTATTTTTTAAAAAAAGAACAGGTCCAAAAGTCCCTGTTCTTTCACTTTGCATGAAAAGAAAAATCGTTTACCTTGTTTCGTCGCCGATCTTGCCATCTCCATTGATGTCCTCATCGGAAAGACGTTCGACTTCTTTAATAAAACCTTCGCTCATCTCTTGATAGTTCTGCTCACCAACGACCGCATCATCAGGAATTTGATCGACATTCGCAAAAAACTCAATATGATTGTGTAGATTTTCAAAGCGCATAGGAGCATCTCCGCCGTATTCACCATCAAGGTTGATCATTAATCGATTGACCTGCTCTGGCGCGTCTACTTCAAGAAAAGATGTTTTCGTATAAATCAGACGACGATCGTTGATGTGCTTGCCACCATTCATCATTAAAGCAACTAAGTGGACAATCTCAAAAATATTGGCCGTTTTGACAATGATCAACGAAAATTTCCCATCGTCAAGCTTTGCGTCAGGCGCAATCTGTTCAAAACCTCCCACTGAATTCGTTAGTCCTAAAAAGAACATTGAGGCTCCGCCAATGTATTCTCCGTCTTCATACTTTAGATGCATTTTGATCGGTTTGACGCGGGGCAGTAATTCGGCTCCTTTTGCTAAATAAGCTAAGTAGCCAAAGATACTTTTCAATTCAGAAGGAACATCGTAGGTCAATTCCGTTAAGTGCCCACCAGCAGCAATGTTGATAAAATACGTGTTGGGTGTTTTTCCGACATCCATCTTCACCGTTTGCTGCTTCAAAATCACTTCCGCAGCTGCTTTGATATCTGTACGGGGAATTTTTAGTGCTCGTGCGTAGTCATTGGTCGTGCCTCCAGGAATGATCGCCATTTTTGGTCGCTTTTCTAAAGGAGCGATCCCATTGACGACTTCATTGATCGTGCCATCACCACCGGCAGCTACCACCAAATCAAAACCAGCTTCGCCAGCTCTTCTTGCTTCATCACGGGCGGAAAATGGTGCAGCGGTCGTGGCAAACGCACTCGCCTCATAACCGCCTCTTTCCAAAACATCTAAAATATCTGCTAAATTTTTTCGAATCAATTCTTTCCCAGATGTCGGGTTATAGATTACTCTTGCTCTTTTCATCGCTTGCCTCTTATCGCTTTGCTAGTTCTTCTTGCAACAGCTTGTTCACAACGCCTGGATTCGCTTGTCCTTTGGTTGCTTTCATGATTTGACCAACTAAGAAACCAACTGCGCGGTCTTTTCCGTTTTTGAAGTCATCGACGGATTGTTGGTTGTTATCTAATACTTCATTGATCATTGGTAGTAATTGCGCAGGATCTGATAATTGGATCAATCCTTTGGCTTTTACGACTTCTTCAGCGTCGCCGCCGTTTGTGATCAATTCTTTGAAGACTTTTTTCGCAATCTTCGAACTGATGGTGCCATCGGCGATCAAACGAATCATTCCCGCTAAATTGTCTGGGGTTAATTTTGTTTCTGGCAGTTCCAATTTTTCACTGTTCAGATACGCTGAAACTTCCCCCATCAACCAGTTAGAAGCTTGTTTGGGATCAGCACCGGCATCAATGGTTTTTTCAAAGAAATCGGACATTTCTTTTGATAAAGTCAAGACCATTGCATCGTATTCTGGTAAGCCCAATTCAGAGATGTAACGGGCACGACGTTTTTGCGGCATTTCTGGCAAGCTTTGACGTACCCGTTCGATCCATTCATCATCGATCACAAATCGTGGGATATCTGGTTCTGGGAAGTAACGATAATCAGAAGAACCTTCTTTGACACGCATCAATAAAGTTTTGCTGGTTGCTTCATCAAAACGACGAGTTTCTTGTTGGATCTCGCCTCCAGAAAGCAATACTTTGGCTTGGCGTTTTTCTTCAAATGCTAAACCTTTTTTCACGAAGGACATAGAGTTTAAGTTTTTCAATTCTGTTTTTGTTCCGAATTGTTCTTGGCCGTAAGGTCGCAACGAAATATTGGCGTCGCAACGCATGGAACCTTCTTCCATCTTCACATCAGATACTTCTGTAAACAAGATGATTGAGCGCAATGCTTCTAGATACGCATATGCTTCTTCTGGTGAACGCATATCTGCTTCGGAAACGATCTCGATCAAAGGGGTTCCTTGACGATTTAGATCAACATAAGAATAACCGCCTTTGCCGTGCATGTTTTTCCCGGCATCTTCTTCCAAATGAACTCGCTCAATGCGGATTTTTTTCTTTTTACCTTCCACTTCGATTTCAATCCACCCATCATGACCTATCGGTTGATCGAATTGTGAAATTTGATAGGCTTTTGGATTATCAGGATAGAAATAGTTTTTGCGGTCGAAATGTGTTTCTTTTGAGATTTCACAATTCAACGCAAGCGCAGCTTTCATCCCAAATTCGATAGCCGCTTTGTTCATTACTGGTAAAACACCTGGATAGCCCCAGTCGATCACATTCGTGTTGCTATTTGGTTCAGCGCCAAAGTGAGCAGGTGCTGGAGAAAAAATCTTTGATTCTGTTTTTAATTCTACGTGGACTTCAAGCCCAATGACTGTTTCGAAGTTCATGCCTTATCCCCTCCTAAAATCACTGGTTTTTTCGTGTGGAAATCAGTTGCTTGTTCAAAGGCATAAGCCGCTTTATACATGGTTGCTTCATCAAAATGTTTCCCAATGATCTGCAAGCCGACAGGCAGTCCTTCAGAAAAACCTGCTGGAATCGACATCCCTGGCAGTCCTGCTAAGTTCACAGGAATGGTTAAAATATCATTTAAGTACATGGTAATTGGATCATTGATATTTTCTCCAATACCAAATGCTACCGTTGGTGATGCTGGGCCAATGATCAAATCGTATTGGCTGAAGACCTTATCGAAATCTTGTTTGATCAACGTCCGAACTTGACCGGCTTTTTTGAAGTAGGCATCATAGTAGCCAGCACTTAGTGAAAACGTACCTAACATGATCCGGCGTTTGACTTCTTCCCCGAATCCTTCACTACGCGAATTGACATAGACATCTTCTAAATTGCGGACATTTTCTGAACGGAAACCGTAACGGATACCGTCAAAACGTTGCAAATTAGAACTTGCTTCAGAAGATGCGATGATATAGTAAACAGCTACCCCATATTTTGAATGTGGCAAGCTGACTTCTTCCACGGTCGCTCCTAACGCACGGAAAGTGTCCGCTGCTTTTAAGATTGCTTCTCGAACGCCTTCTTGGATCCCTTCACCTAAGTATTCTTTTGGCAAAGCAACTTTCATGCCTTTGATATCACCAGTCAAACCTGCTGTAAAATCAGGAACAGCTGCCCCGGCTGACGTACTATCTTTTGCATCAAACCCACTGATGGCATTTAATGCGATGGCATTGTCTTTCACACCACGGGTCATCGGACCAATTTGATCTAACGAGGATGCAAACGCGATCAGACCAAAACGAGAAACCCGTCCATATGTAGGCTTCAGCCCGACGATTCCATTGAAAGCTGCTGGTTGGCGAATCGAACCACCTGTATCGCTACCTAAAGATAATGGGACTTGTCCCGCTGCAACGGCAGCCGCCGAGCCACCTGATGAACCACCAGGTACTTTTGTCTCATCCCAAGCGTTTTTCGTTTTCTTAAAGAACGACGTTTCGGTACTTGCGCCCATCGCAAATTCATCCATGTTTAACTTACCTACTGGAATCATGTCTGCTTGGTAAACTTTGTCCATGACGGTTGCATCGTAGATTGGGTCAAAGTTGCCTAAAATTTTAGAAGCAGCTGTTGTGCGTAGATCTTTGGTAACAATGTTATCTTTGATCCCAATGGGAATCCCTGCCAACACATTGCTTTCAGTGATACCTTTTTGATCGATAGCTTGCGCTAACGCATGGGCTTTTTCTTCGTTCAATGCAAGAAACGCATCGACTTTTGGCTCTGTTTCTTTAATGCGAGCAAAGGTTTCCCTCGTTAGATCTGTCGCAGTAATTTCCTTTGACACTAATAAGCTATGCAATTCTTCTAAGCTTTTATTATATAGTTCAGTCATTAGGCACCCGCCTCCCCATTGTCAATGATTGCAGGCACTTTAATAAAGCCTTCTTCGGATTCTGGAACATTTTTCATTAATTCATCACGGTCCCAGCCACCGGTCGTTACATCTTCACGCATCACATTGATCGTTTCTGCGACATTCGATGTAAAGGGTACTCCTGTAGTATCCACTTCTTCAAGTGTTTCTACCATATCAATAATTTTTCCTAGCTGAGAGGTAAACTCATGTAATTCATCATCTGAGAATGAAAGTTTTGCTAGTTTGGCAACGTGTTTGACTTGTTCTTCGCTGATCGCCATAAAATCCTCCTCTTTCTCGCATCCGTAATCTACGTTTACGTTTTTCCAATGTATTGTATCATTTTTTTAACAAATCATGAAATAGAATTTGAAAATTATCAAATATAATTGCAAATAAAAGCAGAAATCATTTCTTTCCTCGTACTGCAGGGAAGAAATGATTTCAATTAGACAAGAAGAAACAACTGCTTCTCGTCTGTGACAATACTTAACAGTTATTGATCTGCCGAATGACTGCCTTCGATCGCAGCCACCATTTGAGCTTCATCCCAAACGGTAACGCCTAGGGACTGTGCTTTGGTCAGTTTACTGCCAGCCTCTTCCCCGGCAACAACGATATCAGTCTTTTTCGACACACTGCCTGTTACCTTCCCACCGAGATTTTCAATTCGTTCCTTGGCTTCTTCGCGGGTGAAATGACTCAATTTTCCTGTCAAAACAACTGTTTTCTCTTTAAATGGCGACTCCACTTCTTCCAATTGATCCGTTCTCAGCCCTAAATAAGCAAAGTTAACACCCGCTTTTTCAAGTTCATCTAAAAGGTCGTGAACTTCTTGATTGTCAAAATACGTAACGACACTTTCCGCAATTGTAGCACCAATGGTTTCCAACGAAATGATCTCTTCTTCTTTGGCTTTGCTAAGGGTCCGAAGGTCACCAAAATGTTCCGCTAAAATCCGAGCCGCTTTGGCACCAACATGACGGATGCCTAGCCCGAAAATCAAGCGCTCAACTGAATTTTCTTTGCTTTGATGGATGGCACGCAAAAGGTTATTAGCTGATTTCTCTTTGATTTTATCGAGGGTCAGCAATTGTTCTTCTGTTAAAAAGTACAAGTCGGCCACATCTTTGACTAAGGATTTATCGAACATTTGCTCTAAAACACGTGGCCCTAAACCATCAATATTCATAGCATTTCGGGAAACAAAGTGGCTTAAGCCCTCTTTAATCTGCGCTGGACACTTCGGATTGATACAACGCAAGGCAACTTCTTCATCTAAATGGATCAGCTCACTCCCACATTCGGGACAATGTGTAGGCGCTTCAAAGGGTTCACTTGTTTCCGTGCGTTTTTCTTCCAAGACTTTCGCAACCTCTGGAATAATGTCCCCCGCCTTATAGATGATGACCGAATCGCCAATGCGAATGTCTTTCATTTTAATGAAATCTACATTATGGAGACTAGCACGGCTGACCGTCGTTCCAGCAACACGAACAGGAGTCATAACAGCGGTCGGTGTCACAACACCCGTCCGTCCCACGGTCCATTCGATCGTTTCGATCACTGTTTCCGCTTCTTCCGGTGGAAACTTATATGCCGCCGCCCATCGGGGTGCTTTTACGGTAAAGCCTAACGCATCTTGATCTTTAAAATTATTGACTTTGATGACTACGCCGTCAATCTCATACGGGAGCTCACTGCGCTTGTCATGAAACTCTTCGATATATGCCCACACTTCATCGATGGTGTGGCACACTCTGCGTTCGTGATTTGTACGAAAGCCTAATTGATCCAGTTCATTCAATGCTGAAAATTGATCATTAGCTTCAATTGGACCAAAGTCAGCTAGTGTGTATAAAAAGGTGCTCAAGTTTCTTTGGGCTGCGATCCGAGTGTCTAATTGACGTAAGCTTCCAGCAGCTGCGTTTCTCGGATTGGCAAAAACCTCCACCCCTTCTTCTTCTCGCTGTTGATTCAATTTCAAAAACGAAGCCTTTGGCATATAGCATTCGCCACGAACTTCCAACGAGATCGGTTCTTTTAATTTCAGTGGGATCGATTTGACAGTCTTTAGGTTTTCTGTAATGTTTTCACCTACCGTACCATCTCCTCGAGTCGCTCCCCGAACAAAGCGCCCTTCTTCATATTTCAAGGAAATTGACAATCCATCGATCTTTAACTCGCAGACATAATCTACCGCTTTCCCCAATGCTTTTTGAACACGAGCATCAAAAGCCACGATTCCTTCTTTGTCAAAGACATCGTTCAGGCTATAAAGTGGGATATCATGGGTGACTTTTTCAAAGCCAGGTAAAATGATGCCGCCTACTCGTTGGGTGGGCGAGTCTTCGGTTATTAGCTGCGGATAATTGGTTTCAATTTCAACCAGTTCTGCATACAGCTGATCATAGAGATAATCTTCAACAGAAGGTTGATCTTTTACATAGTATTCGTACGCGTACTGATTTAATTGCGTACGCAGCTCTTCTGCTCGTGATTGGATTTCTTTTGAAGGGACATCCATCCTAATATCCTCCTTATTTTTCAATTTTTTCAATCGGCGCAAAGGCCGCCAACAATCGTTTGACGCCTTGTTGTGGGAACGCCACATCTAATTCGATGTCTTGCGCGCTGCCAGTCGTCCGAACGACCGTACCGATTCCCCATTTTTTATGTTGAACTTTCTCGCCTACTTGCCATGTATTACCAGCTGCAGAGGTCTGTTGCTTAGAAGCGACGGTCGTTTGACGCGGCTGTGTATAGCTCGGTTTAAAGACTTTTGGTTGAAACGGTGCAGCAGCTTTCGGTTGTGAACGCTCGCCTAATGATTGCAGCAGATCTTGTTCAATCTCCTCGATAAACCGTGACGGACGATTGTATTGGGTACGACCGTATAATGTTCTGGAAATAGCGTTGGTCATAAAGAGCTCTTCCTCAGCACGAGTGATTCCCACATAAGCAAGGCGCCGTTCTTCTTCGAGTTCGCTTTCTTCCATTAAAGCCCGAGAAAGCGGGAAGATATTTTCTTCCAAACCAATCAAGAATACCACTGGAAACTCCAGTCCTTTTGCCGCATGCAAGGTCATCAACGTCACTTGACTACTTTCTTCTTCATAACTATCGACGTCTGACAATAAAGCTAAGTCATTTAAGAAAACACTCAACTTCTCATCTGGTGCATCTGCATCGTCTTCGTTTTGCGCCTCAAATCGTTTATCGAATTCTTGGGTAACCGATAAAAATTCTTCCAGGTTTTCAAGTCTAGCTTGTGCTTCTAAATTATTCTGGTTGACTAACTCTTGACGATAACCCGTCTTTTCTAATATTTCTTTCGTCAGTTCAGTTACTGAGAGGTAAGGAACCATTTGGGCGAAGCCATCCATCATCATCCCAAAGCTTCCTAATTCTTTGCCGGCCTTTCCAGAAATATTCGCCAACTCGACGTTCATGGCTGCTTCTAGCAATGACCACTCATGAAGATTCGCAAAATCTCGTAGTTTTTCGACGGATGTCGCACCGATCCCACGTTTTGGTACATTGATGATTCGTTCCAAGCTGATGGAATCACGAGGATTGGCGATCGCCGATAAATAAGCCAAAATATCACGGATTTCTTTGCGGTCATAGAACTTTCTGCCGCCGACCATCGTATAAGGAACGTTGGCTTTTAAAAGCATTTCTTCAATGATCCGTGACTGGGCGTTGGTCCGATACAAAATCGCAAAATCACCGAATTTACGGTTCTTTTCTGCAATTTGTTTCTGCATTTCACTGACGATAAATCGCGCCTCATCTCGTTCACTATCCCCGCGATAATAAGTGATTTTTTCCCCATCACGATTTTCTGTCCACAGATTTTTGTCTGGGCGGTTGCGGTTATTTTTGATTACTTGGTTTGCCGCATTTAAAATCGTTTGCGTTGAACGATAGTTTTGCTCTAACAATATCGTTGCGGCATCCGGATAGTCTTTTTCAAAGTCTAAAATATTTTGCATGTTGGCGCCACGCCAACCGTAAATACTTTGGTCCGCATCCCCAACGACACAAAGATTTCGAAAACGAGCGGCCAATAAATTGACTAGCGTGTATTGGGCATGGTTGGTATCTTGGTATTCATCGACATGGATATAGTGGAATTTCCGTTGATAAAATTGCAGCGCATCTTCATTGTCTTGGAAGAGGCGGATCGTATTCATGATTAAATCATCGAAGTCCATGCATTGATTATTACGCAGCTCTTTTTGATATTTTTCATAACAACGACCTACGATTTGCTCAAAGAGACTACCTTCCATGGCTTGGTAAGCTTCAGGTGTCAACAGCTCATTCTTTGCATGAGAGATCGTTCCCAAAATAGAACGAGGATCATATTTTTTGGGATCGATATTCAATTCTTTTAATACTCGTTTCATCAGCGTATTTTGCTCAGAAGAATCAATGATAGTAAAATTCTTCGAATACCCGATTCGATCAACATCCCTGCGCAAAATTCTGACACACATCGAGTGGAAGGTTGAAACCCAAACGTCTTCACCACCCGATCCTAATAGTTGACTGACCCGTTCTTTCATTTCACGTGCCGCTTTATTCGTAAATGTGATGGCTAAAATATTCCATGGATTTACATTTTTTTCTTCTATTAAATAGGCGATTCGGTGGGTTAGGACACGGGTCTTCCCGCTTCCTGCCCCTGCCATCAGCAGCAACGGCCCTTCCGTATGCATAACGGCTTCTTTTTGCCGTGGATTCATGCGCTTAAGTAATTCACTTTTGGATGACATGCTTTTAAACATCCTTTCTTTCTCAATCTTCTCAATTATAGCATTATCCGTGAATGGGGAAAACCGAACGCTTTGAAAACTTTTAATTAAAAGCGCTTTGATTTTAGTACTCACGATGCCATCAGTTTTGAAAGAAAAAAGTCAGTCCGTTGTTTGTTTACATAATAAAAAGGCTGTAAACTTACCAGCCTCTTATTATGACTATTGAAAGAGATCAGCTAAAGTATTTCTCTACTAGCTTTTCATTCACATAGATTGACACTTGCCCATCATTGACCGGGAAAACACCTTTTCCGGTATCATCTAAAACAACTTTCGCTTCATTATTTCTCAATATATCCACGAAGGTCTCTCCACCATGGATCGCGCTGATGGTCATTTCTTTTTCCGCACCTTGAGCATTGGTCATCACGACCGCCAATCCAGAAAGCTCATGTTCATAATCGCCCGTTAATACCCAGCCAATACAATTAGGATCATCGAAATAATCGACTTGATTCCCAAATGCAAGCTTCTCTCGAAGTTTTAACATATGGATCAAAGCATCACCAACAGGAGCGATTTCTTGCGCTGGGATTCCGAATAAGTCACCCCAGAAAACAACCGGTACACCCGCTTTTCGTAAAAGGATCAATGAATAAGCATGGACTTTAAACCATCCGTCTATCCAAGATTGTAAACTTTGTCCGACTTGCGTATCATGATTGTCTACAAAAGTCACGGCATAATCTTCGCGCGCGGCAGTCAGTGTACCGGCAAAAATTTGACTCATATCATATTCGCCATTCGAGTGAGATGCTTCATATAAATTATAGTGCAAAGGCACATCGAATAAATAAATCAGATTTCCTGAAGAATCTAAATACTCTTCTAATTTTGGCAGATCCCCTGACCAATATTCTCCGACAACAAATAGTGGTTTGCCTTTTTCTTCCCGACGATTCAAGATCCAATCTGCGTAATAGTTGAACTCAATGTGTTTCACCGCATCTAAGCGATAGCCATCAACACCGGTCAACTCTTGGTACCATTGCCCCCATTTATTGAGCTGTTCCACCGTTTCAGGATTTTCCATGTCCAGATCACAACCCATTAAATAGTCGTAATTACCCATTTCATCATCCACTTGGTTTTCCCAGCCCTTATCAGCGAAGTTAAAAATCCCGTGGTCTTTATTGCGATCATCATAATCGACACCAGAAAAATTATGCCAGGTCCAGACATAGTCATTGTAAGTTCCTTTACGTCCTGGGAAAGTGAATTTAGTCCAAGCTTCGATCTCTTCTTCATCACTGATCGGTTCATTGCGGTTTTCGGTATTGTATTTAACCGCCGGAACGACCTCCTTTTCATCGGCGCCGATCAAGTGATTAAAGACGATATCGGCATAAACCTCAACTCCTTGTTCTTGTAGTGCTTTGATGGCTTCCAAATACTCATCCTTGGTTCCATATTTTGTTGGCACCGACCCCTTTTGATCGAATTCGCCTAGATCATAATAATCATAGACACCATACCCAACGTCTTCGGACCCAGCTGTCCCTTTATAGGCAGGCGGCAGCCAAATTGCGGTAAATCCATACTCTTTGATTTCTTTACTCATTTCTTTCAATTTGTTCCAGTGCTGGCTATCTGCCGGCAGGTCCCATTCGAACCCTTGTAAAATGACTTTGTTATTCATTTATTTATCCCCCCTTAATTCAATTAAGCCAAATAATAGTAAAAATTGTCAAATATAAGGACAGCAATCTCAGGAAAATGAAGGTTACCATGACCGTTTGTGACCGATTTCTATTATTCACGCTTTCATTTTGAATGTTTTTTACTGTTTATGATTGATTTTGAATGAATCATATGTTACTATGGCAGGTGAAGAGGTGATGTAAATGCTTACAGAGGAGCGGCATCAAGCGATTTTGGCACGATTGGATCAAGAGGAGATCGTCAAAGTCAGTGAACTGATCCAACTGCTGGATGCTTCAGAGTCAACGATCCGCAGAGATCTCCAAGAACTGGAAGATAAAGGGTTTCTAGTTAGAATTCACGGCGGGGCCAAAAAAAGCCAGCAATTAGGTTTTGAACCCAACATGTCTGAAAAAAAAGCGAAATTTCAAACGGAAAAACAAAAAATTGCTCGCGCAGCCGCACAAACGATCAAAAATGGTGAAGTCATTTATCTAGACGCAGGAACAACGACCCTTGAAATGATTCCTTTCTTATCGTCCATCACAGCGCTGAAAGTTGTCACGAACTCCGTCAAGCACGCTTCCCTACTTATTGATCACGGGATCGACACCATGATTTTAGGGGGAACCATTAAGATAGCTACGAACGCTGTTTTAGGAATCAATGCCGGTGAACAGTTGCGTAAATTGCGCTTTAACCGCTGTTTTATGGGCATGAACGGTGCTCATTCGGAAGCTGGTTTCACCACACCCGATCCTGAAGAAGCCCTGATCAAGCAGATTGCACTAGAGCACAGTCAACAAGCCTATGTCTTGCTAGACCATTCCAAGTTTCAGCAAACAACTTTTGCTCAAGTTGCTTTTATTGAAGGTGCAACGATCATCACCGATTATTGCCCAAAAAACTATTTAGCGAAATTCAGAGCAAAAACAACCATTATGGAGGTAATACAATGATTTACACAGTAACACTCAATCCATCGATCGACTTTATCGTCCACGTCGATCATTTGGAGATCGGTGCCCTTAATCGAATGAAACAAGACTTTAAACTACCTGGTGGCAAAGGAATCAATGTCTCACGTATTTTGAAGCGAATTGGCATCTCCTCGACTGCCCTTGGTTTTGTTGGCGGATTTACTGGTCGTTTTATTGAAGAGTGGCTGACCAAAGAGGAAATCAACAGCAATTTTACGCAAGTCGCTGCCGATACCCGGATCAATATCAAATTAAAATCCGGCGAAGAAACAGAAATCAACGGCCTTGGTCCAGTCATTCAAGAGCAAGAAATCGCTGAATTGAAACACCAATTAGCCGCTCTTTCTGCCGAAGACATCGTCATCCTATCAGGAAGTAAACCAGCTGGTCTTCCAGCCGACTTTTATAAAGAATTGATCAAAATCGTTAAAGAAGCTGGTGCAGAATTTGTCATTGATACGACTGGTGCGGAACTATTTGATGCCTTATCCGATCAGCCTTTGCTGATCAAACCAAATAATCATGAATTAGCGGAACTTTATGAAACTTCTTTTTCAACAATCGAAGATATTTTGCCTTATGGCCAAAGAATGCTAAAGGATGGCGCTAAAAATGTCATCGTCTCTCTAGGTGGTGATGGTGCCCTGCTCTTTACTGGCAATGAGATCTATCGCTCCAATGTGTTGAAACGACCTTTGAAAAATTCAGTTGGCGCTGGAGATTCCATGATTGCTGGATTCATTGGGCGTTATGCAAAGACCAAAGATGTGGTTGAAGCATTCAAATGGGGAGTCGCTTGTGGCAGTGCCACTGCGTTTTCAGATGATTTAGCTGAGGCGTCATTTATCGAAGAATTACTACCGGAAGTCATAATTGAACAAGTGAATCTATAGGAGGATGGAAAAAATGAAAATCAATGAGTTGATGCTGAAAGATGCCATGATCATGGACTTACAAGCAACAGACAAAAAAGGTGCCATTGATGAAATGGTAGCAAAATTATATGCTGTCGGACGGATTTCAGATGTCGAAATCTACAAAGAAGGAATTCTTGCCCGAGAAGCCCAAACCTCAACAGGGTTAGGTGACGGCATCGCAATGCCCCATGCCAAAAACAGTGCAGTCAAAGAAGCGACGGTTTTATTCGCAAAGAGTAATGCGGGTGTCGACTATGAGGCGTTAGATGGACAACCAACGTACCTCTTCTTTATGATCGCAGCACCAGAAGGAGCAAATGATACTCATTTACAAGCGTTAGCAGCTCTATCTCGCTTATTGATCGATCCAGATTTCGTTGCTAAACTAAAAACAGCGACAACTGCTGATCAAGTACAACAACTTTTCTCAGAAGCTGAGGCACAGCAAGAAGCCGATGCTTTAGCAGAAGAAGCGGCAAACCAAGAAGCAGCACCTGCTAGCGAACGTCCCTATATCGTCGCAGTTACAGCTTGCCCGACAGGGATCGCCCACACCTACATGGCAGAAGATGCTTTGAAAAAGAAAGCCAAAGAACTTGGTGTTGACATCAAAGTCGAAACAAATGGTTCAGAAGGAATCAAAAATCGTTTAACAGAAGCTGATATCGCCCGAGCTGCTGGTGTGATCGTAGCTGCCGATAAAAAAGTTGAAATGGATCGCTTTGACGGTAAACATTTAGTAAACCGTCCTGTGAGCGATGGTATCCGTAAGACCGAGCAATTAATCAATGAAGCATTGAGCGGAACTGCTCCTGTTTTTCACGGTAGTGGCCAAGCTTCTGATAAAGAGGACGCTTCTGCTGATGGTTCAGTCGGTCAACGAATCTATAAAGATTTGATGAATGGTGTTTCTCACATGTTACCATTTGTTATTGCCGGTGGAATCATGATCGCTATTTCCTTCATGGTGGACCAGTTCATGGGTGTCCCTCAAGATGCCTTGAGTCAATTAGGAAACTACAACCAAGCCGCTTCTTGGTTCAATCAAATCGGTAGCGCGGCATTTGGTTTTATGTTACCTGTCTTAGCTGGTTTCATCGCTTCAAGTATCAGTGACCGACCTGGATTGATCGTCGGTTTCGCAGCAGGTGCCCTAGCAAATACGGGTGGTGCTGGATTCTTAGGAGCATTGATTGGCGGTTTCTTAGCTGGTTATGTCATCAAGTTCTTGCGTTCATTATTCAAAGGTTTACCAAAATCATTAGAAGGAATCAAAACGATCCTTTTCTACCCTGTTTTCGGCCTATTGATCACTGGCTTCTTGATGTTACTGATCAACGTGCCAATGAAAGCCATCAATGACGGTTTGAATAGCTTCTTGACTGGCTTAAGTGGTACCAACGCCGCTTTACTTGGTGCTTTGTTAGCAGCAATGATGGCAGCCGATCTAGGTGGCCCAATCAACAAAGCCGCTTATGTTTTCGGTACTGCAACATTGGCAACGACCGTTGCTGAAGGTGGTAGCGTCGTGATGGCATCTGTAATGGCGGGCGGAATGGTTCCTCCATTGGCAATCTTTGTCGCAACGTTATTGTTTAAAAATAAATTCACCAAAGACCAAAAAGAAGCTGGTTTAACAAACATCGTCATGGGGCTATCCTTCGTCACAGAAGGTGCGATCCCATTTGCAGCAGCAGATCCATTGCGGGCGATCCCAAGCTTTATCGTTGGTTCTGCACTGACTGGTGCGCTTGTCGGTGCCTTTGATATCCAATTAATGGCACCACATGGTGGGATCTTCGTTGTTCTATTATTATCTAAACCAATTTTGTTCTTGCTATTCATCTTAATCGGTGCGATCGTTTCTGGCGTTGTATTCGGTTTGTTGAAAAAAGCTCCTGAACAAGCTGCCTAATTGAAAAGACCCGCAAGATCCTCGTGATCTTGCGGGTCTTTTTCATTCTTGATTGGTAAAGAGCTGCTGTTCGACTAGCTTTTGGGTATTCATAAAATACACTCGAAGTTTCTTGCCATTCTTTTTTAGATTGACCCACGTATATTTGCGCGTGCGGTGCAAATACCCAAAATGAACATCCGGCATCGCTGCTTTCAATCCGTCTATCGGCAGCTCCTTCAAGGCTGTTTCTGGTAAATAAAATTGTAAGCAAGCTGTGTAGTCTTTAAAGCGATCCTCTGAGTAATCAATTTCGAGGTGATTCCGAATATAAAAGGCATATGCCTCGACCCCATCATCTACAGTCAATTCCGGTTTTAATACAATATAATCCATCATGCGCAACCGATCTTGGTCGATCCAAGGAAAATACGCTTGTGCATTCAAGTAACCTTTCACCCGTCGCTCCTGGTACTCTTCGTTCACCAAATCGAAGCTTCGAGTGACGAAATGTGTCGCGTTACGCTTAGTCGTCGGCTGCAGCCGATCATTTTGGTACTGGATGGTTTGGATCAATTGGTCGCCAAAGGCGTACTCAATATATGGTTCCCTCAAAATACCGACGCCATTATCCCATGTCAATTGATCGATCCCAGTTTGATCGCGAAACAAACGCTGGTATGAAAGATTCAACTCGTGATCCCACTGAAACGGATCGCGATACAATTCCACCATCACGATTCCCTGATCTCTAACTTGGACCTGCTCGACTTGTTGCGCATCCGTAATGATCACCTGAGGAATAATACGGGCATAGAATACCGAAAAGTACATTCGCCAACAAGAGGTCAGTGTGTAGCCATTGTAAAAAACATCGTACCCAGCAAATTGATTGCAATCAATAACGATCTCTTGTTCAAAATTTTTCCGCTTCGGTAACGCGTTGATTTCAGCAATCGATTGAAAATTTTGTCTTTTCTCGATTCGCTCGACGTTATGCATCAGGTACTCATCATATGAACGCAAATAGCCAAACATTCCATCTCTTTGCATCGTTTCATCGAAGTAACTTAAAATCACTGTTTTCTGTGTGGAAAATACGTCTTTCGTAAACAGGTGCCGTTGTAAAACAGCCTCTTGAATGATATGGATACTGGACTCATTTTGGCCGTCCGTCACAATCAATTCAGTATTGATTTCTTCAGGGGCGCTATGCAGCAGTTGACTGACCTCATCAAAATCATAAGGTTTCTTTTCTTGCTGATTGTAATAGTATTCCGTCGGCTGATAGCTAAGACGAACCAAAGCGAACCAATTTTCAATCAACAAACGCAACTGTGATGCTTCCATTTGTGTCGATTGTAGAAAGCCGTAAATTTTTTCAGTTTTGATCATCGCTATCCCTCTTTTCTATCCCCTTTCTTTAATTATAGTAAAGGGAGAAACGATTGAACACTATTTCGCTTTTTTTTGGTGAAATCTACGACCGTTCGTGGTAAACTAAAGGCGCTTGGAGGTGAACCTTATGGGCTTAAAATTCCAACGAGAAGACTCGCTAGATAAAATGTTTGATGATTTTGCCTTTCTTCCCGATAACGATAAGGACAATAAAAAGCAACAAAACGATATTGAACGTTTCTTAAAAAACGAACCTGATGATGAGAATAAAAAACAACCAAAAGATAGTAAGAAAGCAGACTAATAAAAAAGGCAAAGGACGCTTCCGTCCCTTGCCTTTTTACTTATGCGAATAGAAAATGAGCCACTGAGTCTACTTAAATGCAGCAATCAGAATTGGCATCTAATGGTTTCCTTATAGCTCTTCATACATCATGCTTTGACGTAAGCGCACCAAGCCAATGGTCAACAAGCAGAGAATAAGGAAGACGGCTGCTAAGATCGTCATCACGAAGATCACCACAAAAATCGGTGAATTTGTAAAATGAATCATTGGTTCAAAGATAGTGGTCTTGATCAAGTCAGGGATCTCCGAAGCTAAGAGTTGTTGAATGGCTTGGTTAAAATCCTCTGTGGTTGAATTTGATGGCAAAACAGCCATAAAACTCCCCACGCCGTAATTGGCAACCCCAATCCACGCAATTGCGACATTTGCTAAAGCGAGCCAGCCAATGCCAAGATTACCGACAACAATCGAGCCGACAGCAAGATTGCCAATCCCAACTAAAAAGCCAAAACAGAGGTTCCCTATTGCAATAACACCGGTGCTGACTGTCCCAATCCCCAGCATTCCGAAGGACAATAAGCCAATCGATAAAAAACCTAAGCTGACAATTCCCAAAGCAATAACCCCTTTGGATTTGACACCAAGACTAAACCAGCCGCTGGCAGTTGGTACCTCTTTCATCAGAACAAAAAACTCTCGAACGCTCGTCACTTGATTCAGTAATAAGAATAAATTGGGAATCAAAATGTGCATTAACGGAAGCCGTAGAACCCTCCGTTCACTTTTGTATTCATAATAGTAGGTTTCTTTCTTTTCTTTTAATAGCTCTTCCACTGGAGTGCCTAATAAATCGGCGAGACGAACCAATGTCTCGATGTCTGGCAACCCATTTCCTCGTTCCCATTTTGAAATGGCCTTATCAGAAACAAATAACCTCGCAGCTAATTTCTTCTGGGTTAAGTTATGTCTTGATCGATACTCTTTTAATTTTTTACTTAATGTTTCATGCATTCGACCACACCTCCTTGTTACAAGTTTAACAAATATTAAGGAGATTTTCGCTGAAATTGGGCAAATTTGGCACTCTACGCTCCGTAGAATAGCCTAAATCCCCAATTTTTACTTTTAAAAAGCAAAGAAACGAAGGGAGCGACTTGCTCGCTTCGTTTCTTTATTCAAAATTATTTGATTGCTGCTTCGATGGCTTTCCATGCTTCTTCTTTTCCTTGTTTGGTAATGGAAGAAAAAAGAATGAACGTATCAGCTGGATCAAAGGACAACACTTTTTTGATCATACTTTCATGCTTATTCCATTTCCCACGAGGGATTTTGTCTGCTTTGGTGGCAACAACGATCACAGGGATCTCATAATACTTTAAAAATTCATACATTTGAACATCTTCTTGGGAAGGTGCATGGCGCAAATCTACCAAAGATACTACTGCTCGCAGCTGCTCTCTTTGTTCGAGGTACGTTTCAATCATTTTTCCCCATTTTGCTCGCTCGGTTTTTGATACTTTTGCATAGCCATAGCCAGGGACATCGACAAAATGCAGCGTATTTTCAATCAAATAAAAATTCAATGTTTGGGTTTTCCCCGGTTTTGACGAGGTTCGGGCTAAGTTTTTACGGTTAATCAATGTATTGATAAAGGAAGATTTACCGACATTGGAGCGCCCTGCTAAGGCAATCTCCGGTAAGGGTGTATCTGGGTATTGTGCTGGTGAAACAGCACTAATGACGATCTCAGCTTCATGTACTTTCATTGGATCGCTCCTTTTCATTTTTTTCAAAAAGAAAGCCGGATAGCAATGAAACTATCCGACTTGGTCTCGATTAGACTGCTTTTTTTGTCTCTTCATTGTAAATGATTTTTGGTTCGCCAAGTCCTTTCGCAGCTTCTTCCGTAATAGTGACTTTTTGAATCGACTCATCAGAAGGAACATTGAACATGACTTCCATCATGATATTTTCGATGATCGAACGTAATCCACGAGCACCGGTGTTTCGCTCAATTGCTTGCGCAGCAATCGCACGTAAAGCCTCTGGCTCAAATTCGAGTTCTGTGTCATCTAATGCCATCAATTTTTGATATTGTTTGACAAGGGCATTTTTTGGTTCAGTCAAAATATGCACTAAATCATCTACCGTCAATTTCTCTAAAGCAGCCATCACTGGCAAACGGCCGATAAATTCAGGGATCAAACCGAATTTAAGCAAGTCTTCAGGAATGATCTGTTGCATCACGCTCTCGCCTTCTTCAAGACGTTTGTTGTTTGTACCAAACCCAATGGTTTTTTCACCTAAGCGGTTTTTAACAATTGTTTCGATCCCGTCAAACGCCCCACCAACGATAAAGAGAATATTGGTCGTATCGATTTGGATCATCTCTTGATGCGGATGTTTCCGTCCCCCTTGAGGCGGCACACTAGCAGTGGTTCCTTCTAGGATTTTCAGCAAAGCTTGCTGAACACCTTCACCGGAGACATCACGAGTAATCGATACATTTTCACTCTTACGGGCGATTTTATCGATCTCATCAATATAGATAATCCCTTTTTCAGCCATTTCTACATTATAATCAGCAGCTTGTAAAAGCTTCAAAAGAATATTTTCCACATCTTCACCGACATAGCCGGCTTCTGTTAAACTGGTTGCATCAGCGATTGCAAAAGGCACATTCAGTGAACGTGCTAGCGTTTGTGCCAAAAATGTTTTACCTGAACCTGTTGGTCCGATCAAGCAAATATTGCTTTTCTGTAACTCCACATCTTCAGCTGTCGTTTCTACATTGACGCGTTTGTAGTGATTATAAACCGCTACAGCCAATGTTCGTTTGGCACGATCTTGTCCAATCACATATTCATTGAGGACATTCAATAGTTCTTGCGGTTTCGGCACTTCGGTAAACTCCCGAACTGCTTCTTCGTAAAACTCTTCATCAATGATTTCTTTGCACAAATCAATGCACTCATTACAGATATAGACCCCAGGCCCTGCAACGATCTTTTTCACCTCTTCTTGCGTTTTTCCGCAAAAAGAACAACGAACAGCTTCATTACCGTTTGTATTATCGTACATACTGTTCACCCCTTGAAAATTTTCCAACCTATTTAAAGGAGTGGAATTTGGTTTACTAACTTTGCAGTCTTAAACAATCATATCATAACTTTTTTGAAAGAAAAAGTCATTTTTACTTTGCCTAACGTTTTCTTATCATTTGTTAGTAATTCCGAAATATCCCCTATTTACTCCCATGAAAAAACGGCCAACACCACTAGATGTTCGCCGTTTTTAGAGTTTTGCCTACGCTTCTTTTGCAGTACCTGTTACAAGTTCAACTGCTTTTTTCATTGTAATATCATGTTTCAACATGTCTTCTGTTAAGACGCGTTTGATTTGATCTACTGGCATATTGTAAGCTTCAGAAAGTTCTTTGATTTCTTTTTCGATATCTTCTTCTGTTGCTTCCAAACCTTCTTCTTTAGCGATTGCTTCAATGACAAGGTTTGTTTTCACGCGTGTTTCTGCTTCGCCTTCAAATTGTGTGTGAAGATCTGCTTCAGTTGAACCAGTTAATTGATAATACATTTCTGGTGAGATTCCTTGACGTTGCATATTGTTCAAGAACTCATCCATTGAACGGTGTACTTCATCATGTACCATTGAATGTGGTAATTCAACGATTTCTGCGTTTTCAACTGCTTGACGGATCGCAGCTTCATCTTTTGCATCTTCTGCTGCTTTTTCTTTTGTTTCAGTCAATTCAGCACGATATTTTTCTTTTAATTCAGCTAATGATTCAACGCTGTCATCAACGTCTTTTGCGAATTCATCATCTAATTCAGGAAGTTCTTTTGCTTTTACTTCGTGAACCGTTACTTTGAAGACTGCTTCTTTACCAGCTAAATCTTCTGCTTGATAATCTTCTGGGAAAGTCACGGTAACGTCTTTGCTATCGCCAGCTTTTGTTCCTACTAATTGTTCTTCAAAACCAGGGATGAATGAGTTTGAGCCAAGTTCAAGTGAGTAGTTTTCACCTTTGCCGCCTTCAAATGTTTCTTCTCCTAAGAAGCCTTCAAAGTCGATAACGACTGTGTCGCCATTTTCAGCTGCTTCGTCTTCTTTGATAACTAATTCAGCTTGTGCTTCTTGTTCGCGTTTGATGCGTGCATCAACGTCTTCTTCTGTTACTTCACGGTCTTGTTTTTCAACAGTTAAATCTTTGTAATCACCAAGTTTTACTTCAGGTTTTACAGTAACTTCTGCTTTGATTACCCAGTCTTGACCTTTTTCCATGCTGTCAACGTCGATTTTTGGTTGCGAAACAGGATCGATCCCTGCTTCTTTTACAGCAGCTTCATAAGCTTCTGGAAGAACAGCGTTCAATGCATCTTCATACAACGCTTCTTCGCCGTACATACGGTTAAATACTTGGCGTGAAACTTTCCCTTTACGGAAGCCAGGTACGTTAAGATTGCCTTTCACTTTATTGAATGCAGTCGTCAAGCCTTTTTGGATTTCCGCTTGAGCGATCGTAAATGTCAAAACACCATCATTGGTGCCTGTTTTTTCCCATTTTGCAGTCATTTATTTCCCTCCGAATATTAATTGATTTACATATGAAATAGCTTCATGCATACCTTTAAATAGTACACTAACGTTGTTTAATTGTAAACATTTTACCATGAAAGTTGCGAATTTTTCTTTCAGCGAATGCTCAAACGTAGGATATTACGCAAGTGTCGTTTGCGTTCTTCTATTTCATTGTCTGCTTTTGGCTGTTCTTTTTCTTCAAATAACCCGCGATAATCTTCAATGTAGCTTGCCACCCATGCGCTTGCCTCTTCTTTTGCCGGTAAAAACGGGTAACTTATCGCTAAATGATCATCGATTTCTGCTGAGACACTTTCCGCTAAAATCGGGTCCTCTTGGGCGATCGTTTCTTCGATCGCTTTATGGATCGCTTTAACAGCGTCATCCTCCTGTAAAAGTTTCAATTCTTTCGGAACGATTTGCTGCATATTCCCAAGGTAATCGATTAGGTCAAAAGGTTCGTCCACTTCAAGACGCACGAGCTCATCCACTAATTTAGGTAGCAAATACGGATTTTTGATGGAAGCCAACGTGTCATGCATCAGCGAGATAAATTGTGATTTGGTAATTGCTTGGGTAAAAACGTGCCACTCTGTTGCACTCACCGGTTGATTGGCTTCATCTAATGCGCGTAAATGCTTGCGTTTCCCATGAAAATCTTCCAATCCTAAAATTTGTTGTACTTCTTCTACTTTAGCTAGTTCACTAGCCAACTGTTCCTGATAGCGTTTTGGAATTTTTGTTTTCTGACCTAATGTAAGCCAGCGCCGAGTTTTTAAGTATTGACCATCCAAGATCAGCAGATGACCAATTTGTAAAAAACCATCAGTTTGTTTCAAATAATCATCTAGATAGTCTTCCGCAAGATCTAACGCTTTGGCAAAATCATTCAGCTGTTGCAAGCATTCCACGAGCCATTGATTGATCTCAAAACTGGCGTTTTTTTGATAAAGTTCATTGTACAAACGAAAAGCCTGCAAAAACTCTTTTGACTGGTAGGCTTTTTCTGCCGCCAGACGAAGCCGCTCATTTGGTCCCGGGAAATCAATCGTCTCACCCATTCACGACCCCTCCTTTACTAATTGCTTGATCTGCTAGTTAGTTTTGTGCACCAATCATTACGTGATTGGCATCCACCTGTTTATTAAAGGCCTTGATCAAATTGATGGTTACCACACTTGTTTCTGCAAAATAATCCGCAGCCTGCTGCTTATTTTTATTAAAGACGATTGGTAAATAACCGAGATAAAAGAAAACATTGAATTGCAGCACATAGCGCCCGCAAAGTTCGCGGATCAAGACCGTTTGCCAACTGAGTTCTTCTTCTACAAAAGAAATAACGCGGATGCCAAAGAGCATTTTCCCAATTGTTTGGCCATGATTCAGCTTCGTCATCAGAACAAAATAGCCCAGATAGATCGCTAAGGCACAGACGTTGTAAAGTCCAAACCGCTGGTTAGTTGCCGTTAGATTCGCTAGATTATAGATACTGCCGATCGCTATTTGCGTGATTGCCCGGATCACTAGAAGATCCACTAAAAAAGCAAACAGACGTATCCAAAAACCGGCAAAAAAGTAGCTAGGAAAGTCATTAAAGAACCGTTTGTCTTCGGTCTGTTTTTCAGGTTCTTCAAAATGCTGCCACGCTTTTTGTCTTTCTTCGATTTCACTTTGGTTATACTCTTCTTCTTGAAAAGACGTCAAGACTTGTTGATAAAAATCATCGGGATGGTTTACTTGTGCGTTCTTCATCGCTTTGCTGGCGTTTACTGGTTCGGCTGTTTCTGAAACCTGCGCTTCAGTTCGTACATCCGTATGACCGGTTGACGGTGTGGAGGTTTCGCGCTGTTCCCTTTGATCGATTGATGTACTTGTGTGATTGTCATCCGTTGACGATGCGGCAGCGGAATACTTGTTTTTCTCTGTCATAGTTATTCACCTCCATAGTAATAAAGAGGTTTAGGGGCATCGCTTGTTCCTAGGCTTTCCATCAATTGGATCACTCGTTCTGTATTTGATTCTTTTAGTCCTTGCAGTTCGGCTAAACTTGAACCTAACCAAGTAGAAGCAAATCCAGTAGATGAAACGTCATAGCTGAAAATCTCTGCATCTTCCAAGCCTAAATCTGCTTGCATTGCTGCTAATGTATCTTCAGGAAAACCGATTTCATCCACTAAGCCAACAGACACTGCTTGCTGACCATCATAGATGCGGCCATCAGCGATCTTTCTAACGGCTTCTTCTGTCATGCCGCGTCCTTCAGCCACAATTTTAACGAACCGACCATAAGCATTGTCGACATAGGTCTGCAAGACTTCTTTATCGGCTTCTGTTGGCTCTCTCGTTGCTGAACCTACATCTTTTAGTGCACCACTTTTATACGTATTGTCTTCGATCCCTAGCTTTTCGAATAAGCCGGCATAGTTGAGCCCCGACATGATCACTCCGATCGAACCGGTAATCGTTTCATCCGTTGCGAAAATTTTATCAGCACCTGCCGAAATATAATAACCGCCACTGGCTGCCATGTTTTTCATACTGACATACATCGGAATCCCTAACTCTTTGATTTTTGCTAATTCACGAGCAATCTCGGCACTTTCATAGACGCCGCCTCCTGGGGTATTGACTTCCATCAAGATGCCCCCAATAGTTGGATCTTCTTGGATCATCCGTAGTTCTTCTAAAAATCGCTGATGATCATAAGATTCTGTTGTGAATAAGCCGCCACTGGAGCTGCTGGCGATCGTTCCTTCTAAAGATAAGCGAACAATGCGATTGTCTTGATCTCCGGCAACTAACGTTGTCTCTTCGATCGCATTACTTCCGTAGAACAAAGCATTTAAACCTTGCAGCGTTTGAGTTTCCTCTTGCTCTGGACGATTTGTGATTACTGAAAAAACCCCCGAGCAGATAAATAACCCTGCTGCGATCGCCGCTGCGATCCATCTTCTTTTATTCATTTTCCCACCTAACTTTTCACCTTTCCCATAATTTAGTATAGATTTTTGATGACGATCACTGCTTCTTCGTCTCCAACCGCATCAAATTTCTCGCTTTTTTCAGCTAAGACGTAGCCGCCAAAAAATTCCTTTGTTAGTTCATCCTGGACTTTGAATGTTTGCGCGGTTTCCACGGTGACTGATCCGGGTAAAATTTCTTGCAAGCTGTCCCAGCCCGTATCCAACATGACCTTTGTTTCATCTGTGACATTAGGATCTTTTTCTATCGCAGCTACTATTTTCTTTAGCTCTGAAAAAGTCATACAATTTACAAATTCTGGCATTTCATTCCCTCACTTTCTTACTTTTTTATTGTAGCGAACTTAAAAAAAAAAGCATAGCTTTATGAGGAAATTTCTTGGGAATCTTATTCGACAAAGCTATGTCAGCTATTTTGATTCCCTTTAGACTGGTTCAAATCAACCTTACCAATAACTATACCAATTATTTTCATATAACTTACAGTTGACAGAAACAGGAATAAATATTATGATATTGCTTGTATTTCTATAAAATATTTCACAAGGAGGATAGATAGACCAATATGGATAGCGCCTGATCTGGAAACAGATGACGAGGAAAGAGTTTATCGAAACATTCGGCGGATGACTCTAGGGACTGCACTCTACAGGCAAGAACAAATCTCATCGTAAGATGATGACAAAGACTTGCTGCGCAGATAGAAATACATAATGCCAAACTAAATTTTTTGAAAGTAGGATTATCATTATGTGTGGAATTGTAGGAATCGTAGGAAAATCAAATGCAGAACGAATTATTTTAAACGGATTGGAACGCTTAGAGTATCGGGGCTATGACTCAGCAGGCCTTTATGTCGCTGATCGGACTTCGGATCATTTAGTGAAAGCCCAAGGAAGAATCAAAAACTTGGAAGAAAAAGTGACTTCTAAAGTAACAGGAACGATCGGTATCGGACATACCCGTTGGGCGACCCATGGCAAGCCATCAGAAATGAATGCTCATCCTCACACTTCGGCAAACCAAGCACTCGTTTTGGTTCATAATGGTGTGATCGAAAACTTTGAAGAGCTTCATCAAGAATATTTAAGCAACCACCAGTTTGAAGGTCAAACAGATACCGAAATCGTTGTTCATTTGATTGAAGTGTTGAAAGAGCAAGACAACAGCACGACCAAAGCGGCCTTTAAAAAAGCTTTGTCCTTGATTCGCGGCTCTTATGCCTTTGCTTTAGTAGAAAAAAAAGATCCAGAAACCATTTATGTTGCTAAAAATAAAAGTCCCTTATTGATCGGTTTGGGAGATGGATTTAATGTCATTTGTAGCGATGCCTTAGCAATGCTCGATCAAACGACTCATTTTGTTGAGATCGAAGATGGCGAAATGGTGACCGTAACAGCCGATGCGATCGAAATCGAAGATCCAAAAGGAAACCTTGTGTACCGTGAATCTTATGAAGCACAACTAGATCTGACTGACATCGAAAAAGGAACGTACCCTTACTACATGTTAAAAGAAATCGATGATCAACCAACCGTGATGCGCCGCTTGATCCAAGAATATCAAGGAGAATCCGGTGAAGTAGTAATCGATCCAGCGTTAAAAAACGAACTTTTAGCTAGCGATCGAATCTACATCATCGCATGTGGTACCAGTAATCATGCTGGTTGGGCAGCAAAATCCATTTTAGAAAAGCTAACACAGATCCCTGTTGAGGTTCACTTATCTAGTGAGTTTGGCTACAACATGCCATTGTTGTCAGCAAAACCCTTCTTCTTGTTCTTATCACAAAGTGGTGAAACGGCAGATAGCCGTCAAGTATTAGTGACGATCAACCAGTTAGGTCTTCCTAGTCTCACGATTACCAATGTTGCTGGTTCTACTCTTTCTCGAGAAGCGAACCATACCTTATTGCTTCATGCTGGTCCAGAAATCGCCGTTGCCTCTACAAAAGCATATACCGGACAGATCGCTGTCATGACCTTATTAGCAAAAGCCATTGGTGATGAAAAAGCTGTCCCTGAAGCATTGGATTTTGACGTGTTCCATGAACTAAGCATCGTTGCTTCTGCAATGGAGGCTTTAGTGGATGAAAAAGCTGTTATCAGTCAATTTGCTGAAGATTTTCTTTCCGAAACCCGTAATGCATTTTACATTGGTCGTGGGAATGATTACTATGTATCAATGGAAGCGGCATTGAAATTAAAAGAAATTTCTTATATCCAAGCGGAAGGCTTTGCGGCTGGTGAATTAAAACACGGCACCATCGCGTTGATCGAAGAAGGTACACCAGTGATCGGTGTGATCACGGAAGAAGTGACTGGCTCTCATACGCGGGGCAATTTGAAAGAAGTCGAATCTCGTGGGGCTCACACCCTTGTGATCGTTAGTCAAGAGTTAGCAAAAGCGACTGATCAAATCATTTTGCCAAATGTTCATCCATTGGTAACCAGCTTAGTGGCAGTCGTTCCAACACAGCTGCTGGCTTACTTTGCCACTTTACAACGCGGATTCGATGTTGATAAACCAAGAAACTTAGCAAAATCCGTTACCGTTGAATAGTTTTTTAAAAAACTGAAACCGAATTGGTTATCTTCTATTTAATAAAAAGAACTCCTCGTTCGATGACTCGATCGTTCATAGGGGTTCTTTTTTCTTGTTTTCTGCACAACAAATCCGAAAAGACTTTTAAAAGCAACTATACTTCGCAAGGCTTGCCCACGGCGTGTTCCCTTTTAAGCGTTGTCGACAAATTCGTTGACAAGTTTCTCTAGTTCGCAAGTTGGCTTCTTGCTGGTAAGTAGACAAAAAAGACGACCAAAGAATATTGGCTCTATAATTTATGGGACTGATGAATCAGAATTGATTCTTCAGTCCCATTTTCATTTTAGGTATTAAAAAACATATCGTTCTCTAGTATGATT
>NZ_JBIVBP010000017.1:0-63583 GCF_044746145.1 Enterococcus sp. NPDC086594
TAATCGATAAATATCCATAGAATACTCGATCACAGCTGCATCAGTACCATTTATGATAAACTCTCCTGGTGAACTAGCACGCAACCGATTTCCATTTAACACTAATCTAGTGGCATTAAAATTTGATGATTGTGCCCTGAAAGTTATATGATTTCCTATATCTGATTGGAATAAGGATTTGATTTCAAATTCCACTGTATAATCTTTTTGCACAAATCTTCCCGTAGATAGCTTTTCTTGAACACGTATTGTCCCAGTTGATGATCCTATAGTAGATCTATCAGGATATTCAACAAAGCCTACTGCTTCAACATTAGGTGTACCAGACATGTCCAAAAAATCAGAAATTCGATCATCCAATTCTTCATCAGAGGTTGCTGCTGTTATAGTTCCGTTTTTTGTAATGACTCGGTCAAATTGTAATAAACGATACCCTCCATCAGTTAGTTCTAAATATGCACGGTTGTTGTTCACCGACAATGGATGGTCAAGAGTTTGGCCTAGGAAGATGCTTTGCGGTTCACGATGATATACTTCGAGTATGTCCCCATGTGTTATATCAGGTGAAGTATCATTAAAGCGAGTATTAGCCGCAGTATTTCGTTCATTCCCCATCGCAGAAAAACTAAAAATATTATTTTCAGTAGATATTACTTCAGCGTTACTATTTATTCGATAAATATCCATAGAATACTCGATCACGTCTGACTCAAAAGTATTTATGAAAACTCCGGTTGATGAACTAGCACGCAATCGATTGCCAGTCAATCGTAAATTAGTACCCGGAACACCTGTTGGTCGTGTCCAGAAAGTTATTAGATCTCTTATCCCTGACTTGGGTAAGGAGATATCTGCCATCTCTTGTTCTTCATTTGACTGAATACCAGCAGGGTATTCATTAACTGCAGTACTTTCAGTTAGGCATTCTTCTTTTTCATCTGATGTAGAAGTTGTACTCTCTTTAGTACTTTCATCTTCAATATTATTATTTTCTTCCGTAAACTCTTTGTTACCGTCTTTAAGAACTTCTGAGTACTCACTTTGATCAATTTTTTCCTCTGCAAAAACTAGCGGCATAGCTGCAGACAGAAGGGTATTCAAATTTAACAAAAGAATTAGTGTTAAAGATAGTACCTGTTTCATTACGCCACCACCCTTTGTATGACTTTTCTTTTTTTACACAATAAAGGAATTACGATTAAACAAATCAACAATCCTCCACTACATAAAGCCCAGTGTAATGATTGTTGATTTAGTTGTGGCAAACGACCAGTTTGTTTATGCTTATCACTAGGAATGCGCTCAGGTACAATAGAAGATAGATAAGTAGGATGTTCTTGTTTCTCCTGTTTAATAAAGTCCAACCAAACAGGGGGTTCTTTTAATTCTTGCGCAGAAACTTCTAAATCACACCTTTCGGTAAAGGCAGGTAATCCTATGCTCAATAGAAAATAAAACAATCTTCTTGTCATATTCTTTGGACTCTCTTTCTATTCTAATTCTCTTTTTTCAACCTAATCATTCGATATAACGTAAGGCCAATAGTCAGAATACCTAAAAAGAGGATCCCTATTTTTAATGTCCCACTTAAAGTCAAGCGATTCATTGCTTGTGCATTAATTTCGTCAGCCTCTTTAGCTCCAACATCAAACGATTCAGTCCATTCCCAACTATTTTCTCCAGAGGTCGCTGTCATTCGAAGTTCATAAGTACCTGCTCTTAAGTCTTCTATCCCCCATGGAATAAAGTAAGAGAATGAGGAATTCGGCGCTACCGATAATTGTTGTTTACTCTCAGATAGTAGTGGCTTGTTTTCACCTTTTTTGTAAACATTTGCGTCAATCGTTAATCCACCTAATAACTTAGGCTCTGGATTTTGAAGCGTTGCGTACACTACTTTCATTCCTCGATTCAATTTAGCGCCTACTCCATCTAGTTGTAAATCCGCTCCTTCATTAAATGGTTCATTATCTTGAGTTAGCATTACTCCAACAGTATAACCATAGCGATTTGTTAATCCTTCGGATTCATCTTCTTGAGATTGTTCAATAAAGCGAATTCCACCTAACTTAATGCCTGAAAAAGGGTCTTTTGGTAAAGATAACGTTAAAGTGACTGTCTTTTCTTCAAAATTTGAAACCGTAATTTCTTGCTCATTTTCTTTTACTTCCAACAGCTCACTCAGAGGATTCTTTAAGCTATCATCCAATTCAGGAGTATCATTGCTATATTCCACGGAGATATTATCATTCGTCACTGCATCGTTTACGTGAACAGAAATGATTGTCGGCGCTTCTCGCAAACTTTTTATAGTTACTTTTACTTCTTGTGTTGTATTAGGTTCTGTTCTCAAATAAAAATAACCCAAATCAGAATCAACTTGTTTTTCTGAAAAAACAGGACTAACAGAAAACCCAATAGCTTCTTCCGCATGGGCTACTTTCTGGTTAAAAATCAAACATATTATTACAATTAGTAAAGAAGATAAACCTTTATTTAATTTTTTTATCTGCATAATTAATCCCCCAAATAAATAATTCGATTATGTATTTTACACCTTCACACCAAGCTAAAAGAATCTTAGGTGTTTGCATACTCACCTAAGATTCCCATTAACTTCTAAACTTTTTAGCTTGGGTTAGGTACAGCTTCTAAGTTCCAAGTAACTGCTCCGCTATATTGCTGTTCGGAAGTCCCTTGATTTGCCGCTAAGTTCAATTGAATATTACTTAACCTTGCACCAACTTCTTGACCTGGCAATGAGGAAGTATCCGCTGCAGTAGTAGATACAAATCTTGCACTATCCCCACCTGAATTTAGGTTTACCGTATTAACAGCTACATCATTTGTAGCGCTCCAGTTACCATCTTTTTGAGTCATTGCATCTCCAGAAATTTGCAATGTGGCATTTGAAATTTTGTCGGATCTATCCAATACGTTAACCATTTCACTTGCTTGAGCTGTAATCGACCACGCTGTTTTCGCAGTACGTAAATCAGTAGCTGAAACATATTGTGCTCCTGCATTTGTTGCTGCAATAGATTGTACTGTTGTGCTAACTTTATTGCTTCTTCCAAAATCAAAAGTGGAAGGAATTCTTGTTAGTCCGATCTCCCCTTCCGTAGGGTCAACAATGTTATTGTCGTCGGTAAATCCGACAGTTGTTCTTGTGTCTCCACTTTGACCATCTGCAGAAATTGCTGCATAAGCAGAATTTGCGGCACCTCCTAATACTAATAATGTCAAAATTGATGTTGGAATTAATTTTTTCATAACCATTTAAATTGCTCCTCTTTTTTATATTCAATGAATTTTTTTATAACATTTCTTAACTAACGGAGTCTAGAAAATCCATTATCATTTATTTATGATAATGTTGCTCCTAATTTGACGACTTTGGTTATTGGTGGTATCACAATACTTTCGTTTGGAGCTGAATCAGGCGTGCTAATGGGTTCATACAAAAGACGAAACCAATTGCCCGATTTGTCTCGACAAAGTGAATTTTTTGGACAATAACCGTACTGGATAAAAATAATGGAGATAAGTAATCCTTTGAGTTTTTTTAATTCCTATCTCCTTTGACCCGTCTTAAAAACCTTCGTTTTTGATAGAACAATAAAAAAAGACATCCGATACCATCAAATGTCTTGGAAAAGTTGTTAAAATGGGTTTTCTATTTTAGAGAATACATAACAAATTTTCATTCTAAAAAACGAAGGTTTTTGATACTTTTTAATGTAAGTTTGTATGCATACTTTATCCTTACATGAATTAGCTTACACTATATTCTCATTGATTTTAAATCATAATTTTCATAGGTGTATGAAATAACAGAATATTACTAGATAATTTCTATAATGATATAATTTATCATTATATTTTATTCTTAAACATTTGGATATAGAAAAAAAATCAAAAACTTTTAAGTTTTTGACCTCTCGAAGAAATTCCATAATGTCCACAACTTGAATACTTAGCTGAACATAATTAATTGAACTGCTGAATAAGCCATGAAAGAAACAATTGAAAAAGGATCAAAAACTCAAAAGTTTCTGACCCCACACTCTTTTTTATTAATAAAACTAAACGAGCTAACATACAGTAAAAATTATTGATGGTTTTGTTTCTTGCTTTAAGTCATATCCACATAATTCTTTAAAATAGGTTTGATAATCGGTTTCGACGATTCGTATGATTTCATCATTGCTAAAATCATCAAATGAGATTAACTCTAGTAAAAGGGTTAGTTTGGCGTCTATTCCCAATATCTCAGGAAAAACTGCCCAAAATGTTTCTGGTGAAATACTTGACGTTAACTCAACTAATCGCTCAAATAAGCTTGTCATATACTTCTTTAATCTAGCACGTTTGTTTCCTTCATTTGCTAGTTCCTTTTCAAAATAATCGATATAGATCTTTGCAGTCATCATAGGAGTACGCCACCCTTCTTTTAAATTTTATGGTTCTTTTTTCTAGTACAGCCAATTACAAGTTTACTCTTTCTAACGATTCTTGGATCTCACCTTTTTCTGGCACCTTTGAAAGGGCAACGACTGTTCTGTCCTTCTCATAATGCTGCTCATTGGTGATAACAAGCTTTCGAGTCAATCCAGCACTTTGTCTTTCCCTGCAGCTATCAATTACCAGGAACTGCACTTAGTTCCCAAGTGAGAGTCGTTGAGTAATTGGTGGCTTCCGGATTGACACCTGTTGGTACATCCAGTGAGACACTTTCGCCTGCCGTCTCTCCATCACCAAAACGATAGATCCATGTACCTGTTCCCTCAGTTCCTTCTGCGCGAATCAAGGTTCGCTTGTTTCCTGGTACCAATACCAACGGATTGGGTACTTGTAAGGAGGGTGCTTCGCCCCCTTGTGCAGATACTAATTGTTGGTTTGACAGATTTATACGTGCTCCGGTCAATTCTTGATTCGTTTGATTCTTGAATTGTTCTTTTTGAGTAACCGCTAATTGCCAACCATTGCGCTCATTTTCAGGGCGTCGGTCACTAATCTGGACATAGTTTGGTCGTTCTTCAGACTCATTTACTGTGCCATCTTCATTTGTTAATTTTTGCGGCTTTGCATAATATGTTTGCTCTTTTACTGATATTACTTTTATACCAAACTGAAATTGCGAAACAAAGTCAATACTGAAAAGTCTTTGATTTTCAGGAATTTCTGGTCTGTTTTCAGGTTCGATTTCTATTTCTGGGTCAATTGGATCTACAGGAGAAACGATCGTGGGATTATATAAATAGCGAACTTCCGTAAGTTCCCTTGAAAAAACGCCTGAATTATTTAGTGGTGGTTCAATTAACGAAAAGTGATCAAATTGTTTGTCAGTTGTCTGATATTCTTCGCCCAACAAACCAGTAATAACTTCTTTTTCTGCAAGAAGTTCGCCAATATCATTCAAATAAAATACAGTCACATATCGATCCATTTCCTTTACATTCATACTACTTATTCGTGAGTAGTAATTCACTCCATCTTCACCATATAGTTCTTGAAAACGTTCATTATTTGTATAATCAATTACTGATCCGTTAATGCCAGATAGAGACAAATTTATATCTGAAAATACTATAGATGCTTCATTACTACTTTGTAGCCCAGAATCCCATAGTGCTAGGTTTTCAGTTTCCATTTCCAGTTTAACATTTCTTCCTGCAGGAAAAAGCCTTCCTCCACCACTATTAAGTAGATCAAAATTTGATCCCTTTGCTAAGGAAACTATGACATCCCTAGAAGTACCAAAGAGTGAATTCCCACGTCCTCTTTCCAACTTAAGGTTCGCTTCACTTCCCACATTTATTTTAAGTGGTTCACTTCCAGAAGAAGATGTTGCAATCAGAGTACCTGATTCTCGATACATAAAAAATTCACCAAAAACATTTAGATTTGCGACAGACATAGATCCGGCAGCATCTTCTATGTTCAAACTTGATCCTTTGTCTATTGTTATTGTCAGTGAATCTGCTAATTCTACAATACTATTTGCTAACCCAGAAGAAAATATTTGTCCTTGACTGATAACCGTAGTATTATTTTTAAGATGAATTTCAGATACAGCTACAAATAGCTGGTTGCTAGAGTTAGGTTCGGAAAAACTATTTACTCCTCCATCAAATACTACTGTCATTCTTAATGTCGATTGACCAGAATGTAAGCTAACAAAACGGCCACTTCCCCCAAATGCTATATCGCTAAATACGAATTGTATGTTTGATGAATGAACCCTATCTGTAGTTGTAAATGCTGACGTGGCTTGCGATAGAATAGTTGTGTTTTGAACTGTCAATGTAGTATTTTCACCCCCAACACGAAACGTTTGATTTTGCAAATCAATGGTAAACCCGTTACCATCAATGACAAGGTCTGTAGTACGAATTGGTGGTGTGGTACTTCCAAAAATATCAGTTAACAAAACAATTCTGGTAACACTAGGATCATTATAGGACACCAGAAATTCATCCCAACCTCTCACATACCATGTTGTTCGTGTGCTATCAAGTTTACTGTCAGATTCTTCAATCGTATCTTCTATAGCGTCTTCTGACTCTTGATTTTCAAAATCTAAACTTTCTTCATTATTGGATTCATCATTCCAATAATTTTCACTAAAGCTAAAATCAAACTCATCATCTATTTCCTTTTCTATATCTTGTAGTTCCGTGAGTTCAATATGCGTTTGTGCATAAACAATTCTCAATGGTACTAAGAACAAATGAGTCAGTAAAATGATTACTGCAAATAGCACTGGTAAATTTCGAATTTTAACCTGCATCATAAGCCTCCTACTATTTTTTCACCTTACTCGGATTTTCTTTTTTCTGAATAACAAGATAGACGATAACTCCTAATAAAATGCCAACCAAACCAATAGCGCCGATCATCCACCAATTCATGCTTGAATCAATGGTCACATCCGCTCGATTCAAGGATCTAGCTTCATCTGCTTCAATAGTAAATGTCTGCTCCCAGATCCACTCTTCTTCACCAGAAGTAGCTCTTAGGTTCAGTACATACTCACCACTTTGAAAACGATCCCCTTCTAATGAGATGGGGAAATCAAAGTTAGAATTTGGGGCCATCTGCATCATTTCTTCACTGGCTTCATAGAGAACGTCGTTCTCTCCTACTCGTTGAACGGTTGCTTCCACTGCCAATCGATTGACAAATGTCGGTGTAAAATTTTGAATCGTCGCACTGATCACATTACGATAGTTCAATTGATCTGCGAACACATCCAATAGTTCCAGATCTGGTTGGACAGAATCTCGAGAATTACTAACGACAACCCCTACCACATAGGCAAATTCGTTTTTGATCGCCACACCCTCTTCATCACTCGGCGTTTCGTCTTGCTCTTCTTTGACTTCAGCGATACGTAATCCACCCACTAAAAAACCTTCGAAGGCTTCTTTTGGCATATGTATGGGTATGACAATTGACTTTGTTTCGTTTCCAGAAAGTTCAATCTCCTCAGACGGCTCAATCAGTTCATTTAAAGAATGTGTCAAAGTCGAATCAGCTGTTTGTGCATCTTTTCCATACTCGACAACACCATGAACATTGGTATACGCTGTATGAGGTGTAACTTGTACTTTGATCGGTTCGTTACTGGCATTTTGTAGCGTCAATGTTAATTCTTCTGTTTCCCCTGGTCCTAGAGTTAAATTAAAATAGCTATTCGTTCCTTCTATTTGACTTTCAGGAAATTCAGGGGTGACGTGAAATGTAAGTGTCCCCTCATTCGCATATCCCATGCGTGGAAACAAGAATAAAAACAGTATTAGGATCGAAAGCAGCCCCATTATGGTTTTTCGGTGGTTGTATTTTCGGTATTTCATCATGATATCCTTTCTTAGAAGAAACAGCGCTACAATAGTTGTAACGCTGTCAATAGTTCCCATTAAATTCGGTTGAGTATCTTACGCGTCTACTTCAGGTGTTTCTTCTTCCGGCCCATCTTCATCCGGTGTTTCTTCTTCCGGCCCATCTTCATCCGGTGTTGATGTCAATTCCCAACTTAAAGTTGCAGTATAGGTCGTCGCATCTTTTGCCGTTGATCCAGGAATAGATAATTGGATTGCATTGTTCAGTACCGTTTCAATCTCTTCATCCTCAAATTGTGTATTCAACTCTGCTCGGTTTCCCCATACAACAGATGAAGAACCAGCACCTTGACCTCTTGAAGCAGTCATGACGGATCGTGCGCCAGTTGTTGGTGAAAGTGTCAAACCAGCCGCATGCGCCGAAGGGGCGTTCGCTACATTGTTTCCTTCATATTGAATACGAGAACCAACAAATTCGATTTCTGCACCGGTCAACACATTATTTTGTGTATTTGATGTAAAGTTAGAAAGACTGACCTGTAGGTCCCAACCGGCATTGGTCCCGCGGACATCTTGTACTTGAGCAAAGCTGACATAAGGGACTTTGTTATCTTCACCTTCTGTTCCAGTTAACTGCTGCATTTCTGCCACCATACTATAGGTTTGATCTTGGTTTGAGATTACTTGAGTACCGAAGTTCATTGTAGCAACTTTTATAATCGATAAAGGACCAGTTGTTCCAGGAATGTCCGGATTAATCTCTACATCTGGTCCATCTGGATCTGGATTAATTACTTCAGAATCTTCTCCGTCACCGTCTTCATCAGGATCAAATGCGCGGAACTGTACTTGACCTTCGGTAGTTACGTCTCGGACTTCATCGGCAAAAACGGCAGTTGAACCTCCGGCAAAAACGGTAGTTGATAATGCGACAATTGTTGCTAAACGTAGTAATTTCATGTGATAATTCCTGCTTTCTTTTAATTAAGTTTTTTTTGGTTCTTATTTTTCTGCCATAGAAGAAAAACAAGACTGATGACGCTAATTCCTAACCAAATGAGCCAAGTCTGACTGACCACATTTGTTTGTGGTAATGAGCCGCCTGGTTTGGCAATATCTGTGATGGGCAGTTCCCCCTCACTGCCAGGCGGGGGTGGATCAGGTGTGCCGATGGGTTCGTAGAACCCGGTAAAGCCAATAGTGCCTGTTGTTTCAACCTGCTGGACTTCTGTCGCTGTGACCAACGTGAATGGTAAAAAGGTGAGCAGTAAAGCGACGATCAGCCAGCCTTTTCTTTTCTTTACCATGTCCCTCCTCCTATTTTTGTCTCAAAATTCTTCATTTTTAAGAGAACAATAAAAAAAGACATCCGATACCATCGAATGTCTTGGAAAAGTTGTTAGAATAGGTTTTCTATTTTAGAGAATACATAACAAATGTTTATTCTAAAAAACGAAGGTTTTTGGCACTTCTTCTGTAAGTTCGTATGCATACTTCTTTCTTACATGACTAAGCTTACATGGAATTTAAATCGATTTGAAATCATTATTTTCATAGACAGATGAAATAACTAAAAATAACTAACTAATTCACATGTTGATAAATTTTATCATTATAGTTTTTTTTAAAATTGTTTACTATAGAAAAAGGATCAAAAACTTAAAGTTTCTGACCCCTTTATATCACTGAGTAACTAGCCTTCATAAATCGTTTCTCGCTTGCCAGCTTTTATAACTAGAACCAAAGCATAATCATCACGAATATCACATATTAATCTATATTTTCCTATTCGATATCGCCACAAGCCGCTTTTATCAGCCGTAAGACCTTTTCCAGTCCATCTCGGATTTTCACAACCGTCGATATTCTTATTCAACCAAAGCAGAATCTGCTTTCGAATGGGTTTATCTAACTTCAAAAATTCTTTTTGTGCGCGTTTATCAAATTCAACGTGATACTTCATAAACCTTCAGCCTTCATCATGTCTTTAAGAGAGACAGATTCACCAGATAGATTTTTTAGAGCTTCAGATCCCGCTTGCAAGTCCAGATAATCTTCAATTTTTTCAGTTAATGCTTGTTTCATTAAAGTTGATAAAGGTTGACCAGTTAGCTCAGCATAGCTTTGAAAAAATGCCTCTTCTTGTTCATTCAATCTTATCGTTGTAACGCTCATTGTAATCCCTCCTTGTTATCTATATAACCATTGTATTACAATGTAATGCAAAAGTCAATCATTTATAATTTAGCATATCGATCGATCATCGAATCTACTTTTTTGTACTTTTGTTTCTTCAGCTGATTTTCCTTTTCTGTTAAATTCTCATGGCATATGAAGAAACCAATCATATCTTTTACTTTCAAAATCCCCAATCGGTCTGATACACAACAATACTCTTTTACTGATTTATCAACAATAATCGCATGGTCATTGTAGAAGTAAATTCTTTTTAAATCACTTATAGCCAAGAGAATTCACCTCAGATTTTCTTTTCATTATTTACTAAATCAAATCGGTCATAGCCGTCTACCTTTTCGTATTCTCGATGACATGTGTTGCATAAATAGCGACCATTCGGATAAAAATGGTCTCCCTTCTTTTCTCTTACTTGTTTTGCTAATTCCCCACAATCACATTCAATCCAACTTGGTGGCCAATACAAGCGACGATTATAAGGCGTTATCGGTATTTTCCACTGACCGCCAAAACATTTTCTTTCTTGTGACAAAATCAACCGCTCCTTTCATTGAAATCATAAACACTTAGCTGTTCTTTTTCTGTAAAGCGTATCCCTTCAACGTATGCTGAGTAAACCGCTTCATTGTTTCTGTTTTATGTGAAGTATTAGCGCCTACTCTCTTTCTATCAACCAGTACAAATTACATTCTCGGTCATCTGAATAGGTGTACCGTAAATAATAACCGGCACTGCGTACCAGCTCTTTAAAGACATCTGTTGGACCATGATTATCCAGTGGTCCTTCTTTTTGCCAAAGCGGGACACGTAACGTATCTGCAACATCCTTCGACAACGTTCCTTTATCAATCAGGACATCTAGCACCTGATTCACCGTCAAATAGTTAATCTCTGATTCCATTAGGCACGTCCTCCTGATTATCAGTGATCAACGTTTCTTCTTGTGTGGGGTATTGGGTTTGTTTCACCGCAAAGGCTTCCGCTTCGGTTTTGGTTAGAAAGCTAGCAGCAATCGCTCCTCTCACATAAACCACGAATTGACCGTTTTCTTCTTGAATTTTGACCATTGGTATCGCTCCCTTGTCTTTTTATTTTAGTCTACCATACAGATAGACGTTGTTTGCACCTTTATTTTTTGCTATAATAAAGGCGCAAATACAATGCTAAATCGTTACCTGCTTATCTTAACTCTTAATTAAGATAAGCTTTTTTTGTGTCTTGAATGGCTAGGCAACATGCTTCTTCTCCTTTGTCTTGGCTCGTTCATTGACAATGTGTAACCATTGATTAACTACTTTTCTTAGTTGTTCATCTGGTTTCTTGTTATCCCAACCACTTACTTGAATAAGTCTAGAACCACGATATTCTATTGTGTAATACGGTTTGTCAGGCTCAGCGGTCTTTCGAGCGAACACAATGGTCGTTCTCCCATCCGCATGTTGATTGATATAAGTGCTTCCCCCCACGCAATGCTTCAAACTTTTTCCTTCTTCTATCAAGTCATTTGCTTCTTTTGGCAAGATAAATTGCACATCTTTTATGGTCATTTCTAGAAAAGCTTCTTCAATTGCTCGTTTTTCAAATTCCTTTCTTACAATCTCACGCTTCATCGCATTTAATGTGGCTACAGCTTTGTCATGTGCCATTTTTAGGTCTTTAGGCAGCCGTTTCATTGGCGTGATTGGTATCCCTAATTCATTTAATATATCGAGATAATCCTGATAAAAGCCAATGGTTCGCTTTTGTTTCATGAGGTAATTCTGGAATGTGATTGGCTTAACTCCTTCGGGTATCTTGTTTATATCATCTGCATCCATAAATACTTCAACACCTGAAATATACTTGGTTCCCATTGATTCTATTGCTTGCTTTACTTGATAGGATTTGTAAGTCCGATTGCTATTTCTGAAAAATACTTTGTTTCGCTTCAACCAGTTCATCGTGATTGACCGCATATCTAACTTCATTTCTAAAATTTGCTTGGCTAACGCTGGCGCATTGATTCGTTGTGCATATTCGATTCTCTGTCGGTACTTGTAGATAAAGGCAATTTCATCACCATAAATGGAATCGATTGTCAGATACCGCAACTCTGAAACAGTGAACAAACGGTCATTCCAATTATTTGGGTAGAGGGTTGGACGTTGTGCATACATGGAAAGCATATTGCCAAGTTGTACCAAACGAAAGTCATAGGTTGTATCTGAAACGGCACCGACTTTGATATGTTTATCATTGCTAAAGTGTTCTAAATTCACTAATGTCACTCGAAAGTGTTGCTTGCCTTTTTCAAGTAAGGAACGAACTTCATAGGTTTGAATCTCGATTCGCCTACTAGTAGATAAGATAATTTGAAAATGGTCTCTACGGTCAAAGAAGGTTAGTCGTGAGTTCTTCGTGAGCCGTTTTTCTTCGGTAAAGTAATGCTTGCGTTCAGAAGCAATGATCGTCTGCTGTTTGTTTGCCCACTTATAAGTGGGCATATTGTAATAACACCATTCAAAGAATGCCTTTGGTGGTTTCAAGCAGTTTTTGGCGTAGTCATTGGCAGTTTTCATCTTTCTCATAACATATCTAGCAAACTTAATTGCTCTCCTTCCATCATTTTTGGCTTGTTCTTTTTGCTGTTGGTTTCCTTCGTTTCTTTTTTCTTCGATTTCACCTGATTGATATTCTGCGGTTTCTTAGGCTCCTCTTGCTTTGTCTTGCTCTTTTGAATCATTTCTTTGGAAAAATCGTTGGTAACTACGGTAACTGGTTGTTTAAAGTAGTGCGCTATCCATAAGTAAACTAATTCATCATCGATAATGGCACACCCGCCGACTTGAAATTGTGTCGCTTGTGAGTAAGCATATTGATACGCCTTTTTAAGTGATTTTTCAGGAGTTAAAATTCCTTGATACAACGCAATATCCTTCTGCTTACCTAACCATTCAAAAATCAATTTCTCGCTAGGTGACGTTTTTTCAGTCAGTTCGTTTGTTAATTTTTCAAGTGCTACACGTTTGATTCGATTCATCGTTTTCCCTCCACATTTTAAGATTTGTGTGCTTTTCTAACTGCTAGAAAAGCACACTCGGAATCATAACTTGCCTTCTTCTCGATACGAGTAGTAATCATCACTGCCAACGATGATGTGGTCTAATAATTCAATGCTCATCAGCTTTCCTGCTCGTACCAACCGTTCGGTCACTTGGTTATCTGCAAGACTTGGTTTTGGGTTCCCACTTGGGTGATTGTGTGCAATCAAAATGCGAGAAGCGTTTGACAATAACGCTCGTTGAAATAAATTTTTTGGTTCGACAAACGTTTGATTGATGGTTCCTCGATGAACCACTGAATAGCTAGTCAAGTTGTTTCTCACATCTAAGCAAAGCAGAACGAGGTTTTCTTGTGTGTCCAATCCGATTTCATTCTGAAGCCATGTCGCAATCGTATAACTTGAGGTTGTATTTAGCGGAACAAACTTTTCCATTGCACAAATTTCTTGTTTCACTTTGACGATTTCATAAACTGTTTCCATATCATTCACTCTTTTCTTTCTTTTTTTGTTTTGGTCTTTACAAATCCATTTGAGTTAAGCGATTTGTGGGAGGCGGAAAAATTTGATTTGAAGAAATGTCACTGGGCATTTGTTTATACTCCTCCTTTCTCGTTGTTTGATCTTCGAACATTCGAGCATAGCTGATAGCGGTTTGGCGTGCTTAGCCCTTACACCTGGAGTAGGCGGAAAAAAAGGGCGTGCTGTAGGAAAAAGTTTTGTGTGGGTTTCGCAAAAGTTTTTCCGCCCCTTTTTTTCTGCCTGCGTAAGGTGTATAAGCACTCTCGCCAATCCGATAGCAGCGTGATCGAGTGGTCGAAAACAACGAACAGGAGTTGAAACAACTGCCCAGCGCTCTGACATTTCTTCAAATCTAACAAAGATTCCGGTACGGAATCTTTCCACCTGCGGATCTCATTGCTTTAGCAAGGAGGTTCCGCTTCTCTTTTCTCTTGAACTTGTTCTTTTGACCTTGAGTGATTTATGGGTTTGTGGCTTTTCCAGTCTGATAATCGATCGTTACACCATTTTGAACGTTGTGGATCAAGACATTGAATTGAACGTCATTATTTTCAATGCTTTGTGCTTCCATTTGAATCGCTCTGGGCAACAATTCTCGCTCTCTAAATATCGGTGTGACCCGATAGCGTACGTGGTTATTGGTTTTTCTCAAATAGTTGGCCACTTCATTTTCAAATTGAACCATGTGGATCTGGTTCAGCTGTTGAGTGCCGGTAAACAAATTTTTCCAGTTATCATTTTCACCGGTCATTTGAAAGCCGATTAAGTGACTTCTATTATAGAGCCAAACATTATTTTCAAGCTTTTTCTGATTCCAACCGGTAGGATAGACGTTTGATATATCGCCTCGTTCTTCTGTAGGCATCATCGATTGGTGTAGCATCGCATTTGCGACACCGACACGATTCAACGAATCGAGATCCGAAAAGGTTTGCCAAGACCCTGCATCGATCGATGCCTCTTCAGCTGTAAAACTTGGTCGGTTTTTATTTACTTGTATGACAACGTTCTGACCGTCAAAATCAGGAAGATTTTCAATCTCTTCAGCTGAGATTTGTTCCTGGGCAGTCCATTCATCGAAGAAAGCAGGCAACTGAACATCAACTTCTGATAAATCCACCAATGAAGCGGTGAACCCAAGCAAACTGATAAACGCTGCAAGGATAAATTTTGACTTATGTTTCATAACAATCTCCTCTTATTTGATATAATCACGGATTTCTCTAATATCTTGAACATGAATATTTCTATGTTCTTTTAGTAGCTGATCAATAGCATTTCCCTCCGTCTTTGCGTGGATCCATTTCATAGTAAATACGAGATCGCCAAAATCATAGCAAGCAAAATCGACTGCAAAAGTTTTCATGTATTCATTCTCTTCCTTTCTATACCACCTGTTGACATTTTTCTATGAAAAAGGCAAAGTGTTAACATTGTATGAGGTGATAGAGTTTTTTTCTGCTATTTTGGTGGATACCCAACTTTGATATATCCAGAATTTATATATTTTTCTTCCTCTTCATTAGTTTGCTGATTGTAAGTGTCTATAACTTTTACCCCTAATCCTTTTTCAGTTTGAATTAGTTTAATGTATCCCTGTGCCAAGGTTTCATCAAATTCTTCAAGTGTATAGAATCTACCCTTTACTACCGATAATATTTGATTTGGATTTGCTGTGTCTTTTTTTGGATCAGTAAAAACAATCTCTTTAGATTTGTCATTCGAAAATGCCTTAAGGAAACCTTCCAGCTGCTTTTTTCCCATCATGATAAAGTCTCTCCATTCTATGATATCTGTCACTACTGGACTAACTCATAATTAATTCGCCCATCGGCATGGTAACTCCTAGTCCAAGTCTGGTTTGAGATTTCATTTTCTATATTTCGGGCTTCATGTATCATGCCTAAAGCTTGAAATACGTCACCAATAGCGATTTTACGTTGTTCAAAATTTCCGTTGTGACCTCCAACATCATTCTTAAATGCGTTTTCTGCGATACATACATCTCTGTAAACCGATTTAATTCGTTCTTTACCTTCTGCACTAATTAACTCCATTTCCAACCCTCCAATTCCGTTTTTTCTTCCACTAACAAACTTCTTGACTTGCAAAATAATTAATCCTGTCTGTCGTTGTAAAAATCGTCATAAAATTTCACTGCTGAATCTGCCTTAAAAAAGAGAACATTTTCAAATTTGACCCTTATTTTTATTGGAACTTCTTCATATTTACTATACGAATCTTTCAAAAGTTTCTTTTGAAGATTTCTCAATAACATTTCATAGCTGCGAGGAAATTTGTTTTTTAAAAGTGACATTTGAGGATAAGAAAGCTTCATACCTTCCAATGTATTAAATTCTTTTCCCTCGTGTGAATCAATTAATGCTTGATTAGAAGTAATATAGTAATTACGATACTCATCTTTAACAAACTCCCTCTGTCCCAAAGGAAATTCGCTAAGTTCAAAAAAATCATTCCAAGACAGCTCATATACGGTTTCTGGAAAAATATAGGTAAATGGATTAATTCCCTTGTTCCTTTCATCAATAATATGTTTAAAATAGGCTCTTTTTCTAAATCTATTCGCCATTCAATCCCTCCTAATTTGCTTAATTTAGATTTTGGCAAAGAAGAAGGAAGCTTAGCGCCATTCTTCTTTCCGTAAAATCAATTAAAACAAGGCGAGTTGTTCAGCTCCTTCAGGAATAATCCAAACGTCTGGTTCCTCTTTTTGTCTCCTTTTTGGTTCTATTGCTGGTGCCTTCTTCTTCCTCGTGATCCATGCGGGATTTATCATGTGAAACGGTGTGTACCAAGTGGACGTTTCCTCACCCGACATGGAATTTTTCACTTTACATACGGCATTGATCCCACATAATGAAAGCTGCACATAAGCCATCAGTAAGCAGTTTTCGTCAATGTCTTCACACTCCACTCTCAGTTGCTTCTGGTAGTTATAACCCCCGCTTTCCATTGCTACCGCAAAAGCTAGAACCATGCTACCAGCACCTACACATGGTTCATAGTAGCCAATCCATCCCTTTTCCTCTAATAACGGCTCATTGTTGGTAAAAGTCATTCTAGCCATCAATTCTGCGATATGAGAAGGAGTAAAAAATTGACCTGAATTTTTACTGTTTATGTTTAATTCCATGTAAATTGCACCTAGCCAATCTTGCACCTTGTATTCAAACGCCATTCTAAGCAATCCTAAGCAGTCCGCAAGCAGAAAAGCTTCTTCCCTCGTATATTTGCCGACAGTCGCCAAGTAGGCGGCTTCTCGCTCGTCGTACTGTCCTTTATCCACACTGTTTGAATAAGCATAAGCCATCATATGCACCCAATCGAAGAAAACGGTAGAGATATTTCGTTTTCCTGATAGGCTCAGTAATTTTGTAGTGATCATTTTTTGATAGTTTCGCTTGTCTTTCATGTTTTCCTCCAATAATTTTATTTGTTTCTGACGCTCTTTTTCCTGTATATCAGAAAATAAGTTAATCAAAGGGCAAATCCAAACCCAAATATTCAGCTTCCTTGAACCATTCTTCATGTAATTCTAGATTCTCACACGACATCGTTTCCCAATTTCTTAGATAGGCGGTTTTTGTTTGGTACTTTGCGACATTTCCTATTGCGACAATATACAAAAATCGATACCTCTTACCGTTTCGATACCACCCTCGATCATACTTTTTATCATAGTAAGTTAACTCTTCAGCCATCTGTATCACGTCTCCCTATTAGAAATATCAGTCAACCGCCGAAGCGGTTGACTATTTTTTATCCTCTTACAAGCTGTTCTCAATCGCGATTTCTCCCACTTCGTTGTAAGAGACATCGACCAGCTGGAAAAGATTAGAATCATCTTCAAAGCCAAAACTATCAATGAATTCAGTGAATTCTCCTCTTTTACTTTCAAGTTCCTTGTATTGGTCACTTCCTTCCAACGCACCAGTCATGCTGATAAAAAAGGTTTGATAGCCGATTGGATTTGATACTATCGGTGTAACCGAATCCTTAAACAGTGCTTTTGCAAAGCCGTGTGCCTTCTTCACCTCTTTTTTGAAGCTTGGTAGTGCCGTAACAATCATTGCGTTATTTGTGATAAATTCCATTTGAAATCTCCTCCATTTTTTGTTTTGTTTTTTGTCTTTACAAATCCATTTGAGTTAAGCGATTTGTGGGTGGCGAAAAGTTTTGATTTTAAGAAATGTCATTGGGCATTTGTTTTTATTTCTCCTTTCTTCGTTGTTGATCTCGGACATTCGAGCATAGCTGATAGCGGTTTGGCGTGCTTAGAACTTACACCGGTGATAGGCAGAAAAAAAGGGAATGCCGTAGAAAAAAGTTTTGCGCTCTTTGCAAAAGTTTTTTCGCCCCTTTTTTTCTGACTGGCGCTGGTGTATAAGCGAACTAGCCAACCCGATAGCAGCATGATCGATGGACGAAACAACGAACAGGAGTGAAACAAATGCCCAACGCCCTGACATTTCTTCAAATCTAACCAAGATTCCGGTACGGAATCTTTCCACCTGCGGATCTCATTGCTTTAGCAAGGAGGTTCCGCTTCACTTGTTCCTTTATTTTTTATGTACTAAGTCAACCGCCGAAGCGGCTGACCTCCTTGTTCTGCTTTAGAATGGCAAATCATCATCTGAAACGTCTAACGTTGCTCCTACTGGTGCGCCTGCAGGCATGTCGCTATCACTTGGCAAACCAGATGTTACTGGCTCGTTGTAATTCTGACGATTGGCTTGCTGAGTGGGTTGACTCGGTTGTGTGCTTTGTCGTTGTTCGCTTGTTGCCTTTGATTCCAACAATTGGAAACTGTCTGCTAAAACTTCAGTTACATAGACTCGCTGTCCTTGTTGGTTGTCATAAGAACGTGTTTGAATTCGTCCGGTCACTCCAAGCAATGTACCCTTACGAGCATAATTAGCAAGGGTTTCCGCTGGCTTTCTCCAAATCACACACTGAATGAAGTCTGCTTCACGCTCTCCCGCTTGGTTGGTAAAGTTTCGATTGATGGCAAGGGTAAAAGTAGCCACACCTTTTCCACCGCTCGTATAGCGTAAATCAGGGTCTTTCGTTAAACGTCCTACTAAAGTCACATTGTTAATCATATTTTTTCCTCTTTTCCATTAAATAATTTTTTAGTTCCAATAATTAATAAATAGCCATACACAAAGAGCGACAATTACAATACCAACTACTTTTTTAATCGCTCTTTTCACGATTCCACTTAAAAATCCGAAAGCCAATGACCGGAGTATTCCGATACCAAAGGCACTTCCTATAAGCGGAATCATTCTTTCAAACATTTCCTTTGGCATTAGTCATATTCACCTCTTAGTTTTTTTGCACAAGGTGCGCAAACGTACCCAACGCCCCAAGCACCGCTTGGGTATTCGTTTAACATGTAGCGACATTCTTCACACTCGCCGTAATAAGTCGCTTCACTCTCAAAATCGATCGATTGTTTTAAGCGTTCCAAGTTGATTTCGATCGTTCTGAGCCGTTTCATACCATGGTCATCTTCACGATACACGTCGCAATAGGCTACTGGTGATTCGATATGATTGACACCTATAACATCTCCTCGGGAAATGAGTTCCTCTTGAAAGACAAAAGAATTCTTACATTTGTACTTTTTACCATCATTTATCATCATTTTTTTTGCACGAAAGGGTTATGAAACCCTTTCGTGCGTCTCCTTTTCCTCTGTTTTGTGTTGTTCTTTGTGTAAGTCCTTCAGCGATTCGATTGCCTGCTTGATTCCCTCTAATTCGGTCAACGTATATTTTTCTCCCAACTCTATCCAATTAATTGGCATTTTAATCATTCCTTTCCTGATTCTTTGGTTTAGAGTTTCCCGAAGTGACCGATCGTTTCTAAAAAAACAAGGGCATGTGCTAGGTCATAAACACTATTCAACGTATGTTTGCGATATTGAATAGAACTAGAGCGGTCTTTCATCATCAATGAAATTGTTTTGTTTTTGAAAAAGGCAACGGCTTTCATCGTTTCAGTTTCAAATATTTGTTCACCATCGTATGTGTCTAACTGTTCTAAACGTTGATAAATGACCTCTGCTTGCGCATATCTCGCTTGAATCGCTTGCTCTATAACATCGTCATCATAATCGCAAAACACGTACGTATTACAGCCCTCTAAAATCTCCCCTTGTACTTTTTCGTCATAGCGAATGCTCCCCCACCGTTTTTGGATTTCGTGACGAACTTTTTCTGTTTCAAGCGTTAAATCATGTAATGTTACTTTGATAGAAGTACTTCCATAGCCCACCATTTCAACCCGAATACGTACCTTTTTCGTATCAATTCCTTGCTCTCTCAAACTCTTTTTGATATTTACTGCGGTAATTTCCATGTGAATCTCTCCTTATTGGTCGGTTTTGTTCCTGACAAGTTCATTTCAGTTAAGCGATTTGTGGGTGGTGAAAAAATTTGATTTTATTGAATGTCTGCAACGATTTGTTTAGAATTCTCCTTTCTTTGTTGGTTGATATCGATCATTTCGAGCTGAAGCTGATAGCGGGTTGGCGTGCTTAGCCCTTACACGTGGAGCAGGCAGAAAAAAAGGGAGTGCTGTAGGAAAAAGTTTTGTGTTCTTTGCAAAAGTTTTTCCGCCCCTTCTTTTTCTGAATGCGGAAGGTGTATAAGCACTCTCGCCAAACCGATAGCAGCTGCTCGATAGGAGCGAAACCAACAAACAGGAATGAAACAAATCCGTTGCGCTCTGACAGTCAATACAATCTAAAAAAGATTCCGGCATCGGAATCTTACGCCCTGCGGAAATCATTGCTTGTCAATGAGGTTCCGCTTCTCTTATTACTTGAATTTTCTTTTGACTTTTTTGGAAGAGATCACAACGCTTTTTCCTTAACGACGGAATCTCTAGAGGAATTACGGAGTATTGACTGAATTATTAACCTGCAAAGCTACTTTTTAATTTCTATTCAACATTTCACTTTAATTTATTATAAAAATATTGTTTTATGATAAAATATTATTAAAAAGCGAGGTAATGATTATGGGTCATCTGATAACTAAAGCAATTCCTACAGAGGCTTCAGCAATCGAGTACTTGAAGGATCATCCGACGTTACATGAAGGGTTTGCAATATCCCCGTTAACTGCAAAAAAACTATTTGGACAATATATTCACGATATATATGAGTTTGTTTGCCCAACTGATGGTTGCTCTGCTAAAGTTACTGGCCACTCAATCAAGCCAGAACACCAACGGAGGCCTTCGTTTATCACTAGCTGTCGTGTAAATATTGCTCACATTGAGACTTGCAAATTTCATCCTAAAAACAAAGATCTTGTTTTCTCTAAATCGAATAATCCAGCTGAACGATTTGAACGAATTAAAACTGGTGATATTGTTTCTGACTTATCCGGTAAACAAGGTTTTTCTTCTGGAAAAAGTGTGAGCACAAAGAAAGAATCACCCGATAAGGACGCTGCAGAGACGCAATTTTTTTCACCTAGCTCATTACCTAAAAAAGACTTGAGTACACCACGTTCAAAGCGACCAACAAGGGAACATTTGAAAACACTCCAAGATCATGTAGAAATGTTGAAATATGATCCTGAGTTTAAAGTAACTCGTCAAAGTAATGGTGTGGTTGTTCCAATAAAGTATCTCTTTAAGCCAATCTCTGCAAACGTTCTTTTTGAGGAGTTAGTTGATCAAAAATACCCGACGATTTATTGTGGAAAAGCTCAATTGGCTGCTACAACGAAAGAATCAGTCATGAGTATAACTTTCAGCCAATGGCCTAGAAAGAACCCTTTTAATTACACGGATAAGAAAAAACATTTCCCGTCACTACTTATTTCAAAAGAGCATATAATGAAGGAATACCCCGACATTTATAGTGTATTTTCAAAGAAGACGGGCTATCTTTTCGAAGTTTATACCACCTTACCGATGTTTTGGAATAAAGTTTCTGAAAATATACTGTATTTAAATATTTCGTCATTCTCAGAAGCTGAGAAAATTGATCCATTTAGTGACGAATTATTTTCTAATATCTTCATCAATCAATAATCCGATATGAGGGCTATCATTCTATATCCCTCTAATTTATATAGCTGTAATTGTGTAATAGGAACATAGCGTTATGAACCGCTATTTCTTCTTCAGTTGCTGGAATCAAATCTAACGTTTTTGTATCTATAAATCCTCCCCCCATAACCTTAGTTAGGTCAGTTTCTACTAAATTTGTTGTAAAAAAGTTAAAATGATTTTTGTGTAATTCCTCGCTCTCCTTATCACGATACTCATCGGGAAGTGGGCCAATATCTATTGTTTCGTAAACACAATGGTTGTTTCCTCTTTTTTTGTAGTATCCCCAGTGGACAACTTCCAATGGATTACTAGGGGGTTCCTTATCATCGATTTTGGCGAATTTATTTTTTTCCTGATACTCTAATATCGTTGCTATGGAAGAGTGAATTTTTCGTTCTTCTTTCGTTACAGAAATTAATTCCAGTTTTGACGGATCTAGGTATGCTACGTTGATCATTTTTCGCAAATCTCTTTGTGTTAAATCAGCAACTAAAAAGTACTGATGATTTTCAAGAAATTCATTTTCCCTTTTGATTTGATAACCTTCTGGAAGTTCATGTTCTGCTATTGCTTTATAAAAACGCTTCTTGTAATAATCTTCATCCTTGTAGTATTCTCCATGAACAATTTTCATTTTCTTTGGTCCTTTCTATTCTGCTATTTTCGTCTTGGCCTTTAACCTTTGTCATTTGTTGAATATATGGCTTCTTCCGTAGCGGCGGTGGTGGTTGAAGCGAAGGAAGAAATACCTCTATGCAACAAAGAAAAAACCAGTCCAAATGCCTTAGAATTAAGGATTCAGACTGGTTCTTATGATATAATAGTAGGTGACAGTAAAGTTTAATGACGGTGGCTATCCAATGAAAGTGAGGTGGTGCGTATGAGCGTACTTCCAATATCTTATGAAAGGAGACGCCTTTTGTCTGCATACGAAACAATTCAGACCATCCTTGGCTTTGGTATGTTTACCATTGCTTTGATCAGTCTGGTTGTCAAGTTGCTTAAAAACGACAAAAAGAAATAGCCGTCACTTTAGCGAGCAGACAAGCTATTTCTTTTTGATATAGTTATATTCGCCACCGTCTTTAATCGGTGCTGTCATAAGGGGAGTTGTTGACGCAACTCCTCTTTACATACTTATTATATCATCAAATCACTGAAAAAACTACATAAACGCCGAAACTGGAAAGCTTGTCTTTCCTTTTTTTATTGTCCCGTAAGCGGTGGAGGCGGTCGGAGTGTCGGGGCAACAAAAAAAATCATCTTAATTAAATAGTCGTTTCGTTCAGAGCTGGTCTCCATTCTTTAGATTTTATCTTTCATTGATAAAGTCGTTTTCATCTAGCATTCGTTCCAAGACTGAAGTAAATTCATTACTGGATACGATATGCAGTCGATCAAAAGCTGTAGGATCTATCTTTAATTTTTCGTCTTGTTGTTTCAATATAAAATATTCCTTGAACGTGTCCAGGGAGTTATAAATGATGTTGCTGGGTGTCACATAAACTAATTGAGCATTTTTTTTCTGAGTAAGAACACGAAGGTACTTAGGAAAGATTGCCTTGGTGTATCGATTTTGAGACTTGAGTGTCAGCTCAATTTCAAAATGCCAATTACTAATTTTGTTCATTCGATTTTCAAATCGTAAAATATAATCTGAAACATGAAAGAGCGTACCTTTTTTTGCTTTGGACATATCTTTCTTCTCGTACATTTGCCGACGCTCTGACTGAGCCAGCAGAAATGTTGGTTTTGTTTTTGCCAAGCGAATGGATTCAATTAAATAATTTGTAACCTCTATATGGTGTTTCAAATTATATTCGGGGACTTTTGGAAAGGAGTATATTCCCCCAATCGAATTGTGTCCTTTTTTTGTTAAAAAGAAAAAGCGTTCACCTCTATCTTCGTCCCAAGTAATATAAGATATAAGATCGTGCTGTAAAAGGTTAGCAATTTTTCTATGAACAGAAGATGGACTATATGAAAATTCTAAATTTATTAGAGATATTAATTGTGTTCGATTCATGATCCTAAGTTCGTGTAATAGATTTAGGATTAGCCACTCTGCATTTTCTTTATCGAAAGTAGTATATTTGCTATAAAGTAATTCTCGAATTTTAATCACACCTTTCGTTTGCCTTGGTTTGTTTCGTAAATTTGTGGCCAAATCAGCCAGACAATATACTCTTACCATTTTTGGCACATAGAACAGCGACAGCCCCTTCAAGGTTTGGTGAAGGGGCGCGGGCGCAAGGGGTTGTTGTTGCCTCGAACCAATATTTTTAAGCTATCTAGTAAAAGTGTAGGCTATCTTTTTCTGGGTTATGGTTAGGACTACACTAAGATACAATCAAAACTAAGGCATCATTATCTCATTTAGGGTTATGGTTCTGTGCCAGCCCCTTCAAGAATTGGTGAAGGGGCGTTGGCGCAAGGGGTAGTTGTAAGTTCCCTCTTTCAATGATTGAAAGAGGGCGGAGGGTGATAGTTAGAGACCCCCATGAATGGGGGTAGGGGGTTGATCCCTTTAATCTTTTCCATCTCCCATTTATCTACTCTCCTCACTTTGATCTATCATAATTTGTTCCACTTAGTGGGCGCCTTGCCGCTGTTGTCACTGGTTTATTATTCCGGTTCCTGACCATTTACGGTAAAACTGGGGATTTTTCCCACGTTGTCCGTAAATGGTCAGGAATTTTGCTTTAGCAAAAAGGAAGAATAAACCTTGGTGTGACAACGTTCAGCGGCAAGGCGCCCACGGACCTAGAATCCCAGGTGAATCCCAAGTGAATCCCGACTGAATCCCAGGTGAATCCCAAATAATCGACTAAAATATTGATTAAATGTCTTACACTTAACTGTTTCTTTCATATTTAGAGTTAACGATTAGCTGGATTTGTAACGTACACACGCACGGCTTGTTCACGTACGCTTTTAGATTTTCGGTAGACCACAAACTCGCCTTGACGTAAATCTTTGAACTCGTCTGGATGGACCAAAAAGTTTCGAACATTACGAACCGTTCCTCGTGAAGCTACCCAATCGGTCTTCTCAACGTCACTATAGCCATGCTCTTGTTCCACCATTGAGGTCTTCTCGACGTCGCTATAGGTTCCAATTAAAGACGTCCATTGATCGACTTCTTTTCCTGAATTGACTTGACCGATGAAGTACGTGTTACAGTTACCAACCATCTGTTCTGTCAGTATTGGATCGATTCGATCAATGTCTGCTAACATCTGTGGGCTGAAAATTGTATGAAGGCCGGCTCCTCTTCCTTTGTTTACCGTATCTAAAAATGAATCGTTCATGTAGACAGACGGTTCATCACAAACAAGTAAGAAAGGTTTAAATTCACTGTAGATATAATTCTCAGAAGCTAAATAATTCACTTCGGAAACAAAAAATTGAGCGAGCGTTTTAATGTAATCTTTGTACACCAACCCGTTCAATGTCAGAAACATGACCTCATTATTTTGGCTGTCTTTTAATAAATCAAGCTCTTCAACGCCTTCTTCAGACGTATCAAACAGGTATCCTAGTTCGCTATCGATCAACATATTGATGTTTGTCTGCAGGGCTTCGGACGTGGCATAAAGGTAAAATGGATTGTCTTTATGTTCGTAGCGCATGAACAATTTTTTGAACATATCCTTTTCTTTTTGAGGAAGAAGATAGCGAAAGCGCCGGATCAAATAGTACAGCTCTTCTAATGGCAAGTGGTCTGGATTGATCTCAATCAACGTTTCACCGACGGGATCACTACTGATTTCATCTTCAATATCCAACTCTTCCAAACGATTTTTCTTTCGCTGGTCATCGGTTTCCTCGCTGTCTTCTGTCTCTTTTTTCTTTGAAGTGGATTTCTTTTTCTTCTCTTCTTTTTCTTCGACAGCCATGAACAGTAAGTCTTCTTTCTCGTCTAGCTGCGTATCCAAAAACTTCATTAATACATTTCTTGGTAGGAAGTACTCGGACACTTGTTGAAGCGTGCGATCGATTCCAAACAAGTCTAAGAATTGAATCGTTGCTTGAATCAGTGATTTCGCTGCACCAGAATAGAAGACACTTTCTGTTTCGGCAAGTGTGATCAATCGGTCCCGCACCATAACACTGTTCCCGTGTTTGATAGGATTGTACCGGACGTTTTCCGTATCACTAAAAACTTTGACTGATTTTCCGTACTTATTAGCGATTCCCTCAATCGATTCTAAGGTGTCTTTGGCTCCTTTTCCATCGATGTACAAGATCGGAATATTGTATTCAATCGCATAGTCGATAAAAATCATATTCAAGGTGGTTTTCCCACTCCCTGTTGTTCCGGTAAAGGTCGCGTGTTGATTCAACTCAGAAAATGACATGGTATAAGGATGACCGAATTCCTCAACACCAACGAACAAAGGCGGTTCTTTGGTCGTGGTTTCACCCATGCCTCTTCGTTCTCGTGCCTGAGTTCTTTCTTTTTTTTGTTCTTCTTTAAATCGTTCATTTTCTTCTTTCACGATGTCAAACTTGTTCTCTTTTCGTTTCTTGTAGTCTTTACTTTTTCGAATCATTGATAGTTCTTCTTCTTTGGACTTTACTTTCCGTTTGCTGACGAATCCAACAACAAGGGCAAAAAATGCACATTGTGTGACGGATCCAAGCAATAACGCAAACAAGCTGCCAACGGTAAATGGCAGCTTGTTTGGTAAGAAATTAAGCGGAAAGAAGTTGTAACAGCTGAGGTAAATAATTGGTGTCCAAAGAAACGCTAGAAGAAAATTGACGAGTAATCCACCAAAATAAACGACGGCCGATAGCACAAGGTATCGTTCAAATAAGGGGATATAGTCACGTTTCCCTAAAGCGCCATTCTTTTCTTTTTGACTGATCCAATACAAAAAGCAAAAAGGAATGAGCCCGACAATCGTGAAAGGATAGAAGACCAACAACAGCCCAGAAACGATTAGGCTGATCTGACTTAACTTTCCTTGTGGCTCTTTTGCGCCGCCTCCTGAAGGGGACTTATCTGAAAAGGCGGCGTCAAATGCTCCTTGATTCCATATACTCATAGTTACTTTCTCCTCACTGGTTGACGGACGGTTTGATTGTCTTTCTTAAGATATTTGTCTGCTCCGACATGTTTTTGTTCATTACTCGTTGCTTGTTTCTTTGCGGATTTCCCGCGTTCTTTTTTCGGTGCCTTCGCTGGATTTCGAACCGTTTGTCCTTTTTTATGCGTTGAATTTGACCCTTGATTCGACGTGGGTTCTCCTGTGGTACGATCTACTTGACGAGCATTAGTTTCGACACTCTTTGTCTTTGCGCCAACATCTGAAGTACTTTGTGTCGGTTCACTACGTTCTTGACGTTGTTGAGCAGGTGTCTGCTTTCCTGTCTTAGCGACTTTGGATTCAACGGCAGCTTCCTTAGAAGAGTCTCGTTCTGATTGTTTCTCTCTGCCCTGCGCTTCTCCAGAACCAGTTGACTGTTCCTTACGCTGTGTCCGCTTCTCCGATTCCTCCTGTCCCTGACGTGGTTTATTCAAGTCTTGAGACGACGCTTCTTCAGGAGTAGGCGTAGATTGTTGAGGGGAATCTGTGGATTGCTGTCTATTTTGACGTCGATCACTGACCGGTCCAGATTGACCATTTGTCTTATTCAATTCATTGTCATCTGATCCTGGCTGTTCTGAATCCTTTGGATCAACTTCTTTACGAGCGGCGCGTTGCGCGCGCAAGTCCTGCTTGTCTTTGTCCGTTGGTTTATTCAAATCTTGGCCATTTGCATCTTTTTCTTTGTCCGTAGATTCAGCTTTTTTACTCGCTTCTGCGGCTTTGTTTCGTTCGGCTCTAAGGGCATTTTCAGGTTTATTTTTCTTGTTTACCTCGTTCAACCCATGACTGGAAGCACCATTCTTTTCAGCTGCAGCTTGTTTCTTCTTATACCGCTCTTTGGCATCTTCTCGTTGCTGTTGACGTGCAGCCTTTTGCGCTGCTTGTTCAGCTTTCGCTTGCCTATTTGCTTGAATCGGGTGTCGTAGAGCCATTCCCATACGACTTAATTTGCTTGCGTAGGGTCCAGGTGTGAAGATAATGCCTAAGAACCGTCGAAAGGTCCAAAGAAATGGCGGTGCTAAGATCCAAGCAATAAACGTAATGACACGGTCTAGCGGATCCGTTGTTTGGGTATTCATTACACTATAAGCCAATGTCACATAGCTCATAAAAATCACCATCAGTAGGCTGATCCCACCTTTGATAAACATGATCGTCCCAAGCCCTTTGAAGTAACTCCCTAAGACATCTTTTCCTTGAATCACCATGGCAAATATCAATGCGATCGGGAAAAAGACAGGAATCGCAACCAATAAGAACTGAAAGGCGATTCGTACGATTCCTAAAAGACCATAAATGAAAAACTGAAGTCCGTTCGTGATCACATACAAAAACGCAAGTCCAGTCCATCGAAAGGCGTTTGTATAGATCGGATTCGTATTTCCTAGTTCATCCACCTCATAGTCTGTCACGTCTTCTACAAACGCTACCTGGGCTTCTGAAGCAGAATCATTATCTAATAATGCACCAATCCGATCAAAACTTTGACCGTTATACTCGATGGCTTGTTCTCGTATCTCGGCTTCATCTGCGGTACCATATTGCATGTAAAGATATGGCACGTACACATTGTTGTAAAAGACCTCTGCAGCCAATCGGTTCGCTAAATCATTGTCATCCTCTTCACCATTTCCAGGGACAAAGTGAGTTTGTCCTTCCGGCTTGAAGTTAGGATTGACCCCTGCAAGAGCTTTTTCCAGTTGGTGATCGATCGAGATCACGCCGTCAAAGAAAAACTCATTGCCTTTTGGATCCGTAAAAATCGCAAACGAGATCATAGTCAGTATCGCTAGTCCAAAGATTTTAACGGCTTCAAAGAATTGTCCGGTCGTTGCGTATTTAATGACCATAAAAAGGGCAACCATAACCAAACCAAAGGTTGTGGCTACGTTGACCAGAGAGTTGGCTAAGTCTAAAGACAATTCCTGAAAGGGTTCCTTCACTTGCGTCGCCAGATCCAAGGAGAAAAGACCTTTCACCATTCGCGCGTTAAACCGTCCGATTGCTGAAGCAGCCGACCACACCCAATTTTTGATCATGGAATCTAAGTTTTGTCGAAATTCATTGATTTTATTCAGGCTTGAAAACTCCTTATTCATTAAAGAAAAGGAGTTTTCTTCATACCTATTGTAGATTTCATCTTTGTCTTCTGTCGGCTCTTTGTTCACTACTGGAAAGCCTTTTTCTTCGCTGACGGCTACATACATGACTTCTGTTTTCGCTTCTGCCTGAATCGGGTGTGACGCACTGAATCCGATGAACGAAAACAGTAAGACAAGAAACAGTAGACACTTTTTCTTCATAAGTTCCTCCTTTCTAGAATTCATCCTCTTGCTCAAGCGCTAAAGCTTTTTGTGTTCCTTCATCGGACGTATCGGTCGATTTGATTGCCTCAAGCCATTCTGCGAATAAGACATCGATCGCAATGGCTTGATTTCTACCCTTATGATCCTGAAACAGACAGGTTCCTTGCTTCAAGGATTCGATCCGTTCTTTGTTGCTTTTGTTGACGGACATGCCAAAAAAGGAGAGAACTTGTTCTTGTTGATCCTTGGCTTTTGGTTTAAAGGCAAATTTATAGGAAATCAGATCATTCGCCGTTTCTTTGTCGAAATCGGCGAAAGACTGCATCAGGATCGTCATATCCGTTCCATATGCCCGCCCTTTACGCAAGTTGTCTTCAGCCAGGTATTTTCCACGTGGCGTATCCATAAACCCTTTGGCTTCGTCGATAATGACACTCGCATCTTCTTCCATATTCGTTGAGAAGATCGATACTAAATGCATGATCACGTCCATAATCGCTTCACTAGCGATTTTATCAGGACCTAAGTTGCCATATTCCTTTTCTTCTTTTGTTGGCAAAGAGAGTCCTTGGATCCCTAGAACGGTGACCTGGGAATGAAACCCGATGGATTCACTGTCATCATCTCCAATAATGACTTTCCCGATCCCCTTTTTGTAGCTGTTTAATACTGCCCCCAAATCTTTATCCTCTTGTCGGATCAGGTCAATAACGGCACTGAGGTGCCGGTGGTCTGCTTGTTGATCCACTGCTTCGATGGCATCAATAATGATTCGCTTCAAGCGAGCAGCTTTTGACGGGTCTTGATTCACTTCTCCTAGTTGAAACAAGACTTGTCTTGCTTCTAACATGCCTTGTTCCCCTGGTAATAACATCAATGGATCCAAGATGCCTCGGTATTGATCATCCGTTGATAAGGTAAGGAAATGGATACTATCACAAAGCGCCACAAACTCGGGATAATGACTATATTTGCGTTTGGCATCGTGAACATATTTCACCATTTCGTTCTTTGGCTCAATATAGAGGGTCTTTTGACCAAAGAATAAAAGCCAAAGGAAAATATATTTGACCAGGGTGGATTTCCCTTCCCCTGAAGGTCCAGTAATGACGGTATTCCCGTTGGCATGGACACTTCCTTCAACATTTTTCTTCGTTAAATGAGGTGAAAAGTAGACTAAGTTACTTGAGAACTGAATCGCTTCTTTGACATTTTTAAAATCCTTATGAGTGATGATTCGACCAAGTGGAAGACCATATTTATTTCCTACTGTTCTGTATAGATCAAAGCCGAGATCCATGAGATAACTCGTCGTGGCATGTTGTTCATAGTCAAAGAAGGTATAAGGCGCCCCTAGCTGACTTTGATAGAAATAGGTCAGTTGATCGACCAGTGGACGATAAAGCTTATAGTCCGTGCCTTTGAAGACGAGTTTTAAGTGATCGATTCGTTCTTCAAGCTCTTCTAAGGAGTTAGCACTGATCATAAACCAAAGAGAAAAACCGACTTTTCGTCGGTTTTCTCTTTTTAGATCATGATGAAGTTTCTTCAATCGTTCGTCCCCAATCAGAATCACTTCATCGTCGTCTAACTCGGCATTCGCCGTATCATGATCGTCCATTTGTTCTTTGATTCGCTTGAACATTTTTCGGACATGCTTCATATCTTTTTCCGTCGGGGTAAAGCGTGCTGGTGTGAAAATATCGATCGGAAAATAGCAGCTGCTCTTCACTTCATGAATAAAGCCACTGCCAAATAGCGAGCTTGGCATCCCCACAAGTGGAAGAAAGACGGTATAGTGGGTTTGATCCATCTGTTCAATGGTCAAATACCCTTTATGCATCGTCACGATCCCCTCGGTCATTTCAGCGTCGCTGAACTCTTCTGGAATGACAGCTGTGTTGGGGTGATAGAGGTGGTATTGAATTTTTTTCAGCTCTGTTTCCGTTGCACGTCGGACACGTTTGGCATGTAAAAGATCCTGGTACAATGCTTCTTCTTTTTCAATATAAACCTTAGAACTTACTTGGGTTTGTGCCGGTTGACCGGTCACCACCTCACGAACCTTTTTGGCAAAATCATCTTTGAATAGTCGAATGAAGTCGATTGGATCTACTGGAATCGGCTTATTTGTCAACTTCACTAATAAGAGTGTTTTTGATCGAGAGATTTTCAATTCTTGATTCAAAATACTGAAGGCCTCGTCATAATAGTAATCGCCAATGCCCTTTAAGGGGCCACGGACCAATTCTGTTTTTGTTGTGTCGAACTGTTTCTTCAAAGGAAATCGCTCAGAGATATCAAGTACCCGGTATTCATATTCATCATGGGCAAACAGTTCTTGTCCATCATCGATATAAGGCTTAAAAAATTCTGGTTCATTCAATGGAAAGTAGGTCTTATCGATCACATAAGCTACCCAAACATGACCGTCCTTCATAAAGATAAAGTTGCGAAACCAGCTGTCTTGAGGGGTTTGTGCGTAGGCTACTTGGGTTTCCATTGATAGACACGTCCTTTTTTCCTTTTATCTACAAACTGAAGTGGTGTTTCCATGAACCCTACTTTATGACCATGTTCTGTTTGCGTATTTCCTCTTGCGGTTGCCTTAAATCGCCCCATCAGAAAAGAGGAGAAGCGTTTCTTATCCCATGACAAGCTAAACAGCACCCACAAACCAACGCTCAGGAAGAAAATGAGAACGATCCATGTTTGGCGAAAGAGATTACTTAAAAAAGTAATCCCAAACACCAAAGAGAGAATCCAGGAGCCAAAAACAAGTCCTGCAATGACCCCGATACCAATCAAAAATGAGACTTTGACCCCTTCAGGGAAAAAGCGACTCAGATTGATTGCACCGATGGCATAGACTTTATGAGGCTGTTTCCATTCCCTTGTGTAGTTATATTCCATTGATTATCCCTCACAAGTAAAAACGCGATAGAAAAATGGCTGTGCTTGAAGCGGAAGGGTCAAAGAATTGGTCTTTGAACCAATTTCCGATTTCCCATGCGTTATCAAGAACAATAATCAAGGCAATCAACACAAGCACACACATAATCGATGCGATTGCTCGTCCGATCCCTTGGGTCATAAACGCTGCAATGGCCATAAAGATTGCGACCACCACTAAAATAAAGACGAGCTGTGGGGCAAATTCGCTAAATAAATTACTAAAATCAAACATGTTTCATTCCTCCAAATAGGGTTTATTTTTTTAAAAAGGGGTCACAGAATCGACAAAGTAAGAGCCTGCTTCCCCAGAAATCGTTAAACGAGCAGTTGAGGTAAAGAAATTGCCTTCAATAAATGATAATTGGAAGGACGTTTCAGCAATCAACTGGCCCTCTTTTTCGACTAAGTTTAATACTTGAATATTTCTGACTTGATCCGCTCCGACACCTGCGACGTCACTCACTAGCTTCAGATTCGGATCATTTTGAACGTAAAGGGTTAAAAAGTCTTCAACGAATGAAACCACACGTGCAGCTTCCCCTTCTTCAAGACTTTCTCCTTCCGTCAGGAATGGATCAATCGTTGCTTTTGCCGTGTTTCCTTCATGATTCTCAGAGAATGTCATGCTCAAGAAACTAGGTGGCTGCAAGACTTTCACTTCGCCATTCTCAATATTGGTAAGTAAGGACACACGTACTTGATTTGTCTGTTCCCTCTCAACAAAGACAACGTCGTACGTCGTTTCAAAGGTGAAGCCTATCTCGTCTGCTTCTTTCTCCTTCTGCGTAATTGCTTGAATCGATTGGATCGATCGCGTATTTCCAACAGAAAATTGAATCAAGTCATTCATGGATAGACCTTGTGCCAGGTAAGGGGAAAGGACTTGTTCCAGATCACTGCGTGACGTTCCTTCTTCGATCGTAAAATAATGGGTCAAGAACTCCTCGCCAACGTGACGGCTCCAATCTCCTTCTTGCGTTGCTTCTAACGTTGATTCGGCTACTGCCTTTGCCTCTTGGACACCCGTAGCGGCAATATGAGCGAGCTGATTCATACGGCTATAAGAAAGAAAAGAAACGACGCACATGACCAAAAATGTGAAGTAAAAGAAGTAGGTGAGCCATTGTCTCACCGTTACTGGATGAAAGCGAAGGCTACTCGGTTCTTTTTTCTTCTTTTTCTTTTTTGGTCGTTTTTCTTTTTTCGGCTTTTCTTTCTTTTTCTTTTGTCCCTGGGTGGATCCCTGCAACGCACTGGGATCAAAAAAATCTGTTTCACTCATTCACAATGCCGTACCTTTCTTTCAAATATTTCGGAATTGATTCTGCAATGACCACTTGATCGACGAGCAGTCCAGCACCGGATAAAAACTCTTTAACGAGTGGCCACTGTGACTTTGATAATCCGAATTTTTTGTTCAATGGCTCAAAGAATAACTTACTCCCGACACGAATTTTTCGATTCTGGATCTGCCAAAGAATATAGATAATGGTTTGTTCCTTTTTTTCATATTGATCAAAGTGTGGCGCGTATTGTTCTTTTTTCTCATTTATTTGGTCATTCACCTGGTTGGTTTCTTGGTTGTTCATTGAAAGTCTCCTTTTTAATTTGAATAGAATTGGCTATTGGACGGATCTTCTTCGTAGGTTAAGTCATAGACCAACCAGGTCTCTCCGGAACGTCGATAATGAATAGTGACAAGCAGGACTTGGTTGGTTTCTTTATGGGCGTGTTCCCCTGTTTCATGGTCGTGATTATGGTCCGAATCGTAGAGTACGTGGATCCTTGTTAGCACTTCTTGATTTTGTTCATCAATTTGGCGAAAGAAGCTCGTCTCTTCGATAATTTTGCACGCAAGGTCTTGATAGACGGGCACGCCTTCGGTTATTCCTAATGCTGGATAACGATTCTCACTATAAGCAAAGGGCTTCATTTGTTCTTTTTGTGTATCTAACGAATCATAGATAAATGCCGCTTGTAGAAGAGCTGCATGGACATCGGTGAATGATTCGTCACTTAACTCAGTTCTTGGTTGTCTAAGTTCACTTGTGGTTGTGCTTTTTGTAGTGGATTCTTGCGCCTCTTGCTCTACTTCCCGATTCCCTTGTATCGCTGTATCATTGCTCGATTGAAGGGTTTCTTCACTATCACTAAGTGACAGACGAGAGAGAAAAAAGACACACAAAAGCAACAAGACACCACACATGACCACAAGGGCTATTTTTTTTGACGGTTGCATTTTTGTTTCCTTTCTTCTTATTTATTTCCGAAAAAGACTGGATAGGGATCTACCAATCGGTCTTGGGCTAGGCTGTTGTCTAAACAAAGTTCCAAATGCAAATGCGGACCGGTACTATGTCCCGTATTCCCCATATACGCAATCAATTCCCCTTGCTTGACCTTTTGACCAACGGTTGCTACATTTCGTTGATTATGGGCATACAGTGTCGTTGCACCGCCTTCGTGGGTGATCGTCACATAATTTCCCCAGGAAAAATGATATTCCGAGCGAGTAACGATGCCATCTTTTGCGGCATAGATTGGTTCGCCTTCAGGAGCAGCTAAGTCGATTCCTCGATGAAATGCTCCCCATCTTGGGCCATAGTGAGAAGTGATCGTGAAATTCTTCATTGGCACCACAAAACCATCTGCACCAGTGATCAAATCCCCTTCTACGCTTTCGCCTTCACAGCCACCGGACAAGCCACCTAATTCTTCAATGAATTTATGAATTGTTGGTACCCAATGGATATTTAGATTCGTTGGATCGTTACCAGCGCCCACAGGTGCATAAGCAGAACCTAGTTTTTCAATCGTATTCAAGCCGCGTTCATTCCATAAATTGTTTAAGGTTTGTCCGGTCATTTCTAACCCATCTTCAAGCGAATCAAAGTGAATAATTTGGTTTCCACGCATCTGCCCTGAAGGGTTATTATGCTCAAGTAAGGCACGACTCGTTCCCCACGCGGTTTCATGTATAGAAATGGCGATCATTAAGACAGGATCAACGTTATGCTTAGCCGAGGCATGTTCAAAGGCTGCTCGTTTGCCTTTAAAGGCTCCGGCTCGCTCCAAGACCTCATCGATCTTATCTTTGTCATAATCGCCTGAGGGGGAACAAATACTGCCTCCTGAAGCAGTTTCTGATCGTAGCGTCTGTTGGTTTCCTCCACCGATAAGACCAATCAATAATAAAAGACCAAGCGCTCCTATAAGGAGACTTGGTCCGATTTGCCAGGCAATAAATTTTTTCATTCTGAATCCAGCTCCAAAGGCGCTTCATCAAAGAACGCTTCTAGGCTGACATCAATCAATTCTGGTGCTTCACTTTCTTCAGTGTCTGTACTTTCTGGTAGATCAAGTTCGTTTGTACTAGGATTTGACCAGGGTTCGTTAGACCATTCGATAATAGTTACTTGTTCAACTTCACTTTCTGACACTGACTCAAGTTCAGTAAGGTCTGGTAATAGCGGTTCATCATTGTCCGTCTCAGGATCCGGAGCTGGTTCTTCTATTTCTGATACGACTAATTGATCAATCGCTAATCTGAGATTCTCAGCAGCCTGATCCACATCACTTTGACTTGGCTCGTGTGCTTGGAGTAGTCCTTCTGCTTGATTTAAGGCGTCCATTAAGACGTTCCAGCTATCTTGTGTGTAATTGCCGCTATCTAATGACCGTGCGTGTGCGATTAGAGAAGCCAGTTGATCTGTGTTCGCTACTTCGATCAATTGGTCGATTGCTTGTTCTAAACGCTCATGCATGGATAGAATCGCTTCTTCAGAAGCCGTTCCTTCGGTTACCAACGTTTTCGCGTCTTCTATTGTCGCTGTCAAACGAGCGAAACTGTCAGCTGTATAGTTCTGCGCTTCAAACGTTTCTGCCTGATCAATCAGTCGTTGTAAATCAAGCAAAGCAAGTTCCAATGAAGGCCGCTCTTCCAGCTGATCGATGGCTCTGACGAGTCGCCGATTCATCCGGTCAAGGGCATCTTGCGTGTGTTCATCGGTTTGAAGCATTTGATTCGCTTCTAAGACACGTTCATCCAATCGAGCAAGACTCTCTTGTGTAAACCGTTCACGGTCAATCGTGTCGGCTTGTTGGATCGTTGCTTTTAATGTCGTCGAATCCCCTTTTAAAACCAGCTGATCGATCGCTTGTTGTAAGCGACTGATTTGTAAGTCTACTTGTGCTTGCGTACTATTACGATCTTCCAACATTCTTTCAGACACGCGACGTTCGTAAACAAACGTCGAGACACCAGAAGACAAATAGAGATTCGTATTGATCGATTGCGCCTGGCTAACCAACGTCTCAAGGCGGTCATAGTTTACCTCAATCACCGGTGGATCTACAGGAGGGTTTACTGGCGGATTGACCGGCGGGTTCACTGGTGGTTCTGGTATAACTGGTTCTTCTGGATTGATTGGCGGTACTGGTTCTAAAGGATCGTTTTCTTCAGGAAGAGGAGGAAGGGGCGTGATCGGCAATTCCGGCTCATCTGGTGTCACTGGTCGATTTGTATCAATTAATGACGGCCCTTCATTTCCAGGGTTATGAACAACGTTTTGATTCTGTTCACGGTCATCGGCTTGTGCCAATGCGTCTAAAATAGGGCTTCGATCAATGGTTTCACGGTTTGTCTGGTTACCAAAAACTTGTTGGAAAACCGACTCGGTACCGTCATTGCCAAATACCCGATCAAAGAGTGAGGACCGATCGTTTTCTTGAGTGACCCTATCTAAGGGTGATCGATCGTTCTCTTGCTCATCTAAGCGTTCAAGGGGCTTTCTCGTGTCTTGTTCTGGCTGGGGTTGTGTTGACTGATCATTTTGAGAAAATGCTGGATACATAAAACCTGTAATAGCTGTAATGCAAATCAAACTTAATCCGATTTTTTGCCATTTGGTCATCTTTTTAGACGTTTCTTTTGTCATACGTCGTTCCCTTCTTTCATAAATTTAGCCGTTCTTCTTTTAAGTCAAACAGGTCATTCAATTGTTGTTCAAGTTCTTCCCGATCAAGTGTTGCCTCTTCTTGTAAAGCCTCTATTTCTTTTTCAGCCGCCTGTATTTGAAGGGTCAGCTGTTCGTATAAAACGATTTTTTTCTCAAGTTCAATACTGTTGATCTGGGTATTGATTTGTTTCGCCTCATCCAATTCTCCTACTTTCAAGTAACAATACCCAACGATAGCCAAACGTTCAGGATCATTTGAGAAAGCTTCGGTTTGTTCTTCATAGGCTGAAACAGCTCGACTATAGTTATTTTGCAAAATAGCCAAATCAAATGAACCAAACGTCGTTTCGTTTTCTTCGTGAAAATCGCGAAAGCGTCGTAACGTCGCTTCTGAGCGATTATCCAGCGCATAGTAATAGAAAAAGGTTTCTGTTTTTTGTTGTTCTTTGGGGTACAGCTGATAGGCTTCCTCAAATTGTTGTTGGTCGATAAGCTCTTCATAGGTCAAGGTTTGCCCTTCAGTGAAAAAGACTTGGTTCACACCAAAGCCAAGAACAACAAGTAGTGCAAGGGACACAAACACCATCCCCACACCATAGAGCCACTTGGTCAGTGTCCTTTTGTTTTGTACTTTTTCTTTTGAGATTCGTTCTTTCTTACGTTTTGGCTTTTTTTCTTTTTTAGGTTTGACCGTCTTTATTTCAGGAACATCTTCTAAGCTATTTTTGAATGATTCTGAAAATTGATTAACGACTTCTTCTGAAGCACCTTTTTCAAATAGAAATTCTTCCAATAATTCCCACCAGTCAAAATCAAAAACCGGCAAGGAAAGCTGCGATCGTAAGACGACTCGTTCATCTTGAATCAATTCATAGTGGAATGTGACGTCAATACCTTCCATATCGACTTCTTCATTTTTTTTGAAAAGCATTCGATTTGCTTCTTTTAATGACATGGTTTTCGGACAAGCCATGGATAATCCTTCTACTTCTATAAATCGACAGTCCATTAAAATTACCTCCTATGCCATATCAACCTCCCGATCGTACACGATCGTATACGGTCGATTTTTGGAAAATTTGATCCGACGTTCCTTATTATTGATGGTAAGAATGTAGAAGTCGTCTATTCCTTCCTCAAAGAAGGTATAGTCATTCTTCTTACACGAAAATTTCTTTTGAATCGAACGATTTTTGAGCCAGTCTTCTATATTCAATGCGGGTAAAATGACCGATTGCAGTGAATAGCCGGCTACAATGCCTAAGACAAATGTGCTAATTAAAACGAACCCTTCCATATCATTTAGATCCTTTCTTCTTCCTCTTTTGAGACGCTTCATTTAGCTGGTTTAAACTATACAAATCCTCTCGTGATATTTCTTGAGTATCCGAGACGATATATTCAAACCAGCCCTGCCGCGCCCATGACTCATCGGGATTAAATTTTGCCTTCGTTTTCTTCTTATTGATTGGCACCATGACTTCGATTGGATCAATCGGAACCTGCCGAATATCTTTTACTTGAACGTAGGTATTATGATTGCTTTTCGTGATCAACCCGATTCGATCGACTTCAGTCAATGTTTCCTGCGTCACTAAGCCATTGCGAATCAATTCTGATACTTTGTTTAAACTCAATTGGATCGAGCGTAATCGCTCAAATTTTGCGGTGAAGGTCAGTCGGACTTCCTTTCCGACGGTTAAATGGAGGACTTTTTCTTCTGTGGTTTCGGTCATGTGTTTTTTCCTTTCTTTTAGAAATAAAAAAAAGAAAGCACCGAAGTACTTTCTTTTGGGTAACGCTTATTTTGGTAAGACAGTCATAGGATCGATCAACTGATCCTGTGTCAAACTTGGCGATAAACTCACTTCAAAATGCAAGTGAGGACCGGTACTGTTTCCGGTGCTGCCCATGGAAGCAATGATTTCGCCTTGCTCAACGGTTTGACCAACGGTCACTAAGTTTTGATTGTTGTGGGCATAGAGTGTTGTTAGTCCGTTCTCGTGTTCAATAGCAACGTAATTGCCCCATGACGCATGGTATTCAGATCGAATCACGGTCCCTGCAAGACTTGCAAAAATTGGTGTGCCTAGTGGTGCCGCAAAATCGACGCCTCGATGAAATCCTCCCCCACGTGGCCCAAAGGAAGAAGATACGACCGGATTAGCCACAGGGTGGATCATTTCGTCAGTGCCTTCTGGTAATTCAGCTTTTTCTTTGTCATAGCTAGTCAATGCGTAGGCTTCAATTAGGGCGTTTAACTTCTCGCCATATTGTGTATCCGTCGCATATCGGCCGGTTAAAAATTCTGTTGCGTCTTCATAGGAGTCCGTTTCTGACTTCCAGGTACCTTTATAAAAGTCATTATCATGCGCTAAACCTTCTTTTAAAAGCTTCGCATAATCTTTGAAGGTCGCTTCGTAATCTTCATACTGACGGAACGTTGCATCGATCGTATACAGATTACCTTTTCCATCATCTTCTTGTGTTTTGAAGGTGACGCCCTTTCCTTCATAGGTTCCCTTGATCCCAAAAAGGTTATGGTAAGGGGCTTGGCTAAGCTTACTTTGACCACTGGCAGATTCAAGAATCGCTTGTGCGATCATAACTGAGCCGTAGAGGTCTTCTTCTAAACCGATTTTTCGCGCATCTTCGCCAATTTCTTTAATGAAATCCCACGTTTCCTTGACAGGAGTGATTTCAATGGCCGTTGATTGATTGGCTTCAGCTGGCGTGCTTTCTGCTAGCTCTGGTAAAGTCGGACGTTGATTTTCAACGGGCGCTGGCTGCACGGTCTCCGGCGTTGCGTCCTGATTCGTTGATTGATCTGGCTTCGGTGTTGGTGCTGGTTTCACTTCTTCTTTTGGTGGGTTCACCGGTTTTGGATCTTCTGGTTTTGGTGCTGGTGTAGGTTCTTCTGGCGTTTCTTCAGGAACTTCCGGAACAGCAGGGCCTTCTTCAACAGGTGGATTCACCGGTTCGCTTGGTGTTTCTTCAGGTGTTTCACTTGGTTGTGACTCCTGGTCTTCAGGAGTAGCCGGTGATTGTTCTTCGGTTGGTGTTGATTCTGCTATATCCTCTGGACCAACAAGTGCAGCTGAAGCTGGAATAGATGTTAAAAACTGGCTGCAAACCAGTGCAAGTGCGATCCATTTTTTTGATTGTTTCACTAAAAAATCCTCCTTTTTTTCCTCTCTTATCATACCGAAGATAAAAGGCAATGTGTAATCAATTTTTTCACTCTCGTATGAAAAATAAGTATTTTGATCAATCGATTGTTCATTTGTTGCGTACGTAACCTATAATGCATTAGGATCATAGGAGTTCTGATAGTTTCTCGTAAAACTCCAATTGACTATAGAATGGGGACAAGATTGATCTCCTCAAAGGAATTTGACCTAACAAATCTAATAATTCGTGATCAATCAATGTTTCTAATGACATACTTTTTGGCTTGCTCAAGGTGATCAGCTTCTTTATTTCCTTTTTATAAATTCGACGTTTGAGCGGTGATTAGGTCATGTAAAGGTCAATCAATTTTAGGTAACAAAGTGATTTATCCATGATTTGTCTCCTTAGTGATAATTATCAATGAAAAAATGCCAAGCAATACCTACTAGGATGGTGACCATAAGTATTGTTTGTACAATAATGAAGTATGCTTCAATTGTATTGTATCCATTCTCATTCAATTTATATCTCACGTAATAGATACAAGTATTCACTAGAAGAAAAATAAAGATACCAGCTACTATGTTTCCCCTAAAATATTGGATAATATTTAGTATCATATTCCCTCTCCTAAGCAGTTATATGACAAAACAACTACGTGCAGCCTATTTCCTCTGCACGTAGTTGTCCTCTTACGCTTGTTTCTTACGGAAGAAGTAGAATCCACCGACAATACTTACAATGCTCACACCTAGTACAGTTAGAATCATACCAGCTGTGCTTCCTGTTTTCGGCAGCTCCCCTTCACGTTTTGGTGCGACAAAATGAACCGTTTGATCCATGTTCTCTAAATCAACCTCACGGCCAACTTCTTCCTCTTGTTCTTCATCATAGCAAAGGACATGAGTGGCAGTCATTTCGTCGCCATCTTTCATGGTGTTTGCCGGTAAATCAAGGAAAACAGACAATTCATCTTCTTTGCTTTTCGCTGTCCATTGCGTTGTATCACGGCTTACAACTTCACCAGTTAAGCGATTCACGTATTCAGTAACGATCGTATAGGTGTGCCCAATTTCAATGGCGTCCCCTTTGATCCATACTTTGTCTTCCAATCGGTTATCGATCGTAGGATCCACGATTTTTTCACCATCAACCGTCGCAAATAATGTCGTGATTTCTAAGTCTTCACGTTCGTTCACGACTTCTAGCACAATCAATTCACCGTCGTTTTCGACAGTAACGGAGAAGTCAATGTCTTCTTCTAATTCAAGGTACCCTGGTAATGGTTGCCCTTCAACGAATCTATACTCGCCGTAAGGTAATCCTTCAAGTGAAATCATGCCTTCTTCGTCCGTTAAGAACGCATCAACAAGCGTTTCAGACCCATCTTTTTCAATTTGGTATAAATTGAATGGTACATTCGCTAAAGGTTGTTCGTTCAAGCGATCGCGTTTGATCAATTGGACGTCTTGACGTGCTAAACGATTCGGCACTTCAATTCGGATCATCCCGTCAGAATCTTCTTGCGTCACACTGAAGACGATTGGCTCTTCAAGTAAAACATACCCTTCTGGCGCTTTTACTTCATGCAATTCATAGCGATCAACGCCCCATGCAAGGCTTTCGGTTGTGACGATCTCACCTTTTTCATTTGTTTCAAAGACGTCGGTGCTTTCCGTATCATTCGGACGCTGCATCGATACGAATGCCCCTTCGCCATCATTTGCCCAGGTATCAAAGATTTTGAATTGTGCGCCGGCATAAGGAATGTTTTCCCCGGTTTCTTCATCGACTTTAACAATGTGCAAACGAGACTCAATGATTCGGTCTTCCAGTAAGAAGAAGTGCGTATAGCCGTCTTCAGAGATAGTTACATCGAATGGTTCAATCAATAGATAGCCATCTGGACCTTTTGTTTCTGAAATCGTATAGGTATCATACGGCAGGTTTTCAAAACGGAAGAAGCCGTTCTCGCCTGTAGTAACCACATATTCTTGTCCTGTTGCGTGAGCAGTTGCGGTCAATTCAACGCCTTCTAAAGGAGGTTTAATGTCTTGATTGGTTCCTGAGATTCGTTCCAATATGTCTGCTAAAGAGTTTGGAATCAATGGACGAGAACCGAATTTGTAGCCTTCGATATGCCCTTTGATTACACGATCTGTGACAGTACGGCTGTGAATCGCAACTGTTTCATTTTGACCAGCGTACGTTAATTGAACTTCGTGTTTCGTTGGATCCAAGTTGTACCCAACTGGTGCTTCAACTTCTTGTAGGAAATAAGTGCCTAGTTTCAAGCCTTTGATTTCTGCTTGAGAGATCCCGTCAACGTTATCCATCGTCAAAGTTGCGACGAAGTTTCCATCTGCATCCGTCAAGTCATATTTCGCACCAAAGAGCGTTGCGGCACCTTGTGGGGCGTTTCCTGTTTCTTCATCTTCTTTGATGACCGTCAGATTCGCCAGCTGTTCCTTATTATCAAATCGAACAGTGGTTGTCTCATTGGCCCGAATCGTCAATGTTTGTGGGTTTGAATTTAAAATATAACCATTTGGTGCTTTGATTTCTGTAATGGTTACCGTTGTATCCACCATAAGATTTTCCCAACGCGCTTTTCCATCTGCACCGGTGGTAAGTTCTTTTTCTTGTCCATCGGACGTTACAAAACGGAAAACAGCACCCGCAAGTGGAAGTCCCGTTTCTTCGTCGACTTTCAAGACTTCAGCATGTCCTTCTTTTAGTACGTCAATGTTAAGGTTAACTGTAATCGGATCATCAACATGCAAAACCCCTACTCTTTGTCCGTTTCCAACACGATAAACCAATGCAGCGCTTGCGAATTCTTTCGGAATTCGAGCAATCGATACTGTACCATTCGTATTTGAATTGGCGTGAGCTGTAATGTGTAGACGATTTCCTTCTTGACGAAGCGTGACATTTGCGGTGTTAGTCAAATTATTCATTGCGTAATTAGCAAAAACACCATTTGTATCTGTAATTGTGACTGTTTCACCAACTTTTACTGTTACTCGTTGGTTATGAAAGCTTGGTCGTGTGTTGTATTTAGAAATTTCTGATTCAACAAATTGTTTGCGACTCGCATAGTTTGGGACAGTAGTTGAAAGTGTTTCTCCACCGAACAATTCCCAGCTCATTTGTTGGACAGCAACATATTGAGCTGCTGATTGATCTGAATTTTCGTACCACCCAAAATAAGCGGTCATAGATAGACGTTCTCTTAGTTGTGGATTAGAAACTACTTGTGCTAGGTTCTCTTGTGTTGCTCCACTACCTAACCCAGCCGGGACACCTTCTTCAATACAAAAGGCAATCTGACCAGTTTCGCGAATCCGGTACATATAAAACTTATCATGTAAAAAGTTGTTTCCGTTTGGCAAATTACGCCACACTTGGTGATTAATGGTTTGAATATTTTCAATCGTATAGCCAGTTGCACGAGTGAAATTCTGTCTTAAACGTGCATATTCTTCTGATTTAGCTAACATTTCTTCTTGTTCTGACGTGCTTTTCGCATTCTCGAGTATATAATCCATCGTATAACGCTCATCAAAGTCACCGGTCACATCAACTTCTTCTGTATCTTCTAATGACTTAACCTCGGTTCCTGAAGGCAAAATAAAAAGTGAATCACCAATTGTCTCTACGACTGGTAATTCACTGGCATCTGGACTATCGTTAGCGCGTGCATTTTCCGATTGTAAACCGGCACTTCTCTTTATCTCGTCGATTGCTTCATCGGAACGGAACGGCTTTACTTCTGTTGGTACTGTTTCGATTTGTTCCTCATCATCTTCATTAGAGACTGCAGTCATACGTGTGGATTCAATATGATCCGCAACTGCTAAAGCAGGTGAGACAAATAGTTGCCCCATTGTAAATAAAAGAGCAAGGAATGTTGTCACCTTATTTAGTTTTTTGATTTTCAATTTTTTCTCCTCCTAGAATGGAATTCTTCAAACTTGTGTGAAAAGTAAAAACATGGTGCGCGGATCATTCTTCCAACTCCTTTCAGACACAAAAAAGCAGGTGAAAACTATCTTTCACCTGCTTTTACATCCATTTATTTTAATAAAAATCTACTGAATAACTTAATACTTCACCATTAGACCAAAACAATGGTTTTGAAGTTGAGCGCATCCCAAACCAAGGACTTTCTGGATCCATTGTCTGAGCTAGACCCCATTCAGCAGCTTCGATGTTCGTGTCAAACTCCATACCACTGTTACCTAATGGTGTCACGCGGTACAATTCTTCTTCAGGATCTGTTTCTCCGCCGCCTGAACCATTATCACCGCCACCAGTACCATTGTCTCCTCCTGGAGGAGGTGTTACATCAGTACCGCCACCGCCGGATCCGTTATCTCCACCTGTAGGAGGTGTGGTTGACCCGTTGTCTCCGGATCCATTGTCCCCGCCTGCAGGAGGTGTCACCGTACCATTGTCGTTCCCTGCCCCATTATCATTGTTTGATGGAGGATTCGTTGTGTTGTCCGTATTTCCAGAACCATTACTTCCGTTGTTTGAAGTGTTTGATCCAGTCCCACCGCCGATTGGTTTCGTTGGATCCACTCTGTCTGCTGGTGTTTCTTGAATCACAGCCTGGCTGATTGTATCTCCTTGAGCATTTTCCATTGTCGCAACATTGCCATCCCATGAAATTGTATTGCCTGCGAAGATTAAGTCAACATTACTAATACTATTCCATTGAGCTAATTTTTCGACTGTAATGTTAGTTGCTTCGCTGATAGCACTAAGTGTATCGCCCCAAACGATTGTGTATTTGTTTCCTGAAATATCTGCTTTGATTTGTTCCGCTGATCGTGGGGACCACTCAGTCGCTTCAGCCTTTTCGGTATGAATGGCTAATGCCATACCTCCAACTGTAATTCCAATTGCTAACACTTTTAAAATTTTCATATTTACTTCCTTCTTTCTTTGTCATTTTTATTATATTAATATAATACCATTACTATAATAGCATTACAAGTATTTTTATCTAGATTTTCAAATTTTTTTCTTATATACTATATTTGTTACCTAGTTCTTTCGATGAGAGGTGAAAACATGAATATTACGAATCCCACAGAACTGAAAGCTTGGATCTCAGAAAATCTGCTAACAAAACGAGAGGCAATCAAAATTACCCAACAATCTCCAGAAACTTTCCAACAATCTGTTCGAACAGGTGTTATTAAGCCCTTTTACGAAAGTAAAGAAGGTAAAGGTCCTGCAATTGTACGCCTGTATTTGAAAAGTGAAGTCGAGGCATACGCAAAACAGTTAGCTGTTATAAGAAAGAAAAGGTAGCGCCCTATAAGTAGGGTCTACTTTTTTCATATGGAGGAGTACATGAAGAAAAAAATAATTATCTTATTACCTATTATCTTTATCGGCATTAGTGCCATCCTAATCAATCAAACACGAAGCACCAGAAATGACTATCGAGAAAACCTAGAGACTTCAACATCAGTAGAGCTATCTGCCTTTGAACAACTGCAGAAAGCTACAAACAAAGAACTAATCGATTTAGGAGAAGCATTAATTTCCTTTGTTCATTTTGATGATGTCAATGCTGCCACCGTAACGACTGAAACTAAAGATATTACCTTCCCCTTGACTGTGACTGATCCTGAATTGAACAATTTTAGTATTGAAACATTAATTGCTAGCCCTGAATCATTTATTATCGGAGATACTTTTGGTCTTGCTACTGATCAAAGCGGAGAGTTTTACTACTATCCTTTAATCAATTGATGGAAATTCTTAACTGAAGTTCACCAAGGAACTCTTTCATATATCGAGTCTTAGGAGAGATTTCAAATGAAAGAGTTACACAAATGATACTGGTTATTAAAACAGGCCATTCTTGTTTTAACAAATTACGTAGATAGAAGATTTGCTTTCCTTGGCAAATCTCAGTCAAGAAGACACATCAGACAAATAGAAAATATTTTATTACACGATTAAATATAATTTACAACATATATCTTAAAATATTATCAATATTATGAATTTTAAACGTAATTACTTAATAATAATAACAAAAATATCGAAATACACTATAAAATGCATGTTTATTCTCATGAAATTTTAATACCTATACAAATTAGCATAGAAATTAACAAGTTCCATGCTGCATACATAGCCAATGGTCCCCACAAGACTCCAAAGAACATTTCTGTTCTTAAGAAGTATGATCCAAGGATCATTACGACAAAACCCAGTAAAACAATTCGCCAAAACCAGATACAATAATGATCCAAACGTTGATCAAGCTGCTGTTTCTTCGGTAAGTATTGCTCCATCATTTTCCACACTCCTTTGAAATAAAAGTGACAAGAGATACGTTTCCATGAATTCTTTCTCGCAATCGATCAGATCGACCATCATTTCATCATACGTATTCCCTTCACCGACTAACTCCCAAGTAAATGTTTTATGTCCAAACAAAAACACATGAAACTTTTTACTTGTTGTGTCGCTGTACACTTCCATAGTCATTTCCCATCCGTCCGCAACAAAATCTTCAATTCCCTTCATTCAGATCCACTCCTTTCTTTTAAAACGTCTTATATTTACTAGTTTTATAGGACAATCAAGCGCAAACTTTTACAACCGGAGAAGTCTAACTCCTATGAAGGCCGGATATTTGCTCGTTACAAACGGTAAGTCTTGGCAAATCCTTCAATGATTTTGGCACACCAAACGAATGTTGGTTATGGTCGCTGGACCCTTTAGTAGCCAGGCTGATTAGTCCAGAGGGGCTGTCCTTCGCCCTATTCAATTAGAAATACTGACGGTTCGTTATCAACCTTCAGCAGAGGATTTATTGCTAAAACTAGCAAATATAAAACGTCTTAGCTTAACGTTCTATTTTTTTACATACCTTTTGTTCTTGCTCGAGTACCAATACTTAGCCATCGACTCACCATACTCTTTGTTTTGTTGCTCGTCGATCATATGATAAATAGCCATAGGTACTTTTGGATAACCTGGTTTTTGTACGTGAAAAATATCATTCACCCGTGTTGTTTTTAAGGGCAACTCTTTTTGGATCCTTTGTCCAATCACGCGGCTTTTTGAATCAAAAATAAGTTTGATCTGATCAAATATCGCTTCTGTACTTCCTTCAGCGAATTCAACGTCATAGGTCTTTCCATCTTGAAGCATGGTTGTGAAGCGTATAGCCGCATTTCTCCGTATCTTCCATCGTTGTCCGTTGAATAACTGCACAACTATTTCGTTTTTAGTTGTCAAGTCACTTAATTGAATCGTATATCCTTTTGACATTTGAAATCATTCCCCGTTTAAGATTTTTAACTAAAAAACTGTTCAAAGACAAACAAAAAGGAGGGGATCTCACGTAAACGTGAAATCCCCTCCTCAATTGTTATAGCTGCATACACCGCTGCAAATCACCTAAAGCCCCAAATCAAATGTTCGAATAAAGAACATTTGTCTCCCCATTGCTTAAGGACAAGTATTTATCCGTAAGACTTGGACAATCGTTTCTTCTCAATGAGAGAGTTTCCTTGAGAAAAAACAAAAATTTCCAAAATCTCATGATAATTACTTGTAAGTTTGCTATAATAATGCCGTTGTAGCTTATGCTATAACAACAAGGAGCGATCTCCGTTCAGCAAGGTGGTAGCTTGTTGAATGGACACCTTTGAACTTCAGCGACCTCTAAAAGGATTGCAGTCCTAATAGAGCGAGAAGATCATCGGTGGCTCCTTTTTGTTTGCCTTTGATATAAGACGCACAAAAATCAGTTGTTAAGTTAACTCCAAAATATCACAGTTGTAAATCATATGCAATAAATTTCTAATTGTTTTTGATCACTAAATGCAATTTTTTACAGACATTATTGCTATAATTTAATGCTTTTCCACTAAGGCTTAATAACTTGAATATCGCGTAAAAAATCAAATAAACTAAAAGTGTTTAACATTGTGAGTTCCTCCTCAATTGTTATTAGATGCCGGCTTCTGAAATAAGCGTAACAAATTTTTAAATTTTGACAAGTTTTGGTCAAATTATGCTCTAAAAAGCGAGCAAAATGACCAAAAATTTTCCATTTATGGAAAATTTCTCTAAATATTTCCTTAAATTAAGAAAGGTTTTGAATCTTCTGGATAAAATAAAATTGAAAGCAATCGAGTTTTTGAGAGAGAAAAAGAAAATTCCTCGCCCCGAACTAATCGATGGGGTCATTACTCAATCTGCTTACTCAAAAATAAAACACGGATCAAGGAGATTGAGAATGGATGAAACTGAAAAACTTCTGCTAAGGTTAAACGCACGTAACCAGGATATTGAGGACATTATTGGATTGATAGAAAACGAGGATCTCATAATCGTTAAAGAATTTCGTGACGCCTTAGACCATCCGACTGAGGAAAAAATAAGCTGTTTTTATCAAAAGATCGAAAGTAGTAAGCATCAAAAAATCGAACATTTACGCTTTTCACTAATGATCGAAAACCACTTTCATGATCGGTATTCTGGAATCCCACCTGTAGATTACTCAGTTTTAACTAACATCTTTAATCAGATAGCTGAAACAGATTATCTGACTACCCTTGACTATCAATTTATCGGTGACTTTACAATCTTTTTATCAGCAAATGAGAATTTATTTCAAAAAATAGTCACTAAATTGATCGATATTAAATTTTCGGAAGTATACTCTATTCAAAAAACAGTACAGTACTACCTACCTCAAGCTTTAACAAACATTCTAGATATACTTGTTGACCAGCATCAGTTTACACAAGCAAAACAAGTTTTATCAGTTTATAGACAATACATAGACTACTTCAATGATCATCAATACAAACTGTTGGCAGATTATTTTGAATATCGTCTAAACTATTTTTCAGCAGAGACAATTGATGATCAAAAGAAAATTCTAGACGAAATAGGTGAATTTCTAAAAACTGTACAAATCTTGTTTCCTGATATGAATCAAACCAAGCAAATAGAACAGTCATACACCAGGTTAAAAGACGGCCATTCTCTAGGAAAACCGCTATATTATTTTCGTAAAAGTTAACAAAAGAGCCGGCTATCTCGCGAAAAGGAGTTAGTCGGCTTTTATTTTGCTTTTAACATATTTTACTCTTGATAGATCAATAGTGTTTGATTTTAACTTCTGGGTCTTGTGATTTGTATATTATCTCGAACATATTTGTATTCCATAAGCCGCCTCCTACATTTTTTTATTTAGTCTATCATGAGTGGAACCAATCAAACAATGGAATTTGCGTAATAATTTACGTGATTGAGCTTAAGACATACTCATTGCAACTTTAAAACGATAAAAAAACAAGAAAAAGCGCACAATTTTCAATCAGCTGTGCGCTTTTTTTAGTATAAAGACGAACGGTCAAATATCACTTTTTTTAATAATTCTTGCAACAGTGCTTATCTCATCCTCAGATAAATGATCGACGATATCCAACAGCTTTTCGTTTCCGTCGAAATTATTCGTCACAACTTTTTTTATTTTATGACGATCTGATACATTATGAATTTTGTTGATCATTTTCTTAGAAACAACTAGACCAGTAGTCAATCCTACTAGGCTCAATCCTAAAGTTACTTTCTTTGCTCTGTTCATGCTCATCCGCTCCTTTTTCAGTATCCTATCATTCACGTGACAGCGAAACAACAGACAATCCAATTGGACTGTCTAGTTGATCTTTCTGAAGGGATTAGATTAGGAACGCTTGTTACGGCGCTCATTGCTTCGTTGATTGCTTTTCTTAACGGCTTTTGCAGCTACAACACTCGATAATACGCCATCACCTAAAGCTTTGTTTGTTACTTTTTTTGCAGCTTTATACTTTACAGCAGACTTTAATAAACCCATTTTAGTCCCTCCTTTACTAAGTTAATAGCTTCACTTAATAAAAGTTTACAGGGGAAATTCAAATTTTTCGTGAAGAAAAGCCGACAATTTCGCTTTTAACTTATCAATCAGGCTTCAAGATCTCTATTCAATCTAACTTCGTCTTCTTTTTCTTTGGTTTTAAACTCTTCAAAAAATCCTGCTCGAGCATAAGTAGTTCTTGATAGACATGGTCCATCGACTGTCCTGAAGAGAGTGATAAGCAATAAAAGAAATCACCAGGCAGTGTTTTTACGGTTCGATTTCGAGTGATCCAGCTGGACACTGTCCCCTGCTTATACGAATGCAGCTCACAAAATTCATCAATGGTCATCCCTAACTGCCGAATCACAAAAACGTTGACTGGATGAGGATACACGTACTTATTGACAGACATCGCCGGCAAGCCTCCTTAAGCATTATTACTACGTTTGCAGTAATAATACCATAGTTCAAAACAAGCAGCTAGGGGCAGACACCTAAAGACACACCTTAGACTTTCCCTTTTCTTTCATGTTCTCAATCATCAAACAGACTCTGACCAATCATGCATGGGGATCTTAGGACCACTCTTTGGCTGTTGCTGGTTTGCTTGTAAGACTGCCTGCCCTGCTTTTTCAATAAACCAATTTTTAACATACGTGAAAATAAGATTATCCATGCTAGTTACTTTTTCTGTTTTTTGTTTTTGGTAGGCTTTTAGCAATGTATTATACAATTCGTTTGTGTTTACTCCGTATAATGGCAATTCCTCAAAGACAATTTTTGTTTGTAACACTTGTTCAGCTTTGTATTTGCCATTATGAATAATTTTCACTGTATTCTTAGCGTCTTTCAACGTACTTGAAAATGTTTTTATCAAGGACAAAGCATTTTCAGGTATGAAAGTTGCAATACTATCGTCTTGCATTAGGGTGACAAAATTTTCTAGCAATACAGCCTCTTGTTCTGCTTCTCTAGTGTCTATTATGTGTCTATTAGTGTCTAAAGAAGGAGTATAGTATAGATTGTCTGCGGTTTTCGCAATTCCAGAAGAACCCTTGGTATCATTGTCTTTCTCTGGATTTGCGGTTTTCGCAATTCCAGAGTTTTCGTTGTTAGAATGGGCTTTCTCTGGATTTGCGGTTTTCGCAATTCCAGAAGACGCTTGGGACTCTGCTTGATCTATTAAATAAACATCTTCAGCTGTAGCTTCCGGCTTTCCTAGATATAGCTTATTTGGCGTATTTAATTTTACGCCATTTATCCAGGTTGATCCACCGCGTTCTTGAAACAGCAGGTTCATTTCTGTCAGCTCTTTTTTGACTTTTGCTACTTTCCCCTCCGCGCAATTCAACATATCTTTTAATTCCTCGACTGTGAACACGAAGTAAATTCTATTTTGTTTATCGACCCATTTATTTTTAACGGAATATGAAAATCGATCTTTAAGAATAGCGTATGCTACTTTGCTATCGTTGCTCATCTTTTTGTATTTCTCATTGGTGAAGAATACTTTTGGTAATTGGAAGTATTTTTCAGCGTAGACTTCATTAGCAGTGTAGAAATTAAAGTTTGACATTTTATCGCCTCTTTTCTTCATACCTTGTCTATGTTTACTATTACATTAAGGTATAAAGTATTTTTTTAGAAAAGTATATAGCCAAATAATTTTTATATACAAATAGTAGAATATACAAATAGTAAAATATATAAATAGTAGAATATACAAATAGTAGAATATACAAATAGACAGATATATAAGTAGTAGAATATACAAATAGTAGAATATACAAATAATATATCTTGATATATAAGACATTATGTGCATTTTTCCAAAAGTTAAATGTATACAAATAGTACAATATACAAATAGTAAAATATATAAATAGTAGAGTATATCAATAGTACAATATACAAATAGTACAATATACAAATAGTAATTTCTTTAAATAATTATTGTAGTACAAAAATATTTATGGTAAAATATTTTTGTAGTAATAAATGATGACAAGGAGTGTAAACGTATGACAAAAAAAGTTGTTTTTGGTAATTTCAAAGGCGGGGTCGGAAAGACCACAAATTCAGTAATGTTTGCTTATGAAGCAGCTAAGCTTGGAAAGAAGGTTCTCCTTTGCGATCTTGATCCTCAAGCTAACTCTACCCAAATGTTAAATAGAACGTACACCAGACAGAATAACTCAGAAATGCCAAATGAAAAAACTATGATGGTAGCTATTCAAGAAGAAGATTTATCTTCAGCTGTTGTTGAAGTCATGCCAAATTTATTTCTTCTTCCGTCACATTTAGATTTTGTTGATTATCCTGATTTTATTGAATTAGTTTATCCAACTACTCTTGAAAATTTTAAAGAGAAGAGAATTGCCCATTTCGGTAACCTTCTTAAGGAGATTGAAAATGATTATGACCTTGTAATAATTGATTGTCCTCCAACAATTTCTCTTTATACAAATACAGCTTTATATACTGCGGATTTTTTGATAATTGTATTGCAAACTCAACAACGATCCTTGGACGGAGCCGAAGCGTTTTGGGAGTATGCCCAAACTTTTTACAATAAATATACAAATGCAGACTTTGATATAGCAGGGGTTTTACCAGTCCTTATGAAAAATGACTCCGGTATTGATAATCAAATTATTAAAGACGCTTTAGACAGTTTCGGAGAAAAATACGTTTTTACTCACATCGTTAAACATATGGAACGATTAAAAGGCTATGACCGAAAAGGCATAGCTGATAAGGATTACACTGCAACATGGGATTATCATGATATTAAGTTACATGAATTTTATACTGAGATTACCGAAGAGTTTCTTCAGAGAATAGGAGAATAAAACCATGGTAAAACAATTTGAAACAGATCCTAGCAGAAAGAAAAATTTAAAAGAAATTCCTGAGGCAGAAACATCTAAACCAAAAAAAACATTCAATATCGACGAGTTTGCACACACTGTACAAAAACCGATTGATTCATCTGAAAAAAAAGTAGGAAGACCAAAAAAGAACAAAGTTTACGGAACCGTAAGAATCCAAAAGTATAATGTCAACAGAGTAAATGCTTTGCAAAACACGTTAGATTTTGAGACACAAGACGATTTAATTTCAAGTGTTTTAGATCGTTTAGAAAATTCTATGTCTTCTGAAGAGCGTACTATGTTTGAAATGTATATGAAAACATATGAAGCTCGAGACAAGAAGAAATCGAATTAAAAAGAACGGAGAATTGTTTGTAATTCAATTCTCCGTTCTTTTATTTTTAATGAAATTGGTCGAGATATTTGTATACAAATAGTAAAATATACAAATAGTAAAAAATATAGATTGATATTGTTCTCTTGACTAAAAAAGCGAACGTGTGTTCTAATGTGTATATAAAACGTATCATTTTTAGAAAAGGGGCTTTCTTATGGTTATGCAGTTTGGTGTAAATCCAAAATTTGATTATACTAAAGAACCTTCCCGAGATATTCTTTGTATCGATTGCAAGTCCTTTTATTCGTCAGTAGAATGCGTTGAGAGAGGACTTAACCCATTAAAAACCAAGCTTGTTGTTATGTCTTATCCATCCGAAAATCCAGCTGAGCGGGGCAGCGGCTTGATCCTGGCATCTAGTCCAGCTGCAAAACAAGCATACGGAATTTCAAACGTCAGTCGATCTCGTGATCTTCCTTTTCCGTATCCGAAGGATTTGGTGATTGCACCGCCAAGAATGGCACTTTATATGCGTAAAAATATGGAGATTAACAATATCTATAAAAAGTATGCTGACGAACAAAATCATGCAGTATACAGCATCGACGAGAGCTTTTTAGACGTCACAGACTCCTTAAAACTGTTTGGCGCAAAGAACGCTCGAGACTTAGCTAGAATGATCCAAACAGACGTTTATCGTCAAACAGGCATATTCACGACTATCGGAATAGGGGATAATCCACTCTTAGCGAAATTTGCTCTTGATCTCGAAAGCAAAAAGAACTTAGATATGAAAGCAGAATGGCGATACGAAGACGTCCAAAAAAAACTCTGGGCTGTTGAAAACATAACCGACGTGTGGGGGATCGGACGTCGTACAGCTGTTAGATTGAATCGTATGGGCATATTTACCATGCACGATTTAGCTCACGCAAATTATTTCCAGCTGAAGCAAAATTTTGGTGTGTTAGGCACTCAATTATTTGCTCATGCCTGGGGCATCGATCGTTCTTTTATAGGTCAGAAATATACTGTCAAATCAAAGTCTATAGGAAATAGTCAGGTATTGAATCGTGACTACACACGTCGTAAAGAAATCGAAGTCGTCATTAAAGAAATGGCCGACCAAGTAGCAACCAGGTTACGGCGTGCAGGAGCGAAAGCTGAAGTCATATCGCTATGGATTGGCTTTTCAATGGGCTATGTTGATCGATCAGGAAGCAGAGGCTTTCACCAACAAATGAAGGTGCCAGCAACGAACAGTAGTAAACAAATTGCCCAATATTTGCTTCAGATATTTGATCGTCATTATAAATATCAAGATATACGTAACGTTGGCGTTAATTGCTCAAAACTCGTGTTTTCGAATGCTTTACAGCTGGACCTTTTTGCAGATCCTGACGAGCAAGTCCGAGACCTTAAGGTAGATTATGTTGTAGACACGATCAGAAAGAAATACGGCTTTAAATCGATCATCCATGCCAACAGTCTATTAGAAGGCGGACGTGCGATCGCACGCAGTAGCCTAGTAGGTGGACATGCCGGAGGAATGGCCGGCCTTGAAGGTGGAGAAAGCCATGGTCAAGCGAACTAAAAAAACATTTATCGATTACAACTTGTACCGCGATCGACCGTTTGGTCTTAAGTGGGGCACTGCATATGCCATGGAAGAGCTGGTCAAAGGAATCAAAGAAAATGAATCCTGGGCGACAAAAGATATTGCTGGTCTCGACCTTATGACTAGAGAAGAGATCGACGCAATTTTATCTGAGTCTTTCCTCTACAACAAAGCAGTGTCTATCCAGCTGAATACAAGAGACGAATTTGGCCGCTTTTTAGATCCTATCGAAGGACAGTTTGTTGGAGAAGCCTATGAAGATTATTTTGTACTCAATGATCAACTAATATTTTGGCCGGACGTCCGACATATCGAAATTAAAAAGGAAAAGAAGTGGTTTAATATCGATTACTTTTCCAACTCAGATTCTTCAAACAACAGCAAGATCCAAAAAGAGAGTAAAATAGAAAATGAGATAGAAATAGTCAAAAATGAGTATTACCAGCCGTTTTTAGAGGACGATTCAAGGTAACTATGCATTGAACCCGTCCAAAATTGCCTTAGAATTGCTCTCTGAACACCTATTTTTTAAACAACTACTCAATTAGGAGGAAAGAACATGTGTGGCCGATATTTTTTTGATTTAGCATCTTCCGAGCTGAAGGACTATTATGATCAAGTAATTCCGAACGCTGCAAGCAAGCAAATTCGAGTTGGATACAACGAAATTTTCCCTTCCAATCATGTTGTCACCTTAGCAATTAATCAGGATTCCGAACTTGTTCCTGGTGTTACTAAGTGGGGATTCCAAGGATTTAAAAAAGGACAGCTCATGATCAATGCACGTGCGGAAACAGTAGAAGAAAAGAAGACTTTCTCAAAAGCCTTCAGAGAAACACGTTGCGTCTTTCCGATATCAGGATTCTATGAATGGGATTCCGAGAAGCGAAAACTATTATTTTCTGCAAGGGATAGTGACGTTTTTTACTTAGGCGGCTTTTACCGTATCCATAAGACTGGTGCAGGATTCGAAACGGAATCGATCATAATGACGACCAAACCTAATGAATCAGTTTCACCTATCCATGATCGCATGCCGCTTATCATTCAAAAGGATCACATCAAAGAATGGACCACTGATTTAGATTTTGCACGGAATTATCTTACAGCTGAAATGCCTGAATTAAATCGGACAGAAGTAGCAAAATAAAAAAGAGCGGATTTTTTATAGATTCGCTCTTTTGTCATTGCTATGTTTAATTTTGTCCAGGATCACTTCAAATGTTTCAAAGGTAGCTATATCGAGCTGACACAACCAAAGTAAGTACTTCTTTTCCTTATAATTCCATTCAATCCCAGGGTAGGAGGACAACAGATTATTGTATCTTGCTCTTTGCTCACTTGAAGCTAGTTGCCAACGCTTTTTAAATATCACTTCTTCTTCCATTATTGACCACCCCAAAAGATCGCTACCGGGAAGTTCAACAACGGGCAGCGCAAGTCTGATTACGTAAATCTAAGTATAGCATATTTAATAATTGAGAAGATATCGTGTAGGTAGCAAAAAAAGATTTCGTTTTTCTTCTAATTGATACTCCTCATTAATCCTATGAAAATTTGTATTTGAGTGTCCTATTTACCAATCTTGCTCTGTCTCATTAGAAAAAGTTAAGAAATGTAAGAAAGAAAAAACTTTCCTTGAAAACAGAAAATTCGGTGTACTCAGTTTCTTAGTAGTTTTTGTAATAGTTGTCTTAGAAGTTTTCGTTATAGTTTTCTTAGTAGTCTATTAGTCGTAGTTTGCTATACATATTTGTTTAATTGTAGCGAACTTAAATAGAAATATTATCTACACTATGCGAAATTAATTACATAGGCTTATTTATTACAGTGCTGGACTGTAGGTAAAATTTACTGTATTATCATGACATATTCAAGAAAGGAGCAACAAGATTGATTAGGATAGCAGGGCTTTCTAAAGGTGGAAAAACCATTCCACAACTTTATAAACAGAATTATAGAGACTGGAGACAGTTCAGGAAAAATATCAATGATAGTTACTTTATTCTTCCAACTGAACTTGAGAAATATTTGCCGAATAATAAAGCCATTAATTTGTATCTTTATTACTGTTTTAAGGCAAAGAATGAAGGAGGAGATTCCTGGCATTCGGTCAGTACTATAGCAGAATCTCTAGGAGTGACAGCTAAAACTGTAAACACCTGGAATAACACTTTAGTTGATTTAGGTATGATTGCACGACTGGATGACAATCATATGAGCAAGGCGACGATTTTGCTTCCTCTTTCTAGCTACTACAAAAGAATCATTAATAGTTCTTTTGAGGATGTTATTGAAAGTACTAACGATGATGTTGATGGCAAATTGACAGCAGTTTTTCATTTATTTGAATGGAGAAAAAATGAAGATAAAGAGGATTATGACGTTCCTTTTAACTCTCTCTGCTGTGTTTTTGAAAGAAAAACAGCAAAAGATACCATCTACAAATTTCTGTTAGTCCAAGATGAGAAAATAAGTGATTTCAAATTAAAGACGCCTGCGGGTAAGATTTTTGATGATGCTTATAGATTTGAATGTCAAAAACTAGACGAACTCCTTAGTGAGAATAAGCTCACTGATGTAGCTCATGAAAATTTTATTGTAAGCACTAGGCATAATTTATTTTCTGATAAGGACTCAGACTTATTAGACTTGCTAAAAGAGCTAACTGAAAATCTAGGTAATAAAGAAGATATTACGATTCTTGACTAGCATCTGTCGTCATTATGCTTGGATTATTAGAATGCTTACTAATACAAATAAAGGTATGCTAGCCACGCTTATTATTTATTGGTATCAACCAAGTATTTTAATTTGAAAGGAAGATGTTTTATGACAAATATAGTTACAGAGAACAAAGGATCCTTGAATGCCATTATTACTTTAATTGTAATGGTGATAGATTCAGTAGGCAACGTCACACTAGGGACACTATTTATCTTATTAGCAATAGTGTTGATTTTTATGATAGTTATCTGGCTATTGAATGAAAAATCTAGAGATAATCAACACCGTAGAGATATGGAAATGAAAGCAGTCGATTCGATATATTATTTATCGATGATAATACCAAAAAAGCCACGTTACTAAACGTGACTTACTCTGAACGATATGTGTTGTTTGGTAGACGGACAAATCGTTCATAAATAATATATGACGGTACCCTAATCTAATAAGCGTGGCTAGCATACCTTTAATTACTTTACCTTTTATGGTTACCATACACATTTTTTGAGAATAAATCAAGCAAATTTAAAAATCTTTTATTTCACATCAAGCTAATAAAATCATTCTAAAACTCATCAAATATTTAATCATCTGATCAAATGTTTCTTTAGAGGAATATTTACATATTGGAATCACTGGGATTTATTTTGAACTACCTTCAATTTTTTTCTTTATTCTAAAAAGCGTGCTTCGACTAAAACCAGTTATGGATTCAACCTCTTTATAGGATTTACCTGAAATAAGAAGTTCATAGGCGTGCCGTTTTTTTGGAGTAATTGTAGCTTTCGGACGTCCTTCCTTAAAGTTTGGATTATTCTTTTTTGCAAACATCTTTCCTTCTTGAGTACGTTCTACGATCATGTCACGTTCCATCTCAGCAACACTCAACAAAGTACGTGTAACCATTCGGCCCATCGACGTATTTTCGATTGTACCTAAATTTAACACCTTGATTGTAACGTTATCATCGAGTAAAGGTTCAATGATATCTAATGCTTCTCTCGTATTACGAGCAAATCGGTCAAGTTTCGTTACAACGATTTCATCTCCAGGCTTCAGACCGGCCAACAGCTGATTAAACTTTGGCCGATTTCGTTTTGTACCTGTAAATTTTTCGGAAAAAATATTTTTCTTCTCAACACCGTTCTCAAGCAGCTGCTGAATCTGTTCCTTTGTACTTTGAGAAGCAGTCGAGACACGTGCATAGCCATATTTTGTCATTTGATCCACCTGCTCTTACAAATCATCTATCGTATACTCCGAGTATCCTTCATAGAAATAGCTGACATCGATCCCTTTCATATACAACTCGCGATCGTTAATTTCATCAGTTAAAGCGTTAGAAATTAGATAGCGTATTTCTAAGTCATTTACCGGACTCCGCTCCATTGCAGAAAGATAGTCTTCTTTGTTGATCAAGTTCCAATCGACAACTTTTTGCAATTCTTCTTTCAAAATGAGATCCAGCCAAATTCTAGTGCTTCGTCCATTTCCTTCACGAAACGGGTGAGCGATATTCATTTCCACGTATTTTTTAATAATCTCGTCAAAAGAAGTTTGTGGCATTTGATCAATATGCTTTAACGAATGTTCCAGGTACATGACCGGTGCAAATCGAAAATTTCCTTTTGCGATATTGACCGTGCGAATTTTTCCTGCAAAATTGTAGATTTCTGAAAAGAGAAAATCATGAATTTCAGCTAAGCCTTTAAACGTGCCGACTTCAATTTCATTTATTTTTCCTGAATCGTATAATTCCTTCGCTTTTTGCTTGCTGAGTTTTTCTTCAGCCTTGGCCAACTCAACTTGATTGGTTAAACCCAATTTATTCTCTAAAACCATGTAAAATCCCCTTAACTTTCTGACATAAGTTTCTGAAACACTCTAAAGCCTATTATATCGCGAATTTAATCATGTGTCAAAAACTATTAAGTTTATGAAACGAGTAATAAATTGTTCTATAATTCATCGTTTCCTATTTTTAGTTGAACATAAATTTTGTTACAGGTTTGTGTACACGATATAGAACAATTTTCACAGAAATTTGATCCAAAAAAGAGTGTCCAGAAATTCGTCATTTTCTGAACACTCTTTCTTAATCTTATTGTCTATCTTTTTTGCGTTTTTTAACTATTACAAAAGTAAGAGCAATTATAATAGCTCCCGTAGTTGTCATAATCATTTGACCACGAATCTGTTCTCCAGTCTTTGGCAAGTGATTACTAGAATTATTATTACCTTTAGAATCAGGATTTTTAAGTTCATCCACGTACACCACTTCTTGTGGGTCTTCAGTAAAGATTCCTGAAGCATTCTCTGGTGTTTCTACCACATACCACCCTGGGATCTCTTTTGGTTCACTGTCATATGGTAAGCCAATTTTGCCGCTTAAGATACTTGGTTCGGCTAATTGATTTCCTTCGGAATCCTGGTATCTCACTGTCAAAGGAATATTTTCAGTTGCTCTATAGACCTCTTTTCCGTCTACATACCAAGTAATTGAGTCTTTTTTCCAATCAAACACATACGTATGATATCCTTGGGACGCATCAAAACCTAAGTTATGATCATGCTCATGGTCACCTACACCATTAGTAAAATAATTAAATTGAACTTTAGTTGTATCCTTGCCTAAAAATTCAATGTCAATTTCATCCCAAGGTGTATTATCGGTTGGCCCTGTGTAAGTAAAGAACGAACTGACTAGGCTTCTTCAATCATTTCTTTAGTAACTTTTTCCCCATAGGCTTCCAAAAATACTTTACTGGTAATTATCTCCCGAAGTGCTTTTTCGTTAGCTTGTTTTCTCGAGCTGGGGGATCTTCCTAAAGATGGATCTCTAAAGGCTTTTTGATAAAGATCATCCGCCCTGATTTTACCACCGCGCATGGTAGCAATCTCTGAGTTGGGATTGCCACATCCCGTCAATAAAACGATGTTCATAACCGCTACCATGGTTAAAAGTGGTTTTTTCATTTTCCAACCTCTTTCTAGACAACTAAAATTTTAAGGTACAATACTCTTACTTTAATTATTCAAACCTTCGAGTTCAACAGAATCATGTTTTGAATAATTTATAAATGGAGGTTTTTTTAATTTAAATTTCTATCAAGTAAATTGGTCATCTTGTTCTTCTGAAATATTTTGATAGTACCGTACAACTTTCATCTTTTAAAGAAATTTTAGTTGCGGTCCTTTTGCACAGTTAATTTTTCAAAAAATTTTAAATAGATACGATTCATACTATATGAAAAATCATCGAAGGTTTGTCTTTCGTCTTTAAGTCGTAGCCACACAACTCTTTAAAATAATCTTTATAGTCATTTTCAACAATTCGAATAATCTCTTCATTTGAAAAGTCTTCGAATGGCATTAATTCAGTTAATAAATTTAATTTTGAGTCTACCCCCAAAATTTCTGGAAAGACTTGCCAAAAGGTTTCTTGAGAAATACATTCAATTAGTTGATCTAATTGTTTAAATTGACTATCCAAGTAAGTCGTCAAGGTTGTTCGCTCGGATCCTGCTTGATCAAGTGCTTCTTGAAACTGTTTGATATAGTCCTTCTTTGTATTCAATTGAGTCATTACTTGTTTCCTCTTTCCTATTTGTTCCTTTGCAAAATAAAAATCAGCAGTATATTTATCTAAGTTCTTTATTTCAACCATAACAGTCTCTCTTAACTGATACATGCAATCTACTATTTTATTAGTTCTTTTGAAGTAGTATTTTCAATTTAACTAAAAAATTCAATTTGTTTTTGAAACAATAAGTAGACATACACCGCTCCTGCGCTGCTAACAAAGAAAGTTACAAGTAGAGCAATATCCGTTAGAAACATCCCTATATGCCATTTTGATTTTGGTTTTTGTAAGTCCAAAACCAGAAATGTCATTCCTAGGATGAAACTGATAATCGCAATCGCTATTAATAAAAACATCCAAATATATGCGGTCATAGGTATCCCTCCTTTTCTAATTTATGGAACCATATCTATCGTCCAAGTGATTTCTCCTTCAAATCCCTCTCCTGGCGCGCCACTGAAGCTCGGTAAAAACAATTGGACGGAATCAAAAATAGTTGTTGTCAATCTGTTTCCTGAAGTTTCTGAACTTTGAGTATGTGTATCGATGATCGTACTCGACTGTCCATCTGCATATATCGTTCTACGTTCTCCAGTATCAATGTCCAAAATGTATCGCGCATTTGATATATAGCTAGTTTTGTGTGTACGATCCGTGTGTTTCAACAAACTTGCTTGTGCTGAAATCATCCAATCTGTTTGAGTTTCTCGCCCATCGAATACCTGTACCTGATTGGTATTGATTTTTTTTTCTGCAGTAATCCATTGATGAAAACGACTGAAAATATTATCTTGGCCAAAATCAAAGGTCACAGGGGCTTCCTCGATTCTTAAGGTCGAATAGTCGATTGAAAACGTGATATCATAATCTTTTTGAATGTAGTTTCCATTACTTAGTTTTTCTTGGACACGAATCGTTCCTTGTTGTTCTCCGATTTGTGAGGTATCCGGGTATGAAACGAAGCCCACTATTTCAACTCCATCGGTATTTGATATATCAAGATACTTGTTGACAGAAGCATCCAAATCAGCTTTACTCATACCTAATCTGAGCACCTGATCGTATACAGGCACTACACGATTGACAGTAAGCGATTGATAGCCTTGATTGGTCAGTTCAACATAAGAGGTCTCTGTCACATTGGATAAAGCTTGTGGCGATTCATTTGAGTAGAATGAAAGCAGATCTGAATCGGTCAAAGACTGTCTATGATAGATCTCCATAATATCACCCACAGAAACATCGATTTTTCGGTTGTTAGGAATTGTATTGATAATATCGGGATTTTTATTTCCACGACCAGTCAAATTAAAGTAAGCATCCATGTCTGTCAGAACTTGTTTCTGTTCTTGCGGACGAAAAAGTGAAACGGTATAGTAGATGTCATCTCCAGTTTCAGGATGAATGGATACATTACCATCGTTCACACTCCTCCCCCATGTTACATTTACCTGTTCCTCTTCAGGAAAATAGGTATACGTCCCTAAAGATCTGGACTGATATCCTCTTAACTCTATTGAGTCTCCCCACAAAACATGTATCGGAACATCAAACGACATAGAACCCTTCGTCTGTGTATTTGTTACTGTAAAGGTTCCTGTCTTCAAACCTACAGTTGAGGTATCCACCATTTTTTCAATTGTTACCTCATATTCCGTCGTGTCGAGTGCCACTCCTCCGTACGTAACATCTGAGATGATTTTTGAAAAATCAAGTACCTTTTCAGTTTGCGATAAGTAGACCGATTGCGGCTCAATTTCAAATTCAAAAGATGATTTTATTTCAAAATCCACTGTATAATCTCTTTGCACAAATCTTCCCGTAGATAGTATTTCTTGAACACGTATTGTCCCAGTTGATGATCCTATAGTAGATCTATCAGGATATTCAACAAAGCCTACTGCTTCAACATTAGGTGTACCAGACATGTCCAAAAAATCAGAAATTCGATCATCTAATGCTCCATCCGATGTTTCTGTTGTTATAGTTCCGTTTTTTGTAATGACTCGGTCAAATTGTAATAACCGGTACCCTCCATCAGTTAGTTCTAAATATGCACGGTTATTGCTCATTGACAATGGCTGGTCAAGACCATCGCCTATGAACATTCTTTGCGGTTCACGATGATATACTTCGAGTATGTCCCCATGTGTTATATCAGGTGAAGTATTATTAAAGCGAGTATTAACTACAGTATTTAGTTCATTCCTCATTGCAGGAAAACTAAAAATATTATTTTCAGTAGCTATTACTTCAGCGCTACTATTTAATCGATAAATATCCATAGAATACTCGATCACAGCTGCATCAGTACCATTTATGATAAACTCTCCTGGTGAACTAGCACGCAACCGATTTCCAT
>NZ_JBIVBP010000018.1:0-55801 GCF_044746145.1 Enterococcus sp. NPDC086594
ATCATACTAGAGAACGATATGTTTTTTAATACCTAAAATGAAAATGGGACTGAAGAATCAATTCTGATTCATCAGTCCCATAAATTATAGAGCCAGAATCAGTCGATTGTGATGTTTTTTTGTTAGGTTATTCGTTAATCCGTGATGCTTCTTGAAACTGATAAGTGGCAGGATCAGCTTTCACTAGAAGCGGCAATTCTTCTTGGGTAAGGACGGTCAACTGATGCATCGCCCGTGTCGCCATTGTATAAAAAATCAATTGGTCTTGTTCAGTCACGAAAGTGGTACCTGGTGTCCAGACAAATACTTGGTCAAACTCTAGCCCTTTTGCTAAAAAGGCCGGGAAGATCATGACATTGCGTTTCATGAAGTCTTCTTCAGAGGTGATCAGCTGCACTTGTTCCTGCATTGTTTCTGCCAGCTGGGCATATAACTGCTGGCAATCCTTTGCGGTTTTACAAATGATCGCGGTGCGCCAACGCTGATTCTCCGCTGCCTTTCGAATACTGGTTTCTAGGAAAGCCAGATTTTCAGATTCAGTTCCTTTAACAATTGTTGGTACCGCACCTTTACGAGCCGTCAATTCCACTTGATCACTGCCAACTAAAAATTGATTGGCGAAATCTGTGATTTCTTTAGTCGAACGATAGCTGGTTTTCAATTGATAACGTTTCACGCTTTCGTGGGGGAATAATTCTGCTAATGCTCCGACGATCGTTTCATTGCCATAAACTTTTTGGTTCAAATCGCCGCACAGGGTGATACCAGCCTTTGGATAAAGCTGACGCAGCAGAGCCACTTGTGCTGGTGGAAAATCCTGCATTTCATCGATAAAGATAAACCGAGCTTTTTCTTCGACGTGAACAGGATAAAGCTGTTTGATCAGTAAGAAAAACAAAACGGCGTCTTCTTGTTTGATTTGTCTTTGGCGCATTCCTTGGCGAATGTTGGCAATACTTTGCTGCCAAGCCGCAGCCTCGATGCCAGTTTCTTTGACTGCAGCAGACTCAACCGATTGTAAAAAGTGTAAGTATTGCTTGGCTTGGTTGATAAACTGAAAGTTTTTCACTCCCCGCGTCAAGGAACGGAACTTCTTACGCACGATCTGCTGTCTGATTTTCTTCCGCAAACGGCGTTCGTTTTCTTCGCTGTATTCTTGATGAGGATCGTTGGCAAATACTTGTTGCAATTGCTCTTCGGTCGCTTCTTTGACCCAGTCTTTTTTGGCTTCATCTTTTTCCAAGCCGCCGATTTTTTTAAATAATTTTGTTTGAAGTAGTTGGGTTCTTTGGTAAATCGGCAATTCATGATTGGTTTCTTGGTACCAGCGGCGAATCTGTTCTTTTGTCAAATAGGTTTGCCCTTGGATTTTTAGATCACGGAACAAGGGGCCGATCGGTGCAATCGAACGGACATAACGGTTGATTTTTTCCACCAAGAAAAGACTACTTTTGATTTTTTCAATGGCATCATCGTCGCCGCTTAAAAAGTTCTCTTCTTGTTGGGTTTCTTTTGTTACTTCATAGCCAGTCAGAATCAATTGGATAAAGTGGTGGAAGGTTCTTGTGGGCACTTCACTTTCCCCTAATGAAGGCAGGACCATGGATATATAGTCAGAAAACAAATGATTGGGTGAAAACAGCAAGACTTGTTTTTCGTCCAGCCATTTGCGATTACGGTAAAGTAAAAAGGCGACCCGTTGCAATAAAGCAGAGGTTTTCCCACTTCCAGCAATCCCTTCGATCAGTAAAAATTTATTGGTGGTATCACGAATAATTTGGTTCTGTGCTTTTTGGATCGTTGAAACGATGTTACGCATTTGAGAAGAAGAGGCCTCATCCAAGATTTCCAATAAAAATTCGTCATTGATGATCTCCGAAGTATCGACCATCGATAAGATCTCACCATTTTGAATTTTAAACTGGCGTTTTAAGAGCAGCTCTACCGTAAAACGGTCGGTGTCTGTTTCGTAGAAGGTTTCACCAAGTTCTCCTTCATAGTAAAGATTAGCGATCGGTGCGCGCCAGTCAATGACGATCGTTTCTTCCTCTTTGTCTCGTAAAGAAGCGATCCCTAAATAGAGGGTCTCGGTTTCTTGCTCTTCTTTGAAATCGATTCGAGCAAAGTAGGGATTGCCTGCCATCGTTGTTAGGGTTTTGACGCGTTTTTCTTGTGATTCTGCGGTTTGATACTTGATCAGCAGTTCTTGTTCATGCTGCTGGTACTCGATAACTGATTCATAAAAGGCTTCACTGTCGCCTCCGCGAATTTTCTTATCGGCGATTTCTTTTAATTGATCATCCATTTTAGCGGCTAATTCTTGTTTTTGCTGCGAAAGGATCGCTTGTTCTCTGTGGATCAGAGCAATGGTTTCATTGACATGTTGTTGTTCTTTTTGACGTTCGTTCACGAAGGATCCTCCTTAAAAAAATTGCGACATAAAATTATAGCATATTTTCCCTGTGAATGTCGTGGAAAAAAAGAAACTATGCTAATATTTATAAAAAGAGCTTAGGTGTTCAAAAACGAAACGAAATAGAGGTGGAAAAGGTGAGAGAAGAAGCAGAATTGCGCCAATTGATCCTGTCTGTTGGGAAACGTGTTGGGGCACGTGCCATCGGTTTATCTGGTTCACGGACCGATCCACAGGCGCCAAAAGATATTTTGCAGGATTTTGACGTGGTCTTCGTGATGGAGGATATTCAGCCTTTGGTCGATGATTCTTCATGGTTAGAAGCCTTTGGATCAATCATGATCAGGCAAACACCGGAAGCTAGCACGATTTATCCGCCGAGTTTGGGCGGGTGTTTTACGTACTTGATGCATTTTTTAGACGGAGTAAGAATCGATCTCATGCTATGTCCACTTGCACTGGTCGATCGTCTTGCTAAAGAACCAGGCTTGCAGCCGCTGCTTGATCCAGACCAATTACTAAGTTTTGCTAATCAAGCAAATCATTCGCATTACTGGATCAAGCGCCCGACCCAAGCCGCTTTTCGGGAACACTGCAACGAATTTTGGTGGGTAAGCACGTATGTCGTGAAAGGGCTGCTTCGAAAGCAACTAATTTATGCTACGGATCATTTATACACCATTTGTTGGCAAGAATTGTTATGGATAGAAGATTTGTTTGTTGCCCATGCTCAGCAATTTCAGGTGAGTACTGGGAAAAATCATAAATACCTGCAGTCGTTTCTAACGGAAAAGGAGTGGCGGGAATTGACCTCATTGCTTGATTTTTCCACGATCACTGCTTGCGGTCAGTCCCTTTTGAAGATGCAAAAACGATTTGATAAGCAAGCAAAGAAAATCAGCGAGAAATTAGGGTTGGCCTATGATTGGCAAGAAGCTGAGAATGTCCAAACATATACGAAGTATTGGAGTGAAAAAAATTGGCAGATGAGACCAGAGAACCAAAAATAAAAGACAGTCAGATTCAAGCGTTTTGGCAGCGGTTTTTAAAAGCAAATCCAAGAAATCAATCTTCTCTGACCTATGAAGATGCTTGGTCCTTTGGTGATACTTCAGAAATGGCGGATGAACTGGCAGCACTTGTTTTAGCTGGCAAAAAGACAGCGACGACCTCTGCCGCTGCGCTCTATGAAATCGAGCAAGAAGCATTGCCACAATCAGAAACGTATAGTGTCCTTTTAGATGGTTCGGATGTACCAAGAGCTGTTCTTTATTTAGAGTCAGTGTCGATCGTGCCATTTGATGAAGTGACAGCAGCGTTTGCCTTTTTAGAAGGGGAAGGAGATCGCACTTTGGCTTATTGGCGCCGAGTTCATGAAGCTTTTTTTCGACGAGCTTATGCCTCAGCGGGGTTGTCTTTTCACGATCAAATGCTATGCGTTTGTGAAAAGTTTTCTGTCGTGTATCAGGAGGAATAGAGACACGTTTTTCTTTGGAAATCATGGGAATAGCTTTTGTCTTTTTGAAAAAGGTGTATAATCAAAAGCAAACAAAGGAGGAAATCGTATGCCATTTATTCATGTCGAACTAGTTGAAGGGCGTTCGCAAGAACAACTGACGAATATGATGAAAGAAATCACTGAGGCGGTCCATAAAAATACGGGTGCCCCTAAGGAGCATATCCATGTCATCATCAATGAAATGAAGCAAGGAACCTATGCTGTGAATGGCGATTGGAAATAATTCTCTTGCTTTTTCTTGTAGGTAGTGGTTTAATTGAGCCATAATCGATCAATAAAAAAGACACCTGAGTTTGAGAGTCTTCGATAAGAGAGGGAAATCTTGGCTGAAAATTTCCTGGAAGAAAACCAAAGGATGACCACTTTTTTAGACCTCTGTCGAAACGGAGGCGGTTGAACCGTTATCTCATGAAGAGGAAAACAGACTTTTTCTGTTTTCGAACAATAGGTGGAACCACGAGTGATCGTCCTAGTATCGTAACCGATACTAGGACTTTTTTATTGATTGAAATCATTCAAAGGAGGACATTCATATGTCATTATTTATTACATTTCCTGATGGCGCAAAAAAAGAATTTGCTGTTGGGGTAACAACTAAAGAGATTGCTGAAAGTATCTCGAAAAGTCTTGCAAAAAAAGCCTTAGCTGGAAAAGTCAATGGACAACTGATCGATCTTTCACGTCCGATCGAAGAAGATGCAACGATTGAGATCGTGACACCCGATCATGAAGACGCCTTAGGTTTACTTCGTCATTCGACAGCTCATTTAATGGCTCAAGCCATGCGCAGACTCTATCCATCGATCCATTTTGGAGTAGGACCTGCAATTGATTCTGGTTTTTACTATGACACAGACAATGGGGAAAACCCAGTAACTGCGGAAGATCTACCAGCAATCGAAGCAGAAATGATGAAAATCATTAAAGAAAATCTGCCAATTGAACGACGTGTATTAACAAAAGAGGAAGCTTTGGCTCTTTTTGCTGAAGATCCATACAAAGTTGAGTTGATCACAGAATTACCAGATGACGAAACGATTACTGCCTATCAGCAAGGAGAATTTGTTGACTTATGCCGCGGCCCTCATGTCCCATCGACAGGTCGTATCCAAGTGTACAAATTGTTATCAGTAGCCGGAGCCTATTGGCGTGGAAGTTCTGATAATCAAATGATGCAAAGGGTATATGGAACAGCCTTTTTCGATAAGAAAGACTTGAAGGAATTTATTCGTTTACGAGAAGAAGCAAAAGAACGCGATCATCGTAAATTAGGGAAAGAATTAGAATTGTTTATGTTGTCCCCTGAAGTCGGCGCGGGTTTGCCTTTCTGGTTGCCAAAAGGAGCAACGATCCGTCGTACGATCGAGCGTTATATCGTGGATAAAGAAGTTAGCCTTGGGTACCAACACGTATACACACCAATCATGGCAAACGTGGATTTATACAAAACATCAGGGCACTGGGATCATTACCACGAGGACATGTTCCCACCAATGGATATGGGGGATGGCGAAATGCTGGTTCTACGACCAATGAATTGCCCGCATCACATGATGGTTTACAAAAATGACATCCATTCGTATCGTGAACTACCAATTCGGATCGCTGAATTAGGAATGATGCACCGCTATGAAAAATCAGGGGCACTATCAGGGTTGCAACGGGTTCGGGAAATGACCTTAAATGATGGTCATACATTTGTTCGTCCTGATCAAATCAAAGAAGAATTCAAACGGACACTGGATCTTATGGTGGGCGTTTACGAAGACTTTAATATTACTGACTATCGTTTCCGTTTAAGTTATCGCGATCCACAAAACAAAGACAAATATTTTGATGACGATGCGATGTGGGAAAATGCGCAAACAATGCTAAAAGCGGCCATGGATGAATTAGAATTGGATTATTTTGAAGCTGACGGTGAAGCAGCTTTCTACGGACCTAAACTAGATGTCCAAGTGAAAACAGCTTTAGGTATGGAAGAAACCTTGTCAACGATCCAATTGGATTTCTTATTGCCTGAACGGTTTGATCTAACATATGTTGGTGAAGATGGCGAAAACAATCACCGTCCAGTGGTGATCCACCGCGGAATCGTTTCAACGATGGAACGTTTTGTGGCTTACCTGACAGAAGTCTATAAAGGGGCATTCCCGACTTGGTTGGCACCAATCCAAGCATCGATCATTCCGGTCTCAGTCGAAGCCCACAGCGACTATGCTTACGAAATCAAAGAACGCCTGCAAGCGCAAGGACTGCGAGTGGAAGTGGATGACCGCAACGAAAAAATGGGGTATAAGATCCGTGCATCACAAACCCAAAAAATTCCTTACCAAATTGTTGTTGGGGATCAAGAAGTCAATGATGCGACAGTCAATATCCGTCGCTACGGCAGCAAGGAGACCCAAGTCGAAGAATTGAATCTGTTTGTTGATGCAATGGCTGCTGAAGTGAAAAATTATAGTCGAGCATAGCTTTTGGTTCAAAGAAAACGAATGATTTTATAGTATAGGCACCTGCTTTCAGCAGGTGCTATTTACCTTTTTTAATCTATATAAAATAAAATAATTAGATTTTTTTTGTTTTTGTGAATAAAATCGTGTATAATTAGTAAGTGATAAAAAGGAATAAACTAGAAGGAGTTTGTGATGAATTATAATTACGGAGTTAGAAAGAAATCGGTTGTATCGGTCATTTTATTAACATTTATTACTTGTGGCATTTATACATTCTTTTGGATGTACCAAACAACCAAAGAGCTGGCAGAATACAGCGGGGATAATCGTCTTTCGCCAGAAACGTCGATTTTACTCACGATCCTTACTTGTGGATTGTATCAAATTTATTGGTGGTACCGAATTGCGGATATCTTTATGAGTGCACAACAACGAGCGAATATGCCTCGTCTGAGTGACAACAAAATTCTTTTTGTCGTCTTGAGCCTGTTTGCTTTTGATTTCATCAACATGGCGATTTTACAAGGTGATATGAACCAAATGTGGGAAGCGGCTGATCAAAATGCCATGACCTCATCTAACAATACAAACGATTCGTCTGATTCAGATGATTGGGCAGATTATTGATTTGTCCGTTTAAATGGTTAACGGGGTTTCCTTGTCCAGGTTGTGGCATGACGCGCGCCTATTTGCACTTATTTCAGGGTGATCTTGAAGGTGCGCTGCATTTTCATCCCTTGTTTTGGTTAGTGCCGATCGTATTCGGAATTGTTTTATTCAAAAAAAATCCGAAAATCAGCAAACTTTACTACAGTCACAACCTGTGGGTGACATTGACACTTTTGGTACTAGTGGTTTATGGTGGTCGGCTCTGGCTTCATTTCCCACATGACGCGCCAATGGACTTTGATCCAGAGAGCATTTTCCCACAACTACTACGTCGGATTGGTCAAGTGATTCACTAACAGCCATTCACCCAAGCATTAAAAATCTTTAAGAAAATACTTTGTTTTTTTCTGAAAGCGAAGGGAACATGCGACAGTAGTTGAATCTTTATGAAAATTGTGTTATATTTACAATGTAATGATACTTAGAGTGAGTGAGCGGTTTTTTCGCTCACTCTTTTTAATGGAATGAAGTTCGTTTCGTTGAGAAATAAAGGAGGCGATGTTGTGAGTACGGTAGTGGAAACTGTTACAGATATAGTGACCCCTATTCTGGATGCGCAAAAATTTGAATTAGTTGAAGTAGAATTCGTGAAGGAAGGGAAAAATTGGTTTCTTCGTGTGTTCATTGATAAAGAAGGCGGAATCGATATCGAGGAATGTGCCTTTGTCAGTGAACAACTTAGTGAACAATTAGACCAATGCGAACCTGATCCTATTCCACAGGCCTATTTCTTGGAAGTTTCTTCCCCTGGCGCCGAGCGTCCATTGAAGAAAGAAGCAGATTATCAACGGGCAGTCGGCGAGTACATTCATGTTTCTTTATATCAACCGATTGATGGAGAAAAACAGTTCGAAGGCTTTTTACAGTCATTCGACGAAAATCAGCTAGTTATGAAGACCCGAATCAAAACCAGAGAAAAAGAACGAACGATCGACCGGAAAAATATTGCCAAAGCTCGTTTAGCCATTCAATTTTAAACACGGAGGAATGAAAGAATCATGAGTAAAGAAATGTTGAATGCATTGGATGCATTAGAAGCAGAGAAAGGCATTTCAAAAGAGATTGTCATCGATGCCTTGGAAGCGGCATTGGTTTCAGCGTACAAACGTCATTACGGGCAAGCACAAAATGTGGAAGTAGAATTTGATCAGAAAAAAGGCAATATCCACGTCTATGCAGTCAAAGAAGTGACAGAAGAAGTCATGGACTCGCAACTAGAGGTTTCATTAAAAGAAGCGATGACAATCAACCCCGCTTATGAAATCGGCGACAAAATCCGCTTTGAAGTAACGCCTAAAGACTTTGGTCGTATTGCGGCGCAAACGGCAAAACAAGTCATTTTGCAACGGGTCCGTGAAGCGGAAAGAAACATTATCTATAACGAATTTAGTGCGTACGAAAAAGACATTTTGCAAGGAATCGTTGAACGCCAAGACAATCGTTATATCTATGTAAACTTAGGCAAAATTGAAGCCGTGCTTTCAAAACAAGACCAAATGCCAAATGAGTTTTATCAACCCCATGATCGGATCAAAGTATTCGTTTCTCGTGTTGAAAATACTTCAAAAGGGCCTCAAGTATTCGTTAGCCGCAGCCATCCAGATTTGCTGCGCCGATTATTTGAACAAGAAGTGCCAGAAGTATATGATGGTACTGTAGAGATCGTAAGTATTGCTCGTGAAGCAGGGGATCGTGCCAAAGTTGCTGTTCGTTCCTTTGATGCCAACGTCGATCCAGTCGGCACTTGTGTTGGCCCTAAAGGTCAACGGGTTCAAGCGATCGTTAATGAACTAAAAGGCGAAAACATGGATATCGTGGAATGGAATGAAGATCCAGCGATCTTCATCGCCAATGCGTTGAATCCAGCAGAAGTCAGCGACGTTATTTTTGATGTTGATAATCCGAAGGCTTGTACTGTTGTCGTGCCTGATTACCAACTATCATTAGCGATCGGTAAACGCGGACAAAATGCTCGCCTAGCAGCCAAATTGACTGGCTTCAAAATCGATATCAAATCAGAAACAGACATGGAAGAATTTTATGCGAAGCTGGATGAAGGCGACTATATCGATGAGTATGATGCCAACGCTTCAGAAGCTGCTGAAGAAATCAGCACAGAAGCAACAGAATCTGCAGAAACAGTTGATGAAGCGATCCTTCCATCAGACATGACTGCGGATGATTATGAAAATGTTGAGTTTGACGAAAAATAGTTGAGGTGAGATCGTGATGAAAAAACGAAAAATTCCTTTACGAAAATCAGTGATTTCAGGCGAAATGCTACCTAAGAAAGAAATGCTTCGTATCACTCGTTCAAAAGAAGGCGTTGTTTCCATCGATCCGACAGGAAAAATGCCAGGTCGGGGAGCTTATATAGCGATCGAACCGGCTGAAGCCCAGAAAGCATGGGATAAGCGTATCTTGGATCGAGTGCTGGAAACGAAATTGACAGATGAATTTTACCAAGAACTATTGGACTATGTAACGCACCAAAAAGCGCGAAAAGAGTTATTTGCAAATGAATAAAACCAAAGCATTAAATATGTTAGGACTAGCCATGCGTGCTGGGAAATTAGTAACTGGTGAAGAAATGACTTTAAAAGAGATTCGCAATGAGAAAGCTGCTTTAGTCATTATCGCCAGTGATGCTGGTAAAAATACACAAAAGAAAATTAAGGACAAAAGTTCTTATTACGAAATTCCGCTCCTAGATGCATTTTCTGCTGATGAAATCAGTGCGGCCATTGGGAAACCAAGAATGGTCATTGGCATCTTAGATCAAGGATTTGCAAGGAAGGTGCAGGAATTAATATTAGGTTAGGAAGGTGATTGCATGGGAAAAAAAAGAATTTATGAACTTGCAAAAGAATGGAATAAGTCGAGCAAAGAGGTTGTTGAAAAAGCACAATCTTTAGGCTTTGATGTCAAAAATCATATGGGCGCGATCTCAGATGGAGAGGCGCAAAAATTGCAGCAGTCATTAGGCGGCAATCCAAATGGTAAAACATCTGCAAACTCAAATCCCGCAAATCAGAAACCAGCCAACCAGCCGGAAAAACAAGAACAAAAGAAATTTAAAACGCAAAGAAATAATCCTAACTTCCAAAACCGTCATAACAATCAAAGTCAACAGCGAACTACGCAAAGCAATAACCGTCCTGCTGGTCAAGGACAAGTAGATCGCACGAACAGTCAAGGAAGTAACAGACCAAATAACCAAGGAAGTCATAATCGAGTGAATAACCAAGAGAATCGTAACAATCAAGGGCAACAAAACCGCCCAACAAACCAAGGACAGCAAAACCGTCCAAACAACCAAGGGCAACAAAATCGTCCGAACAATCAAGGACAGCAAAACCGTCCAAACAACCAAGGGCAACAAAATCGTCCGAACAATCAAGGACAGCAAAACCGTCCGAATAATCAAGGGCAACAGAATCGCCCAACAAACCAAGGACAACAAAACCGTCCGAATAATCAAGGGCAACAAAATCGCCCAACAAACCAAGGACAGCAAAACCGTCCAAATAACCAAGGGCAACAAAACCGTCCGGCCGCTCAATCTGCAGGAAATACGCAAGGGGCAGACCGTAACAATAACCGTCCGCAAGGCTCGAATGATTCCCGTGGAGGAAATCAAAACCGCGGCAAGTCAAATTACGGTGGACGCAACAATAATTTCAACAATAACAATCGCAACAAATTCAATAAAAAAGGGAAAAAAGGCCGTCAGCAGTCGGAAAAGAAACCGCCAGTTCCAGCACGTAAATTCCGTGAGCTACCAGAAGTATTGGAATATTCAGAAGGCATGAACGTAGCGGATATCGCGAAAAAAATCTACCGTGAACCAGCAGAGATCATCAAGAAACTCTTTATGATGGGGGTTATGGTCAATCAAAACCAACCTTTAGATAAAGATACGATTGAACTGCTTGCTACCGATTACGGAATCGAACCACAAGAAAAAGTTCAAGTGGATATCGCAGACATCGATAAATTCTTCGAAGCAGAAGAACAAATTGAAGAGAATTTAGTATCACGACCACCTGTTGTGACTATCATGGGTCACGTTGACCACGGGAAAACAACATTGCTTGATACTTTACGTCATTCACGCGTAACAAGTGGTGAAGCTGGAGGAATCACCCAGCATATTGGGGCTTACCAAATCGACATCAATGGCAAACCAATCACTTTCTTAGATACTCCTGGACACGCGGCCTTTACCAGTATGCGTGCACGGGGAGCAAGTATCACCGATATCACGATTCTTGTTGTCGCAGCTGATGATGGAGTGATGCCACAAACAGTGGAAGCAATCAACCATGCGAAAGCAGCAAAAGTGCCGATCATCGTGGCAGTAAACAAAATCGATAAACCAGGTGCTAACCCACAACACGTGATGCAAGAATTAAGCGAACATGAGCTGATTCCTGAAGCTTGGGGCGGCGATACGATCTTTGTTGAAATTTCAGCGAAATTTGGGCAAAACATTGAAGAATTGCTTGAAATGATCCTCTTAGTAGCAGAAGTCGAAGATTTGAAAGCTGATCCTACCCAACGGGCGATCGGTACCGTTATTGAAGCGCGCCTTGATAAAGGCAAAGGTCCTGTAGCAACACTATTGGTTCAACAAGGGACTCTTCATGTAGGTGATCCAATTGTTGTAGGGAATACTTTCGGTCGTGTTCGCGTAATGACGAATGATTTAGGTCGTCGTGATAAAGCAGCTGGACCTGCTACACCAGTCGAAATCACAGGATTGAATGATGTGCCTCAAGCAGGTGATCGTTTCGTTACTTTTGAAGACGAGAAAACAGCTCGAGCAGCGGGTGAAGAACGTGCAAAACGTGCTTTGATGGAGCAACGCGCATCAAGCAGTCGTGTGACATTGGATAACTTGTTTGAAAGTCTAAAAGAAGGCGAACTGAAAGAAGTAAATGTCATCATCAAAGCAGACGTACAAGGTTCAGCTGAAGCATTAGCTGCTTCATTGAAGAAAATCGATGTTGAAGGTGTGCGAGTGAACATCGTCCATTCAGCCGTTGGTGCAATCAATGAAAGTGATGTAACGCTAGCAGCAGCAAGTAATGCCATCATCATTGGATTCAACGTCCGTCCAACACCGCAAGCCAAACAGCAAGCGGAAGCGGAAAAAGTCGATATTCGTTTGCATCGCATCATCTACAAAGCGATCGAAGAAATCGAAACTGCGATGAAAGGGATGCTTGATCCTGAATTCGAAGAAAAAATCACTGGTCAAATGATCGTTCGTGAAACATACAAAGTATCTAAAGTGGGCACGATCGCAGGTTGCTACGTAACGGAAGGCAGTATTCGCCGTGACAGTGGCGTCCGCGTGATCCGTGACGGCATCGTTATCTATGAAGGCAAACTTGCCAGCTTGAAACGCTTCAAAGATGATGTCAAAGAAGTGAAGCTAGGGTTTGAATGTGGCGCGATGATCGAGAAATTCAACGATCTTAAAGTTGATGACGTGATCGAAGGCTATGTCATGGAAGAAGTACCGACAAAATAACGGAATGACAACTATACAAGGAGGCTTTTTGAATGGCTAACTATCGAGATCGCCGAGTGGCACAAGAAATCTTAAAAGAAGTCAATCAAATTCTTCGTAAAAAAGTTCGTGATCCTCGCGTGCAAGATGTGACGATCACAGATGTACGAGTAACTGGAGATTTACAGCAAGCAACGATCTTTTACAGCACCCTAACGGACTTAGCTTCAGATAAGCAAAAAGCCCAAGCAGGACTGGAAAAAGCAACTGGCTTGGTTCGTCGTGAATTAGGTCAAGCGTTAACGCTCTATAAAGTTCCAGAAATCCAATTCGAATTGGATGAATCAGTACAATACGGGAATAAAATTGATGAAATGATTCGCGCATTGCACTCAGAAGAATAAAAAAAAGAGCAGCTTCCAATCGAAGCTGTTCTTTTTTATTTGAAAAGAGCATCAGGTATTCATCAGTAAAGTTACCAGTCCAGCAACACCTGTCCCCAAGAGCCAGCCTCCGATCACATCTGTTAAAAAATGGATCCCTAAGTAGACTCTGCTAAAGCCGATCATAAAGCTTAACAAAACTGCCAGCAGAGTCATCGGAAGGACTGCTGAGGGAACCAATTGTCCAAGATTCAAGGCGATCGTTCCGTACATGGCAGCGGATGTGGCAGCATGGGCACTAGGAAAGCTGTGATCTTTTTCTTCAACTAAACGATGATCGATCGGACGATCTCGTCGGACGATCCGTTTGATCAGGTAAGCAGCTGCTGATACTATGAAGATACTGACTGCTGTTTTTGGTGCAAGATCCGCCCGCGATGATGGAAAGACAAACAATAGTAAAGCGATCGCAACTGTCGGAAAGGCTTTTCCTAAATTGGTAAAAAAGTGCATCATGCGCGTCAAAGAAGGCGTACGGCTTTGGATGATCTGCAAAGCAAACGCTTCTTCCCAACGCTGCATCGTGCCGAGCTGAATCATGATCAAAAAGATGGCAAATCCAATAAATGACCCTATCGTTAAAACAACCATTTTAGGACCTCCTTATATGCTTAGTTTATCATGTAATGAGAAGGAGCGAAAAGGATTTTGTCGTGCAATGAATTTTTTTTATATGTTATAATAAGCAAGTTGAAGTGAAATGGAGGAATACGATGGACGGGATTTTACCATTATGGAAAGAGCGTGGACAAACAAGTCACGACTGCGTGTTTAAATTACGAAAAATATTAAAGACAAAAAAAATCGGACACAGCGGCACACTAGATCCTGACGTGGATGGTGTCTTGCCCGTTTGTATCGGAAAAGGAACGAAGATCGTCGAATACTTGGTTGATTCTGGAAAAGTCTACACTGGGGAAATCACCTTGGGCTTCAGTACCACTACAGAAGATCGATCGGGGGATATCGTTGAACAACAAGCACTAACTCGTCCGTTTACGAAGACAGAAATCGATCAGGCAATGAAACAGTTGACGGGGACGATTACCCAGATCCCGCCGATGTATTCGGCGGTCAAAGTCAATGGCAAACGACTTTACGAATATGCTCGCAACAATGAAACTGTCGAGCGGCCACAGCGCAAAGCAGAAATTTATTCCTTCAAACGAATTTCAGAGCCGGTTTTTCATGAGGACAATACGCAAAGCTGGCGTTTTGAAGTTTCTTGTGGAAAAGGGACTTATGTTCGCACGTTAGCGGTCGACACAGGGAAATTGCTGGGTGTACCCGCGCATATGTCTGATTTGACTCGCTTAAAAAGCGGTGGTTTTTCTAAAGAACAATCTTACACGATTGCAGAGGTGCAAAAGGCAGTCGATGAACAACGTGTTTCGGAACTACTGCTACCGGTGGAATATGGGGTATCGGAGTTTGTTCAAGTGACGATCGATGCGGACCTCTGGCAGAAAGTAAAAAATGGCATGCGCTTGCCTTTCAGCGTGTTTGGATTACAAGAGCGCCCAGAGGAATTAGTGGCGATTTTTTATCGAGAACAATTGATCAGTATCTATAAAGCTCATGACAAATACCAAGATATGATGAAACCGGTAAAAGTCATCCGTACAGAAATAGGAGAATGAACATGGAAATCATTGAAATGAGACACCCTTATGATCACGCAACGATTCCTGAAGAGGAGATCGTCTTAGTGTTAGGCTTTTTCGATGGCGTACATCTAGGTCATCAGAAAGTCATTGAAACAGGACGAAAGATCGCAGAAGAAAAAGGGTTAAAATTGGCATTAATGACCTTTAATCAACATCCCTCGATCGTTTTTCAAAAAGTCGATCCTGAAAAAATGCAATACCTGACCAGCTTGGCTCAAAAGGAAGCGCATATGGAAAAGCTTGGAGTAGATATTCTTTATATCATTGAGTTTACTTCTGCTTTTGCAAATCTGGCACCACAAGTGTTTGTGGATGAATACATGATCGGTCTGCATGCAAAAGTTGTTGTTGCTGGATTCGACTATACCTACGGCAAGAAAGAGATAGCCAACATGGCGCTGTTACCAACATATGCAGAAAATCGTTTTGAAGTTGTGACTGTCGCGCAAGAATCGTTTGATGAAGAAAAGGTTAGCTCCACACGCATTCGCTCTGCCCTACAAAATGGCGATATGGCACAAGTCAATCGCTTGTTAGGGTATATTTATGAATTTGAAGGAACCGTCGTTCACGGTGATGCTAGAGGAAGAGAACTTGGGTTTCCAACCGCGAATATCAAAGTAAAGAGCACCGTTCGGTTGCCAAAAGAAGGCGTCTATGTGACGGAAATCAAAGTCGGTGACAAGTGGTATCCATCGATGGGATCGATTGGTCACAATGATACGTTTGGTCAGGGGCGCCAGTTAACAGTTGAAATCTATATTCTCGATTTTCACCAAGATATCTATGGTGAAACCGTGGCGATCCGCTGGCATCATTTCTTACGTGATCAAGTCGCTTTCAATGGCGCACAAGCGTTGATCGAACAATTAAAGCAAGATGAACGAGACACTGAAACTTATTTTGATGGGCTTTCTGAAGAAAACTAAGCATTCGTAGTGAAAAGAAGCGTTTCTGGCTTCTTTTCACTTTTTCTTTTTCTTTCTTTTTATAACGTAGTTTATTTGAATTCTAATGCTTTCCCCATGAGGAAAAAACGTTTTTTCGATATACTAAAAAATAGGCAAAAATGATAATTTATGCAGAATGCTGCAAAGGGAAAGGGAGAGAAAAAGTGACAATTGGAAAAAAAGCGAAAAAGGGGAAAGAAAAGAAAGATTTAACTAAAATGAAAACGCCTCATACGTATGTCATCATCTTTGGGGTCGTATTGTTGGCGTGGTTGCTGACTTTCTTAGTTCCCGCTGGGAAATTCAGTACACAAGAAATCGAGTATACCGATGCAAATGGGGAAATAAGTACCAGAACGGTCTTGATGCAAGATTCGTTTCGTTATGCCTACCCGTTAGATAACGAATACGTCTATCAACAGTTGAATCAATTGGAAGACGATCCACAAGAGTTGGAAGAATTAGATGTCGATGCTGAGGCTTTAGCAGCTGTTCTAGCTGAAGGGCCTAAAGAGTTGTCCCAGAGTCAATTAGATGAGGTGGGACTGACCGATGACACGCTTTACAGTCTTTACGGCGAAAAAATGTATGATACTTCTGAAAAACTGCACAAAACAGCCAAGGTTTGGGGAACTGATGACTTTAACGGTTTCGGCTTCTTAAATTTTGTTTTTGAAGGATTGGTTTCTGGTGATAAATACGGCTCAGCAGTTGGGATCGCAGCACTGATCCTAGTGGTCGGTGGTGCGTTTGGTATTATCATGCAAACCGGAGCGATTGATGCGGGGATCTTTGCATTTATCAGCAAAACTCGTGGATTAGAACGCTTGGCATTGCCGCTGTTGTTCTTTGCTTTTTCATTTGGGGGCGCTACCTTTGGGATGGCAGAAGAAGTCATTCCGTTTTCGATGGTCATGGTGCCTTTCGTGATCGCATTGGGGTATGATTCGATCGTGGCGGTCACCGTCACCTATGTCGCCTCCCAGATAGGGAATGCCACCTCGTGGATGAGTCCATTTAGTGTGGCTGTAGCTCAAGGGATCGCAGGTATTCCCGTTCTTTCAGGCGCAACGTTCCGAATCATCATGTGGGTCGTGGTTACCGCACTATCCGCAGGGTACCTCATGATCTATGCCGAAAGAATTCGCAAGAATCCTGAGAAATCGCTAACGTATCAATCGGATGCGTATTTTAGAAATCATCTTGAAAAAACCTCCAGTGAGCAAAAAACATTTTTATTAGGTCATAAATTGATCTTGGTTGAAATGCTGGCGGTTTTGATCTGGATCGTATGGGGTGTGACGCAGAAAGGCTACTATATTCCCGAGATTGCTTCTCAATTCTTTGTTATGGGCTTAGGGGCAGGAATCATAGCGGTTCTTTTCAAATTAGAAAATATGGGCTTGAATGATGTGGCGAGTGCCTTTCAATCTGGTGCCTCAGAATTGGCAGGAACTGCAATCGTTGTGGGGATGGCCAAAGGGATTCTTCTGGTTCTCGGCGGTTCTGATGCCAATGTGCCGTCAGCGTTGAATACGATTTTGCACAGCATCGGCGGTTTGTTAAGCAATGTTCCAGCATTTATTGGTGCCTGGTTCATGTACATTTTCCAAAGCTTCTTCAATTTGATCGTGACTTCAAATTCAGGTCAAGCTGCATTAACCATGCCGATCATGGCGCCATTAGCCGATCTTTTAGGTGTCTCTAGACAGATCGCTGTCTTGGCTTATCAATTAGGCTCGGGCTTTATGGATGCCTTCACTCCAGTATCGGCAAGTCTGATCGGTGTCTTAGGTGTCGCAAGAATCGAATGGGTGAAATGGGCGAAATTCCAGATCAAAATGCAAGGTTTCTTATTTGTATTAGGAACCATTTTTATCTTTATTGCGGTCGCAATCGGCTTGCAATAAGAAGTAATCAGCCACAAGGAGGAAGCACTTATGAAGGTGATACGACAAGCAGAGGTTTACGCTCCTGACTATTTAGGAAAAAAAGATATTTTATTAAATGAAGACAAGATCATTGCTATTCAAGATTCGATTGAAGGAGGATTCTCAGGTGTTCCTCTTGAAGAAATCGATGGCACAGGGTTACTCGCTGTGCCCGGCTTTATTGACTGCCACTTTCATATCTTAGGAGGTGGCGGGGAAGGCGGCTTTCAAAACCGGACACCAGAAGTGAAATTGAGTCAATTGACCTCTGCAGGAGTAACGACAGTGGTTGGCTGTTTAGGTACTGACGGAGTAGGCAGAGATATGACTGCCTTGATCAGTAAGGCGCGTGGACTAGAGGCGGAAGGCATCACGACTTATCTTTATGACGGTTCGTATCGATTGCCTTTGGCGCCCGTCACGGATTCCATCATCCAAGATTTTTTGACTATCGATAAAATTATTGGTATCGGTGAAATTGCCGTTTCTGACCATCGTTCTTCACAACCAAGTTTCGAAGAATTTACCCGCGCGGTTGCGGATGCCCGTGTTGGTGGGATGCTTTCTGGAAAAGCAGGTATCGTAAACGTCCACTTAGGTGGAGGAAAGAAAAAATATGAGCTGCTTTTACGAACCATCGAAGAGACAGAGATTCCAATCAGCCAATTTTTACCGACACATGCCAATCGGACCAGCGAGCTTTTCGAAGCAAGTATTGCTTTTGCAAAAATGGGTGGAACGATCGATTTTACGGCGAGTGAAGATCCTGATTTCTGGGAAAAAGAAGACGATGAGGTTCGCTTCAGTAAAGGATTGAAACGTTTGTTAGCAGAAGGGATCGGGCTGGATCAATTTACCATGACCTCTGATGGGCAAGGCAGCCTCCCGTACTTTGATGAAAACAATCAATTCATAGGTCTGGGTGTCGGCAGTTCGCGAGCGCTGATGGTAGGCATTAAAGAAGCAGTCCAAAAAGAGCAGATTCCATTGGAGATCGCCATTCGAGCAATCACTTCCAATCCAGCGAAAGTATTGAAGCTTGATCAAAAGGGACGTCTTGCAGCAGGGATGGATGCTGATATTTGCTTGCTGAACAAAGACTCATTAGCAGTAGAAACGGTTCTAGCAAAAGGCAGAACAATGGTAGAAGAACAAGAAGTAAAAGTGTGGGGTACCTTTGAACAACTAACATAAGAAGAATTCAGTTTTAACAGACTAAGAAACGGTTGTTTTTCTAAACAGAGTTGTAGAAGAAAATAAGCAGCCCGATCCATGACCAGCATTTACTGGACTTGATCGGACTGCTTTTTTCAATTAAACGCAAGTATTCTTAAGCTTGCAACTCATCCAATTTCTTCATGTCTTCTTCAGAAATTTCAAAGTCAACTTTGGCATTGTCAGCAATGTATTCTTCATGAACGGATTTTGGCAATGGCAGAATGTCTTTTTGTAGCAAGTAACGAATTGAAAGTTGTGGAATAGATTTTCCATAGGCTTCAGCAATCGTCTTCACTGCATCGTTATCGAGTAAACGACCAGTAGCGATTGGTGAATAGCCTTCCACTAAAATTTCGTGCGCTTTGCAAAATGTCAATAGTTCTTCATTTGTGCGGCCAATATGGTAAATAAACTGGTTGACCATCGGTTTCACATCGCAATGATCAAAAATATTTTGCAAATCTTTTTGATCGAAGTTGGAAACACCAATCGATTTTACTTTTCCACTTAAGTAGGCTTCTTCTAATGCTTTCCAAACATCGATGTTTTCAAGATAAAAATCTTTGTTTTCTGGATTGTTTCCCATGATTTTCCAAGGACGAGGGGCATGGATCAAAATCAAATCGATATACCCTAAGTCAAGTTTTTTTAGAGAAGCATCAATGCTATCAACCGCTTCTTGGTAGGTCTTTAACTCAGCAGGTACTTTCGTGGTAACAAAAATTTCATCGCGGGCAACGCCTGAATCGCGCACAGCTTTCCCAACCGCTTCTTCGTTTTTGTAAGCTGCCGCTGTATCGACATGTCGATAACCATTTTGAATGGCAAATTTTGTTGCGTTGTAAGCATCTTCTGGAGAAGATTGCCAGGTTCCAAGGCCAATCTTAGGAATTGCCAGTTTGTTCTGCAAGGTAAATGTTTCTTGTAATATCACGTATCTCAACCTACTTTCATCGCTTTTTTTTGTTACATCTTCCATTATAAAACGTTTTCTTGTTTGAAACAAATCAGACGCTGAAACTTTTGAGGGAAATTGACTTTCAAAAGGATCTTTGATACATTATCAGCAACCTAAACACAGAAAGATGTGGAAAAAATGGATTTTGTTAAAGAAGATTTTGCCTATTATCGGCGCTCTTTTGAATTGATGTATCGCAGTTATTTCCGTAGAAGAATGATTGCCCTTGGTGTGGCGATTTTGATTATCTTAGGTTATTTACTTTTGTTACAAGAAAGTTTGCTTTTAAATATCATTTTGCTAGTTATATTGCTAGGCATAATGGCGTGGTTGGTTTCACTTTATCAGCGAGCGAGTGAGGTCGTACTTGCTTTCGAAGAAGAAAATCAGGTGCCGCAAATTCATCAACTGACAGAATTTGAGGATCATTATGCGTTCCAAATGAATGATGGAACAACGATGCGCGTGAAGAAAAACGGCAATCGCAACTTTCCTTCCAATAATAAGCAGTACACGTTGATGGCAGGCTATAAAAAAGTTTTCTTTGTGCAACAACCCTTGATGATTTTTTATTATGACCTCTTGGAGATGAAGTATGATGAAGCGTATCGTTTGAAACGAAACCGCCAAAACGGGTTCAATCGTTGGTCGCGTTATTTCAGTTTTCGCTCCTTTAAGGGATCGATTGGCAATGTCTTTCAATTCTTGCTGGGAAATATTTTCTTCTTATTTATTGCGTATCGGTTGATCCGCTATCTGATCGATATTTTGCTGCACATTTTATAACTGTTACCAAGGTGAAGATTCTCATCGTTTTCATAGACTGGTGAAAAAGATGATAGGACTTAATTTTTTTAAAAAGGTATACTTAAGTCAGATAAGACAAGCAATTGTCTTTCATGAATAAGAGTCCTGCTCTTGTTAAGTAAGCCGTCAACAACAGCTTATCTATTGTGGCGCTAACAGTTTGGGGGAAGTGTTAGTTCTTGTAACAAACAGATTTTTTTCTGGGCGGGATAAGAACAAAAGCGGTATTTTACCGTACTTAATAAGAGTAGTGCTCTTTATTTTTTCTATGAATATTTAAAGACATCACTTCTTGGAAGTGGTGTTTTTTCTTGCTTAAAAATAGTCCAAGTGATAGGAGAATTCTAAGAACTATGCTACAATGAGTGCCGGTGCTCTCAGCGGTGGGAGCAAAAAAGAAGGTAGAGGAGAATTACTTAGGAATGCCTGAAGGTCAAACAATAAACGATCCATCTACAAAAAGCGCGCAAAATATTTCTACGTATATACATATACCTTTCTGTGAACATATCTGCTACTACTGTGACTTCAACAAAGTGTTTTTAGAAGGGCAGCCAGTGGATGAGTACATCGAAGCGTTACTAAAAGAAATTGAGCTGACCCTCTTGCGTCAGCCTCTCAATGAGGCGAAAACGATTTATATCGGCGGCGGGACGCCAACGTCGCTTTCGGCGAACCAACTGGATCGATTGCTGTCAGGTGTGCATGAATTGCTGCCAACACACACAACCAAAGAGTTTACAGTGGAAGCAAATCCTGGTGATTTGAGTGAAGAAAAAATGCTGGTTTTGAAAAATCATCAAGTCAATCGCTTGTCGATGGGGGTCCAGACCTTTGATAATCGCTTGCTTAAAAAAATTGGCCGCAAGCATACCGCTGAAGATGTTTATTCAACTATTCAGCTGCTGGAAAAACATGATTTTCAGAATGTGACGATCGATTTGATTTATGCACTTCCGGGACAAAGCATAGAAAGCTTCCGTGATACACTGACGCGAGCGATTGATCTCGGGTTGCCTCACTATGCGATGTATTCTTTGATTTTAGAAAACAAAACCATGTTTATGAACTGGGTTCGCCAAGGGAGAATGGCACTGCCTTCTCAAGAAGCTGAAACGCAGATGTTTGATGAGGCGATCGCCGCGATGACAAAAGCTGGATTGAACCAATATGAAATCAGTAATTTTGCACGACCAGGGTATGAGTCCTTACATAATCTAGTGTATTGGAACAATGAACATTATTTTGGCTTTGGGGCAGGCGCCAGCGGGTATCTTGGACAGACTCGCTACAAGAACAAAGGTCCAATCCAGCATTATTTGAAACCATTACAGGAAAATCAGTTGCCAATCCACGAAATCGAAGAATTGACAACCAGCAATCAAATGGAAGAGGAACTGTTTTTAGGCCTTCGTAAAAAGGTCGGCATTTCAAAAATACAGTTTGCAGAAAAATTCGGGAAGTCTTTTCAGGAAATCTATGGTTCAACGAGCGAACAGTTGATTCAAAAAGGCTGGCTGGCTAGTCAAGGTGACCGTGTCTTTTTAACGAAAGCTGGGATGTTTATTGGCAACGAAGTGTTTGAAGCATTTCTCTTGGATGGAGAAAAATAAGAAAGAACGAGTAAGAGAAGTAGCCATTTCGTGCTGCTTCTTTTTTAGCACTCTCTTAGAAAGAGTGCTAAAAAAGTGATGCAAATACTTGACATTCCTAGCAAATATGGTATATTTATAATCGTGTTAGCACTTAATAGGAATGAGTGCTAACGGAGGAGTGGATAAAATGTTGACACCTAGACAACAAATGATTTTACACCTCATCATCCAAAATTATACGAATACTGGTCAGCCCACGGGCTCGAAGCGATTGATGGAAGATGGGGTTGAAGCTAGCTCTGCCACCATTCGTAATGAGATGAAGGCGCTGGAAGAAGCTGGACTTCTGTTAAAGACACATTCATCTTCAGGGCGTGTGCCGTCAATAAAAGGGTATCGCTATTACGTTGATCACTTATTGAAGCCATCGGAAGTTGACCAAAACGAAATTCAAACCATTCGTCATTCTTTTGGAAAAGATTTTCATGAAATCAATGAAATCATCCAGCAGTCTGCCACGATCTTGTCCAACTTGACTAGCTATACAGCGTTGTCTCTCGGGCCAGATATGAAGGAAAGGAAATTGACCGGTTTTCGAATCGTCCCATTGAATGCACGACAGATCATCGCGATCATCGTGACGGATAAAGGGAATGTCGAAAATCAAGTCTTTACTCTTCCTGAATCGATGAGCAGCGAAGATTTGGAAAAAATGGTAAGGATCATCACCGACAAATTGATCGGTGAGCCTCTAATGACGGTCTACCATCGTTTAAGAACAGAGATTCCTATGATTCTGCATAAGTATTTTCAAACGACTGACGGAATCGTTGATCTCTTTGATACGATGCTGAGCCACATTTTTGAAGAAAAAATCTTCGTCGGCGGGCGAATGAATCTTCTGGATTTTGAACCGACGCAAGATGTTAGTCAGTTCAAATCGATGTATTCATTTATGAAAAATGCAGATCAGCTGACACAGCTGCTGGCGCCAAGAGATTCTGCGATTCAAATCAGAATCGGCTCTGAGCTTGGCAATGACTTGTTACAAAATATGAGTTTGATCCAAGCTAGCTATGAAATCGAAGGTCATGGACAAGGAACGATCGCTTTATTAGGTCCATCAAGTATGCCGTATTCACGGATGTTTGGTTTGATGGAAGTTTTTCGAGGCGAGTTAGCAAAAAAATTGGCCGATTATTATCGCGCATTAGACGCTGCCAATGAATAAGCGGCAATGAAACAAATCGTAGAAGGGATGGTTGAAACGTGACGGAAAAAGAAGAGCGTTTAGATGAAGAATTAGATAAAACTGCTGAAGAAACCGCAGAAACAACTGAATCTTCAAATGAATCAACTGAAACTGAAGCACAGACTCCTCAACCAGAGGAAGAAACAGTGGAAAAAAGCGAATTGGAACTTTTGCAAGAAAAGAATAATGAATTGGAAGATCAATTCCTGCGTGCTCGTGCAGAGATCGCAAATATCACTTCACGTAACCGCAACGAGCGGGAACTTTTACAAAAATACCGCTCGCAAGATCTTGGCAAAAAACTGTTGCCAGCAATCGACAATTTGGAACGAGCGATGGCAGCAGATGTCGATCAAGACCAAGCGGCGAATTTGAAAAAAGGCGTTGAAATGGTTCTTGAAAGTCTGCGTCAAGCCTTAAAAGAAGAGGGAATCGAAGAGATTCCTGCTGAAGGTGCAATGTTCGATCCGAACTTGCATCAAGCGGTGCAGACTGTACCTGCCTCTGATGAAACACCGGCAGACACAATCGTTACTGTCTTGCAAAAAGGGTATAAATTGCATGATCGTGTCTTGCGTGCAAGCATGGTCATCGTTGCACAATAGTTCTTTCTATCTATAAGTAGATGTTTAAATTAAAAAAGGGAGTGTATTACTTATGAGTAAAATTATCGGTATCGACTTAGGAACAACAAACTCAGCTGTTGCTGTCCTTGAAGGCGGCGAAGCAAAAATCATTACGAATCCAGAAGGAAACCGTACCACACCTTCTGTTGTCTCATTCAAAAATGGTGAGATCCAAGTAGGGGAAGTTGCAAAACGCCAAGCAGTGACAAATCCTAATACGATTTCTTCTATTAAACGCCATATGGGTGAAGCTGGATACAAAGTAGAAGTTGAAGGCAAATCGTATACACCACAAGAAGTTTCCGCAATGGTTCTTCAATACATCAAAGGATTTGCTGAAGACTATTTAGGGGAAAAAGTTGAAAAAGCAGTCATCACTGTTCCTGCATACTTCAACGATGCACAACGTCAAGCAACCAAAGATGCTGGTAAAATTGCCGGTCTTGAAGTAGAACGGATCGTCAATGAACCAACTGCCGCAGCTTTAGCTTATGGGTTAGATAAAACAGATAAAGATGAAAAAATCTTGGTCTTTGACTTAGGTGGCGGTACTTTCGACGTATCGATCCTTGAATTAGGTGATGGCGTCTTTGACGTATTATCAACTGCTGGGGACAACAACCTAGGTGGGGATGACTTTGATAACAAAATCATCGATCACATGGTAGCAGAATTCAAAAAAGAAAACGGCATTGATCTTGGAAAAGACAAAATGGCTTTGCAACGTTTGAAAGATGCTGCTGAAAAAGCGAAAAAAGACTTGTCAGGTGTAACAAGTACACAAATCAGCTTACCGTTTATCACAGCTGGCGATGCTGGTCCATTGCACTTGGAAATGACCTTGACTCGTGCGAAATTTGATGAATTAACAGCAGACTTAGTAGAACGTACAAAAATTCCAGTACGTCAAGCTTTGAAAGATGCTGGTCTATCACAATCAGAAATCGACGAAGTGATCTTAGTTGGTGGTTCAACTCGTATTCCGGCAGTAGTTGATGCTGTACGTAAAGAAACCAATAAAGAACCAAACAAATCAGTAAACCCAGATGAAGTGGTAGCGATGGGGGCTGCGATCCAAGGTGGCGTGATCACTGGGGATGTGAAAGATGTTGTCTTACTAGACGTTACACCATTATCATTAGGTATCGAAACGATGGGTGCTGTCTTCACAAAACTGATCGATCGTAACACAACGATCCCTACAAGTAAATCACAAGTCTTCTCAACTGCAGCAGACAATCAACCAGCCGTTGATATCCATGTCTTGCAAGGGGAACGTCCAATGGCTGCTGATAACAAAACATTAGGAAGATTCCAATTGACGGATATTCCACCAGCACCTCGTGGCATCCCTCAAATCGAAGTAACATTTGATATCGATAAAAATGGGATCGTTAATGTTTCTGCAAAAGATTTAGGTACACAAAAAGAACAAAAAATCACGATCAAATCATCTTCAGGTTTATCAGATGAAGAAATCGAACGCATGGTAAAAGATGCTGAAGCAAACGCTGAAGCCGACAAACAACGCAAAGAAGAAGTTGATCTACGCAATGACGTCGATGCTTTGTTGTTCACTGTTGATAAAACATTGAAAGAGCTTGAAGGCAAAGTGGATGCAGACGAAGTCAAAAAAGCGGAAGAAGCTCGTGATGAGTTGAAAGCTGCACTTGAAGCAAACAACTTAGAAGAAATGAAAACGAAACGTGATGCTTTGAATGAAATCGTACAAAACTTAACTGTTAAATTATACGAACAAGCAGCACAACAACAAGCACAAGAAAATCCAGAAGCTGCACAAGGCGGCGCAGACGATGTGGTTGACGCCGACTTTGAAGAAGTAGACGGTGACGATAAATAATCGCTGTTTGTGAAAAAGCCAAAGTCACCGCTTTGGCTTTTTCTTATGAATTTGCGAAACGTATTTTTCTAGAGCGAATTATATGCTAAAATACGAGAGACGCAAGAATAGAGTGGAGGGAAGCCAATGGCAGACAAAAGAGATTATTATGAGGTCTTAGGTCTACAAAAAGGGGCTTCGGATGACGAAATCAAAAAAGCTTATCGTAAGCTTTCAAAACAATATCATCCAGACATCAATAAAGAACCTGATGCAGAAGCAAAGTTTAAAGAGATTTCTGAGGCCTATGAAATATTAAGTGATTCCCAAAAAAGAGCTGCTTATGACCAGTATGGTCATGCTGGTACCGATCCGAACTACGGAGGCGGTTATGGCGGTGGATTCGGCGGCTTTAACAGTGGCGGATTCTCCGGTGGCGGTTTTGGTGGATTTGAAGACATTTTCGAATCGTTTTTCGGTGGTGGAGGCGGCAGAGCAGCCAATCCTAATGCACCTCGACAAGGAGCGGACTTGCAATATGCGGTTGATCTTTCCTTTGAAGAAGCGATTTTCGGAGTGGAAAAAACTGTTCAATACAATCGTGAAGAAACCTGTCATACCTGTGGTGGAAACGGGGCAAAACCAGGTACTTCACCAGAAACCTGTCATAAATGTCATGGTGCAGGTACCATCAATGTTGAACGTCAAACACCGCTTGGTCGTGTGATGAGCCGTCAAACCTGTGATGTTTGTCATGGAACTGGGAAAGAAATCAAAGAACCATGTACAACATGTCATGGTACTGGCCATGAAAAGAAAAAACACAGTGTGAAAGTCAACGTACCTGCAGGTGTCGAAGATGGACAACAAATGCGCTTGTCTGGTCAAGGAGAAGCTGGCACCAATGGTGGTCCTTATGGTGATCTGTACGTTGTTTTCCGAGTGGAAGAAAGTGATATTTTTGACCGTGATGGGTCGGAAATTTATTACGAACTGCCGTTAAACTTTGTCCAAGCTGCTTTAGGCGACGAAGTCAATGTACCAACGGTTCATGGGAATGTGAAATTAAAAATTCCAGCTGGTACGCAAACAGGCACAAACTTCCGCTTACGCGGTAAGGGAGCCCCTCGCTTACGGGGAGGCGGCAATGGCGATCAACAGGTCAAAGTGAAGCTGATCACACCTAAGAACTTAAATGAGGAACAAAAAGAGGCATTGCGGGCTTATGCAAAAGCCAGTGGCCATGAAACGAACGAACAACAACCAGAAGGATTTTTTGATAAAATGAAAGATGCTTTTGGTGGGAAAAAGAAATAACCATGAAAAAATCCAACTCATGCCCTTATAAAACCATCCGTTTTATAAGGGCATGAGTGTTTGTATGGCTATAAATGTGCAGTATGGGCAAGAATCGAATCTTCTTGGCCATCTTTTTTTCTTTTCCTTTGAAATCGCTTGCTTAGTATGTCACAATAAAAGTAGACCAATTAAAGGAGGAGATACAATGGAAAGAATATTTGCGAGTCCGTCACGATACGTTCAAGGAAAAGGGGTCTTGAAGCATGGGTTATCCCATATCAAAGATTTAGGAAAGAAAGTGCTTCTTTTGACCGATCAAACTGTTTGGAAAATTGCCGGTGAAGAACTATTTGAGAATCTGAAAGCAGCCGAGTTAGAACCGGTAAAAGAAATTTTTGGTGGAGAAGCTTCTGCAAATGAAATCGATCGTATCGTCTCTAAAGCCAAAAGTGAATCAATCGAAGTGATTGCCGCATTAGGTGGTGGGAAAGCCATCGATACTGGGAAAGCTGTTGCGGATGAATTGAAAATACCGATTGCTGTTTTGCCAACGATTGCCTCCACTGATGCACCAACTTCGGCACTTTCTGTTATTTATACTGATGAAGGTCGTTTTGAAAAGTATCGTTTTTATAACAAAAATCCTGAACTTGTCTTAGTGGATACCGCTGTGATTGCCAAAGCGCCTGCCAAATTGCTAGCCGCTGGTATTGCGGATGCACTCGCAACCTATGTCGAGGCACGTGCTGTTGCTCGAAGCCATAGTAAAAATATGGTGGGTGGTATTCAACCAATTGCCAGCATGGCAATCGCTGAAAAATGCGAAGAGATTCTTTTTGAGAATGCACTGAAAGCCTATCAAGCGAATAAAAAACAAGTCGTTACCGAAGCTTTTGAACAAATCGTGGAAGCCAACACTTTGCTTAGTGGATTAGGCTTTGAAAGTGCAGGTCTGGCAGCAGCTCATGCGATTCATAATGGCTTGACAGCCCTTGAAGGAGACGTTCATGATCTGACCCATGGTGAGAAGGTTGCTTACGGAACACTCACTCAATTGATGCTGGAAAATGCAGATCCTGAAGAGCTCGACCAATATATAGAATTGTATCAGGCATTAGAATTACCGACGACATTATCCGACATGCATCTTGCGGAAGCCAGCGATGCAGACCTATTAAAAATTGGCGAGCAAGCAACCATCGAAGGGGAAACGATCCACAATATGCCATTTCCGGTTTCTGCAGAAGATGTTGCAGCAGCGATCAAAGCCGTGGATGCCTATGTGAGTGCTTACTATCCTCTATGATGTTATTTTATTAAAGATCATCAATGTGTGCTCGGTGATTTCAAAAAACGTTTGACAATAAAAAAGAGTCGTGCTATTTTGATAACAAGCAAATTAAAGGAGGGAACAAGACATGACGAACTTCAACACACAAACTACCTGTTGTTGTTGTATGGTGCAAAAAGCAGCATACCGATTTGTCATGCCTATTATTAGTTCCTTTGTCGCAGAAGATCGCTGAAGTTTCTTTAGTGATTCACTTCTATCCGGATAAGACGACATTTTTTTGGGGTACTGATGTAATAGTCAGTACCCCTTTTTGTTTGCTGTTTTTTACTGCTTTCATTGGCGACGGCTGATGATTGCAAATGAAAATGAGTACATGAAGCATACGAGTTGTGCCAAACAAAGTTGAGCGAGGAGTCGAGCGATGATCGTTAATAATATAAAAGCATTGATTGGGCACACCCCATTCTTTGAATTTGATGCCGCAGCATTTGGCGGCAAAAAGGGAAGTACCATCTATGCGAAACTTGAGTATTTAAATCCTGGTGGAAGTATCAAGGACCGCTTAGGAAAGTATTTGATCGATGAAGCGTTTCGCGAGCATGTGATCGATCATGAGACAACCGTTATCGAACCGACAGCGGGAAATACTGGAATTGGTTTAGCTTTAGCTGGAATCGAGTATGGCTTAAAAATGATTTTTGTCATTCCTGAAAAATTTAGCCTTGAAAAGCAGCAACTGATTGAAGCGTTGGGCGGGACCATCGTTCATACGCCCACTGAAGCAGGCATTCAAGGGGCAATCGAAAAAGCAAAGGAATTAGCAAAAGGACAGCCGAATAGTTTTATGCCATTGCAGTTTCATAATCAGAACAATCCTGCAGCCTATCAAGCAACATTGGGGCCTGAGATCTATCAGGAATTACATGGAAAAATTGACAGCTTTGTTGCAGGCGCTGGCAGTGGTGGTACTTTTGCGGGTGTCGCGACGTACTTAAAGAAGCAAAAATCAAGCACTCGTCTTGCTGTTGTTGAACCGGAAGGATCAATCTTGAACGGCGGTCCTGCCCATGGCCACGAGATTGAAGGGATCGGTGTTGAGTTCATTCCACAATTTTTTGACGATTTGCTTATTGATAACATTTATACGATAAGTGATGCCGAAGGCTTTGCCTTTACTCGTTACTTGGCAAGAAACTATGGTCTGCTTGTTGGAAGTTCAAGTGGAGCCGTGATGGCAGCAGCGGTAAAAGACAGCCTCGAATTACCAACCGGAAGCTCGATCGCCACAGTCTTTCCCGATGGTGGCGACCGCTATCTATCAAAAAAGATTTATGCTGGCCAATCAGCAATCACACCATTCATAGGAGGAACAAACAATGCATTTTAATACAAAAGTAATTCACGGCGGTATCAGCGAAGACGAACTCACCGGTGCAGTCAGTGTGCCAATCTACCAAACATCTACCTATCGGCAAAATGCTCTTGGTCAGCCAAAGCAATATGAATACAGTCGTTCAGGCAACCCAACTCGTTTTGCCTTAGAAGAATTGATTGCGGATCTTGAAGAAGGCGCTCAAGGGTTTGCTTTTGCCTCTGGATTAGCAGCCACCCATGCGATCTTCACGCTTTTTCAGACAGGAGATCATGTCATTTTAGGAGATGACGTTTATGGTGGGACATTTCGTTTGCTTCATCAAGTATTAGAAAAAAGCGGGTTGACTTATTCACTTGTCAAAACCGATGATTTAGTTGCTATTGAAACAGCAATTCTTCCGGAGACCAAAGCGATTTTTCTGGAAACACCGACGAATCCGCTGTTAAAAATCACGGATATCAAATCGGTTGCGAGACTAGCTGCCCAGCACGATCTCTTGACGATCGTGGATAATACCTTTGCGACGCCATATTTTCAAAAGCCGCTACAATTAGGCGCAGATATTGTGATTCACAGTGCTACCAAGTATCTCGGTGGACACAGTGATGTAGTAGCTGGATTAGCGGTTGCCAAAGAGCCGCTAATCGCCGAAAGAATTGCCTTTTTACACAACGCTATTGGCGGTGTATTGGGGCCTCATGATAGCTGGTTGATCCAGCGAAGCATCAAAACACTTGCTTTGCGGATGAAAGCACATCAAAACAATGCGATGAAAATTGCCCACTACTTACTAGCACATCAAGCTGTCGCAAAGGTTTATTATCCAGGATTGATTGACCATGAAGGTTATGAGATCGCCAAATCACAGATGTCTGGGTATAGCGGTATGATATCTTTTGAACTAAACGATGAAACGAAAACAGCCGGCTTTGTTGAATCATTAAAGATTTTTACTTTAGCAGAAAGTTTAGGTGGGGTGGAAAGTTTGGTTGAAGTGCCAGCCGTGATGACTCATGCCTCAATCCCTAAAGAAATCCGCCAGCAATCAGGGATCAAAGATGGCCTGATTCGGTTGTCGGTTGGCATCGAAGACAGTGAGGATCTTCTGGCGGATTTAGAACAAGCGTTTGAAAAGGCAGGTAGCTAGTGATGGGCAGAGAGTTTATTCCAATTTTTTCTGACTGGGCAGCTGAGTACGATGAAACAGTTGCAGGTAAGGATGAAGAATATCGAGCGGTTTTTTTCAAATATGAACAGTTACTAGCTGAAATTGCTGAAAAGGCAGGGCGGTCTGTGGTAGAATTTGGTAGTGGAACTGGAAATCTAACACAAGCTCTACTTACTCAAGGAAAAAACGTGCTGGCAATCGAGCCATCGCCAGAGATGCGGCGGATCGCCAAGTCAAAACCCAGTCTTTCTAAAGTGACTTTTGTAGATGGTGATATGGAGGTTTTTCCTGAAATCACGGATGTAATCGATACGATCGTTTCTACCTATGTTTTTCATCATCTTACGGAGGACGAAAAACAACGGGCAATCGGCAAATATGCGGCGATGCTGCCAAAAGGCGGGAAAGTGCTTTTCGGGGATACGATGTTTCTTTCCCTAGCCCGAAAAATGGAGCTAATCGATGAAGCGCGGCAAGCTGGACACCAGCGACTAGCCGCTGATCTGCAACGGGAGTACTATCCAGTTACTGCGGATATCGAACGATATTTTCGCCAACATGGGTTTACCAGTCGTTTTAAGCAAATCAATGAGTATGTTTGGCTTGTGGAAGCACAAAAAGAGTAGGAGAGAAGTACAATGAAAATGAATGTTGAAAGCTTTAATTTGGATCATACGAAAGTCAAAGCACCTTATGTACGGGTTGCCGATAAAAAACAAGGAACAAATGATACCATCATCAAATATGATGTTCGTTTGAAGCAGCCGAACCAAGCACATATGGATATGGCAAGTCTGCATTCTTTAGAACATTTGACAGCAGAGTTGATTCGTAATCATGCAGATTATATCGTGGATTGGTCACCCATGGGATGCCAAACCGGCTTCTATCTGACTGTCTTGAATCATGACGATTATGAAGAGATTTTGACAGTCCTAGAAAAAACCATGAAGGATGTTTTGCAAGCAACTGATGTACCTGCCAGCAATGAAGTGCAATGCGGTTGGGCAGCGAACCATACCTTAGAAGGTGCGCAAAAATTAGCGCAAGAATTTCTTGATGAACGTGACAATTGGTCGACCGTTTTTGCCTAAACAAAATAGAAGTAGAAAAAAGGTGCCTGCGTTTGTATTCGCGGACGCTTTTTTTTGTTAATCCCGCAAAGAGAGGGGGATTCACTATTTTTCGTTTATGGTTCTACCGCTTGGACGGTGATGCCGACTCCATTCGGATTGTAGGTATGACTAATGTAAAACTCAAATCCTTCATGAACAAAGAAAAGTCTCCGAATGGCGCTAACGACCCTGATGTGAGCATCTAAACCATACTGTACGATCAATGTCTCTTTGATCTCCTCAACATCAGCCTCTTTCTCGAATTGTGAGAAATCAATACCGAAAAATTCTGGGACATCAACCAATGTGATTTTCGCTAATCTTTCATCACCAGAATCATCAAAGTCAAAATCAAAGCTGATTTTGGACAGTTTGTCCCGTGAACCTAAAGGCACTCTTTTTGTCTCGAGAGCGCTGCTATCAACCATCATTGATAACAAATCAATGGCTGAATCAGGTAAGCGAGTGGTTACTTTTCTTACTTCATCAACCATTGCTCCTTGATCGGGAGAAAAAACTTTTCTAGTCTCTTCTGTGACGATCACATTTTCGCGGCGCCGCTTTCGGTTGATGGCACTGCGCTCTTGGTTTACCCGATCACTACGTTTGATGAGATCGAGGCCAAGATCGCTGATGGACTCAGGGGAAGCTCTTTCTTCCAGTAAAGCAGTTAAGTAATCGATCTCTAAAAACTGCTCGTAGGCAGCTGCCGGCTGGTTTTCGCTGTAGAAGAGGGCAGCGCCAAGCAAAAAACAACTGATACCCAAAGAAAGCAAAAGGCTTCTTCTGCTATGCTCCCGGATTTTTTTTCTAAGTCGACTCAGTTTCATTTGATCCTTCAACTCCCAAATTTTTTAGATGACTTCTGATAAGAGTGGTGATTGAATTTCATCATGCGTTTTACCAATATCAGTCACGTGAGATCGCTTAATGGATTACTCAATTTCTGATTCAGAAAACTGATCATGCCAGGCCACATCAGAAACGGTTCGGTTAATAAGAGTGACAATGATTGCTTCACCATCGGAATTGATCCAGGCATTGGATTCCACACCTACGACTGCTAGTCGCCAAGAGGGAAGGCCACCCATGGTTTCAAGAACTTGATCGCAAGACATTCCTATTTGCAGTTGATGGAGCAAGTCTTTGTTGACTGTTCGATTCCACCGTCGCGGCAGCCCGATCTGCAATTGTTCACAATACGAAAATTGAGGGGCAGCTGTTTCGGTACTGCTCTGAGCTTGTGCAACGTCATCAGGAGAATGAGTTGTTTCTGATGCGGGTTCTGATGCATGGTTCTCAGTTCTGGAAGAAGAAGCTCTGGTTTCTGAATCAGCTGACAAAGATTGAGAAGACGACGTTGCTTCTGGTGAAAAACTGCTTTTGGTGTTGTCATCCATGATTTCGTCAATCAAGGTACAGCCAGTGAGAAAGAGGGAGAGTATCATTAGTGGGAAAAATAAAATGATGGTTTTCATAAGATAGGTTCCTCCAAAATAATTTTATTGGCCTTACTTTGTTATTTTAATGTTGGTTTTTTATTAGGAAAACCCCGTCATTTGCTATAAAATAAAAAAAGAAAAATGTTTGTATACCTATTTTGGTTTGGAGGGAGTGTTGTTTAATAAGTGTAACATGTTGCTTCTGATCTGGCTACTTGATTTCAAATGTCCTTTCATGGTTTTAGTAAAATTAGTATCTGCAGCTTACGATGGTGAAAAGGAAATGTTATAATAGATTTAACTACTCAATAAAAATTTGCTATTTTAAAGGTGAACCCTGTTTACTCTTACCAGGTCAACAGGAACCAGCATACCGGTTGCTAAGAATTTATGTAAGGATTCATAACAAGGAGAGGAGGGAATGAAGATGAGCATCTTAAAGCAGTGGCAAGCAAAACATCAAGCGAAAAAAGAAGCAAAAAAACAAGCGTTACGTTTAAAAAATGCGCAACTTCGTGCAGCAGGGAAAGAGCCATTGAAGGGTTGGGGAAAGATGGTTGATACTGGCGTCGGAGGGGCGAACAAAGCCAACCCTATCGATACAAAAGTATTTTTAGGTGAAAATCAAAAGCGGATTTCAGAAGAAACCAAACGAAAAAATCAATAAAAAAAAAGACCTCTGCAACAGTCCGAGAAAAGAGCTGTTGCAGAGGTTTTTTTTTTAGATATTCAATACTTTGTCTAAGAAATCTTTCGTACGATCGTGCTTAGGGTTGGAAAAGATTTGCTCAGGTGTACCGTCTTCCAAGAAATTACCGCCATCAATAAACATCACACGGTTTGCTACTTCTTTGGCAAAGCCCATCTCATGAGTAACGATTACCATGGTCATTCCTTGTTTTGCCAAATCCTTCATAACATTGAGTACATCTCCAACCATTTCTGGATCGAGGGCGGAGGTTGGTTCATCGAACAACATCACATCGGGATTCATTGCTAAGGCTCTAGCGATTGCCACCCGTTGTTTTTGTCCTCCAGACAGATTGTCCGGGTACATGTCTTTTTTATCTGCCAAACCCACCGTCTCTAATAAACGAATCGCGTTTTGTTCCGCTTCTTGCCGAGAAGCATTTTTTAGATCCATTGGAGCTAAAATAATATTTTCTAAAACCGACAAGTGAGGGAAGAGATTGAAATGCTGAAACACCATGCCGATATGTTGACGAACAGCATTGATATTGGTGTTTTTATCCATCAGATGTGCGCCGTCAACGATAATATCGCCGCTGGTTGGTTCTTCTAAGCGGTTCAAACAGCGTAAGAACGTCGATTTCCCAGATCCTGAAGGGCCGATCACACAAACGACTTCTCCTTCAGCGATTGAAACATTGATATTGTTCAATACGGTATTGTCGCCGTATTTTTTTACAAGATTTTCAACTAAGATTTTTTCTTTCATGCTATTTCACCTTCTTTTCTAAAACTTTTGCAAGTTTCGTTAAAGCTGTGATCACGACTAAGTAAATAATCGCGATGATCAAGTAGACATAGGTACTTTGTGTGGTTCGTGCAACGATGATTTTCCCAGTTTGCAATAATTCTACGACTCCAATAACCGAGATGATCGTTGTATCTTTCAACGAGATAACGAATTGGTTAACGAAAGATGGAATCATGATTTTGATCGCTTGCGGTAAAATGATTTTCTGCATTGTCCGAGTGTAGGTCATCCCCAAACTACGAGAGGCTTCCATCTGACCTTTTGGCACCGCGTTGATCCCACCACGGACGATCTCAGCGATATAGGCACTGGCATTTAAGGTCAATGTAATGACCCCGGCTGCAAAGTCCGGAATCGTGATACCAATCGCATCGGAAAGACCGAAGAAGATGAAGAAAGCCAATACCATCATAGGAATACCACGAATGATATCAACATAGATCCCTGCAAAAACCCGCAATGCTTTGATTGGAGCAACACTGAATAGTCCAAAAATGATTCCGATCACTAATGCTAAGGCAAAAGAAATCAATGCTAGTAATAGGGTATTCCATAACCCTTTTAATAAGACGTTATAGTTGTTGCTGATCAAACCAGTGATCGTTGATTCATCCACTCGTTTTTCTGTGGCAGAGCCATCTTCAATGTATTTATTGATGATTTGATCGTACTCCCCAGTCCGTTTCATTTCTTTCAATGCTTCATTGAACATTTGGATCAGTTCAGGATTTTGGCCTTTTTTCACCGCAAAACCGTACTGACCACCAGATTCTTTTTCAATCGGTGTCACTAGTTTTTGTCCTTGGCTGATGGCATAACCAATCACTGGATAATCATCCATCATGGCATCAATTTGTCCGCCGTTAACAGCCGCATATAATTGATCGGCAGCATCATAATATTTGATCGAATAGCCATATTTCTCTTCGTTGGCGATCAAGAAGTCTGCACTTTCTGTCCCAACTTTTGCACCGACGGTTTTTCCATCTAAATCTTCATAGGATTTGATGGAATCATTGCCTTCTTTTACAGCAATCTGAATACCACTTTCAAAGTAAGAATCAGAAAAGTCATAGGATTGACGACGCTCATCAGTGATTGTCATCCCAGCGATCATCCCATCTGCTTGGTTACCATCCAACGCTTGCAAAGCTCCGGAAAAACCGATGAAATTGAATTCGATGTTGAACCCTTGCAATTCTGCCGCCCGGTTCATTAAATCAACATCGATCCCTACGTACTCATTGTCTTCATTTTGGAATTCAAATGGAGCGAAGGCTGAGTCACTGGCAATTCGGTAAACATCTTTCTTTGGTTCGACTTTCACCATTTCACTAGTGCCTGCATCTGTATCAGACGTTGTGATGTAAGTATTGACGATTTCGTCGTATTTGCCGGAAGCTTTCATATTGGCTAAACCAGCGTTGAATTTTTCAAGGAGTTCTTGATTTTGGCCTTTTCTGACGGCAAATCCGTAAGAAGCGCCTTTTTCAGGTTCGCCGACAAGCTTCATTGGTTCGCCATTGTTGATAGCATAGCCAAGCACTGGATAATCATCAAAAGCGGCTGCCACAGTACCATTGCGTACAGCGCCATATAGTCCAGTAGCGTCATCATATAATTTGATGTCGTAGCCATATTGGTCTTTATTGCTTTCTAGAAAGCGGGCACTTTCGGTACCAACCTTTGCACCGACCGTTTCGCCTTCAAGATCCTCGTAGCTAGTAATACTGTCATTGTCAGCAGCTACTGCCATTTGAATCCCACTATCGAAATAAGGATCAGAGAAATCAAAGGTTTCTTTACGTTCATCTGTGATACTCATCCCAGCGATCATGCCATCTAACTGATTTGATTGCACGCCTTGAATGGAGGCGTCAAAACCTAAAGGACGTAAATCAACTGCAAAACCTTGATCTTCTGCGATCGCATTTAATAAATCTATATCGATCCCAACGTATTCATTATTTTCATTTTGGAATTCGAAAGGAGCAAATGTTAAATCTGTTCCTATCTTATACGTAGTTTCCTCCGCACTTGCTGACTTTACTGAGAGCGTAAAAATGCTGATAATCAGCGCGATTAAAGCGAAGGACATGTGTTTTCTTTTCAAGAAAATTCCCCCTTTAGATATAACGTATTTATAGATTATATGGATTTTTTCTTCAACACACAAGTCTTTCTCTTTAAAAATATGACAAAATCGTTTAAACCTCACATTAGATGTTAGAAAATCAAACATGTTAAGTTATGCTTAATCGCATGAAACTTTCATAGCAAATGATGGCGAAAGTATGTTCGCTATGATATACTTATTTATGGAAAAGCGGCAGCGAGTTTTTCTTTTTTTGTTGTCGTTTAGAATAATCGAGGGGGAATGAAGATGATCGAAAGAACAACTTCCCATGAATTTGACTTAGTATCAAAATATCAACCAGCTGGGGATCAACCAGAAGCGATCCATCAATTGGTTGACGGGGTGGTCGGTGGAAAAAAAGCACAGATTTTGTTGGGAGCCACTGGGACCGGTAAGACTTATACGATTTCTAATCTAATCAAGGAAGTCAATAAACCGACATTGATCATTGCCCATAATAAAACATTGGCTGGACAATTATATGGCGAGTTTAAGGATTTCTTTCCAAATAATGCAGTCGAGTATTTTGTCAGTTACTATGATTACTATCAACCAGAAGCGTATGTTCCTTCCAGTGATACATACATCGAAAAAGACTCCAGTGTCAACGATGAAATCGATAAGCTCCGTCACTCGGCGACAAGTTCTTTATTAGAGAGAAACGATGTGATTGTTGTAGCTTCTGTCTCTTGTATTTTCGGTTTAGGTTCGCCGATCGAGTATGCAAGACAAGTTGTTTCTTTACGAGTAGGGATGGAAAAGTCTCGGGATCAACTATTAAAAGAATTGATCGAGATCCAATTTGAACGAAACGACATCGATTTTCAACGGGGGCGTTTTCGCGTGCGCGGCGATGTTGTGGAGATTTTCCCAGCTTCTCGTGATGAGCGAGCGTTGCGCATTGAGTTTTTTGGCGATGAAATCGATCGGATTCGTGAAGTTGATGCCTTGACGGGCGAGATCATGAGTGACACCGAACATGTGTCGATCTTTCCGGCAACCCACTTTGTGACCAATGAAGACCATATGGAACATGCGATCGCTTCAATCCAAAGTGAACTCGATGAACGACTGAAAGTTTTGCGAGCAGAAAATAAGCTGCTGGAAGCACAGCGTTTAGAGCAGCGAACCAACTATGATATTGAGATGATGCGAGAAATGGGGTATACCTCAGGAATCGAAAACTACTCTCGCCACATGGATGGACGAAAAGAAGGCGAACCGCCTTATACGTTATTGGATTTCTTCCCAGATGATTTTCTATTAGTAATCGACGAATCACACGTAACGATGCCCCAAGTTCGTGGGATGTATAATGGTGACCGTGCTAGAAAACAAATGTTAGTGGATTATGGCTTCCGTTTGCCTTCTGCACTGGACAACCGTCCGTTACGCTTGGAAGAATTTGAGAAACATGTCAATCAAATCGTCTATGTGTCAGCAACACCTGGCCCCTATGAATACGATCAAACCGATACCGTCGTTCAACAAATCATTCGACCAACTGGTCTGTTAGATCCGGTGATCGAAGTACGACCGATCATGGGTCAAATTGACGACCTCGTGGGAGAAATCAATGAGCGCGTCGAGCGAAATGAACGGGTCTTTGTGACGACCTTGACGAAAAAAATGTCTGAAGATTTGACGGATTACTTCAAAGAATTAGGGATCAAAGTCAAATACTTGCACAGTGACATCAAAACATTGGAACGAACAGAGATCATTCGAGACCTGCGCCTCGGTGAATTTGATGTACTGGTCGGAATCAACTTACTGCGAGAAGGGTTAGACGTGCCGGAAGTTTCTCTGGTTGCGATTCTTGATGCCGATAAGGAAGGCTTCCTGCGCAGCGAACGCTCCTTAGTCCAAACCATTGGACGGGCAGCCCGAAACTCTGAAGGAAAAGTAATCATGTACGCTGATAAAATGACTGATTCGATGCAGCGAGCGATCGATGAAACGGCGCGACGCCGAAGTATCCAAGAAGCCTACAACGAAGAACATGGGATCGTACCGAAAACCATTATTAAAGAAATTCGCGATCTGATCGCGATCACAAAAGTGGCAGAAGAGACCGGTGAATACACCACGACTTCTTATGAAGAACTGAGTCGTGAGGAAAAAGCAACCTTGTTGCTGAAGCTAGAAAAAGAGATGAAAGATGCTGCGAAAGCATTGGATTTTGAAACGGCTGCTACCTTAAGAGATACTATTCTTGAGCTAAAAGCTGCTGATTAGAAGGAGAAACACTATGGCAAATGATAAAATCGTGATCCATGGGGCACGGGCCCATAATTTAAAAAATATCGATGTGACGATTCCCAGAGACCAACTCGTTGTTGTTACTGGTCTTTCGGGTTCAGGGAAAAGCTCCTTAGCTTTTGATACGTTGTATGCCGAAGGACAACGCCGATATGTAGAAAGTCTATCGGCGTATGCCCGTCAGTTTTTAGGTCAAATGGATAAACCAGACGTAGATAGCATTGATGGACTTAGTCCAGCGATTTCTATCGATCAAAAAACCACCAGCAAGAACCCGCGATCAACAGTAGGGACGGTTACTGAAATCAATGATTATCTGCGGCTTCTTTACGCTAGAATCGGTCACCCGATTTGTCCAAATGATCACATCGAGATCACTAGTCAGTCGGTTGAGCAGATGGTGGATGAAGTTTTGGCATTACCAGAACGCACCAAGATCCAATTGTTGGCACCTATCGTTTATCAAAAGAAAGGGCAGCACAAAAAAGTCTTCGAACGTATCCAAAGAGAAGGTTATGTTCGGATGCGGGTGGATGGCGAAGTCTATGATGTTTCTGAAGCGCCTGAATTAGAAAAAAATAAAAAGCACGATATTGCCATCATCATCGACCGGATTGTTGTGAAGGAAGGCATACGTTCACGCCTGTTTGATTCTTTTGAAGCGGCATTACGGTTAGCGGACGGCTACGCGGTAGTCGATGTGATCGGCCAAAAAGAAATGCTCTTCAGTGAACATTATTCTTGTCCTTATTGCGGTTTTACGGTTGGAGAATTAGAACCACGCCTCTTTTCATTCAACGCGCCTTTTGGTGCTTGTCCAGACTGTGATGGTCTTGGCGTGAAGCTAGAAGTCGATGTCGACTTAGTGATTCCCGATCAAAGCAAAACGTTGCGTGAAGGCGCACTATTGCCATGGAATCCAATCAGTTCACAATATTATCCGCAAATGCTGGAACAAGCCTGTCAAGAATTCAATATCGATATGGACACACCATTTGAAGAATTGCCAGAAGAACACAGAGATATTATCTTGAATGGTTCGAATGGGGAGATGTTCCATTTCCATTATGAGAATGATTTTGGTGGGGTGCGTGATGTTGAGGTCGCTTTTGAAGGGATCTTACCAAATATCAAACGCCGTTATCATGAAACCAACTCTGATTTTACCCGTGATCAAATGCGTTTGTATATGACAGAGTTGACTTGTAAAACCTGTCATGGCTATCGCTTGAACCCTCAAGCGCTGTGCGTGCAAGTCAATGGGAAGCATATTGGTGAAATGAGTGAGATGGCGATCAACAATGCCTTGAACTTTGTCGAAGAATTGAAACTAACGGAACAAGAGCAAATGATTGCACGTCCGATCGTGAAAGAAGTCGATGATCGTTTAAGCTTCTTAAAAAATGTCGGATTGGACTATTTGACCTTGAGTCGTGCGTCAGGCACACTCTCTGGTGGGGAAGCGCAACGAATTCGCTTGGCAACACAAATCGGCTCCAATTTGTCTGGGGTGCTTTACATTCTTGATGAGCCATCGATCGGTCTTCACCAACGAGACAATGATCGCTTGCTAGATTCGTTGCGGAAAATGCGTGATCTCGGGAATACCCTGATTGTCGTCGAGCATGACGAAGACACGATGCGGGCAGCAGACTACTTGATCGATGTCGGTCCGGGTGCAGGACATGCAGGTGGCGAGATCGTCGCTGCAGGCACTCCCGATGAAGTCGCTGCCAATGAGTCTTCTCTAACAGGTCAATACTTATCTGGAAAACGAGAAATCCCAACACCGACGGAACGCCGCAAAGGCAATGGTGAAAAGATTCGTGTGTCCGGTGCCTCTGAGAATAACTTGAAAAACATTTCGGTCGATTTTCCATTAGGAAAGTTCGTCGCAGTTACAGGGGTCTCTGGCTCTGGTAAATCAACATTAGTCAATGAAATTTTGAAAAAAGCCTTGGCGCAAAAAATCAATCGGAATTCGAACAAACCTGGCCGCTTTAAAACCATTACTGGTTATGAAGCTATTGAGAAATTAATCGATATCGATCAGAGCCCGATTGGTCGGACACCTCGAAGCAATCCGGCAACGTATACCAGTGTCTTTGATGACATTCGTGATTTATTTGCTAAAACCAATGAGGCGAAAGTCCGTGGTTATAAAAAAGGCCGCTTTAGTTTTAATGTAAAAGGTGGACGCTGTGAAGCATGTAAAGGGGACGGAATCATCAAGATCGAGATGCACTTCTTACCTGATGTCTACGTACCTTGTGAGGTTTGTCATGGCAAACGTTATAACTCAGAAACGTTAGAAGTTCATTACAAAGGAAAAAATATTTCGGAAATCTTAGATATGACCGTGGAAGATGCAGTGGAATTTTTCCAACATATTCCCAAAATCCATCGAAAATTGCAAACGATCGTCGATGTCGGTTTAGGTTATGTCACTATGGGACAACCAGCGACTACTTTGTCTGGTGGGGAAGCGCAACGGATGAAGCTTGCCAGTGAACTGCACAAAAATTCCAATGGCAAGAGTTTTTATATCTTAGATGAACCGACGACTGGTCTGCATACGGATGATATTGCCCGTTTGTTGAAAGTTTTGGAACGATTTGTCGACGCTGGCAACACCGTTTTAGTGATCGAACACAACTTGGATGTCATCAAATCAGCGGACCATGTGATTGACCTAGGTCCAGAAGGTGGTGAAGGCGGTGGCACAATCATTGCAACTGGTACACCAGAAGAAATTGCTGCGGTTTCAGACAGCTACACCGGTCATTATTTGAAAAAAGTCCTTTAAGCAGATGAAAAAGCACTCACTTTTTCACTTGTCTGTCAATAGGTTTCGTTAAAGTTTAAGGAAGCGTGAAATATCTGCAAATTTCATGATAAGGGCTTGAAATCAAAATTTTATTTGATAGAATAGCAATAGGTATACGTATATTCGCATTGAATAAACTGCCTATAAGTTCTATCCGTTCAAAGTGGGAGAAAGCAATCAAAGATAGATACTTTGATTGCTTTTTTCTTTGTGGTATTATAATTCTATTGTAATCAAACGAAACGAGAGAGGTCGTTTTTCGTATTCAAAAGAGAGAGTGATTTTTGATGAGTCAGGAAAATTTTCTTCCCATATTATTAGGAAGTGATATGAATGTTTACGGTATGGCCAGAGCGTTCCACGAAGCATATGGTATTCAATCAGTTGCCTATGCAGGCGCCGAACTTGCACCAACCCGCTTTAGTAAAATTGTAAAAATCAATCAAGTGGAAGGTTTTGACCATGATCCCGGATTCACTGAGACGTTGATCAAGTTAGGAAAAAATACTTACAATGATCCTGCAATGAAATATTTGTTGATTCCTTGCGGCGATGGTTATGCGGAACTGTTGGCGAAGCATAAAGAAGAATTGGCGCCCTATTATACCTTTATCGCTAACGATTATTCTTTACTAAAACGGTTGATCAACAAAGTAAGCTTTTACGAAGTCTGCGAGGAATATGGCTTGCCTTATCCTAAGACCTTCATTTTAACGCCTGAACTGTTGACGGAAGGAACGTTCAAAGGAGAGCTGCCTTTTGATTTTCCTGTGGCATTGAAACCGGCAAATAGTGTAGCATGGCTGTCAGTTGATTTTGAAGGACGCAAAAAAGCCTTTATTATTGATAATCGAATAGAATTTGAAGAAATCGTTTCTCGCATTTATCAAGCGGGTTATCAATATGAAATGATCGTCCAAGATTTTATTCCCGGTGATGACAGCAACATGCGGGTTTTAAATGCCTATGTTGATGAGAATCACGAAGTTCGCGTGATGGGCTTAGGTCATCCTTTACTAGAAGACCCAACCCCTGGAGCTGTTGGGAATTACGTAGTGATCATTCCAGACGAAAATGATCAAATTTATCAAATGATCCGTAAGTTTTTAAAAGAGATCGAGTATGTTGGATTTGCCAATTTTGACTTGAAATATGATGCGCGAGACGGGCAATATAAACTATTTGAAATCAACTTGCGTCAAGGAAGAAGCAGTTTCTTTATTACCTTAAGCGGATTGAATTTGGCAAAGTTTATCACTGAAGATTTAGTCTTCGAAAAACCTTATACAGAAACGGTTTATGGCAAAGCTGACGCGCCAGAAGCGAAATTATGGCTAGGGGTACCAAAAAACATCTTCTTGACTTATGCAAAAGAAAATCCTGCGAAAGAACGAGCAAAAAAATTATTAGCAGAAAATCGCTGGGGAACGACCGTCTTTTATAAAGAAGACTTATCTCTGAAGCGTTGGATTCTGTTAAAGAGAATGTTCCATCTATACAACAAACGATTCAAAACGTATTTCCATACGAAAGAAGGCTAGAAGATGGAGAATTTTTTTAGTATTTTAGGCGGCATGGGAACGTTAGCGACGGAAAGTTTCGTCCGCATTTTAAATCGACGGACACAGACCCATAAAGACCAAGATTACTTGAACTATGTTTTATTCAATCATGCGACAGTACCGGATCGGACGGCATATATTTTAGACAATACGTTAGAAAACCCTGTTCCTTATTTAATGGACGACATCGAAAAACAAAATTTATTAAAGCCAAATTTTATTGTGTTGACTTGTAACACAGCGCATTATTTTTTTGATGAGTTGCAAGCGGCTACTGAGATTGAGATTTTGCATATGCCTCGTGAGGCAGCGAAAGTCGTTTTTGAAAAAGGCGTCACTGGAAAAGTGGCCTTTCTTGGGACAGAAGGCAGTGTCAAAGCCGGCATCTATGAGAAAGAATTGCGCCAGTTGGGACTTGATGTCTATCTCCCAGAGCCAGCGATCCAAAAAAAGGTCAATACATTGATCTATGATCGAATCAAAGAAAATGATCATCTGGATCAAGAACTTTACTTTGAGATACTGGAAGAAGTCACCGAACGCATCGGCTGTGAAAGCGTAGTACTTGGATGTACCGAGTTATCCTTGATGGATGAATTTGTGACTGACAATCCTTATCCAGTCGTGGATGCCCAATCCATTTTAGTTGATCGGACGATTGAAAAAGCATTGTCAAATCGCCAAGCAATCTAAAGCTGATAGCGACGTTAGCGGCATTTTTTGAGCTAACGTCTTTTTTTATGCCGGTGTTCCAATGATACGCCCGGCATGATATAATAGAGTTGTTTCAGAAAGGAGTTTTACCTATGACTGAAGTGGATCATTTAGAATTGGTCATTATTACTGGGATGAGCGGAGCCGGCAAAACGGTCGCTATCCAGAGTTTTGAAGATATGGGGTACTTTTGTATCGACAATATGCCCCCAAGCTTGATCCCTAAATTTTGGGAACTGATCAAAGAATCAGGAAAAGTGACAAAAATTGCCTTAGTTGTCGATCTGCGTTCGAGATCGTTTTTTGAAGAAATCCAAAGTATGCTGATCGATATTGAAAACACGAATTTTATCGACACACGGATGCTCTTTTTAGATGCATCGGACAATGAATTGGTGTCAAGATACAAAGAAACGAGAAGAGCACATCCTTTGGCGATGGATGGCTTAGTTACGGAAGGCATTCGCAAAGAGCGAGCGATCTTAAACGATTTGAAGACGCGTGCCAGTATTGTTATCGACACAACGTCGTTGACCCCACGGCAACTGAGAGAAAAAATCAATCAAGAATTTCGTGCTTCTCATGAGACAGGGTTTCGTATTGAAATACTTTCGTTTGGCTTCAAGTATGGCTTGCCGATCGATGCTGATATCGTGATGGATGTTCGTTTCTTACCGAATCCCCATTACATTCCAGAGTTGCGTCCTTTAACGGGTAAAGATGAACCCGTGTATGATTACGTCATGTCTTTTCCAGAAACGGAAGAATTCTATCAGCAATTTAGTACACTGTTGCAAACGATCATGCCAGGCTATGTCAAGGAAGGCAAAAGCAGCTTGACGGTGGCTATCGGCTGTACTGGGGGTCAACACCGTTCGGTTGCATTATCGGAGCGCATCGGTGCGGTTTTGGCAGAAGACTATCGCGTCAATATTACTCATCGCGACAAAGATAAGCGCAAAGAGACGGTGAATCGTTCATGAAAATGAAAACGTACCGGATCAGAAAGCCGAAGATCGTTGTGGTAGGTGGCGGAACTGGGTTACCAGTCATCCTGAAGAGCTTGCGGAATCAAGGTGTCGACATCACAGCGATCGTTACGGTCGCTGATGATGGCGGTAGCAGCGGCGAGATCCGCAATTTGGTTTCCTCTATTTCACCACCGGGGGATCTGCGCAATGTTCTGGCGGCTCTATCTGATATGCCGCAATTGTATAATGATATTTTTCAATACCGTTTTAAAGCGGAAGACAAATTTTTAGCCAATCATGCCCTTGGGAACTTGATTATTGCGGCGATTGCTGAAATGCGTAGCAGTACCTATGAAGCCATTCAAATTTTGTCGAAAATCATGCATATCGATGGACGAGTATATCCTTCCTCAGATCTGCCATTGGTGTTGCACGCTGTTTTTAAAGACGGCACCGAAGCGGTAGGCGAGTCCAAAATCGCGGTTGATCGCAAAACGATCGAACGGGTCTTTGTTCGTAATCAAGAAAATAATGATGAGCCGAAAGCAGCTCGTAAAGTTGTTTCATCAATTATGGAGGCAGATATGATCGTCTTGGGTCCTGGTAGTCTCTTTACTAGTATTTTGCCCAATCTCATGATCAGCGAGATCGGCCAAGCAATGTTGGAAACACAAGCTGAAACGGTTTATATTTGTAATATCATGACCCAAAAAGGTGAAACCGAACACTTTAGTGATGCCGACCATGTGAGAGTCTTGCATAAGCATTTAGGCAAACCCTTTATTGATACGGTGTTAGTCAACACCGAGAAAGTTCCAGAAGGATATATGGACCCAGAGATTTATGATGAATATCTTGTACAAGTGAAACACGATTTCCAAGGACTGCGAGAAGAAGCCAGCCGTGTCATTTCAGCTGACTTTCTGGAGCTTAGAGATGGCGGAGTTTTTCATGACGGAGATAAAGTGATTGAAGAACTTCTACGTATCGTTTACGGGGCCAAAATCTAAGAAAGGAGGGATTTTATTATGTCCTTTGCAGCAGAAGTAAAAAAAGAATTGACTGCATTAGAAGTTCATCGCGAACATGCCAAGGCAGAACTGGCAGCTTTGATTCGGATGAATGGGTCATTAAGTATCAACAACCAGCAATTTGTTTTAAACGTTCAAACAGAAAACGCGGCGATTGCCAGACGTATTTACTCTTTACTAAAAGATCATTACGACGTGCGCAGCGAGTTGCTGGTCCGTCGCAAAATGAAATTAAAAAAGAACAACGTCTACATCGTTCGTTTGAAGCAAGAGACAAAGCGCGTGCTTTTGGACTTAGATATCATGGATGGGCTGATGTTTCAAAGCCATGTTTCTGATGAGATCATGGGCAATACTCAAAAAATGCGTTCCTATTTACGAGGGGCTTTCATGGCATCAGGATCGATCAACAATCCAGAAACCAGCCGCTATCACTTAGAGATTTATTCCATCTACGAGGAGCATAACCAAGATATTTGCGATATGCTAAACGCATATGGTTTGAATGCCCGTGCATTAGAACGTAGAAATGGGTATATTTCTTACTTGAAAGGCGCTGAGAAAATCGCTGATTTTTTGACACTGATCGGTGCCACCAATTCCATGTTGAAATTCGAGGACGTGCGGATCGTGCGAGACATGCGTAACTCAGTCAACCGTTTGGTGAATTGTGAAACCGCCAATATGAACAAAACGATCGACGCTGCTTCGAAGCAGATCGACAATATCGAGTTTATTCAAGATCGAGTTGGCTTGCAAGCTCTACCTGAAAAGCTGCAAGAAATCGCCGAATTACGTTTGGAACATCCCGAGGTCAGCTTGAAAGAGCTAGGAGAAATGATTCCATCAGGAGCGATCTCGAAATCAGGGATCAATCATCGCATTCGAAAAATCAACGAATTTGCCGATCATCTTCGTGAACAAGTCAGCTAGTCGAATGGAATAAAAATGAATCAAAAGAGCAGGAGCAGATTTGACGTGGATGTTCGCGTCAAATCTGCTCCTGCTCTTTTATTTGTGGTTACTCATTGATCAATGCAGTTAATTCCTCAGCAGTGATCGATTCATCAAAAATGTGCCCATCTAAGATAATCGTTGGCACAAATTGAATGTTGGCGTTTTTCGCTTCTTCCACAATTTCTCCGGCGATCGCAGGATGATTTTGTTCAGATAGCCCTAAGATATTTTTCGCATATTCTGCCACTTCATTTAAAGATAAATGACCCCATTCGTCTTGTGTTTGATAAATTTTTGTAATCTCAGCGATCGTTGCCTGAGGATCTGTACTGGAAACAAACCGATGCATCACATTGCCTCGTTGCAATGATTCTTTTTCTTTGTCGAATAATTTGATGACACGGCGTAGTTTCCCAGCTGTGACAGCTTCACTTAAGGTCGGTAACGATTCCTCAAACCATTGCCGACAATAAGGACAACGCAAATTCATAAATTCGACGATCGGTTTAGCGGAAGGGTCTCCGATATGTATCCCTGTTACCGCATTTGTTTCTTGTGCTTTGATGATTGAAATATCCATTAAGATTCCTCCTTTTTCTTTTAGTTTACCGAAGTTTCTACTGAAAGAAAAGCCTCAGGTCTTTTGATCCGAGTCTGTGAAATGAGGAGGAAAATTAGCTAATTACTATGTATTTCGTTTCACGAAATAAAGAAAATTACCCAGCCGGTGCTTTTATATTCCTTGATTTTCAGCTATAATGAATTGTGTTTTATTGTGCAAAATGATGATTAAAGGAAGTTATATAGATGAGAAAAAGAAAAACAATGGATGGCAATACGGCAGCTGCCTATATTTCCTATGCCTTTACGGAACTTGCGGCGATCTATCCGATAACCCCTAGTTCAACCATGGCTGAATTAGTGGATCAGTGGTCTGCTCAGGGAAAGCATAATCTTTTTGGGCAGCCGGTGAAAGTGGTTGAAATGCAATCTGAAGCAGGGGCGGCGGGTGTGGTTCACGGCTCATTAAAAACCGGTGCCTTAACGACGACCTATACGGCATCTCAGGGACTTTTGTTAATGGTACCAAATATGTACAAGATTGCTGGGGAAATGCTGCCAGGCGTCTTTCATGTCGCCAGCCGAGCAGTAACAACCAATGCCTTGAATATTTTCGGAGATCATACCGACGTAATGGCCACTCGACAAACAGGCTTTGCTATGCTAGCGGAAAGCAGTGTTCAAGAAGTAATGGATTTAGCGCCAGTCGCTCATTTAGCAGCAGTTGAAGCCAACATTCCATTTTTAAACTTTTTTGATGGTTTCCGAACCAGTCACGAGATTCAAAAAATCGAGGTGCTGGACTATGAAGAACTCGCACAACTGGTTAATCATGAAAAGTTGGCTGCTTTTCGTCAAAAAGCGATGAATCCGAATCACCCAACAACGAGTGGGACGAATCAAAATCCTGATATCCATTTTCAACAGCGGGAAACGATCAATCAGCACTATCAAACATTGCCTGAGATCGTTCGTTTTTACATGAAGAAAATCAATGCTTTAAGAGGAACCAACTATGATTTAGTGGACTATTATGGTGCTGCGGACGCCGAAGAAGTTATCGTTTCGATGGGGTCCTCAACGCAAACGATCCAGCAAACGGTGGATCATTTGTGCGCTTCTGGACGCAAGGTGGGAGTCTTGTCGATCCATCTGTATCGACCATTCCCATTAGAAGTCTTCTTAGAAAAAATGCCTGCTACCGTCAAAAGTATCGCTGTATTGGATCGCAGCAAAGAACCTGGTGCCAACGGAGAGTCTTTGCTTTTGGATGTGCAAAGTGCCATGTATGATGCAGCGATTCGGCCGACGATCATTGGTGGACGCTATGGTCTTGGGTCAAAAGATGTAACGCCTGATCAAATCGTTGCCGTTTATGACGAATTGATTAAGCCAAAAGCGAGCCAAAAGAAACGCTTCACCATTGGGATCACGGATGATGTGACGCAATTGTCGTTGCCCTCAAAAGGCACGCTAGATCTAACTGATCCATCCACCTTCCAAGCGAAATTCTGGGGATTCGGCTCTGATGGGACCGTTGGGGCGAATAAGTCAGCAATCAAAATCATCGGTGATCATACCGAAAAATATGTGCAAGGCTATTTCCACTATGATTCGAAAAAATCTGGTGGTCTAACGGTTTCCCATCTGCGATTTGGGGATACCCCCATTCGTTCTACCTATCTGATCGAACACGCGGATTTCGTTGCATGTCATACGCCTGCGTATTTGCATACGTATGATTTGCTGAAAGGACTCAAAAAAGGCGGAACCTTTTTATTAAATACGACCTGGTCACAAGAGCAAATTTTAAATAATCTACCGAAGAAGATGAAACGTTATCTTGCTGAAAACGAGATCCGTTTTTATACCATCAACGCCATGCAGTTGGCAATGGAAGTTGGCTTAGGTGGGCGGATCAATACCGCGATGGAAACAGCCTTCTTTTACTTGGCAAACATCATTCCGACCGAGGAAATCTTGCCGATTTTAAAAGAAGAGGCGCTGAAAAGTTATCGGCACAAATCGATGGCGATCGTTGAAAAGAACCAAGCAGCCATTGATCGCACCATCGAATTATTACAAGAAATCCCTGTTCCAAGCGAGTGGGCAACAATCGAAGTGCCGGAAAGGACATCCACTGCTATGACACAATTTGTGCGGGAAATTGTGGAACCCATCAACCGTCAAGAAGGCAATCAACTATCCGTCGGCACCCTCGTAAGGAACCAAATGACTGAAGGGGTGATCCCTGTCGGGACAACAGCGGTTGAGAAGCGGGGCATCGCTGTTGAAGTGCCCGAGTGGCTATCAGATCGCTGTACCATGTGCAATGAGTGTGCCTTCGTCTGTCCTCATGCGGCGATCCGCCCGTTTTTGGCAGATGAAGATGAATTAACCGAAGCACCGGAAGGCTTTATCGTCAGAGAGATGCGAGGAGCGAACGGCCAAAAATATCGAATTCAAGTTTCCGTTGAAGATTGTACAGGTTGCGGCCTTTGTGTGGAGGCATGTCCCGCCAAAGGGAAAGCCTTGACGATGCGTCCTTACGAAGAACAAAAAGAGCAAGCTTTAAATTGGGCTTTTGCGATGACTTTACGCCAAAAGGAAAATCCAGCAAAACCAGGAACTGTTTTGGGCTCCCAATTCAATAAGCCCTTATTGGAGTTCTCTGGTGCTTGTGCGGGCTGTGGGGAAACCCCTTATGTCAAACTTCTGACCCAAATGTTTGGTGATCGCATGATGATCGCCAATGCGACCGGTTGCTCTTCGATTTGGGGTGGAACCTCACCAGTATCCCCTTATACAACCAATCACTTAGGACAGGGTCCAGCTTGGTCAAACTCGCTGTTTGAAGACAATGCCGAATATGGCTATGGCATGTTCTTAGCCAACCAAACCCGACGGGAGAAATTAGCAGCCCAGTTGCAGTCATTGAAAGCCGCTGTATCAGAAGAATTGCAGGCTTTGATTGATGATTGGGACCTTCATCGAGAAGAAAGTGCTGGGACACAGCAGCGAGCAGCAAAATTGATCGCCGCCTTAGAAGCTGAGGCTTCCACGACACCTCAGCTGAACAAAATCCTGCAGGAAAAAGATTTGTTTGTTAAGCCAAGCCAATGGATGATAGGTGGCGATGGCTGGGCATATGATATTGGGTTTGGCGGTATCGATCATGTTCTCGCTTCTGGTGCAGATGTCAATATTCTTGTGTTAGATAATGAAGTTTATTCCAATACGGGGGGGCAAGTCTCCAAAGCGACACCAACTTCGGCTATTGCTAAATTCGCTGCTAGTGGCAAGTTTGTTTCCAAAAAAGATTTAGGAATGATGGCGATGACCTACGGACATGTCTACGTCGCACAAATCGCATCTGGTGCTAATCAAATGCAAACGATCAAAGCCTTTGAAGAAGCCGAGCGGTTCCCGGGACCGTCAATCATCATTGCCTATACGCCATGTATCACTCACGGTCTTGCTGGCGGAATGCGTCAATCCTTGAAAGAAGCGCAAGAAGCAGTTGCATCAGGGTATTGGAGTCTCTACCGCTATAACCCGCTGTTGGCAGAAAATGGGAAACAGCCAATGACGCTCGATTTCAAAAAGCCAGCATTTGATCAAATGCCTGCCTTTATGCAGACCCAAGTCCGATTTGCTTCCTTGCAGTCTGCCAATCCCAATGCGGCGCAAGCCTTGTTTGAAAAAACCGTTTCAGATGCGAAAACTCGTTTCTATAACTATGCCCGCTTAGCAGGTCAAGAAGAAAAAATTCGAGCAAAGCTTGAAAAAAATGTAAGTACTGATACAGAACAACCAATGGCAGTAAAAACGGAGCGTGTGCGAAGAGAAAAACAGCCGTTAAGCGAAGAACAGCTCGCTGAAAGAGCAGCACGGCGTGCAGCGCGCGCAAAACGTCGTCAGCAAGAATAATCGCTAGCTGAGGAACGACCCTGGAAAAACGCTTTATCACGTTTTTTCAGGGTCGTTTGTTGTTTTTCCTATGAAATGCGTGCAAGAAGCTCTTTTAGATGAAATCTTCTAAGACCTTTGACAAACAATGATTTCATGATAATGGTAAACTAAATAAAAGAGCTGTTTATTTTTTCAAAACTTTTTCATAAATTTGTTTTTTTTCAAATCTTTGAAGAGGTCCTATGTTATACTATTATCTGAAGTCTTAAGAATAAAGGAAGGCTATTTATGTTGATAAATTTCAGGGATTTTTTTAATTTAGATTATTGGAGAGAATTGCTCTCATTTGATATATTTTCTTGGTCTTTTTTAGTAAATGTTTTAGATGTGATCGTTGTTTGGTACTTGGTTTATAAGCTTATCCAGCTTGTGCGAGGGACAAAAGCGATCCAGTTGTTCAAAGGAGTCGGACTGTTCATTGTTCTAAGGTTTTTGGCTGGTATCGTAGGATTAAAGACGCTATCTTGGTTGATGGATCAAGTCATTACTTATGGGGTGATCGCCGCAATTGTTATTTTCCAACCAGAAATTCGACGGGGGCTAGAGCATCTTGGACGCAGCTCTTTCTTCAAGACTTCTAAAAACGAAAAACGGCGGGATGAAGTTTTGGTCCAAGCACTGGACAAAGCTGTTCAATATATGGCAAAACGAAAGATCGGTGCATTGATCACGATCGAGCGGACGACTGGTTTAGAAGAATACATCGAAACTGGGATTCCCTTAGATGCGGATGTGACGGGCGAACTACTGATCAATATTTTTATTCCTAATACACCGCTGCATGATGGTGCAGTCATTTTAAGAGATGATAAGATCGCTGTTGCTAGTGCCTACTTGCCATTGTCAGAAAGTCCACTGATTCCGAAAGAATTCGGGACACGTCATAGAGCAGCTGTTGGGATATCAGAAGTCAGTGACGCATTGACCATTATCGTCTCAGAAGAAACCGGCGACGTTAGTATTACGCTAAATAATCGCATGTTGACTGAACTTTCTCGCCAAGAGTATCTCGACGTGTTGAATCGCGAATTAGTTCCGGAAGAAAAACCTGGCAAACGCAACTTGCTGCAATCTTTCTTTGAAGGGGTCAACAAAGGAGGAAGAAAATGATCAAGAAAGAGCGTCGTCAAAACGTATTTTATGGTATACTAGCGCTGTTCTTTAGTCTGGTTTTGTTTTTCATCGCCAGCGGATCAAGCCTGCAAGTCAATCTTGCGGGAACATCAAATCCTTATGAGGAAGAGATCGAAAATGTACCGATTCAGACCACCTACGACACGGATGAATACTTCATCCAAGGATTTGAAACAACAGTGGATGTGACTTTATCTAGTCGAAATCGTGTACAATTGAATGCAGAACGTAGTGAGGAAACACGGAGCTTTCGAGTCGTAGCTGATTTGACTGGGCTCGATGAAGGAACCCATGAGGTCCCTTTAGAAGTAAAAAATCTTAGTTCAAGCGTCACAGCTGAAATCGAACCAAAAACAGTCACTGTGACGATCGAGAAAAAAGTGACCCAAACGTTTACCGTTGAACCCGTCATCTCCACTGACGGAGCAACGAGTGGTTACGGCGTCGATTCAATGAGTGTCGATCCGCAGAAAGTAGAAATCACAACTGGCGATCAAACATTAGCTGAAATCGACCGAGTGGTAGCGATCGTAAATCCAGATGATATCACTGGGGATTCGATCACTGTCAATGGAACCATCGAAGCCTGGGATAGCGACAACAATCCATTAGCGATCATCGCGGATCCTGATTCGGTAGATGTTGCATTGGTGATGGAGGCTCCAAGCAAAGAAATTGAATTGTTTGTTACACAACAAGGGACAACTCCAGACGGGATCTCCCATTACATTTATCGCATGAGCAGTATCAGTGCCGTTCTGACAGGACCACAAAGTATCTTGGATGAAACCCAACAGATCGGTGTGCCGGTGGACGTTAGTGAGATCACGACAACGACGGAACGGACAGTAACCATTCCAGTGCCTGAAGGGACAACAATCAATCCAACGGTCGTGACGATCCAAATCACACCGGTTGCAGAAGCTACTACGGAGAATCAATCAAACAATGATAGCAATGAAGCAGTGAATAGTGAGAATTCTCAAGACAACTCTTCAACAGTCGACACGACGAACGAACAAACAGAGAATTCCGCAAGCAGCACGACGACAAGTAGTTCTTAGTCGTTTGACTGTAGAGAATGAATAAGAGAGGTTATTAAAATGGGAAAATATTTTGGTACTGATGGTGTTAGAGGAGAAGCTAACAAGGAATTGACACCTGAGTTAGCATTTAAATTGGGGCGTTACGGCGGCTATGTACTAAGTCAACATGAAACCGGGGACCGTCGTCCTCGCGTATTGGTTGGGCGAGACACACGAATTTCTGGACAAATGCTAGAAAGCGCATTGATTGCTGGTTTGTTATCCGTTGGGATCGAGGTATTTCAATTAGGCGTTATTTCCACACCAGGAGTGGCATACTTGACGAAAGTACAAAAAGCAAGCGCAGGTGTGATGATCTCTGCCTCTCACAATCCTGCACAAGACAATGGGATCAAGTTCTTCGGAAATGATGGCTTTAAATTAGTCGATGAACAAGAAGCTGAAATTGAAGCATTGCTTGATGCGCCGGAAGATACACTTCCTCGACCTTCTGCCGATGGCTTAGGAACGGTGGATGAGTTCCCAGAAGGGTTATTGAAATACTCTCAATTTCTACGTCAAACGATTCCTGACGATTTAGAAGGGATCACGGTTTGTGTCGATGCAGCAAATGGCGCAACAGCTACAAGCGTCAATCGTTTGTTTGCCGATCTAGAAACAGAATTCTTCACAATGGGAACTTCCCCAGATGGGTTGAACATCAATGATGGTGTTGGTTCGACTCACCCCGAAACATTAGCCGAATTCGTCGTTGAAAAAGGGGCCGATGCTGGTCTTGCATTTGATGGAGATGGCGATCGGGTCATCGCAGTTGATGAACTAGGAAATATCGTTGATGGCGATAAGATCATGTATATCTGTGCAAAATATTTAGCAGAACAAAAACGCTTGAACCAAGGAACGATCGTTACAACAGTCATGAGCAATTTAGGGTTCCACAAAGCAGTGGAAGCAATTGGTCTGAAAGATGTGATCACACAAGTCGGTGACCGTTATGTCGTAGAAGAAATGCGTAAAAACGATTATAATTTCGGTGGCGAGCAATCAGGGCATATGATTTTCTTGGATTTCAATACGACAGGTGACGGTTTACTATCAGGAATTCAACTATTGAATATCATGAAACAAACGGGCAAGAAACTGTCGGAATTAGCAGGAGAGGTAACGATCTATCCACAAAAACTTGTCAACATTCGAGTGACAGATAAAAATGGTGCGATGGATGTTCCAGCTATCCGTAAAATCGTGGAAGAGACAGAAGCAGAAATGAACGGCGAAGGCCGTATCTTGGTTCGTCCTTCAGGAACAGAACCATTGCTTCGGGTGATGGCAGAAGCACCAACCATTGAAAAAGTCGATTACTATGTTGAAAAAATCGCAGCGGTCGTTCGAGAAGAAATCGGTGCGGAATAAATGAAGAAGTAAGACGATCAAAGATATTCTGGCTCTTTGTCAATAAGGACTGATGAGTTGTGCAAAATCAAATCTGGGTCAGAATGAACCACATTCTGGCTCAGATTTTTTGTTATCTTACTTTGATTAATTGATTGATCAAAAAGATTCTAATTCTC
>NZ_JBIVBP010000019.1:0-54264 GCF_044746145.1 Enterococcus sp. NPDC086594
AAAGTAAGATAACAAAAAATCTGAGCCAGAATGAGGTTCATTCTGACCCAGATTTGATTTTGCACAACTCATCAGTCCTTATTGACAAAGAGCCATTATTTCACTGCGTCTTTAAGAGCTTTACCTGGTTTGAATGCAGGTACTTTGCTAGCAGGGATCTTGATTTCTTCACCAGTTTGTGGGTTGCGTCCTTTGCGTTCTGCACGAGAACGAACTTCAAAGTTACCAAAGCCGATCAATTGAACTTTTTCACCGTTAGCTAAAGCGTCTTGAATTGTTGAGAATACAGCGTCTACTGCTGCAGTTGCATCTTTCTTAGTTAAGTCAGTAGCTGCTGCAACTTTTTCGATTAATTCTGCTTTATTTGCCATGGATGGTTTCACCTCCTGATATTTTTTTTGATGTCATGCATCAACAAAAATCTTGAGTGGTCCAAGGTTTTTGTCAAATATTGATTACCATCAATATTCTGATATAACGTTATCATAAGAACCTTGTAATATCAAGGATTTTAACGTTTTTAGGGGGTTTTTTTTTGGTTTTTTCCCATTTTGCTAGAAAAGGACAGATTTCTTTGTAAAAAGAAACAAAGTATGATAAAATCTCTATTTTCTTCTGCGTGGAATGATCCGAATCGGCGTTCCTTCAAAAGTGAATGCCTTGCGGATTTGATTTTCTAAGAAACGCGCATAAGAGAAATGCATCAGTTCTTCTTCGTTGACAAAAATAACAAAAGTTGGCGGTTTGACAGCCACTTGCGTCGCATAAAAAATCTTCAAACGTTTGCCTTTGTCTGTTGGTGTTGGGTTGATCGCCACCGCATCCATAATGACGTCATTCAACAACGCAGATGGAATACGCATGTTTTGATTCATGCTGACTTCTTCGATCAATTGTGGCAACTTGTTCAAGCGCTGTTTCGTCACTGCGGAAACGAAAATGATTGGTGCATAATCCAAATATTGGAACTCATCTCTGATCTCTTCTTCAAAATCACGCATCGTATTCGTTTCTTTTTTCAATGTATCCCATTTATTGACGACGATAATGATCCCACGGCCTGCCTCATGGGCATACCCTGCGATTCGTTTGTCTTGCTCGCGAATCCCTTCTTCGGCGTTCAAGACCATCAAGACGACGTCTGAGCGTTCAATGGCCCGCATTGCCCGCATGACACTGTATTTTTCAGTAGATTCGTAGACCTTCCCTTTTTTACGCATGCCGGCGGTATCGATCATGGTAAATTCTTGACCGCTTTCGCTAGTAAAATGGGTATCGATCGCATCACGAGTCGTTCCTTCGATATCTGAAACGATCACTCGCTCTTCTCCAAGAATCGCATTGATCAAAGAGGATTTCCCGACGTTTGGTCGACCGATCAAACTAAACTTGATGATGGAATCGTCTTCTTCTTCCGCTTCATTGGTGAAGTGTTTGACTGCTTCATCAAGAACATCACCGATCCCTAATCCATGACTTCCTGAGATCGGGTATGGATCGCCCAGACCTAAACCATAGAATTCATAGATATCGTTACGCATCTCGGGATTATCAACTTTGTTGACCGCTAAAATCACGGGTTTGTTGCTTTTGTATAACAAACGAGCCACAAGCTCGTCCGCATCTGTTACTCCTTCACGAGCACTCGTAATAAAAACAATGACATCTGCTTCATCGATGGCGATTTCTGCTTGATGCTTGATTTGATCCATAAACGGCTCATCACTTAAATCGATCCCACCTGTATCGATTACGCTAAACTCACGGCCTAGCCATTCACCAGTGGCATAAATACGATCTCTGGTCACTCCTGGAGTATCCTCAACGATCGAAATTCGTTCTCCAGCTATCCGGTTGAAAATGGTCGATTTCCCCACATTCGGACGTCCAACGATCGCTATTGTTGGATTTGACATTTTTTACCCTCCATTTAAAAAAGCAGTCCTTGTACGCTGCTTCTTGTATTCAATCTTACTTAGTTTACCTAAAGCCATGGAAAGTTGCAAGCTTTCCCAGCAAACAAAAAATCAGCTTATAACAAATTCAAACATCGAATCGTTATAAGCTGATGGCATACAATTACTCTTCGTCGCTGTCTTTTAAGGCATCGCCTAAGATATCACCCATGGTAAACCCGGTTGATTCTTCTGGCAATTGATAATCATCCTCTGAAACTTCTTGTGTTTCATTGGTGTTTTCGGCTTTTTCTAATGCTTTGATACTTAATGCAATTCGATGTTCTGAAGGGTTCACTTCGAGCACTTTCACTTGCACTTCATCGCCTTCTTGTAAGACTTCATGTGGTGTCGCAATGTGTTTATGGGAGATTTGTGAAATATGGATCAGCCCTTCAACACCTGGGAAGACTTCCACAAACGCACCGAAGCTTGTCAAACGTTTAACAGTCCCAGTTAAGACACTGCCAACAGCCGCTTGTTCTTCGATATTGGTCCAAGGTCCAGGCAATGTGTCTTTGATTGAAAGAGACACACGTTCTTTGTCTGCATCAACAGATAAGATACGGACGTTGACGGTATCGCCAACAGACAAAACGTCACTCGGTTTGCCCACATGCCCATGCGAAATTTCAGAGACATGGACAAGTCCATCGATGCCGCCTAGGTCTACGAAGGCACCAAAATCAGTCAAACGAGCTACTTTTCCTTCTACTTCTTGTCCTTCATATAAATCAGCTAATAACGCTTCTTTTTGTTTTGCTTTTTCTGCTTCAACAACAGCTTTATGAGAAAGGATCAAGCGGTTTTCAGAAGGCTCGATCTCAACGATTTTAAAGGTCAATGTTTTCCCTTTGTAATCTTCAAAATCCGCAACAAAATGATCTTCGACCATTGATGCCGGAACAAAACCACGAACACCTACATCAACCACTAACCCGCCTTTAACGACGTTGGTGACTGGTGCTTCGATGATTTTTCCTTCTTGGAAATCTTTTTCGATATCTTCCCAAACTTTTTTCGCATCTAAGCGACGTTTAGAAAGGAGATAGCTGCCATTTTCTTTGTCTTTCCCAATTGCTGAAATCACAACTAATTCTAAGACATCCCCTACTTTGACTGCTTCGTTGATGTCTTCAACAGGTAAAGTCGATAATTCTTTTGCAGGAACAACGCCTTCGACACCGGCGCCTTCGATCCCTACGATCGCTTGTTTATCCTCAATGGCCAATACCTCGCCTTTAACGATATCTCCAACTTTTACTTCTTGGAAATTGTCTAAAGCGGCTTCCATTGATTCATTTCCACTCTCAACCTGATTATTTTCAAATTCTGTCATCTCTCATGTCCTCCTAACCAACAATTCTGCAATAATTGCACTACATCTTTTAGTTTAAAATAGAATGAAAAAAAAATAAAGCGATTTCTCTTATTTTCCTAAAAAACTACGGTTTTTTCGTTGAAAAAGTCTTTTCACGTCTGTTTTCTTGCTTGCTTTCATCTTTTTCGTAGGAAAAATAAAAAAACAATGGGGAACACCCATTGTTTTCGCTAGTCGATCTTTTCTTGGATCGTTTTTTTGATCGCTTCTACGACTTGCTCGATTGTTAAACCGGAGGTGTCAATTCGAACGGCATCTGTTGCTTGTTTCAAAGGGGAGACTTCCCGATGAGAATCCAAGTAATCTCTTTGCTGAATCTCTTCTTTTAAAGTTTCATAATCGGTACCGATCCCTTTTTGCTGATTTTCTTTGAAACGGCGCTGCGCCCGTTCTTCCACACTTGCTACCAGAAAAATCTTGACTTCTGCTTGTGGTAAAACCGCCGTACCAATATCGCGGCCATCCATCACGACACCGCCATCTTTAGCGATCATCTGCTGTTGTTGGACGAGTTTTTCGCGGATCGCAGGGTATGCCGATACCTTCGAAACTGCGTTGGTTACTTCTGGCTGACGGATCGCTTCTGTGACTTGCTCTCCTCCTGCAAAGACCTCTTGACCGTGTTCAGTCGGTTCAAAAGTGATGGGGTATTGATCGATCAAAGCAGCGATCGCCGCTTCATCCTCTAATGAACAGCCGCTTTTTAAGGCCAAATACGTGATGCTGCGGTACATGGCCCCGGTATCTGTATAAATAAACCCTAAATCATTGGCGATGATTTTTGCCACGGTACTTTTCCCAGATGACGCCGGACCATCAATAGCGATGTTGATTTTTTTCATTTTTCTTACTCCTCGTTTCCCAACGATGTGTATTCTTCATCGTTTCTGCTTATCGTTCACCTTGGCTTCTTCCTACCAAGAAAAAAAACCGCCAAAGCGGTTTTTTATTTAATTCGTAATGTGTCGCCAGGGTATAGCATGTAGTTGTTTGGATCAATCCCATTTAATTGATATAGGGTTTCAACTGAGATGCCTGTACGGGCTGCCACTTGTTCAGGACCTTCACCTGCTTGCACCGTCGTGTATTCCTCGGTACCAGTCGCTCCTTGCCCTTGATTATTTTGCGTAGTGTCTTGCCCTGCATTGTTTTCCTGTTGAGCCGGCTCACTACTACTTGATGGCGTTGTTGAAGCTGGTGCAGAACTGCTACTGCTTGATGAAGAACTTGATTCACTTGTTGACGAACTCGTTTCACTTGTCGATTCAGCAGTTGATGATTCCGTTGTTGATGACTCAGTTGTCGAAGATTCTGTCGTACTTTCTACTGTACTGCTCGAACTTGCTGCGGTCGGGGCATCACTGTTATGATTCAACACCCAAATACCGGCACCAACCGGAATTGCCACGATCAAGAAAAGCAAAACTAAAACGATCGTCAAAAAGAGTGAATTCCCACGCTTTTGTTTTCTTTGTTGGGATCTTGATGCAGAATCATCGTATTCTGTATCATAGATTGGTTGTTCCCACGGTTCTTGATTTTCTGAATTGTAGTCATTGTCTTTCTTGCTCACTCGTATTCCCTCCTAGTTTCCTTCCGATGTATTATACCATAGGTAAATAAAAACTGTCCTGCAAAATACGATTCAATTTATATCTTTAAAAATTTTTATTAAACGTTCTTGCCAATGAAGGATGACTTTTTTTTCTAAAAGCTCTTCTTCCGCTGCCAATTCGATCCCGTCATTGTCGCAACAATAAGGATTTGCTGGTGCTTCTTCCCCAAAGTGCGCCAATAAAAACTGGCGACGACAGCCGGTAAAATGAATATAAGCCAACATTTTTTGTAATTGTTCTTGCTTTTGCTGTTCGTTTTGTTTTAGCGTTTCCAGCCAAAACGCAGCCCCCAACTCCTTCATCTTCAGCTGCCATTTTTCTTGCAGCGGTGTCAAAGGTCCTTTCATCTTTTCCTGATCCATTCGTTCTAAAGCACGGCGTTCTTCTTTGTTTTCTCGCTGAAAGAAGTAGTGAATCTGCTCATCGTGTTCCTGATAAAGCAAGATCGCACTGCTTTGTTTGCCATCGCGGCCTGCTCGACCGATTTCCTGACTGTAGTTTTCCAGCGAATCAGGCAAGTCATAATGGATCACAAAACGAATATCTTCTTTATTGATCCCCATCCCAAACGCATTGGTTGCGACGAGCAATTTTAGTTTATTCTGAGAAAACTGCTGCTGCAACGTTTTTCTTTGATCGCTCGCTAGACCACCATGATAATAGCCTACCGAATAGCGCTGACGCAGTTTGTTATAGACTTCTTCGACTTTGCTTCTTGTGGAACAATAGATGATCCCAGCCCCGCCTAAGCGGCTGAGATAGTCTGCCAATGCCGCATCTTTGTCTGACGTTTTCTCTACGAACAAGCCGATATTGCTGCGGTTCATCGAATAACGGTAGACATTGGCGTTCTTTGCTAACAACACTTGCCGAATATCTGCTTCGACTTGCGCCGTGGCAGTAGCCGTCAATGCTAATGTGACGGGTGCCTTCAACCGTTTTTTTACTTCACCAAGCTGCAAGTACTCTGGTCGAAAATCAATGCCCCATTGGGAAACACAATGAGCTTCATCCACCAAGAGCATAGCGATCTTAGCTCGTTCGAGTTGTTGCAAAATGGCTTCTTGCACGATCATTTCTGGACTTAAAAACAAAAATTTGTACTGCGATAAATGCTGCATCACATAGTGACGATCGGCAAGGTCCAGTTGACTATTAAACGCAATCGCGCGTTTTTCCCCTTGCTTTTGTAGGCCATAGACTTGATCTTCCATTAAAGAAACAAGCGGTGAGATAATGATTACGATGCCATCTATGAGGTACCCTGGCAGCTGATAACAGAGACTTTTGCCATTCCCGGTAGGCAAAATCGCTAACGTATCTTGCTGCGCTAAAACACTTTCGATGACTTCTTTTTGTCCTTGACGAAATGTTTTGAAGCCAAAGTACTGATTCAGTGCGTTTTCTAACATCGAATCCCCCGTTTCTGAGCAATCTGTAACAAACGGATCGTCAAAAAATCAGTCGTAAGAAGCTCCTGTAATTCTTGATAGCTGTTTTTCCAAGAAGTTTCTGGCAGCTTATTCAGCAATAATGTATCAAAGCGCTGATACGGAAATGTCGGATCAAGCAGTGCCCACTCAATCAAATGATCATTAACGGTTCCTCGTTTGATCCTTCTTTTTTCCATGATCTGCTCAACAGAAGCTCCTTGCAAGAACAATGCACGACTTTCCAGCATACTTTGATTCAGATTCCTATTTAGAAAAGGCGACAATCCTTGAAACAGAACCATCTGAGACTCTTTTTCAACCAAGGCTAAAAATTGATGGATCGCAGCTCCTACATAAAGATTGTCCCAAGGCTTACCTTGTACAGATTCTGGCAAAAGTTGGAAAAACGCCTGCCCCAGAAGATCAGGACCAGATAAGGTACCCGCTAAAAAATCTGCGACTTCTGCGGGAAGTTGGGCAAAAACTGCCGAAAGTTCTCGATGAGTGATCTTTTTGATTTCAGGGTATTGATGGATCAGTCGACGCACAGGTTCTGTATATAAAGGCGTGTTCTCAACAGGAATATACTGATTCGTCACCTCTTGATATGCAGCTGCTTGAACCAGCAGTCGGACAAAACGCCACGCCTCCTCCGTCGTTCGTCCATACCGAAAATAATCCGTATGATGCAACAACATTTCTCTTGACTGTTCATAATTTGCAGCGGTCCTTTTGAGCAGCAGACCATCTGAATCTCGACTTAGCATCCCTTGTTGGATCAAGTCAGCGATCGTCTGTTGATACTCCCTCTCATTCAACTGTGGCAACGCTTGAAAAAGACCTAATCGATCATAAAAAAAGGCATAACTCAAGACAGAGCTAGTGCGCTTACCAATGAGAATTTGATAAAGTGTCGATGGACGCAACTTGTCAGTATCAGAAAACAGCGCTAAAATAAAAGAATCCATATCTTCCTCCCAGAAAGGACTAAAAAATGTCACAACGCTGTAAAATTGTTCCTGAGCGCTGCATTGCTTGTGGACTATGTGCGATCTATGCTCCCGAGATCTTCGATTATGATGAAGATGGGATCGTTTTATTTGCCCAAGAACCGAGTGCACGGCAACAGTTTATCATAGAAGAACAACAAGAAAAAGTCAAAACTGCTTATCGCAAATGCCCCACCAGAGCGATCCTTATAGAAAAATAAAAAAGTCGACCTGCCATTAACAGACCTTTCGTCTGCCACAGCAAGTCGGCTCATTTTTTATTTTCCTATAGCAGAATGATGGGGCTGCTTACGAGCCAACCATGGGAGCAGTTTGGCATGTAGTGCTAAAAAGACGGCACTGACGATCGCTCCTTTAACCAAATTGAAGGGTAAAATCCCGATCGCCACATATTGCGGCAAAGACATCCCTAAAAATTGATCGGCTGTGACCCCGAAAAAGCGTAGATAAAGCGGTGTGATCACAAATAGGTTCGCCACACTCATAAAAATCGTTACCGACAAGATACCGCTGATGACACCAACCATTTTGTTTTTGGTGTGGATACCTTTGCGGAAAAAGTAGTACATTGGCAAAGTAAAGGCACATGATGCTAAAAAGCTTGCCGTATCTCCCACCATATCAGCAGGTGAAAAACCAGATAAGAACAAATGCAGGACCGAACGAATGAAGGCAGTCACTACCCCACTCCAAGGACCAAATAAAAACATCATGATCATCACGGGAATATCACTAAAATCGATCTTTAAAAAGCTGAATGCCGGAAAAATTGGAAAAGCGATAAATTGCAAAATTGTTCCCATAGCAGCACACATGGCGATCGTCACCATTTTTCTTGTTTTGTTGTTCATCAGTATAAATCCTCCTAAGTTCAGGATTCCTCTTCAAACGAACCTATTAAATTTCCTCGGCTTTCTTGTCGGCGCCAGACAAAAAATGCCCTCTTTTTTCCACAGGGAAAAAAGAGGGCATTCGAAATAGCCATAAGCAAATCAAATACGCTCTATCTTCTTTATCCAGACTGTACTGTCGGTATCGGAATTTCACCGATTCAGCTATTTCCGAAGAAATAGGTCGTGGACTATAACCACCGGTCGGGAATTGCACCCTGCCCCTGAAGACGAACCTTTATTCTATTTATTACATGTTCTATTATACACAAAATCTAAAAATTAACAATAGTTACGTTTTCAGATACTTTTCAACTATTTTGCACTGTTTTTCAGCTGGCTGACTTCTTTCTTCGACAACTCTCGGTATTCCCCTGGACGAAGACCTTTTAAATCTAACGGACCATAGTTTTCCCGTTTTAGTTTTTGCACAGGCAAACCAACTGCTTTTAGCATGTTTTTGACTTGATGATTGCGACCTTCGTGGATCGTCAATTGCACAATACTAGATTGTGCCGTTTGGTCTGTCGATAAGATTTCAAAGCGAGCAGGCGCGGTCTTACGCCCTTCGATCCGAATTCCTTTTGTCAATGGGAGCAGTTGCTTTTTATCCGCAATGCCTTTGACCTTGGCAACATACACTTTTTCGACTTCGTGTTTTGGATGCATCAGTGTCTGTGATAATTCCCCATCATTTGTCAGTAGCAGCAAACCGGAGGTATCATAGTCCAAGCGGCCGACTGGATACACCCGTTCAGGGACTTCAGCAAAATAATCCAAAACGACTTTGCGTTTTTTATCATCTGTTACAGCTGAGATCACGCCACGAGGTTTATAGAACAGATAATAGACATGTTGTTCTTGTTCGATCGGAACGCCGTCCACTTCAACGACGTCTTTTGAACCGACTTGGACCCCTAATTCTTTGATTACTTGTCCATTGACTCGCACACGTCCTTCGGTTATCAATCCTTCAGCTTTTCTTCTTGAGGTGATGCCGGCATGGGCAATCACTTTTTGCAAACGTTCCATCTTCATTCTCCTTCTGTTTCTGCTTGTTTGTAGCGGTCGTAAAAAAGATCAAACGGTGCATCTTCTTCAAGTTCATCTTCCATTGATTGGATGTCAGGCAATTCAGCCAAACTTTTTAAGCCAAAATAATCCATAAAGTATTCCGTCGTACCGTATAGGATCGCTCGTCCTGGTCCGTCCACGCGTCCCTTTTCTTCAATCAGCCGCTTTGCCACCAGTTTTTGGACCGAACCGCTGGATTGAACGCCGCGAATCTCTTCTACTTCCATCCGAGTGATCGGTTGCTTATAAGCAATGATCGACAAAGTTTCCAAAGCGGCTTGCGACAATGAACTCCCCATCGGTGATTCGGCGTATTTCTTCAATAAAGGGGCAAATTGCTTTTTAGTGGTTAAAATAAAATGATTGCCAACTTCTAGAATATGCAACGCGGTATGTTCATTTTCTTCATATTGCTGATTTAGTTCCTGCAAATGCTGATAGACACTGGCAGTATTACTTTTGACTAAATAACTCAGTTCTTCAAGTCCGATCCCCTCATCACCGACGACGAATAAGATCGCTTCTAATTCACTATATTTACTCATCTTCTTTACCTGTTGGGTAGAGCAGAATCGACGCATAATTGTCTGATTGCTCTACTCGAATCGTTCCTTTTTTCATTAATTCTAACAGTGCCATAAAGGTTACCACAACTTCTGTTTTATTGTAAGAAGTAAAAAACGAATCAAAGCTGCGGCCTTTTTTAGCACTCACATGTTGCATCTCCAACTGAATCGCCGCCATCTTTTCATCGATGGTGCTTTCATCAGGAGAAATCTTGGTTTCTAGTACTTGGCGATTTTTCTTTTTCTCGATCATTTTTTGAAAAGCCAAAAAGAGATCGATCGTGTTGAATTGATTGGCTCTTAATTGATCTTCTTCCTCTTTGTATTCATCGACATCCATCGGATCTTTCGTGTAATACAAACTGCGCTCTTCCGCTTTTTCTGAAAGCTGTTCGGCTGCGTACTTAAATTTTCGGTATTCTAGCAGTTGTGCCACCAGCATATCCCGCGGATCTTCTTCGTACTCTTCGACTTCAGCAATCAACTCTTGTTTAGGCAACAGCATCTGGCTTTTGATCGCCATCAAAGTCGCCGCCATGACTAAATACTCTCCAGCGACTTCTAATTCTAAAATTTTCATGGCATGGATGTACTGCATGTATTGTTCGGTGATGGTAGCAACTGGAATATCATAAACATCGATCTCCAGTTTTTTGATCAAATGAAGCAGCAAATCCAACGGTCCTTCAAAGACAGCTAATTTTATTTTGATTTCTTCCATTCCATCCTCGATTTCTAGGCGCGCGGAAAGTGCTGCTTGTACACTTCCGTCATCCGTTTCTTCGTTATATGCGTGTAAATCTGAGTGGTCGAGATGTCTGCGTGCCCTAGCAACTCTTGAACCGTTCGTAGATCTGCCCCGTTTTCTAATAGATGGGTCGCAAAACTATGGCGCAGCGTATGGGGAGTCACATTCTTGGTGATCCCAGCTTGTCGAACCAAGGCTTTTAAATTTTTCCAGATCCCTTGACGAGACAGTTGCGTACCATGGTTGTTTACAAACAGATGGCTTTCATCCGGCGTTTTTCTCGTCAAATACGGACGCGCATCGCTGAGATAGGTTTCGATCCATTGAATCGCTAAGTCCCCTAATGGAACGATCCGTTCTTTGTCGCCTTTTCCGGTTGTTTGCAACAATCCCATACTTAAATGCAGATCGTTTAATTTTAACCCGATCAACTCACTGACGCGCAAGCCCGTCGCATACATAACTTCCAAAATCGCTCGGTCACGGATGCCCAAAACTGCTCGCGTATCCGGTGTTTCGATCAACCGCTCCACTTCTTGTAAACTCAAGGTATCAGGCAGCTTCTGCTGTTTTTTTGGTGAATCAATATGCTGCATTGGATCATGATCGGTAAACCGTTCTTGACGCAAAAATTGATGGAACCTTCGCAAACTGGAAACCATCCGAATCACGGTTGCCGAGGATTTTCCCGCTTCTTGCAGACTTTGCAAAAAAGACAAAACGATCACTCGGTCGATCTGCTGCCACTGAGTGACTTGTTTTTTTTGTAAAAACGCAAGATACTGTTGCAGATCTCGCTGGTAGCTGGCACGGGTATTTTGGGATAGCCCGCGCTCAATGGTCAAATAATGAAGATAATCAATGATTTGTTCGTTCATGGGCTTCCTCTACTTTCAGCTTTTTTATCATATCAAATTCTGGCTCGTTAAGATAGTAGCTTGCCAATAAAAAAGAGGCATCTACCCGTATCTTTTGCCCAAGGAAACACCCGAATCATAGCAGATTTTTCGGTTTCTTTCAAATCGGAAAAAAGAGCACTCTTCCTATTGGAAACCATCTGACTATCATTCGGGTGATAACAAACGTTTATTTAAGATCGCCAAAGTACAATCACTCGGCTTTGCTTTGGCACTTTTGACAGACACCATGAAAGGTCAACCGATGATCCTTTACTAAAAAATGGTACTTTTGTTCAACGATCTCTTCGACACTGCCCAGCAGATCCTCTTCGACTTCTTCAATATTGCCGCATTCCAAACACAACAAGTGATGATGAAAGTGTTTGGCACCTTCTTTACGTAGATCATAGCGAGCGACACCGTCATTAAAGCTGACTTTATCGACAATTTTCAGATCCGTTAAGATCTCCAATGTTCGATAGACGGTTGCCAAGCCAATCTCAGAATTTTTTTTTCGCACAAAAAAGAAAATCTCTTCTGCGGATAAATGGTCTTTCTCATTTTCTAATAAGACCAACAACGTCGCTTCTCGCTGAGGAGTTAATTTAAACCCCGACTCGTGCAATTGTTTCTTGGTCTTTTTTAACGCTGCTGTTGTGTTCATAGTTGCCTCCGTATGCCGTTAATTTATAACGATTCTAATCTGAGTGAAAATCACTCAAGACAAACATTGTAATCATTATAAATTAGAACGATAAAAGAAACAAGTATTCTCAATTAGGTTTTTTGATAAGAATCGTAAAGCCGTCTTTTTGCTCAATCAAACGCTGTTTCATCAAGGTTCCTAATGCCCGTTTAAATTGGCCTTTACTAATACCAAATGTTTGCAAAATCTCTTCTGGGGCTGATTTGTCGGTGAAAGGAATTTTGTTCTCAGGTGCTCGTTCTAAAAAGGTTAGAACCATGGCGGCATCATTTGAGATCGCCTCGTGGGCTCTTGGTTTCAATGAAAGGTTCAAGACACCATCTGGACGAATCCCAATCACTCGCCCTTTGACCACTTCCCCAAGGCGCGGCTCTTGATACCGTTCTGATGGATGGACGAAGCCAATATAAAAATCATCCGTCAGCAAGTAAGTACCCGCTAACTTCAAACGGTACACGCTACCTGTAACATCTTGATTCTTCATTTGCTCCGTACCATTTTTGCTCAATGCCTTAAAAATTTTCTCATCTGCTAATGAAGCCCAAATACGCTCTTTGTCATCGACCCGCAAGCTGACCATCAAACGGTCGCCTTTTTTGGGCCAAAGTTCCCGCATTGTTGGCAATTCATCTAATGAAACCACCATATCTTTGTCTTTCAAACCGATATCGACGAAAACGCCTAAGTCGCGACGGCTTCCTGTGACTGTACCAAAGGCATAATGCCCTTTGCGGCTTTTCGGAATATTCGTAGTGAGCACATTTTCTTGCTTTTGATTTTGATAGCCAAACCCTTCGACGGCTTCACCTAAATGATGTTCGCCTTCTTCCTTGGCTAGTCGGAAGGTAACCCCGCCTTTTTGAACAAAATAATTCTGTTCGTTTTCATCAATGATCAATCCGCTGAATACGGATGCTAATAAGTCTTTCATCTATTCTCTCCTTTTTCTTTAAAACTGCTCGTTCCTATAAAAAGAAACGCAACAGCGCCATAGCAATAACGCCTGTGATAACGATTTTCATCAAATCTTTGGTATAATACCCCACCAATAATGCCGGGATACAGGCAATGGTTTCTTTAACTTTCAAAATGGGGAATTGGCCTTCACGAAAGGTCAGTAAATTTTGCACCAACAATGCCGCCAAAATACACAACGGTAAATAACTCAAAAAAACGGTGAAAGTTTCCGGGAAGACGAGCTTCTTAGAAAATAAAAAAGGAACGATCCGCGGAAGCCAAGTAACCAATCCACATACTAGCATCAGTATAACAAAATTAGTCATGGTGTGTCACCGTCCCAACCAAACATCCTGCCAGTGTCGCCGCAATTACCGCAATCTCTGCGGTCGAAAAACGCATAAATAAAATCAAGGTCCCCACAACTGTCCCTAGTATCAAGAGCGTTTGCTGGGTTTTCTTCTTAAGCGGTCGCTCTACTTGAAATAAAAAAAGACCAACAAACATAGCTACTAAGGCAAAATCTAAGCCTAACGCTTCTGGATCTGGAATAAAGGAACCCAATAAACCACCCAAAAACGTCGCAAAAATCCAACTCAAATAAGCCATTACGTTCAACCCGTGGGTCCATTTTGCTGTGACTGGTTTGTCTTGTTGCAATGCCGTCGTCAAAACGCCATAGGACTCATCAGTCAAAAGTGTCCCGATACCAATGGCAGAAAGCAACGGTGTCTTTTTAAAATAGGAAGCTACTGACAAACTCATTAAAAAGTGTCGTAAATTCACTAAAAAAACTGTTGCGACGATTGTCATGAAAGGTGCTTGAATCGCTAGTAAGGCGCAAATGATAAATTGAGCACTGCCAGCATAAACAATAATAGACATTAAAATAATTTCTAGAATAGACAACCCAACGCCTTTTCCCACAACCCCCATTGCAAAACCAATGCCCAGGTACCCAAGAATCGTTGGTACACAAGCAATGACCCCGTCTTCAAACCGATCATATCTCTCAATTTTCTGCACAAAAACCCCTCCTTGTTTGAACGATTATCTCTCATCATATCGAAAACAAGGAGGGGAAACAAGTATTTTTCACATGTGCATGTAATAACTCTGAAAATTTTCTAGTGTCTCAGGAGACTTAGCGAACGGTGTGATCGTTCCCATTGCCTCTGAAATAGCCAGTTTTGGCGTTTACCGTAAATAAGTATAGCGGGAACGCTGAATCATCCGTTCCTTTAAGCAAGCTGCCTTGGGCATTTGTCGCATAAAAATTGTAATAGCCTTCACCATTGACGATTCGTACACGTTCAAAAGTATAGCCGCCTTCTACCACATAACCGCGAGCAATCGCTGTGGCGATGATTTTTTCTTGGACACCATCTGCCCACACCCAGGCGCTATTGTTTACATCATTCAAATCACTTTGGCGGGCTGGAATAATTGGCTGATTGTTGGTATTTGTTGGTGTATCCGGCGAAAGCACATACTCTTCTTCAGAAGTACTTTGCGCGGGCGTCGCAGCGCTTGTAGATCCGCTGCTCGAAGCGGAAGCGTTGTTCTCGGAAGCCGCCGCTTGTGCTGCTTCTTGGGCAGCTTGTTGTTGCGCCGCTGCTTGTTGGGTAGCTGTTTCACGCTTCGTCAAGGCAGTATCGACTTTACGTAGTTCCGTCGTAAGACTTTCAACCAGTGAATCGATTGGCAAAGCTTGGATTTTTTTCATCAAGGCATTGTAGTTCTCACGAGTGACACTCGCCGGTGCTTCACCGTCACCACTTAAAGCCACCATGCTCTTCACTGCATTTTGAACTTCCTCGATCGCGCTGAACTCTTTTTGTCCCATGTCGATGGCTTGATTGATCAACTCATCAAAGGCATCCCCATTCTCACGCTTCGCCATTGTGACAGCAGTCGCTTCTTTCAACGAGACTTCTTCCAACTGATCCTCCACAACTGCAGGACTGCTGAAATAGCTATTGATCTCTGTCAAAGCTGCTAATTTGTCAGCAATTGTCTCTGCTTCTTGTGACAAGATATCGTATCGTTCGTGGTCTTGAAAATCTGCCAACTGATTCGTCACAGCCGTCAGCTGTTCTGCTGTTTTGTCGCTTTTAATGAACACTCGCTCATCATTTGTATAAAAATCATTCAACTCATTTTCGATCTGATCTAACGTACGGTTCTCTTGCGCCTGTTGCGTTTGTCGGGCAGTTTCTTGTTGCTGCTGTTGATAGTAATAAGCCCAACCACCACCCGCTGCCACTAACAAACAAGCCGCTGTAATATAGAGTGCTTTGCGAGGGCTCTTCTTGCTTTCACTGGAAGAAGATGTTTCTTCTTCAGCAGTCGCCTTTTGTGGCGTTTCATCCGCTGCGGTGATTGGTTCAGGAATTGGATCGATGACTGGTTCTGGCTGCTTCTCAGCTTCTTCAATAACTGGCTCCGTCACCACTTCCTCCTCGCTTGACGGCAGAGGTTCCTCGCTGGCTTGCATCTGACTTTCCTCTTCAGCAGAGGAAAGATCAATGGCGGTTTCTTCTGCTTCTAGAGCAGCTGCTGCCTTTGCTTCTTCATCAAGTTTGTGCTGTCGGATATAAGCGGCCAAAATCTCAGAGTCATGCTGTTCATCCGTACTCAGTGCATCGGTCTCATTAACTTCTTCACTGGCTGAAATTGTGTGTTCTTCTGTAGACTCAGAGTTTTCCACTGTTTTTGGTTCTTGTTTAGACTCTGATTCAAGTGTTGTTTTTTGCTCATCAGAAAAAGCCTCTTGCTGTGCAAGGTCGATCGTTTCTTCATTCGAGGATGGCCGATCGCCTAAGTGCTCCTCCATTTTTCCAATCGGAACATTTTTAAAGTCAGACCAGCGAATATCATCGTTTTTGTTTTGTAGCTCTTCTGGCGTAACGGAAGAGTCAGATGATGGTTCCTGTTCATTCTCCTTTGCTTGGTTCCATTGAAACCCGCAATTGGGACAAACGGGTGTTTCTTCTATTGCTTGAAATCCACATTCAGGACATGTCTTCTTCATTGATTCAAACTGACTCCTTTTGTTTTTTGCATTTCCTTCTATGAAGCAGTACCCTACCAGATCAAACGCTTGATGCGCCCACTGCTTCCTATTTCAAAGACCGACAAATAATGGGTCTTTTTTCGCATTTCTTTTTTATTACTCAATTGTGCAGATGCACAAAATTAAATTTATCACATTCTAGGCAATTAGCCAACACTTGCTTGGTTACGTTTTTATTAAGTTCTTTACTTATCCTATGGAGAGATGACAAAACCTGAACAAAAAAGACTTTCCAAAGGGGGTCTTTGGAAAGTCAATAAACCTTAATTATTCTAAGAAATCTTTCAATTGTTTTGAACGAGATGGGTGGCGTAGTTTCCGTAACGCTTTTGCTTCAATCTGACGAATCCGTTCTCTGGTTACCCCAAAGACTTTGCCGACTTCTTCTAAGGTCCGAGTACGGCCATCATCGATTCCGAAACGCAAGCGTAGCACATTTTCTTCACGGTCAGTTAACGTATCCAATACATCTTCTAATTGCTCTTTCAAAAGCTCATAAGCCGCATGCTCTGCCGGACTTGTAGCATCTTGGTCCTCAATAAAATCACCTAGATGAGAATCATCTTCTTCACCGATTGGTGTTTCTAATGAAACGGGCTCTTGAGCGATCTTCAAGATTTCACGAACTTTTTCCGTTGGCAAATCCATTTCTGCGCCGATTTCTTCTGGTGTCGGTTCGCGTCCTAAGTCTTGCAATAATTGCCGTTGGATACGAATCAATTTGTTGATGGTTTCCACCATATGCACTGGGATCCGAATGGTTCGAGCTTGGTCAGCGATGGCACGAGTGATCGCTTGACGGATCCACCAGGTCGCATAGGTCGAGAATTTAAACCCTTTGCGATAATCAAATTTCTCAACGGCTTTCATCAAGCCCATGTTTCCTTCTTGGATCAAATCAAGAAATTGCATTCCCCGACCCACATAACGTTTGGCGATGCTGACTACCAAACGTAAGTTGGCTTCTGCCAAACGCTGTTTCGCTTCTTGGTCGCCTTCTTCGATTTTCAGAGCGAGAGCCACTTCTTCTTCTGCGGTCAAAAGCGGTACCCGACCGATCTCTTTCAAGTACATCCGCACAGGGTCATTGATTTTCACACCAGTCGGTGCAGACAAATCTTCTTGAGGTTGGGTTTCTTGTCGTTTTTCATTACTCTTTAAACTATGGACTGAAGGCTCTCCATTTTCATCCACGACACTGATGCCGGAATCCTCCAGTTTTTGAATTAGTTTGTCCATTGCATCAGCATCCAAAGTATAAGGCGTTGCTAAACGATTGGTAATGTCATCGTAAACAACTTGCCCCTTTGTTTTGTTTTCTCGGATGTATTCGGCAACTGCTTTGTCATACGTTTTTTTTGTTTCTTCTGCCATGAAAGAAAGCCCCTTTCAGTTCGCTATTTAGCTTGTTTCAACCGTTTGGTCAAATCAATGATTTCGATTGCAAGTTCAAGTTCTAATTGCTGGTTTCCTATTTGTCTTGCTTCTTGCTGCTGGATTCGTTTTTGATTGATTTCTTCAGCAATGCCCGACTTTTGAAAGACCTGCAGAATGTCCTGAAATTCTTGTTCAGTCCCTTCCTCAGAAGCTTTAAGATCTGCAATATCGATCACCATTTTTTTCATTGAATCTTCTTTTAAAAAATCTAAGAACTTTGCTAAAACAAAGTGTTCTTCTGTTTCCATATACGCATCAAACAGCAGATACAGTTGTTGATAACGATCATGGATAAAGGATATACCACTCGCTCGGAAGCGATGGTTTAACGTACTGTCATGAAACAAACGGTACAATAATAATTCTTGCGCTTTTTCCACCTGTGTTTTGGGCTGCTGCCGTGTAGGCGGCGTAAAGACCACAGGGGTGTCTGTTGGCGGCGGTGGCGCTACATCTTGCATCGTCCGTTGCTCTTGCCGGTTTTGCTTAAGCTGCTGCTGCAAGGTCTCACGACTCAAATTGAACTCTGTAGACAACTGAGTCAAATAGCGGTCTTGCTCCAACAAAGAATCCACACGCTGCAATTCATTTAAAACAACTTGGACATAGTCCAGTTGCTCCTTCTCATTGGCTAAATTGCGATTCATCCGATGATAATCCATCTTGAAGGCAAAAACGGTTTCTTTGCCGTGGACAGCTAGTTTATAAAAAGCTTCTGTCCCATATTTGCGCAAATACTCATCTGGGTCCATCCGTTCCGGCACTCGCACCACAGATAATTTCAAACGGCTATTGTTTTGCAGAAGCTCGATCCCGCGGTTTGTCGCTTCAACCCCTGCACTATCTCCATCGTAACAAAGAATCACTTCTTGTGCCACTCGCTCGATATGGGCGATCTGCTGATTGGTCAAACTGGTCCCCATTGAGGCGATCCCATTTTCGATTCCTGCCTGCCAAGCGGCAATCACGTCCATAAATCCTTCAAATAAATACACTTGGCCATCTTTGCGCATCGCACGGCGTGCTTTGTCAAAGTTGAACAGAACCTCGCGCTTGTTGAAAAGGATCGTTTCTGGACTATTTAAATATTTCGGCTGGTCTTGATCACCAACTTTTTCGCTTGCTAGCCAACGACCAGAAAAACCAATTGTTTTTCCTTGAGGATTACGGATCGGAAACATGATTCGTTGGTAAAAGCGGTCTGCCAATGAGCCATCGTTTCGTTGAACAAAGAGCCCTGTATCAGGAAAAAATTCAGCTTTGGCTTGTTCATTCAAAAAGACTTTCTCCAAAAACGAGCGTTCATTCGGCGCAAAACCAATATTGAATTCTTCGATCAATGCCATCGTCAATCCGCGATCCAATAAATAATCAAGCGCTTCTTGGCCAGCAGCCGTATTCACCAACATGTGATGATAGACCTCGGCGGCTTTTTCATGCAGCGCAATCAATTGACTCGTTTGTGAGGTCGCTTCATTGATGCCTTCTGATTGCTGGTATTGCGGATCAAGAGGAATATCGTTCATTTCTGCTACTTTGACGACTGCTTCAGGAAAACTGATGCCTTCAAGCTCTTGCAAAAAACCGTAAACATTGCCCCCACGACCGCAACCAAAACAATGAAAAATTTGTTTGTCTTCTGCAACGGAAAAAGAAGGTGATTTCTCATTATGGAAGGGACACAAACCAAAATAATTCTTTCCAGATTTCTTTAACTGGACATACTGTCCCACGATATCAACAATATTGCTGCGTTCGCGAATATCGTCAATGATCGTTTGAGGAATTCGTGCCATCCACTCACCTCCATTTGGTAAGTATTCATCGTTTATTAGGTAAAAAAACGCACTAATAGGTATCAGTGCGAAGAATAATTAGACGGAATCACTCATAATGATTTTACCATATTCTATTTGTATTTCAAGCTTTTTTACTTCAGTTATTTTGTGACAATCAGGAAAAGAACCCTGCCGTAACATCGATTTTCCATCGGTTCAATTTTATTAGATCCGCATAGAACATATTGCCGCCATTGTGATACAAATGACCGCCATTATAAAAGACCGATTGAATGCCCCAATAACGATAGGTCTGTTCTGTATCATTGCCTAATAACGGGGATAAAACCTCTCTGGAATATGTTTCTGCTAATTCTAAGGTGTTCACGCCACCCCGTTCAGCGACATAATCAATATAATCTGTACCAAAATTATAAGCCTGGACTGCGGTCCAAAGATCACAGTTCATTTGCTCTGCTTTTTCGATCAACTCGGCTAAATAAGAAACCCCTTGTTCGATGCTTTGTTCTGGCGTATCAAATTGGTTTTGTTTTCCATATACACTTTCAGAACTTTGCATCGGATCATTGCCTTGTCCTTTTGACTCCGTCAGCATGATACTCATTGCTAAAGACTGATATTCAGAGATGTCGTGGGCTTGTGTCTGCTGTGCGATTTCCGCTTCATACGCATAGACAGCTTTCAATGCCGTGTAGTTTCGATAGCCCCAAACCCCTGCTCCAATCAGCAGCAGCAAGAGCGCAAACTTCAGTACAAATCCTAGGAAACGTCGAATTTTTCTCATCAAATACATCCCATCTTTTCTAAGTCAGAATCTATCGTACTATGAAATGAACAGGCTGACTAGAATTTTTTCTCTCCTAAAAAATCCTTAATAAAATCACAAGATTATTTAGAAAAAAACAAGCAATCCTAAGCTGATGGAGGGATTGTTGCTGGTTTGACATGAAAAAGGAAACAGTGCTCCTTCAGATAATGGAAGCACTGTTTCACTGATTTTTATTTTTCGATCGTGGTCACGATACCAGAACCAACTGTTCGTCCACCTTCACGAATGGAGAAAGTCGTTCCATTTTCCACAGCGATTGGATGGATCAATTCCACATCGATCGTTACGTTGTCACCAGGCATAACCATTTCCGTTCCTTCTGGTAAAACGATATTCCCAGTTACGTCCGTTGTACGGAAGTAAAATTGTGGGCGATAGTTATTAAAGAATGGGGTATGGCGACCGCCTTCTTCCTTTGTCAACACATAGACTTCTGCTTGGAATTTCGTATGTGGTGTGATGGAACCTGGTTTTGCTAACACTTGGCCCCGTTCAATTTCATCCCGGGTGATTCCCCGTAATAATACCCCTACGTTATCACCAGCTTCCCCAAAGTCCATCGTCTTACGGAACATTTCTACTCCTGTCACGACTGCTTTTTGTGTTTCAGGTTTGATTCCGACGATTTCTACTTCATCACCGACTTTTACTGTTCCGCGATCGATCCGACCGGAAGCAACGGTTCCCCGTCCAGTAATTGAAAAGACATCTTCGATCGGCAATAATAATGGTTTATCAGTGTCTCGTTCAGGTGTTGGGATATATTCATCTACTGTATCCATCAGCGTTAAGATCGCTGCTTCAGCCTCTGGGTCACCTTCCAAGGCTTTTAAGGCAGAGCCTTTGATCACAGGAATGTCATCACCTGGAAAATCATATTCAGTCAGCAATTCTCTGACTTCCATTTCAACTAAATCGATCAACTCATCATCATCGACAAGGTCTGTTTTATTTAAAAAGACGATCAAATGTTTCACACCCACTTGACGAGAAAGCAAAATATGTTCACGGGTTTGCGGCATTGGGCCATCTGTCGCTGATACGACCAAGATTGCGCCGTCCATTTGGGCAGCCCCTGTAATCATATTTTTCACGTAATCCGCGTGTCCTGGTGCATCGATATGGGCATAGTGCCGTTTTTCTGTTTCGTATTCTACATGGGCAGTATTGATGGTGATACCACGTTCGCGTTCCTCAGGAGCCGCGTCGATACTTGCGTAATCTTGCGGATTGGCAAGTCCTTTTTTCCCAAGAACTGTGGTAATAGCAGCAGTCAAGGTTGTTTTCCCATGGTCGACGTGTCCTATCGTTCCGATATTAACATGGGGTTTGCTACGATCATAATGTTGTTTTGCCATATTGTTTCCCTCCTAGAGAAAGTTGAGTCGTTCTTTGACTCGAATCATATTTTGCGATTTACGCTTCCAAATTCATAAGTATCAACTTATTTTTTGTAAGTTTAAATCTACTCTTATTATAGGTCAAAATTAGTCAAAGTCAAGTGAGATGTCTCGTCAGCTAATCCCTAAGAATTTCTTTGCTTTTTTCGATCTATTGGACGTAGGACAATTTTTATGAATAATAGAAGATGAGGTGAGAAATGTGAAAAAAATCATTGCAACGCTGGTTTTTGCAGCAATTTTCCTTGGTGGCTGTTTTGCTACTTATCATTATTACTATGGTGGAAGTGACTACTATACAGTCATCAGGGATGCCGGCGAGCACGACACGGAAATTAGTGATAACGGAGTTGCCGAAGATGTCTACCGTTACACACAAGACGCTTACAGTTCCTCTGGAGAAGTCAAAACGGTCAAAATGAATGAGCACCGTTCCGCGCCTTTAAGAGAAGGTGCCTATTTGAAATTATTGGTCAATCCTAATAAAGGTGTTCTGAGCTGGGAAGAAGTTTCTGAAGAAGACGTTCCCAAAGCCGCCCTTGAGAAACTGACCGATCAATAATTGCTGATATTGATCAAAGATATCCAGAAAAAAAGCAGAGACTCCTCATTACTTAAAGAGGAATCTCTGCTTTTTTGTGCTCGTTCTATGTTGTTAGCTCCGCATCATCCACACATAAGACCTTTGTCCTACATCCGATTAATTACTTCTTCTACATTTTTGATCGTTACGGAAATCGTTCCGTCTGGATTATTGATAAATTCGATCAAATTTGGATCTCGGTAAACATCCAAAGGAACGATCAATTCGATCCCGTTAGATAATTTTAGTTTTTGTTTCCCGAATTTTTTCTCTGAGATCTCACGGACATCCCGCATCATTGGTGCCTGATTGACAAATCCTTTTTCAGCCACTTCTTCTTGAAAAGAAAGCTGAGCGGTAATATTGTCTTTAAAGACTTTTTGCGCCACTTCACTGACATCAATGTGTCCTGACTCTTCGATCGTGTCGTAAACCGCTTCTTTTAAATCGGCAACAACGTTATAGGTAGGTGTTTCAAATTTCTGACCAATTTTTTCCGCTACTTTTTTGATGACTTTGACGTTTTCTTCTAACGAGGGAATCGGTTCGGCATCAATGACTTTCGTTGAAAAGTAGGCATATTTTTCACCTGAAAAGCTATATTTCTTTTCAATCAGTTCAAAGTCTAAGCTCTCCACATCAATTGTGATCCCTTCATCGGCCTTTTGAGTTTTACCTGCTAGTAAGGCACGATGCAAAATCAAATTGTTTTCGATTCCAGCTTCCCCATTATCAATAAAGTGCGTATAGCCGTCTTGATAGTTGACCTTCAAAAATGCCAACTGCATTCTTGTATCAAATTCATACAAGACCACAAAGGCATCCGCACTTGGTGCATCTTCACTTTCCTTGTACGCTTCATACCATCGTTGCACGATCGCTTCACTGGCTGCGACAAAGTCTTCGGGTGCTTGTTTGACCAGTTGAGCGATCATTGATGTTTCGAGTAAACGCCCTGTTTTGGTTTGCGGTGTTGCAAGTTTCTGTATTTTTTTCGTCAAATAATCGCGGATGTATTCCGTGGTCAAATCGAGTTCAACTTGAGAAAAAACCGGATCACCAGTTTGACGGTCAATAATGTGTAATATCGCATGTTTCAAATAAATATCCATTAGTTACGCTCCTTATCCATTTGTCTAGTGTACAAAAAAAATAGGCGAACTGACAAGAGCCAAACGTCATTTTTCTTATTGGCCACTTCCTTTTTGAAAGATGCATTCATTGGAAAATCCGTCCTCGTCTGCTAAACTAAAGGTATCACAGAAAACGGAGGAATGAACATGAACAGCTATACGTTATCAAACAATGTAACCATCCCTGAGTTAGGTTTTGGCACATGGCAAACACCAGACGGCGACGTTGCCGTAGCATCAGTCAAAAAAGCACTGGAAGTAGGTTACCGCCATATTGATACAGCCCAAGGCTATAAAAATGAAGCCAGTGTTGGTCAAGCGATCAAAGAAAGCGGCATTCCCCGCGAAGAACTCTTTTTGACTACAAAATTGTGGAATGCGAACCATTCCTATGATCTTGTGATGTCTTCTTTTGAAGAGTCCTTAGAGAAACTACAAACAGACTATATCGATCTTTTCTTAATCCATTGGCCAAACCCAGTAGCCTTTCGTGACAACTGGCAAACAGCGAATGCAGAAACATGGCGCGCTATTGAAGAATTGTATCAAGCAGGCAAAATCAAAGCGATCGGGGTCAGCAACTTCTTGCCTCATCATTTTGAAGAATTGAAAAAAACAGCGACCATCTTCCCAATGGTCAATCAGATTTTCCTTGCACCTGGCGAGTTACAAGAAGAAGTGGTGACTTATTGCCATGAACACGATGTATTGCTTGAAGCATACAGCCCATTAGGTACCGGGAAGATATTTGATGTACCAGAAATGAAAGCATTAGCTGAAAAGCATCAAAAATCAATCGCTCAAGTTGCATTACGCTGGTCTTTACAACATGGTTTCTTGCCATTACCAAAATCAGTCACACCAAGTCGGATCGAAGAAAACATCCATGTCTTTGATTTTGAGCTATCTGAAGAAGACATGAATACGATCGATCAATTAGATGGCGTCGTTGGGAAAGCGACCAATCCAGATACGACAGGGTTTTAATTTTACTCTCTATAAGGAGAAGCCTATGAAGACAACTGATTTGATTCACCTCTCCCCTGCTGTTCAAAAAGCCTTACATGCTGATTTTGTTTTTCTTGTATGGCCAGACAAAGTCCAACATTTCCCGGCGCGTCAATGGTCGTCTAGCGACTATCAGCAGATGCTGGCTGAGAAACTCACTGGGGAAGTACGCTTTTTTCTTTGGGAAAACTACTTAGTCGCCACTGGAGACAAGGAGCTTTTGATCCTAATGCCTAAGTACCATCAAATCAATGATCTAGTAGAAACGCCAACGCCGCTTCTTTAGCAGCGCTGGCGTTTTTTCAGGAAATATATAATTTTTTTTGTATTTTTTCATGAGAATGACTGTTCTTTTCTGCAAATTTTCCTTATAATCGATAGTGATCGAGAGGAGAAGATTATGAAAAAGAAACAATTAGCAAAATTGAAACAACAATTCCGCCCGTCTTATGAAACAGCTCGACAACAGTTGTTTACAGCGATCGAGCGCAAAACAGCAGATAAGTTCGACCTTCCGACAACTGTTTATATCAATCCTAAAAATCAAGAGGAATTATTGATTGAATTGTTGAAGGAAACACCCAAAGAACAAAAAATCGCTGTTCCTTTAGATGAGAACTTCAAAATCGTCGTGAAACGAATTCAACGCTTAGAAGCTGGCTTACTTGATCGTTTCAGCGATAACTTAGTCGATGAGATCGCTGCTTACTGGTTACCGACCAATCCGCAAGAAAGTGCGGCACCTACCTCCGCTCCTGCGAAAGAACCAGCAGAAGTGAAGGAAGAAACGGCACCAACTATACCTGCATCAACTAAAACTAAAGAAGTGGAAAAATCAACGGCTGATGATTCTGACGAATCCATGACTTTTTCAGCATTTGCCGAAAAAATCGCAGCATTCCCTAAATTTTCTGCAAAACAATCTTCAGGAGAAACGACCGTGATCGAAGCTTCCCCGAAAGAAGATCGTGTTTTAGCAACAATTTCTGAAACAGAAAGTGATACTTTTACCATCGAAACCGCTCTAGAACGCAAATACAAAGTAAAACTAGAAGTCATTCCATTGATCGAGGCGTATGCCCACACGGCGATTTCTAAACGATAAAAAAACTGGGAGAATGAACCATTCTCCCAGTTTTTTATAACCCGACGATAGTGAATAAAAATACAGCTGACTAATTTTACTCTTTGCTAAAAGTCAGTAAGAATTACCACGCTTGTTAGCTTTCTTTTCAGAAATTTATAAAATCAATCCTTCTCCATAAACAAAATTAAAGGGATACTTTAGTATTCTTTTGCTTCCTTTGCGTCAATCCCTCTTCCTTAAACACTAGCTTCTCTTCCTTTTTCAATAAACGGAAGTACTCTGCCAAAATTTGCGGTGACTCTGAAAATAAAAGCGAGAAGCGGCTATTTTTGTTTTTATAAAAGGTTACAAAAGTTTGATTATTTACTGTTTGTTCAATCTCTATTGCCGTATATTGATCATATTCACCTTTTAAAACACCCAGTTTGATCAGCTGATCTGCTCCTAAGCCTTCTTTTGAAAAACCAACTAAACAGACTAAGCCGATTAGTGCAAACAATTTCAATTGGTCACTCAACTGATCTGGCCAAAAAATGACGAAAAGAAGCGCAGACAGAATTAAAGCAGTTGCCTTTTTTATAGAGTTCGCTTTTGCCTGCAAAAGAATTTTGCGCTGCTCTTTGAGTTGCATCACTAACAGAACGAGTAAAAATAAGTTGATCATAATTGCTTCCGCCATGAGTAACTTCCTTTCATACTACCATTCTGCAATAGTGCCATCATAGTTCTTCCATTTAGGGTTGGTCCAAATCAACCCTTCTTGCGAAATATCTCTAACTCTATCCTCATCCATCTCCAACCCTAAACCAGGCTTACTTGGTAATTCTACATAGCCATCCCTATACTGAAATACTTCTTTGTTTTTCACAAAATCTAACAGATCAAAGCCTTTATTGTAATGGATTCCTAAACTTTGCTCTTGAATAAAAACATTTGGGGTACAAGAATCAACTTGCAGTGTTGCTGCCAAAGCAACGGGACCATATGGTGCGTGTGGGGCAACAGCCACGTCATAAGCTTCAGCCATGGCAGCTATTTTTCGCATTTCCATGATCCCTCCACATAATGCCACATCAGGCTGGATCACATCTATTGCTCCTTGCTGAAAAAGTGTTTTAAACTGCCAGCGAGTATACAGTCTCTCCCCAGTGGCTAAAGGCGTTGCCACAAGCTGAGCAACTTCTTTAAAATGTTCCTCATTTTCAGGAAGAACAACTTCTTCTAAAAACATTGGATGATAAGGTTCTAATGCCTTCGCTAAAACTTTTGCCATCGGCTTGTGGACTCTCCCATGAAAATCAATTCCAATATCCAATTTACTACCAAAGCGTTCCCTAATCGAGGCGACACGTTTCACCACTTCCTCTATCTTTACATAGGAGTCAATATAGTGCAGTTCCTCTGTTGCGTTCATTTTAACTGCAGTAAACCCGCGGTCAACACGATCTTGTGCTTGCTCTGCGACATCATCCGGACGATCACCACCGATCCAAGAATATACTTTGATTCTGTCACGAGCAGCGCCGCCTAATAGTTCGTAGATAGGAACACTCAATGCTTTTCCTTTAATATCCCACAAAGCCATCTCTAGACCAGACACTATTGTTCCATGTATGGGACCGCCACGAAAGAAAGAGCGGTGCATTTCTTGGAACAAGCGCTCAATCTCAAACGGGTTCTGTCCTAACAAAAATCTTTCCCCTACCTCATAAGCTCCTGCAACAACTGTTTCGGTTTTTGTTCCAGAAATCATCTCTCCCCAGCCATCGATTCCTTCATCTGTTGATAATTTTACAAAAATCCAGCGGGGCTTTACTTTATACACTGTAATTTTAGAAATTTTCAAAACAATCTACTCCTCTTTTTCGACAATATTTTATTCAATTGCTGCTTCACGATTAATTTTTTTGATTCCTTCAAAGAAATACCATACACCGCCAAATCCTAGAAGAAGAACTGGAATACCAATCATCGGTTCATAGGTGAATGCAATGAAAACCAGGTAACTTTGAATCATTGAAGTTGCTGCAAAAGATGAAATAAGCATGGAACTTGATCCAAGATCAATCCCTACCTGTTTGGCTATTTCGGTTAGAATAGGTGAAGTAACTGTTCCACACCAAAGTAAAGAGGCGGTCACAACTAAACCGATAATAATGTTTTTCAGCAAGTTTCCTCTAGTCAATGCAACAACCATCGCTACTCGAAATGGAACTACAGCTAGATCGGCAAATGGCAACACACGATTTCCTGGTAAAACCAAAGCCATAGCAATTGTTAAAGGAATAATAATCAGTGCAGTTGTTATAACATCTGGATTGCCCACAACAACCGCTGCATCTAGTCCAATAAATAAACGGCGACCTTTAAATTTCTTCTGAGACCATTTTTGCGCTGCGTCTGAAATAGGCATTAATCCTTCCATAAAAAGAGAGGTCATTTTTGGTATCAGAACAAGGACAGCAGACATACTAACCCCTAATTGAAGAATCTGAGTGATATCATAGCCAGCTAAAAAGCCGATTGCGATACCTATGACACCGCCCATAATCATAGAGTCCCCAAAGAAGCCCAAATATTTTTGTGCATCCTTAATGGTAAACTTGGAATTTCGAAAAAGAGGAATGCGGTCTAAAAGCCAGTTTAACGGCCATGCAATTACTAAAGAAGATAAGGCTGAAACCGTGGGTAATGAAACCCCTGGAATTCCAAAAAAATCTTCAACCAAAGGCTGTGACCAATCAGACATTTTAAATGTGACAATTGCCATTACAACTGATGCGCCCACACCTAACGCTACGTTCTTAGTCACAAAATAAACCATTACACCAACAATAGCCATATGATGATAATTCCAAATATCAACATCCAACGTTTGAGTTCTTTTGAGAACCAACAAGATGATATTAACGATCAATATAGCAAATATAAGCAGTGCAATAATTGGAGATGCCCAAGTAACCGCCGCGATTGAGCCCCATCCTACGTCCAAGGCATCCAGCTGTACGCCGGTCCGCTCTACCATAGCACGGGCTGCTGGTCCGACATTGGTTGTCATAAAATCCAGAATCAGACGAATCCCTGCAAATCCGATTCCTAGTGTTAGCCCAGACTTAAATGCTCTTGAGATTTTCAAACCGAAAATCATGCCGATAATTGTAATAATGACAGGAAGCATCACTGTAGGACCAGCGTCAATAAAGAAATTGAATACATTCATTACATAATTCATTCTTTTTTCTCCTTAAATTTTTTATTTTAAATAATTCAAAATTTCTTCCATAGTTTGTTCAGAACCAATTCCCGTTAAAATAGGCATTCCCTTTACCACAGGAACTTCACCAGTCTGACCTTCAAATTGACCAGTTGTCACTAACAAGTCATAGTCTTGAACTTTACTAGGTACTTCCATCAGTTTGGTTTGGGTTGTGGAAGCCTCAACTCCATGTTCATTCAGATAATCCTTCACTTTTGATGCTACTACGGTTGAAGTCGCAATCCCATTCCCACAAGCAATTAAAATTCTTTTCATTTTCATTTCCTCCTATTTTTTAGGCTATCGCCTTTTTTAATAATGTTAGCAATTTTAGATCCGAATTCGCCGCCGTCATTTGTTCACGAAGTGGCTCATCTTGAATAATACTGACAATCTTTTGTAACATCTCCACTTGGCCGTGCGGTTCACCGATGGCCATCATGATAACGATTTTAGTAGGTAAAATGACTTGATTATCTTCCATATTGCGAAACCCTACAGCTGTTTCTAAGGTTGCAATCGCCAAAGTTGTTTGATTGACCAAATCAAAATTTGCATGAGGAATTGCTACGCCGGGCTGTGTCGAAGGTAAACCGGTTGGATATTCGGACTCGCGTAACTGTATTGCTTCGATATAATCTTCTTTGACATAGCCTCGTTGGTATAGTTCATTCGCTAAAAAAGCAAGGACTTCTTTATCACTGCCTGCTTTTATATTTCGAAATACTAGTTCTTCGTTCAGTTGCAATTCCATTTGTTTTCCTCCTTAAATCTCTGTTGCTAATTTCTGTAGTGATAGCGCTAGTTTTGCTGGGTCAGCAGCTTGCAAGTCTTGCGATTGAAAAAGATTGGAACCTAAACCAAGATAACTCGCTCCATGGTCAAAATATTCCTTGGCGTTAGAAATCGAAATTCCACCAACACCCATCAAAGGTAGCTTGCCCAATGGAGCTTGCACATCTGTGAAAAAGCGTGGTGTCACAACTGCAGCGGGGAAAACTTTAACGATATCCGCTCCATCTGTAAACATCTCATTGATCTCAGAAGGGCTCATTGCCGCTGGTACTGAGAGCACTTGCTCTTTCCTTGCAAAATCCATTATTTGCTTCGTAAAACGATGGGGACCTAATAAAAAACGAGCCCCAGCTGCGACGGCTTTTTGGGCGTCAGGTAACGTTCTTACTGTTCCTGCCCCAATGAGAATAGTTTCACCAAATAATTTGCTTAACTTGTTGATATGTTCTAGAGCCCCTAAAGTATTTAATGTGATTTCAACTGCAAACTCTTTCTCAAGCCCACTCATTGCCGTTAAAACTGAATAAGCTTGTTCATATGTGTAACCCCTCATAATAATTGTAAAGCGTGGGTAATCTTCTACTTTCATCGTATTCCTCCTAAGTCACTTGTCTAATTAGCTGATAAGCTGTTTTCGTATCTGAGCTTTCCTTCAAACGATTTAAAAACGTAGAATCATTACTAATATCTGCTAACTGATTCACAGCTTTCAAATGTTTCGTCAAATCATAAAACGATAATGGATAAATAAAATGGATTTTTTTACCGTTTGGAAAAGCGATTGGCTCAGCAGCAATCAATAGACTTATCCCGTCTTTTAATACGCCATTTTGTGGTGCTGTATGCGGGATACACGTTTGACTCCCTAAATACCCAGCGTATCCTTGTTCTTCGATTTGATCCAAACAATCTTGAATAAACAGCTCTGTAATCATCTGATCTTCTAACAAAGGATGGCAAGCAAATTTCACTGCTTGTTGCCAAGTTAGCTTCTCTGACGTTCTTCTTATAAAATCGGGTTTCAAATAATCAGTCAATGATGGTAACGCTTTAAAATTTTCTAAAGGTGAATCTTGCTTTTGCTTCAATAAAAAGTACTCTAACTCTTCCCTTAGTTGCTTCGTATCATTTACTTGAGCATATGTGCGAATCACCGAAAACAACTCATCAACTGAGCGGTCTACTTCATTTAATCCTAACTCTTTTAATACACGATATCGCAGACTTATCTGTTGCTTATAAGTCATGATAGGATCAATAATAAATTGCGGTAATTCACTGTTTAATGCAGTAGTTGTAAAAACCAAGTCATAATCCGTTCCAAATTTATAAAAATCTCTTACTGAAAATGAAGCTAAAAAATGCAACTCGGGAAATAGTTTTTTTAAATTTTCTCGCATCAGTTTTGAAACCATAACCCCATTGGCACAGACAACTACTGCCCTTGGTAATTGCGCTGCTATTTGACGAGGACTCATTAATTGAAAACCAAAGTAATAAGATAGAAGTGCCAACTCATCATTTGGAAACGCTCGGCCTAACCAGTTTTCTGTGGGAACAATCAGCTCCTTCATAAGATCCTTCAAAATTGCATGGTTGCTATCTTGAACTAAGCTATCAAGGGAGTACATGCCCAAGCTCAAATTGTATTTTATACGAAAACACGCTGGACGCAGATGGCCCAAAATCCGACGTTCAAATGCCTCTCTATCTTCAATCATAATTAGTGTTTGGTTTTGAAAACTTGTAACCATTTCACTGATCAAACATCTTAATTCACTATCTGAATCAAATACTTGAGTCGTCTTACGTTCAAAAATATTAGATGTTAAAAATAGCAGAGCTAGCCAAGAAAGATAGTTAGGAGACATGCTGGACCAAGGTGTATCTTGAAGCAAAATAGTCAGAACTTTATATTCTGGAGTTTTTCGAATCTCTATTTGTACCATTTCATCTTTTGAAGCAATCGGTGAAGTTGCACGTTGCAAGGTCATTCTTACAGCTGATTGCAGATAATCAATAGATTCATCTGAGTACCTTAAATGAAGCAATTGCTCCATGTTGTGTATCAAATGAACAACCTCTTCTTCAGGAATAGTCGGTGCCAATTTTCCTTTAATATCATCAAGACGAAATAATGAATGCTGCTTAATTAAATCAGAGAGCAGTTGTAAGATTCTCCTTTCCAATCCTTGCAGTTGATAACCGCTTTGACGATCATAGTGAATGGACAGGGCGTATTTGCTAACAAACTGCTTCGCTTTCTTTAAATCTTCTTGAATCGTATTGCGACTTACCGATAAGAGCTGTGTAAAATGATCCATACCAATGTAATCGGTATTAGTACATAAATAACTTAACATGATGGCAATCCGCTCATATTCAGAGAAAATTGTAACCATGGCAGAAGAATCTTCTTTATTTTGTTCAAGAGAAATCATTCGTAACACTTCTAAAGGAATAATAAAATCTCCCATATGGTTACGCCTGATTTGAGGCAAACCGTTTTCAAGTAACTCCTCATTAAATTGCTTAATGGAATAGTTAATCTGTCTTCTTGTTAAAGAAAGTGATGTGGTTAACTCTGCCATCTTTATCTCGGGTTTTTTTACCAATCGTGTGAGAATTCTTCGGATCCGTTCATTCATTTGATTCCCTCCTGATGAAATCATTATAGCTTTGATTCTTCGTAAAAAGATGTATAATTGAAAGCGTTTTTTGTCATAGTTGTTTTTTCTTTTTGTCCTAGTAAAACTAGTTTTGATAAATCGCTGCTTGGAACCGACAAATAAAAAAAGTCCTCTATCAGCAAAAGTACAGCGAGATTTTTTATCTATTGCATTATTATCTCCAAAACAAAAAAAGGACGAACTCCCTTTAGTAAGGGGATTCGTCCTTTCCATTTATTGTTTAGGATAAAAAGTTTTAAAAACTAGAGAACCTTTTTTAATTACGTATTTCGGTTAAAAATTTACGGGCTTGCTCTTGGTTCATTTGAGTCGCAGCTCGCAGCTTAGCTGTCAGCTGTTCAATCTCGGTTCCTTTTGCTCCAACTGAAATAGCTAATGAACGGGCTTGCATGCTCATATGGCCTTGCTGGATACCTTCTGAAACCAATGCTCGCAACGCGGCCAGATTCTGAACCAACCCGACACTTGCCGCCAGCGAAGCTAACTCACTCGCCGTTTCAACACCAGTCAATGCCAACGCAGCTTGGGCTTTTGGCAATATTTTTGTGGCACCCCCGACTGTGGCGATCGCCAACGGCAGTGTGATACTACCAATCAAACGGTCTTCTATGATGGTCCAGGAAGTCAGCCCTTGCATGCGACCATTACGGGCAGCATAGCCATGACAAGCTGCCGAAACGGCGCGAGTGTCATTTCCGGTAGCCAAAATCAGCGCTTCAACGCCATTCATGATCCCTTTGTTATGGGTGGCGGCACGATATGGATCAATCTTGGCAAAATCAGCTGCATGAACGATTTTTTCGGCAACTTGTCTACCCTTTCCGATCTTGCTCAGTTTGTCAAAAGGCACGGAGCAAGTGGCTGTTACTAACGATTCCGTGGCAAGATTACTTAAAATACTAAAGAGAATTTCTTCTTCTGGGAACCACTTCCGAAAGAGGTCGGCCACTCCTTCTAAAATCGAATTGATGATGTTGGCGCCCATGGCATCTTTGACATCAACCAACAAATCGATTGAGACATAGGCTGTTGCTAATTCAGATTCTGTTGGCGAGAAGTTCCGACTAATCACTCGTCGTAAGCCCCCGCCGCGTTTTACGATAGAAGGATACGTCTCATTCGCCACTTCAAAGATCGCCGCTTGCTCTGTGTTGACTTTTGCCAAAATGGCATCCGGGTCCTGAACAGTCATAAAGACGATCTGGCCTCGAAGCAAACGTTCTTGACTGGTCGTTGTAATGGGCCCAGCCATTTTTGCTCCATTGCTCATCGCTGCAATCACAGAAGGTTCTTCTGTGGCTAACGGGACATTGTATCTCTTGCCATTCACTTGCAGATTCAACCCCACACCTAGGGGAATCTCCACTTCACTGATCTGGTTTTCGATCAAGTGATTGGCGGTTTCCTTGTCTAATGTCATTTCTTGAAAAACCAAGGATTCGGCTGCTGTGATCGCCCCTTGTGCTTCAAGAAAGGCTAGTCGTTCGTTAGGCGTAAGGGCGTAAAACTTTTTTTTTTCTGTTTTTTCTGATGCCGACTCTTCATGAAAATCGGCTTGACTTGCTGCCGCCGAAGGGTTTTCTAACAGCATCGCTAGCCCTAACCCGCCACCGACACATAAAGAGGCGATCCCATAACGTTCTTGTGTGTCTTTTAGCTGATAAGCGACGGTCGTTGCGATCCGAGCACCGGTTGCTCCAATCGCATGGCCAAGGGAAATGCCCCCACCGTAACGGTTGACTTTCTTGGGATCCAAACCAAGTTCACGTTCTACTACGATCGAGGAAGCTGCAAAGGCTTCATTGATTTCAAAAATACCGATATCTTCAATCGACAGTGCTTGCTTTTTCAGCAAAGTATCGATTGCTTTGATTGGTGAGATTCCCATGATCTCTGGGGCAAAGCCAACTTCAACGATCTCTTTGATCACTGCCAGATAAGGAATCTGATGCTCCTCACAATAGCTTTTTGAGGCGATCAAGACCATGGCAGCCCCATCATTGATGGTTGAGGCATTCCCAGCAGTCACCGTACCGTCCTTTTTGAAAACCGTTTTTAGTTCAGCTAATTTTTCGACTGTCGTAGCGGCGCGAATGCCTTCATCCTGGGAAACGGTAGCAGACTTTTCGGTCACGGGTACGATCTCTTGCTCAAATTTCTTTTCCGCTTGTGCTTTGGCAGCCTTCATTTGGGAGTGGTAGGCAAATTCATCTTGTTCTTGTCGAGTGATGCCATATCTTTCTGCAACAGTTTCAGCCGTTAAGCCCATCGGTTTGCTGCTAAAAGCGTCTGTTAAGCCATCATGCATCATTGTTGATACTGGATTTGAATACTGATCATCCGCCTTGTTATAATAACTGAATAGCGGCGCATTCGTCATACTTTCGATCCCACCAGTCAAGACGACTGATGCCTTGTTTAACTGAATTTGCTCCATGCCCATTAGAATCGCTTTCATTCCCGAACCGCAAACTTCGTTGATCGTTGAGGCTGGAATATCTGAAGAAAGCCCACTTTGCAGGGAAACTTGGCGACTTGGATTTTGCCCACTGCCTGCTTGCAGGACATTTCCGATAATCACTTGTGCGATATGTTCTTTTGCTTGTTGGTTTCTTGCCAACAAGGCTTTCGCAGCAATTGTTCCTAATTCTACTGCTGAATATTCTTTTAATGACCCATGGTATTTGCCAATTGGCGTTCTTAGTGCGTCGATAATGACAACTTCTTCCACGTACGTCACCTCCTCTTGAAATATATCATTAAATCCTCCAAAAAAGAATACCCCACATCAGCTTGCTGTGTCCTTTTCTACTTTCTTTAATAAAGTTTAAATTCTAATCAATTCTTTTTCATTTTTTTCAAAAAATATGATACCTTAGAACGTGTAGCCTACTAAGTACGTAGAACATAAAGGAGCGACGGAATGAACGTTGGTATTGATAAAATAAATTTTTATGTCCCCCCCTATTTTATAGATATGGTTGATCTAGCTCACGCCCGAGAGGTCGACCCAAATAAATTTACGATCGGGATCGGTCAAGATCAAATGGCGGTCAATAAAAAAACGCAAGATATCGTCACCTTTGCCATGCATGCGGCAAAAGATATCCTCACAAAAGAAGATTTACAAGCAATTGATATGGTGATCGTCGGCACAGAATCCGGCATCGATGAATCAAAGGCTTCGGCAGTGGTTTTGCATCGCCTATTGGGTATTCAACCATTTGCCCGCTCCTTTGAAATCAAAGAAGCGTGTTATGGCGCAACAGCAGGCTTACAGTTTGCTAAAGCCCACGTACAAGCCAATCCACAAAGCAAAGTTTTGGTGGTGGCTTCAGACATCGCCCGGTATGGCTTAGCTTCCGGTGGAGAGCCCACTCAAGGCGTAGGTGCAGTTGCTATGCTGATCTCTGCAGATCCAGCGATTTTGCAGTTGGATAACGATAATTTGATGTTGACGCAAGACATTTATGATTTTTGGCGTCCCGTTGGTCATCAATATCCAATGGTAGATGGCCACTTGTCAAATGCCGTCTATATCGATTCCTTTAAACAAGTTTGGCAAGCCCATTGCGAAAAAACGCAACGCACAGCAAAAGATTACGCTGCATTGAGTTTCCATATTCCTTATACAAAAATGGGAAAAAAAGCCTTATTGGCTGTTTTTGCCGAAGAAGAAGAAACGCAACAAGAACGCCTGATGGCTCGCTATGAAGAATCGATCGTTTACAGTCGTCGTACCGGCAACTTGTATACGGGTTCATTGTACCTAGGCTTGATCTCTTTATTGGAAAATTCCTCCAGCTTGCAAGCCAATGATCGGATAGGACTGTTTAGTTACGGCTCAGGAGCGGTTGCTGAATTTTTCAGCGGCGTATTGGTACCCGGTTATGAAAAACAGTTAGCACAAGCTGCTCACCAAACGTTACTTGATGCCCGTCAAAAACTAACGATCGCTGAATACGAAGCAATGTTCAATGAGACCATCGATATTGATCAAGATCAATCCTTTGAGGATGATCTGCTTTACAGTATTCGTGAAATAAAAAATACCATTCGTTATTATAAAGAAGAAAACGAGTGATGTTAAGAAAAACTTTGTTTATTTTCAAGCAAGAAAGCTTGATGAAACAAAGTTTTTTTCTTTCTTTTTAATTTGTTGAAACAAAGCATCTTTTTCAGACTTTTTCTGATTGTTATTCAAAAATTTTCAGATAATTCAGGAAAAACATTTGACAGTCCGCTTTTTTTTGTCTATACTAAAAACAATTCAAGTATGGAGGAACTTTTTTATGTTAAAAACGACCGTGTCCCCACAACTGAATATCTTTTACTTTAGCTACTTTAGATAGTTTGTATTCATAACACATTATGGATGCAAACCGCAAAACGAGTTTTGTTTGTATCTATGATGGCTAAAGCATTTTAACTTGAACTTGCAGCCATGTAGAAAATCTTCTAAATGGTTGCCAATATACGTTTACGCTTGGTATAGGATCGAATCCATTTAGACGATTGTCTGAATGGATTTTTTTGTTCAGGTAAACCCCAATTAAAAAAGAAACGTTTATAGGAGGAGTTACAATGAAAATGAAAAAATGGATCACAACTGGATTATTAACGGCTTCACTACTGGCACTGGCAGCTTGTGGGGAATCAAACAATGCTTCTGAGGGAAACGACGGATCAAAAACAGTCGGTGTCTTGCAACTCGTGGAACATGGCTCCTTGAATGCCGCCTACGAAGGATTTAAAGAAGGCTTAGCAGAAGCGGGCTACACAGAAGGTGAAAACCTGACGATCGAATACCAAAATGCGCAAAACAGTCAAGACAACTTAAAAAGTATGAGCGAACGCCTAGTGAATGCCAACCCTGATCTTTTATTGGGCATCGCTACCCCTGCTGCTGTTTCGTTAGCAAATGAAACCACTGATACCCCAATCGTGGTTACCGCAGTTACTGACTTAGTTGGGGCAAAATTAGCCGACTCAAATGAAGAACCCGGTCGCAACATCACCGGTACGTCAGACATGGTACCCATTGAGCAGCAGATCAATTTGCTGTTAAGCATCGTCCCTGACGCCAAGACGATCGGCATTATGTATAATGCAGGTGAAGCTAACTCGAAAATTCAAGCAGACTTGGCAGAAGAAGCCTTAAAAGCTGCTGGAGTCGACGTTAAAGTATTGACCGCCAATACCACCAATGATGTGCAGCAAGTGACCACTAGCCTGGCAAAAGATGTCGATGGCATTTATATTCCAACAGATAATACCTTTGCCTCTGCTGCTGCAATCGTCGGTGAAGTGGCGAAAGAAACCAAAACACCGATCGTCGCAGGTTCCGTGGAACAAGTCGATGATGGAGCTCTAGCAACTTATGGTATTGACTATAAATCACTAGGCATTCAAACAGGAAAACTAGCAGCAAAAATTTTAGATGGCGATGCAGAACCAGCTACCACACCCGTTGAAACAGCGGAGAATTTAGAGTTAGTCGTCAATGAAGAAATGGCTGCAGCTTTAGGGATTGATCCTGCCAGCATCACTGCCCCAGAATAACCATACTATTTTAGATTTGAGGAAATCATATGAATTTAGTCGACACGTTCTTACTATTACTACAATCTGCCACCTCTCAAGGGATCCTTTGGGCATTGCTGGCAATCGGAGTATTTTTGACCTTCCGTATTCTGGATATCGCTGATTTAACTGCAGAAGGAAGTTTTCCATTAGGTGCAGGGATCGCTGCAATCAGTATTACGAATGGCGTCTCCCCCATACTAGCCAGTTTGATGGGCTTTGGCGGTGGCATGTTAGCCGGCTTGGTATCCGGACTACTGCATACAAAACTAAAGATCCCAGCCTTGTTGGCCGGGATCATCACGATGACTGGGCTTTATTCCATCACAAATCGTGTGATGGGTGCTCCCAACATTGCCTTGTTAGGACAAGACACGGTCTTCACCCAATTTCAAGCAATGGGTCTGACCAAAAACAATGCCGTGATTCTTGCGGGCTTTCTCTTCGCAGCTATCGTCATTTTGTGCTTGTTCCTCTTTTTCCGTACAGAGATCGGCTTAGCATTGCGCGCAACAGGCGATAATTTAGCTATGAGTGAAGCCAACGGCATCAACACTGATAACATGAAGATTATCGGCTATATGATCTCTAATGGCTGTATCGCCCTCTCTGGTGCCCTCTTAGCCCAAAACAATGGCTTCGCTGATTTGAACTCAGGGATCGGTACGATCGTGATCGGTTTAGCATCGATCATTATTGCAGAAGTTTTATTTGCCAATAAATCTTTGCTTTTGCGGTTGATCACCATCGTGATTGGAGCGATCGTTTATCGCTTTATCCTGGCCGTCGTTTTCGAGTTCAATGTCGAAGCCAATGATATCAAACTGGCATCCGCAATCGTCTTAGTCATCTGCCTCTCGTTACCGCAGCTTCGTTCAAAACTAGGACTTAAAAAGATGCTGCCAAAAACCAAAGGAGGCCAATCCTAATGACTTCAGTCTTAACAATCGAAAATCTACACCAAACCTTTGAAAAAGGGACGATCAATGAGAACCATGTCTTGCGAGGCATTGACCTGACGATGAATGCCGGAGATTTTATCACGATCATCGGTGGCAATGGTGCCGGAAAATCGACCCTTTTAAACAGTATTGCAGGAACGATCCCAACAGAACAAGGAAAAATCACCTTAGATGGGAAAGACATCACCCGTTTATCCGTTACGAAACGCTCAAAGGATATTAGCCGAGTCTTTCAAGATCCACGTATGGGGACAGCGGTTCGTTTGACTGTTGAAGAAAACTTAGCACTTGCTTACAAACGGGGCCAAGTCCGAGGGTTTGCGACAGGCGTCAAAGCAAAAAATCGCGCGTTTTTCCAAGAAAAATTAGCCAGTCTAAACTTAGGCTTAGAAAATCGTCTTTCTGCCGAGATCGGTTTGTTATCAGGCGGACAGCGTCAAGCGATTACCCTCTTGATGGCAACATTGCAACAACCTAAATTGATTTTATTAGATGAACATACCGCTGCCCTAGATCCAAAAACCTCGTTGACTGTCATGGCATTGACCGATCAATTGATTCGTTCACAGCAGTTGACGGCCTTCATGGTTACTCATGATATGGAAGATGCCATTCGCTATGGCAATCGCCTGATCATGCTTCATCAAGGCAAGATCGTCGTGGATATTGCCGGTGAGCAAAAGCAACATTTAACAGTCCCTGAATTGATGGAAATGTTCCATCAAAATAGTGGTGCTGAATTAAAAGATGACCAACTGCTCTTACGCTCTTAACAAGCAAAAAGACACGTAGAAAGGAACCCCCTTCTACGTGCCTTTTTTGATTCTTCCAAATGATTGGCAAAATCCTTACTTTGCTTCATTTTCCGCAATGATATCTGTGACCTTCATCAAGCGGGTCAATGTTGCTCGTTCGTCTTCTGCCAGATTGCTTTCGATGTATTGAATGGTTTCCGTCAGCTTGGGAATCGTCATATACTCTAACGCATTGACTCTTCGCCTCGTCCGCTCGATCTCATTGGCCATCAGTTGACAGGTTTTCTCGATTTCGGCCAACTGAAGCATCACTGGCAGCATCTGATCAAGATGAGACAACGAGAGATCCAGCTCACTGGTGGTACTTACAAAACCGTAGGAAAAGTCATCATCGGAGCTCTCTTCTTCGTAAACAGGATTTAACACTGGCACATCCATATTCATGATGGTCCGACTTTGTACATCTAGGGTCACTTTATTTAAAGGGATCATAAATGCTTCTTGCAAAACGACATCGGGAATACTACTAGAAGCCAGCACATACTCTTCCATCCCTGCTTGCAGCGCAGTTTCCATTTTTTTACGAAGCTCCTGGTTTTTCTTTACTAGCTGAATGAATTGGCGCACCAGCTCATCTTGCTTGTCTTTCAATAATTTGTGACCACGGGTTGCCGTCGTCAGCCGTTTTTTCAAACGACTTAGTTCCATCCGAGTTGGATTGACATTTAAGATCGCCATTAAGAACTCACATCCTCGTCCGTTGGGTAATAGGCGTCGATAAATTCTTCTTTGATACGGCTCAACTCTTGTTTTGGCAAGGTAGCTAATAGCTTCCAGCCTAAATCTAACGTTTCTTCAATCGTCCGGTTGGTTTCAAATCCCTGGTTGACATACTCTTTTTCGAAAAGATCTGAAAAACGCGCGTACTTTTTATCAAGATCAGACAAGGCAGACTCTCCTAAAACGATCGATAACTCTTTGGCAGCTTTCCCATCGGAATAGGCGGCATAAATTTGATTCATCGTTGCCGCATGATCTGCACGGGTCTTACCTTCTCCCGTTCCTTTGTCCTTCAACCGAGAAAGACTTGGCAAAATATCCACTGGCGGATTGATATTGCGTTTGTAAAGGTCCCGCGACAAAATGATTTGTCCTTCTGTGATATAGCCAGTCAAATCAGGAATCGGGTGGGTTTTATCGCCATCTGGCATCGTTAAGATCGGAATCTGTGTGACCGATCCTTCTTTGCCCATCAAACGTCCTGCCCGTTCATACAGTGTAGCTAAGTTGGTGTATAGATACCCTGGGTAGCCGCGACGTCCCGGAACTTCTCGGCGGGCAGCGGAGATTTCTCGCAATGCTTCGCAGTAGTTCGTCATATCGGTCATGATCACTAAGACGTGCATGCCTTTTTCAAAAGCCAAATACTCTGCTGCAGTCAATGCCATCTTAGGAGTAGCGATCCGTTCGATTGCTGGATCGTTGGCAAGGTTCATAAACAAAACAGATCGATCTAATGCACCGGTTTTGCGGAATTCATCCACGAAAAATTCAGCTTCTTCAAACGGAATCCCAATTGCTGCGAAGACGATCGCAAAATTGCCTTCTTGGCTGGGTACTGTTGCTTGTCGTGCGATTTGAGCAGCGATCTCTTTATGAGGCAAACCAGAAGCAGAAAAGATTGGTAATTTTTGTCCACGAACTAATGTATTTAAATGATCGATCGTTGAAATCCCAGTTTGGATAAATTCATCCGGGAAGTCCCGTGCCATCGGATTGATGGCTTCACCATTTACATCGATGCGTTTTTCGGGCAAGATTCTCGGGCCATTATCTTTTGGTTTTCCTAAACCGTCAAAAACCCGACCCATCATATCTAGAGAAACCCCTAAAGTTAAACCAGTTCCTAGAAACCTTGCTTTGCTTTCTTCAGCACTCAAATTACTGGTACCTTCAAATACTTGGACAACAGCATTGTCATCACTGACTTCCAGTACTTGTCCTTGACGGATCTCGCCTGTGTCCATGCGGACCTCAACGAGTTCGTCGAATTTAACGCCTCGAACATTTTCGACCACCATTAAAGGGCCGGCAATTTCGGAAACTGTACGATATTCTTTTAACATCAATGAACACCTCCAGTTTCAATGATTCGTTGTAACTTTTCTTTGATGTCATGCTTGATCGTATCCAAGCGGGTCAATTCTTCTTCAGGAATGTATTTGCTGCGGGCGATGCGCTCACGCAGATCAACCGTTCCTTTTGTGATCTCATCTAAGTAAGCACCTAGCTGCAGTGCACGTTGGGCTTGTTCATTAAAGTAAAGAATATTCTCCAACATTTTGAACTGCTTATTGCGAGATGTATACGTGTCAACGTCATCAAAGGCGTTTTGCTGCAAGTAATCTTGTCTCAAAGAACGGGCTGTCATCATTGTCAAACGGTCTCTTTGAGAAAGAGAATCCATCCCTACCAATTGAACGATTTCTTCTAAACGGCTTTCTTCTTGGAGAATCGCCATTGATTCATTGACTAGCTCCGACCAGCGATCGCCTAATAATTGATCTAAATAAGAATTGATTTGATCTTCGTAAAGGGAATAGGAATTCATCCAGTTGATGGAAGGAAAATGCCGTTTTTGCGCCAGCATACTATCCAATGCCCAGAAGACTTTCACGATTCGTAAGGTATTTTGGGTGACCGGTTCTGAGATGTCTCCACCAGCAGGTGAAACCGCACCAATTGCGGTAATGCTTCCTTCCCGAGGTTGTGTGCCTAATGAATGGAAACGCCCTGCTCGCTCATAGTATTCCGCAATTCGACTTCCAAGGTACGCCGGATAGCCTTCATCTCCTGGGATCTCTTGCAATCGTCCACTCATTTCCCGCAGCGCTTCTGCCCAACGTGATGTTGAGTCTGCCATGATAGCAACACTATAGCCCATGTCACGGTAATATTCTGCAATCGTGATTCCTGTATAGATTGAGGCTTCCCGAGCAGCAACTGGCATATTCGACGTATTGGCGATCAAGACCGTTCGTTCCATGATTGACTTGCCGGTATTTGGATCGATCAGTTCAGGAAATTCATTCATAACATCCCGCATTTCATTGCCTCGCTCGCCACAGCCGACATAGACCACGATATCCACATCCGACCATTTAGCAATTTGGTGCTGAACAACCGTTTTTCCGGCACCAAATGGTCCGGGAACGGCAGCTGAGCCGCCTTTTGCCACTGGAAAATAGGTGTCGATGACTCGCTGTCCAGTGACCAGTGGTTCGCCTGGATTTAATTTAGCAGTAACGGGACGTGGTTGACGAACCGGCCATTTCTGAACCATCGTCAAGTTTTTTTCACCCTCAATGGTTTCTAAGACACAGATCACTTCAGTAATAGCAAAATTCCCTACCATGATTTCTTTGACGGTTCCTTCATAGTTTGGTGGCACCATGATCTTATGCTCGATCACCGATGTTTCTTGTACTGAACCTAAAATGTCGCCACCTTGTACGGTATCACCGACTTGTACTTGAGGGACAAAGGTCCATTTCTTTTGGCGATTCAGTGGATCGATGGTAACCCCTCGTTCCAAAAAATCACTTTCTGTTTGCGACATAAACGTATCTAATGGTCGTTGGATCCCATCAAACATCTGAGTCAACAAACCTGGTGCTAGTTCGACAGACAATGGTGCGCCTGTCGTTTCCACGGGCTCGCCTGGTCCGATTCCCGCTGTTTCTTCGTATACTTGGATCGAAACCAGCCCTTTTTTGATCTCAATGATCTCACCGATAAGGCCCTTGTCACTGACTTTGCAGATTTCGTGGATTTTTGCGCCACTTAATCCTGAGGCGGTGACCAGTGGTCCCGATACTTTTTCAATTGTGCCAAATGCCACATTTATTCCTCCTAGCTGGCTGACTTGTCTGTTATGAATCTAATATATTCATTCCTACCGCTTTTTCCACATTTTGCTGAATTCGTGCCATGCCGATCCCTAAACTACCCGTACTACTTGGAATCGGAATGATCGCTGGTGTCGGTACTTCTTCATAGCGGCGAACGATCGGTTCTAATTGTTCGATCAGTCGCTCAGTCAAAAAGATTACCCCATAGGCTTCAGCCATTTCTTCTAGTTGTTGGGCGGCTTCATCCAAATCGCTGACTGGAAAGATGTCGATCCCTAGCCCTTTGAAAGGCAAGATCGAGTTCTTACCACCCATCATTGCTATTTTTTTATGCATAACTATCACGCACCCGACTTCTTAAAATCTCTTCCGGCACCTTATTGATTTTCCCAATCAGGAGAATACGCAAGTTCTTGCTTTCAATTTCCTTGGCGTACAAGTACCCTGCCAATGCTGAAGGGCCAAAAGGAACAATTTTATGTTCTTTGAGCTTCGCCATTAGAAAATTGTCTTTGCGTATATCAAAGGTATTCAAGGTCTTCTTCTCTACCAACTCTTCATAGCTGTGATTGATCAGTTCTTTATAAGGAGTCCCTTGCAAATATGCCACAAATGCCTCAAGGGAAGTCGTGATCTCAGCTAACAATTCTTTTGCAGGTAGGTTTCCATGATCGGCTAAAACTGCGCTGATAAAGCCGCGCTTGCGTTTCATCGCGTAACTGCGCAACGTTGTTGAAATGTTGAAAATATCGATTTGTCGACGAATCAAGCTTTGCAGCAGATCGTCGTCGTATTCTTTGCCAATCGTCCACAATTGTTCCCAATAGTGGTTATCAAAGATGATGTCGATCGATTGGACCTCATGGTAGTTCTCAATATAAGAGAAGACTTCTTCCACACAATCAACCATCTCTTTGGCAACAAGATTGCTTTTTCTGGTCTTGACCAGATCCTTAAGGACGGAAAGCGGCTGGGTACCAATTGGGACAAGATATTCAGAAAAATCTTCTTGCATGTACGCCGCTTTTACCAAGACTTTCAGATTTTGATAGTCATATTTCAAAGCAAAGAAATCAACGATCGCTTTTTCCGGTGTCAGCTGATACATCGTGTCGTATACCCGTTTCAACTCCGCCATCAACACATGTTCAAAGTCGTGTACACGATCATCCTCGTTGATGAAGTCACCATAAACCGTTTCTTGCAACATACCGTAGATTTCTTCTGCGCTAGCAGCCGAGAGCATCCGCTCATAGCGGCTGCGATCGAATAATTGCGATTCATACGTCCGAATTCTCGTATTTAAGGTATTGTATTTGATGTCATTCATCTGTTTGCACCTGCTTACTGTTCAAAAATCAATTGCAGTAACGTATTGCTTAACTCTTCTTTGTTGGCTTCTAGTAGCGCATCAAAAGTAAAATTCAACTCGATCGCTTCTTGTCGCAACAAAAAGCCACCCTTACGAGGGATCGTTTTATTTACCAGTTTCAGCTGAACATCTGGGGCAGATGCCTGCAATTTAGCGAGGAGCTCCTCATCCACTAAATGGCGGGTCTTCTCACCTAAAAGCAACTCAACCTCACCAGTTAACCTTGCATTCGCCAAGCCATTAGCGATAAACGCATAAAATGCTGCTTGATCCATCGTATTTAAACGGGTCAAAGCCTCAGTAAACAGCTCATCTAAGACCGACTGCTTTGCTGCCAAGACCTTGTTTCTTGATTGAATATGCACATCTGAGATTTCCAAATACATCGCCGCACGTTTTTCTTTTTCATAAAAAGCTAACCGCTCACTAAGCTCTTTTTCTAATTGCGTTCGCTTCAAGTTTTCTTGATTTTCACTTTCTTTTTTCGCTTCTTTGATTTGCAGCTGGTATTTCTTTTCCGCATCAGCGGTTATTTTGTCAGTTAAACGTGTAATATCAGACATTCACTTTTCCCTCCTCTTAATTCAAGACAAGCAAGAAGGAAATAACGAACCCTAAAATACAATACGTTTCCATCATCGCTACCAAGATAATTCCTTTGGTCACATGTTCTGGTTTTTTGGCTAAAATCTGCATCGCAGCACTTGCGGCACGTCCTTGCCATTTTCCGGCTACGATCGCTGTTAATGCGATTGGCAATGAAGCAATAAACAAGTACAATCCGCGATCGAATGAGAGCGAACCGCTGATTTGACCAAAGATCATAAAGGAAATTACGAACCCGTATAACCCCTGAGTACTAGACAGCAACTCTAAGATCAACGCTTGTCCGAATTTCTCTGGCTGCTCTGAGATCAAGCCTGACGCTGCTTCACTGGTCATCCCAACACCAATCGTTGATCCGATACCGCCGCAAATCGTTGCGGTCGCTACACCTAAAGCTGCAAAAACAATTCCACCATTTTCGTAAAAGAAACTAATCCAATTTTCCATTATTGTCCTCCTGTAACTTTTCTTCTGAGATGATCTCTACATAATTTTCATTTGATTTGAACGGGTCAAAGGCACGTCCGCCCCCCGTAAAGAATTTTCCAAAATACTCTAAATACTGCAAACGGATACCATGAACATACGCACTAAGGTAACTTAAGAAAATATTTAGGCCATGCAATGCCACAAATAATAAGATACCAACCGTAAACCGGGCTGCTGGCGGCAGGTAGCTGATGATCAAGTTGAAGGCTGAGGCGATACTTCCGCCGGCAACCCCTAACGCCATCAGACGGGTGTAACTGATCAAGTCACCAACATAATTGGTCACATCCATCAATCCGTACAATCCAGAACCGATTTTTCCTGCTAAGGTTTTACCTTCTAAACTGCCTCCGATGGCCACTGCTAATAGACTGGCAGCGATCATTACGATCCCAATCATTTGTAACGGTGTGTCAGGGAAAAGCAGCATTCCTGCGGCAACAAAAGCCACACTGATCAAAAAGACGATCCATGAACCGGCTTGGAACATCGCAGCCAGTTTCTGGTCTTTTTTCTTCCATAGAATATAGAATTTCAGCGCCAAACCAAACATGATCTGGATGTACCCAAAGATCACGGATAAGACTAAGATCTGGTTGACATCATCCTGGGCAGACAACAGTTGGAATGAGAATTCAAATCCGAAGAAGTTGCCATAGATCAAGCCCCAAATAATCGTGGGGATCGAGCATAACTGAAAGAGGGTCAAGTTTTGTTCCAGCCCTTTGCTGAGGTGGAACAGCTTTTTACCAATAAATGTCGCCAGAAACAAAAGCAAACCATAGCCAAAATCGGCAACCATCATCCCGAATGCCACCATATAAAAAGGCGCCATAAATGGTGTCGGATCTAACTCGTCATATTGTGGCAAGCTGTACATCCGAACAAGTCCTTCAAAAGGTTTGATCCAACGTGCGTTTTCTAATAAAATCGGCACATTACTAATCTCTTTTTCCGTCACTTCTTGGTATTCGAGGTAATAGTTATCCGTGGTTCCTTTTTTGATGCGTTTTTCTAATTCGGCCGTTCCATCAACAGGAACCCAGCCAGAAAGCGAGACCGCATGAGTAGAACGTAAAAGCATCTTATTGCTTTTTAAGCGGGTGATTGCTCCATCTAAATACTCGGCAACGATCCGCAAAGTTTCTTGCTCGTTTGTCATTGCACGAAGAGAGGCTTTGATCTCTTTTTCTTCATCAATTAAACGTTGGGATTTTTCTTTCATCGTTTGCAGATCTTCTTCTGGGATGCCCTCATAAGGGTAGATGTATTGCTCAAAGGCTACTTTTTTAAGAAGTGAAGTTACTTTTTCTTTTACATCTTTGTGGAAAAGGACCAGTAAATAAGTGGTTGTTTGTGATTGATAAACAGTTTCCACATAGACGAGCGGCAGCTTCTCACTGTTCGTCGTAAAGTCAGCCATTTCAGAAGTGGGAATCGAACCTAGCAAGCCACCTGATTTTTTTAATTCCTTTAAAACCGCTGGACGCTCTTTAAAATACTTCCAAATCGACAGCTCTGCTTCTTGTGCTAATACATCGCGTTTTTCTTGATCGATCAAGCGAAGACGTTTGTCTTGTTTACGAAGGGTCTGGCATAATTCTTGCCAGGGATAGGTGTGGGCTGTTTCAGCCAATTCTTGAAGGGTATATTTTTTGATTGGTTGCCGCAGTTGTGCCAGCATTCCTTTTTTGGGTACATATTCTTCTAAAAAATTTAAGCTCCAGTTGACTTGACCAAACTGGTTCTCCATTTCTTCTTCAGACTGTTCCTCGCGAACCGGTGTCAAAACACCCGTCGTTTCTTCAGAATCGTAGTATTTCTCCGAAGAAAGCAGTTCTACGCCCTGAAAGTCTTGCAGCTGCTCTAAAACAGCTTCTTTCTGATCGTAAAAGGTCAACAGACTGAACTTTTGCATTTTTGCAATTGCCATTTATGTCACAACCTTATTTATTATTATTGCCAATGCTTCTTCCTTTAACTCATTAGGGATCGTTCGTAGTGTTTCCACTTCTGCTTTCGTTTTAGCCATGAGCGGTTCTTTTGACTGTGTTAACTCAGCTGCGATTTTTTGATTGATTGCTTCTTTTTGTTGGGCTTCTTTTTCTGCCAACTCTTTTTTAAACGCCTTCAACCGTTCTTCGCGTTCTTGTGCCAATTGTTTTTTTTCTGCTTCCGCTTCTTGGTTTTTATTTTCAGCAAATTGCTCTGCTTCTTGTAATAATCGAATTGCATCTACTGCCATTTTCTCACCTGCTTTCCCTTTTTTTCCGCAAAAAAAACCACTACAAATCAAGCATATGGCATTCGCTGATCGTAGGGTGTCAAAAATCAATAAGTGGCAAATACCTTCACCTATTTCCGTTTTCTAATATAACCGTACCATAAATTTAGCGATAGAACAAGGTTCCTAGCGTTTTTTTATAGTCTTTACATATAAAAGTCACAAAAATTACACATTTTCACAAAAAGAAATCCTTTTCAATTTATAGGGGGTTAAATGATGACAAAAAAGAAAGATTAGAAACAGAATGCCGTTTCAAATCTTTCTTTTATTTTTCTCTCTTCTATTTCTTAACTTTCATAATTTCAAAGCAAAAATCCGTAATTAAAATAACAAAGATTCGTCCTACTCACGAATAAATGGCATACTCATACAGCGTGGACCTCCACGTCCGCGAACCAATTCACTTCCTGAGATCTCATTCAACTTGACGCCTGCCTCTTTTAACAACCCGTTGGTGATGGTATTGCGGTCATAGACCACGACTTCCCCTGGGGCGATCGCCAATGTATTGGAACCATCATTCCATTGTTCTCTGGCTGCTGCCGCTAAGTCGTCACCACCACAGCGAATCAAGTGTACTTCAGGCAAATCTAAATAACGGCAAAGAATGTTTTCCAACGTATCTTTTTCCTCATATACTCGCACACCGTCCTTGTGTTTAGTGATTGAATACAGCGAAAGTTCTCCCTCGATTTCTGGATGGATCGTGAACTTATCATGATCCACCATCGTAAAGACCGTATCTAAGTGCATAAATTTTCGTTCTTCACCAATATTAAATGCCAAGATATGTTCAAAACTCGGTTCTGTAGCAAAAATCGTTTCGGCAATTTTTTCGATAGAAGCAACCTCGGTTCGTTGAGAGATACCGATCGCCACGATTTTATCAGATAAAATCAGCTGATCGCCGCCTTCCATCCGCGTCGTTTCGTCCCGATGATACAAAAAGTTCGTCTCATTGCGGGAAAACATCGGGTGGTGCGTAAAAATTTGTTTTCCGTAGAGGGTTTCTCGTCTTCTCGTTGCAGAATACATTCGATTCAAGGAAACGCTATGACCAATCGTAGCAAACGGATCTCTCGTGAAATACAAGTTTGGCATTGGATCGATCAAAAAAGGATATTCCGTTTCAACGATCGCCGTTAACTTGCTAGCTCTTGGAATTTCTATCTCACTTTTTTTCAAGCCCGCCATCGTATGATCGATAAAGGAGCGATTATCTTTGATCGACAGGAAAAAATTGCGCACTTCGTTGCGAATCTCTTCATCAAGGATCGTTGTCTCATTTAAATAATCTTCTAAAAAAGCTTCTTTGGCACCGGTCGTCGACAATGTCTCTGCAGCAAGATCTTCCAAATAAAGGACTTCCACCCCTCTGTTTCTTAACGTCTCGGCAAAAAAATCATGCTCTTTTTGTGCTTGGTCTAGAAAAGGAATATCATCGAACAACAAGCGATCAAGATAATCCGGCATCAAGTTTTCCAATTCTGCTCCTGGACGATGCAACAGCACCCGCTTTAAGGGCGCAATCTCAGAAAAGATCTGTATTGGCTGGTTCATGGACGTGTCTCTCCTTTTTCGCATTTTTTGTGGAATAACTTATGTCATTCCTCGTTTATGACTCCTCGACACATAATTATTCATTTCTTTGACTCATAGTAATCTTCTGCTAATGTTTAACAGTTTTTTTGATCTGTTGGTTATAAACATGCATTTTTTTATAAAGAAACTATTAATAAAAAAACAACTACTTAAAGAGATAAATTTTAGATGTTTTAATTTACCGCCTTTTTCAATTGTATATTTTTGTTAAAAAAACAGCAAGACAAAAGAACTGATGGACGATAGACCTAGCTGCGAAACCAGATTGAACTATTTTTGTTTTTTTGGATCATTTCATGATTTTCAAATGATACCGCTATCAAACAGATAAATTTTTGATATGATTCAAGTATCTTGATGCTAAAGAAACGTCTATAAAGGAGCGATTTGATGAAAACGCAACGTCAACTTTACTATGGTGCCGACTACAATCCTGAACAATGGTCTAAAGAAGTCATTCTTGAAGATATGCGCTTAATGAAAGAAGCAGGTGTGAACTATGTAAGTATCAATATTTTTGGCTGGGTCAATCTGCAGCCAGATGAATCCACCTATGATTTTGACTTTCTGGACTGGTTGATGGATCTTTTATATGAAAACAATGTCATGATCGACCTAGCCAATGGAACAGCTTCTCCTCCAGCTTGGCTTGTTCAAAAACACCCTGAGATGCTGCCAGTGACCATTCATGGCAATCGACTGGTTCATGGTGCGCGCCAGCACTACTGTCCGACTTCCCCTATCTATCGTCAATATGCCGCCGATTTGTCTGAAGCAGTCGCAAACCGTTATGCTAATCATCCAGGGCTGGTCATGTGGCATATCAATAATGAATATACCTGTCACATCCACGAGTGTTATTGCGATCATTGTCGGAAAAGATTTCAGACATGGTTAGCAGAGAAATATCTGACCATCGCTGGATTGAATGATGCTTGGTCAACGAAGTTTTGGAGTCAATCCTATGGCAGCTGGGAGGAAATTTTCTTACCAGAGGCAATGCCAACCTTCAAAAATCCTGCACAGCAATTAGACTACCGTCGGTTTCTTTCCGACATGAATCTGGAACTTTATCAAATTGAAAAGGCGGCGATTGCAAAATATTCCCATGACATTCCTTATATGACCAATCTTATGGGCTTACACAAATACGTAGATGGATTTAAATGGGCACCTGAAATAGATGTGGTCAGCTGGAATTCGTACCCGAATCCCTTTGAAAAAAACCCTTACCCGCAATTTCTTGCTAACGATTTAACCCGCAGTTTGAAGAAAAAGCCATTCTTGATCATGGAGCAAGCCACCAGCGCCGTTAATTGGCGACAAATCAACGGGGCCAAGACCCCCAACCAGCTGCGTCTTTGGAGTTATGAAGCGCTAGCTCATGGTGCTGATGGTATCATGTTCTTTCAATGGCGACAGTCTCGTGGCGGTGCAGAAAAATTTCATAGTGCGATGGTGCCTCACGGAGATCCTCAGTCAAGCCGTATCTTTCGTGAATGTGCACAATTAGGCAACGAATTTTCGCAACTATCCGAAATCGTTGGGACGCGCTTCTTGGCTGATGTCGCGGTTGTCTTCGACTGGGAAAATTGGTGGGCGCTGGAATTGGATGCCAAACCAAGAACCTTAAAATACATTCATCAGTTACGCAGCCTGTATGCCGCACTAAGGGCGTTAAATCTGAGCGTAGACTTTGTCCATCCTTCCGAATCCCTAGGCGGCTATCCTTTGGTGATCGCCCCAAATCTCTATTCAGCACCCGAAGCATTCGGTAAGAAGATCCATGATTACGTGCGACAAGGCGGCATCTTCTTGACCAATTTCTTTAGTGGGATCGTCAATGAATATGACCAAGTCTATCTTGGGGGCTATCCAGGACTGTTTAGGGACACCTTAGGGATCATTGTAGAAGAGTTTTACCCAATGACAGCGGCTACCCATCACCAAATTGACTTCCTCCAAGGTCGTCGGTACGACAATTCTCTATGGGAGGAAGTCATCCATCTAAAAGGTGCGAAAGCTTTGGCAACCTTCCATTCCGGTTATTTGACCGATAAGCCAGCCATTACCATGAACCGGATCGACGATGGATATGCGTATTACGTAGGAACAGAATTGTCCCTTGAAGGTCTAACAACATTTTTAACGAACATTCTGGAAAATCACAATTTAACGACTCATGCCCAGCACTTCTTGGCTGCTCCTACTGAAGTCTCCGTTACCTGCCGCAAAGGTGCTGGCTATACACTCGTCTTTTTCTTAAACCATACCGAGCAGACAATCAAAGTGAAGCTGAAAGCCCCTGGAGAAGACCTTCTAACCAAAGAAATCAGACAGTTGGTAGTTCTGAAACCAAAAGAAGTCGCAGTTCTTAAGTATATTGATTAATCTAAGGAAAGAACCTCCATGAAGCGATCGCTTCATGGAGGTTCTTTAATAGACGTTACTAGATTCAGGGAGAGTCATTAGACTAGCGATAGGCGTTTTCCAAATAAGAGCTTATCTTTTGTCTTCGCTCTCCATCTCTTTTTTTCTGAATAGTGATACTCTGGATTATTCCAATGGGATTTGTCATACAACCAAACAGGCATTTTTTTTGCTTCGTTAGTTTCCCATTCATAACGGGGAAAAAGATGTGCATGAAGAAGGTTATTGGTATTTCCCAATAGTTCATAATTGATTCTCAATGGAGAACAAGCCTGTATTATAGCATCTCCTAAAAAGAGTCATATCAGTTAAGAAAACCTGTCGCTCATTTAAATCTAGATCATTTAAAGAAGCCACCTCTCTTTTAGGTAATAATACACAATATCCAGGAAGAAATTGGACATCGCCATAAACAGCAAAACTGCCAGACAATTCTTTGATCACCATTGGATTTGTCCCATCTATCGCTGATTTGATTCTATTCTCATACCATTTCAATTTGATCCCCCCTCTCTCCTGTTCCTTGCAGCTATTCATGTAAAAACTATACAAGATTAAGGAAAGGCTTTCAATAGTAACAAAACAAAAAAATCTTTGCTATATGAGTGGTCCTCCAAAATCGTATTTGTAGACTTTTATAAACAAAAAAAATGTATCAATCTTATAAAAGACTGATACATCAATGATACCGGCGGCCGGGGTCGAACCGGCACGCCCTCAACGGGCACTGGATTTTGAGTCCAGCGCGTCTGCCAATTCCGCCACGCCGGCATGTTGAAAGGTTAGTATTTAGTACTAAGGCGGTAACCGGATTTGAACCGGTGATGAAGGTTTTGCAGACCTCTGCCTTACCACTTGGCTATACCGCCATTATACTATTGTTGCAATCTACAATCAAGTGAAGATTGTACTGGGGTAGCTGGATTCGAACCAACGCATGACGGAGTCAAAGTCCGTTGCCTTACCGCTTGGCTATACCCCAAAAATGAAAGGGCGAATGATGGGAATCGAACCCACGAATGCCGGAGCCACAATCCGGTGCGTTAACCACTTCGCCACACCCGCCGTAATAAGAAACTATTGAAATATATAATGGCAGGGGCAGCAGGAATTGAACCCACACTAACGGTTTTGGAGACCGCTGTTCTACCTTTAAACTATGCCCCTATGAATGGAGGAGAGTGGATTCGAACCACTGAACCCTAAGGAACGGATTTACAGTCCGTCGCGTTTAGCCACTTCGCTACTCCTCCATGGTGGCGCGGGACAGAATCGAACTGCCGACACATGGAGCTTCAATCCATTGCTCTACCAACTGAGCTACCGAGCCATATAGGAAAATATAAGTTTTACAAAATTAATGAAACGGTCTGGACGGGACTCGAACCCGCGACCTCCTGCGTGACAGGCAGGCATTCTAACCAACTGAACTACCAAACCGTAATGGGGGTTAACGGGATCGAACCGCTGACCCTCTGCTTGTAAGGCAGATGCTCTCCCAGCTGAGCTAAACCCCCGAAGGTTGTTCATTAAATTGTAATGATCCGTACGGGATTCGAACCCGTGTTACCGCCGTGAAAGGGCGGTGTCTTAACCACTTGACCAACGGACCTAAGTTTAAAACGGAGAGTAAGGGATTCGAACCCTTGAGACAGCGATAGCCATCTACATGATTTCCAATCATGCTCCTTCGGCCACTCGGACAACTCTCCAGCCTAAAAGAAGCTCATTACTCTTGCTTGTTTTCTCTTATTAGAGAACTCCGGCAGTAGGACTCGAACCTACGACATCATGATTAACAGTCATGCGCTACTACCAACTGAGCTATGCCGGAAAAATTGAAATGCGTGGCGACGTCCTACTCTCACAAAGGGAAACCCTTCACTACAATCGGCGCTAAGAAGCTTAACTTCTGTGTTCGGCATGGTTACAGGTGTAT
>NZ_JBIVBP010000020.1:0-47921 GCF_044746145.1 Enterococcus sp. NPDC086594
AAGATAACAAAAAATCTGAGCCAGAATGAGGTTCATTCTGACCCAGATTTGATTTTGCACAACTCATCAGTCCTTATTGACAAAGAGCCAGAAAAAATAAAAACACAAGCTTTCGCTTTCTCTTGTTGGACAAGAGCAGCGAAGCTTGTGTTTTTCCTTATTCATAGGCAACGTGAACCAAATACAATCCTTCTGGATGAGCTGTGGGACCTGCTGCATTTCGGTCTTTTTGCGCAATGATCGCAGGAATACTGTCAGGTGCGAGGCGTCCATTGCCGATTTTCAGCAATGTGCCCACCATGATTCGGATCATCTTGTACAAAAATCCATCGCCGCGAAAGGTGAAAATCAACTCATCTCCAGCGTCATTGACCGCCATGGACGCTTCATGGATCGTCCGCGTTTTGTCATCGACGGAACTGCCCGTCGCGCAAAAACTGGTAAAGTCATGGGTGCCTAAAAAATCTGGCAACGCTCGTTGGATTTTTTCCAAATCTAGCGGATACGGATAATAGCTGGCATAATGGCGGCGGAAAGGACTGCGAGGTTTCCCAATGTCCACTCGAAACTGGTAGGTTTTTTCAACGACTAAGTAGCGGGCATGGAAGGTATCGTCAACGATCTCCACCGATTTTACCGCAACATCTTCTGGCGTTTGGGTATCTAAACCAAAGCGCATTTTTTCCAGTGGGCGCTTTTGAGGGAAATCGAAGTGGATCACTTGCCCTTGCGCATGGACCCCCGCATCGGTGCGGCCAGAGCCATGAATCTGAATCGGCTGCCCATTGTTCATCTTCGTTAATGTCTTCTCAATCTCTTCTTGAACCGTTCGTCCATTGGGTTGACGCTGAAATCCTTGAAAATTCGTGCCATCATAAGCGATCGTCGCTTTATAGCGGACCATTTAATCACCTGTTTCTTTCTATTTTTTCACAAAAAAGCCTATGAGAAAAGTCTGATCGATCGACAGGCCTTTTCGAACCAGCCGCTGGGATCGCCAGCAGCCTCGTTGCTTCGTTAAGAACCTTTCGTGGGTTGACTTCAATCATAGGTCTTCGATTATCCTCTTAAGAACACTAACGCTACTGTAAAGAGCGCAAAAACGATGACAACCAATGTGTCCCGTTGATGCCAGTGCAAAATCCGATACTTCGTACGCCCTTCGCCGCCTTGATAGCCTCTGGCTTCCATAGCGGTGGCTAGATCTTCCGCACGGTTAAAGCTGCTGACAAATAAAGGAATCAACAAAGGAACGATCGCCTTCATCTTCTGCAACAGTCCCCCTTCGCCGAAATCGACCCCGCGGGCACGCTGAGCATTCATGATTTTTTCTGTTTCATCCATCAAGGTTGGCACAAAGCGCAACGCAATCGACAGCATCAGTGAGATTTCATGGACAGGGAAACGGATCGCTTTTAAAGGACGCAAAATGTATTCGATCGCATCTGAAAGCTCTAATGGGGGTGTCGTTAACGTCAACAAGGTCGACATGAAAATGATCAAAACAAAACGACAAAAAATAAAGATCCCGTTTTGGACACCAAATTCTGTGATGTTAAAGATCCACCAAGACCAGTAGACGTCGCCGCCGGTAGTAAATAAAATCTGTAACGCCACGGTAAATAAAATCAGCCAAATCAAAGGTCGCACGCCTCGAATAAAGAAGCCAAAATCGATTTTTGAAAAGGAGATACAAAAGAGCGTAAAAGCACCCGCTAATAAATAGCTTTGCCAATTATTCGCCAAAAAGATAATCGCGATAAAATAAAAACTAGCAATCAATTTGACTCGTGGATCTAAACGGTGGATCAAGGAGTCCCCAGGAATAAAACGACCGAAAATCAGTTTATTCATCATGGGCAGTCGCCCCCTTTGCTACTAAAACATCTGCCAGTTCATCAGCCGTTAGCGGCAACTGCTCAAATGCCAATCCTCTGGCTTGTAGTTGCTCCGCAAATGCGGTTGCTGTCGGTACCCCTAGCTGCTTTTCTTGCAGCCAGGCAGTGTCTTGAAACACAACAGACGGCGTGCCTGCTTTGACGAGACGGCCTTTTTCTAACACATAGACATAATCAGCATAGTTTGCCACATCATCCATCAAGTGGGTCACTAAAATGATCGTCATGTTCTTTTCCCGATGCAGGCGATCAAACATTTCCATCATCTCTTTGCGTCCTTGTGGATCTAAGCCAGCTGTCGGCTCGTCTAAGACCAAAACTTCTGGTTCCATAGCCAAGACCCCAGCAATCGCTACACGGCGCATTTGGCCCCCTGAAAGGTCAAATGGTGAACGTTCCAGAAAACTTTCATCTAAACCTACCAATTGAATGTATTCTTGGGCTAAACCTTTGGCTGCTTCTTCGGAGACCCCAAAGTTTTTCGGTCCAAAAGCGATATCTCTCGCAACAGTTTCCTCAAATAATTGGGATTCAGGAAATTGAAAAACGATCCCGACTTTTTTACGTAACGGTTTTAGATTTTTGTTGTCTGTCTCGGGTTTGATGACTCGCTCACCGATCGTGACCGTGCCAGTCGTTGGTTTTAATAATGCATTCAAGTGCTGCAACAACGTAGATTTTCCGCTCCCTGTATGACCGACTAAGGCGGTATAAGAGCCTTCTTTGATCTCTAAATCAATATCGAACAAAACCCGTTGTTCAAACGGAGAATGCGGTTGGTAGGTGAATCCTACTTGTTCAAAACGGATGTCCATAGCCAATCCACCATCCCTTCTTCAGTTAAGTACGCTTGCGGTACCGTGACGCCCCGCTGTTTTAGTGCCGCCTTTAATTTTTCAGGAAATGGCAGATCTAAGCCTAGCTCAATCAGTTCTGGACCTGCAGAAAAAATCTCTGCGGGTGTCCCTTCGCGGACGAGCTCTCCTTGACGCATCACCAGCACCCGATTGGCGTTGGCTGCTTCATCGATATCATGGGTGATCGATAACACGGTCAAATTGTTTTTTTCTTTGATTTTTTTGATCGTTGCGATCACTTCTTCACGACCTTCTGGATCTAGCATACTAGTGGCTTCATCAAGAATGATGATATCTGGGCGCAATGCAACGACGCCAGCAATGGCTACCCGCTGTTTTTGACCACCAGAAAGACGCGCGGGTTCCCGGGTCGCAAACTCGCTCATCCGTACTTGTTCCAGAGCGTCTTTGACACGAACCAGCATTTCTTCTCGCGGGATTCCTTGATTTTCTAAACCGAAAGCCACATCATCTTCCACCGTCGAACCAACGAATTGATTGTCAGGGTTTTGAAAGACCATACCGACCATTTTTCGAATATTCCAGATATTTTCTTCATTCAAAGGCAATTCGCCGACAGAAACACTGCCTTCTTGCGGCAAGATCAAGCCATTGATGGTTTTTGCTAAAGTTGATTTACCAGAGCCGTTATGGCCGATCAACGCCACCCATTCCCCTTTGTTGATGGAAAAGGATACGTTATTTAACGCGGCACGCTCTTCTTCGCTATAACGCACAGTAATAGCATTCAATTCAATGATTGGCTTCATGATAGACTCCTTCATTTGCGATTAATTCTTTCTAACACTACCAAAAAAGCGCACGTTTTTCAATGATTCACGCACGATTTGTCTCCAGATCTTTTTTTCACTTGCCATTACCTGTCTTGACAGGTAATCGAAAGTAAAAAAAAAGCACTTTATGATGAGTGCGTACACCTCGAAATACATCGAGGTGTAGGCGCTGAGCTAGACTCGGAAAGTTTCTTCCAACATCATAACACTCTTAGTAAACATCTATAAAGTGATGATAAGTGTGATTTTAAACAAGTTCTAGGATAACCATTGGTGCAGCATCTCCGCGTCTTGGTTCTGTTTTCAAGATACGAGTATATCCACCTTGGCGATCTGTGTAACGAGGAGCGATATCATTGAATAATTTTTGTAATGCTGATTCAATAACTACTTCTTCGTTTTCTTCACGTACACTTGCAACTTCATTACGAACGAATGCTGCTGCTTGACGACGTGCATGCAAATCACCACGTTTACCTAAAGTGATCATTTTTTCTGCAGTTGAACGAACTTCTTTCGCACGAGCTTCAGTCGTAACGATACGTTCGTTAATGAATAAATCAGTTGTCAAATCACGCAACATCGCTTTACGTTGGCTAGATGTGCGTCCTAGTTTACGATAACTCACGTGGTTTCCCTCCTTCACTTTCGAATGTTGTATCGGTCAGACGAACCGAACTAACGTAATCGAAAACGGTTTAATCGTCTTTACGTAGTCCTAAACCTAAATCATGTAATTTCACTTTGACCTCTTCAAGAGATTTACGGCCTAAGTTTCTTACTTTGATCATTTCTGGTTCAGATTTGTTTGTCAATTCTTGTACAGTATTGATTCCTGCACGTTTTAGACAGTTGTATGAACGAACAGATAAGTCTAATTCTTCGATCGTCATTTCCAACATTTTTTCTTTTTGTGTTTCTTCTTTTTCAACCATGATTTCAGCGTTTTTCGCTTCATCAGTTAGGTTAACAAAGATGTCTAAATGTTCAGTCATGATCTTCGCAGACAAACTCATTGCTTCCAATGGTTCGATTGAGCCATCAGTCCATATTTCCATCGTTAATTTGTCGAAATCATCCCGACGACCGACACGTGTGTTTTCTACTTGGTAGTTGACACGACGTACTGGTGTATAGATTGAATCGACTGGAAGAACGCCGATTGGCATGTCTTCTTTTTTGTTTTCGTCCGCTTGAACGTAGCCGCGGCCAGGTTTCACTGTTAAGCGAGCATGGAACGTAGCACCTTCAGAAACGGTACAGATATACATATCTTTGTTAAGGATTTCTACATCACTATCAACGATGATATCGCCAGCAGTTACTGTAGCAGGTCCTGAAATATCAATTTCAAGGGTCTTTTCTTCATCCCCGTACATTTTCAATGCAAGACCTTTAATATTCAAGATGATTTGAGCAACGTCTTCCCGAACACCCTTAACAGTTGAGAATTCGTGTAAAACTCCATCGATTTGAATATTGGTGATTGCCGCACCAGGTAAAGAAGATAATAAAATACGACGTAGGGAATTTCCTAGTGTAGTTCCGTAGCCTCTTTCAAGAGGTTCCACGATGAACTTGCCATAATCTTTGTCTTCATCAATCTTTGCGATTCTTGGTTTTTCGAATTCAATCATTCTTATCTATTACCCCTTTCAAAACGAAAAGTGTCTTGTTCAATGACGTATTTGTTACACTCAAAATGAGCAGCACTCATTAAACACGACGGCGTTTTGGAGGGCGGCATCCATTATGAGGGACTGGAGTCACGTCACGGATCGCACTCACTTCCAAACCTGCTGCTTGTAATGAACGAATTGCTGCTTCACGTCCAGAACCAGGTCCTTTAACTGTTACTTCAACAGTTCTTAATCCGTGTTCCATTGCTGCTTTGGTAGCTGTTTCTGCTGCCATTTGAGCGGCAAAAGGAGTAGATTTTTTGCTTCCTTTGAAACCTAATGAACCAGCTGATGACCATGCTAATGCATTACCATGAGTATCAGTGATCATTACGATTGTATTATTGAATGTTGAGTGAATATGTGCAATACCCGCTTCAATATTCTTTTTCACACGGCGTTTACGACTCACTTTTTTTGCTGCCATGAAGTTTTAACCTCCTTCACTTAGGAATTATTTTTTCTTGCCTGCGACTGTTTTAGACGGGCCTTTACGAGTACGTGCATTGTTTTTCGTGTTTTGTCCACGAACTGGCAATCCACGGCGATGACGGATCCCACGGTAAGAACCGATTTCCATCAATCGTTTGATGTTTAAGTTCACTTCACGACGAAGGTCACCTTCAACTTTTAATTTATCAACTTCTGCACGGATAGCATCTGTTTGTTCATTCGTTAAATCACGAACACGAACTTCTTCAGACACGCCAGCGTCAGCTAAAATTTGTTTTGCAGTCGTGTTACCAATACCATAGATATAAGTAAGTGAAACGACCACACGTTTATCACGAGGAATATCTACTCCTGCAATACGAGCCATATTTGTTACACCTCCGATTATCCTTGACGTTGTTTATGTTTTGGATTTGCTGGGCAAATCACCATAACGCGTCCTTTACGACGAATTACTTTACAATGTTCGCACATTGGTTTTACTGATGGTCTTACTTTCATGATAATACCTCCTGTGGTTTTACGGAGTACAATTATTTAAAGCGATAAGTAATGCGGCCACGGTTCAGATCATACGGGGATAATTCCACCGTTACTTTGTCTCCAGGTAAAATACGAATGTAGTGCATCCGAATCTTACCAGAAACGGTCGCTAGAACTTGGTGTCCGTTTTCCAATTCTACTTTAAACATTGCATTCGGCAAAGTTTCGACGACTGTACCTTCGACTTCAATCATATCTTCTTTTGCCACGCACAGTACCTCCTTGTACTTGTGATTTTCACACGATAAAATGGCGGAAACTCGGTTCCCACCTGATATTCTCAAACTATGCTCCTACTTAATAAAAAGTAGAAGTCGGACTGACATATTCTATCATATCCTGTCAAAGATTTCAAGAGAAAGTTTTAAGCTGCAAGTTGGACTCGGGCAATCTATGATTAGTCAATGATCTTTTGAACATCTTCGAATACAGCGTCGATGTCGCGATCCCCATCAATCGATTGCAATAACCCTTTGTCTTTGTAATAAGTCAAAATTGGTTCACTGCTTTTGATATTGACAGCTAGACGATTTTTGACCGTCTCAGGCTTATCATCTTCACGCTGGTAGAAGTCATGACTTCCACAACGATCACATGTTCCTTCCTCTTTGGGAGGATTGAACAATTTATGATAAGTTGCCCCACAATTGCGGCACATGAAGCGGCCGGCTAAACGTTCTACAAGAACTTCTTCAGGAACATGAATATCAATAACGGCATCAAGTTTTTTGTTAAGGTCAGCAAGCATCTCATCTAACGCTTTTGCTTGATCCAATGTACGAGGAAAACCATCTAATAAGAAACCTTTCTCGGTATCAGGTTCAGCTAAACGTTCTTTAACGATCCCATTTGTAACCTCATCAGGAACTAATGCGCCTTGATCCATGTATGATTTTGCTTTAAGGCCTAGTTCTGTTTCGTTCGCCATCGCAGCCCGAAACATATCGCCTGTTGAAATATGAGGAAGACCGTATTCAGCAACGATACGTTCTGCCTGAGTACCTTTTCCAGCACCAGGTAATCCCATTAAAATGAAGTTCATTCTAATTCCTCCTGTAAGTTTTTGAATAGTGTTGAGGAAATCCTCAACACTTCAATAACTTTAATTGATGAAACCAGTATATTTCCGTTTCAGCATAAGCCCTTCTAACTGCTTGGCAGTATCAAGTGCCACACCGATAATGATCAATAGACTCGTTCCACCTAGTCCGATCGATTGCGGTAAATTCCAAGCCATCTGAGCGATGATTGGAAGTAAAGCAACCAATCCTAAAAAGATCGATCCAACCGTGCTTAATCGCATCAACAAACGCGATACATATTCTTCTGTTCCTTTACCAGGACGCACACTCGGAATGTAACTTCCTTGTTTTTGCAAGTTTTCCGCTAATTTCTCAGGGTTCACTTGAACAAATGCGTAGAAGAAGGTAAACGCAACAATCAAGACAGTGTAGATGATCGCACCCGGTACAGTGTTGTAACTAAAGATCGTTTGCACCACTTCGTACCAAGTTTCTCCTCTATATGAACTACCTAATGCTTGAATGATCGCATTTGGTGTTGTAATAAAAGAACTGGCAAAGATAACTGGGATAACCCCGGCAGCATTTACTTTCAAAGGAAGGTAACTGCTGGTAGGCGCTCCTGCTACCCGTTTTGTATATTGGATCGGAATCTTGCGTTCTGCCTGTTGAACATACGTTACTAAAGTAATGACGATCAACACAGCAATCACAAGCAGCGCCATAAAGATAGCATTTAGCCAGATATCCGATTGATCCACGTTAATGAAGTAATCTTCAATCAATTCTTTGATGCTTGCTGGTAAGCGTGAAATGATCCCAGCAAAGATGATCATTGACACACCGTTTCCGATACCACGCTCGGTGATCTGCTCTCCTAACCAAGTGACTAACATCGTTCCGGCTGTTAAAATCAGTCCGATCACGATATAGGTTGCCATATTAGGATTGTTTACAAACCCGAGTTGAGTGTAATAGTTAAATCCAGCCGTTAATGTCATGGATTGGACAAAGCCTAATACCAACGTCAAGTAACGTGTTGCCTGATTTAATTTCTTACGACCCACTTCACCTTGTTTCGACCATTCAACAAATTTAGGGACGATATCCATCTGCAACAACTGAATGACAATTGAGGCAGTGATGTAAGGCGAAACCCCCATCGAGAAAATCGAAAATTGTTGCATGGCGCCACCACTTACCAAGTTTAACATGTTTAAAAATGGTAGATCCGCGATGGTATTTAGGCGACTTGCGTCTACGCCTGGCACAGTAATATGTGTTCCCAGACGAAAGACAAACAAGATTAAGACGGTGAACAATATTCTGGATCTAATATCCTTAACCTTAAAGGCATCCTTCAATAGTCTGATCATTAGATCACCTCGATTGATCCACCAGCAGCAACGATTGCTTCTTCAGCTGCTTTTGAGAATTTAGCTGCTTTCACAGTCAATTTCTTCGTTAATTCTCCGTTAGCTAATACTTTGATTCCAGCTTTTTCGTCTTTGACGATTCCAGCTTCGTGTAAAGCAACAGGTGTTACTTCAGCACCGTCTTCAAAGCGGTTCAAGACATCGAGATTGATGACTGCATATTCTTTGCGGTTCACATTTGTAAAGCCACGTTTTGGTAAACGACGGAACAATGGTGTTTGTCCACCTTCGAATCCTAGACGTACTCCGCCGCCTGAACGAGCTTTTTGACCTTTTTGTCCACGTCCAGCTGTTTTACCGTTACCAGATGAAGTTCCTCGTCCGACACGGTTACGTACTTGGCGTGAGCCTTCTGATGGTTTTAATTCATGAAGTTTCATAGGTTTGGCACCTCCTTAATCAAACTAGATCTGCTGATCCTTAGACCTCTTCAACGTCCACTAAGTGAGAAACAGTGTTAACCATGCCTTTGATTGCATCATTAGCAGGTTTTACAACTGTTGAATTCAACTTTGTAAGACCTAACGCTTTTACAGTATCACGTTGGTTTTGGGGACGTCCGATAATACTGCGTTTTAAAGTAATTTTCAATTCAGCCATTATAGTGTCCTCCTTAACCGATTAATTCTTCTACTGATTTGCCGCGAAGTGCTGCCACTTCTTCAGCGCGTTTTAATTGTTTTAAACCTTCAACTGTTGCGCGAACAACGTTGATTGGTGTGTTAGAACCTAAAGATTTAGATGTGATATCAGCTACCCCAGCTAATTCCAATACGGCACGAACTGGTCCACCAGCAGCTACCCCAGAACCTTCTACAGCAGGTTTCATAAGGATGCGTCCGCCGCCGAATACACCGATAACTTCGTGAGGGATTGTAGAACCAACCATTGGTACTTCCACCAAGTTTTTCTTCGCGTCTTCGATTGCTTTACGGATTGCTTCTGGTACTTCTTGCGCTTTACCAGTACCGAAACCTACGTGTCCGTTTTTGTCACCGACAACAACTAATGCAGCAAAACGTAGACGACGTCCACCTTTAACAACTTTAGTTACACGGTTGATCGCAACAACGCGGTCTTCTAATTCCAAATGTTTTGGATCAATATAAACCATGAATGGTGTTCCTCCTTCTCTTAAAATTCCAGTCCATTTTCGCGAGCTGCTTCAGCTAAAGCTGCTACACGGCCATGGTAAAGGTATCCACCACGGTCAAAGACTACTACTTTAATACCTTTTGCTGCTGCACGTTCTGCGACTAATTTACCGACAGCTTGTGCTTGTTCAGTTTTTGTTGCACCTGAAACTTCTTTGTCTAAGGCAGAGGCACTTGCTAGCGTCACACCCGCTACGTCATCAATTACTTGTGCGTAGATGTTTTTGTTCGAACGGAACACGTTTAAGCGTGGGCACTCAGCAGTACCAGAGATTTTGTTACGTACACGACGATGTCTTTTCTGACGTGTCTTGTTTTTATCTGGTTTTGTAATCACAATTTGTCACCTCTTTTAATTTTGCTAGCCTAAGCTGCTAGTCGTAAAGAATTACGACTATTTACCAGTTTTACCTTCTTTACGGCGTACAAATTCGCCAACATAACGAATTCCTTTGCCTTTGTAAGGTTCTGGAGGACGAACGCCACGGATATTGGCAGCCAATTCGCCAACGACTTCTTTATCTGATCCTTTAACGATCACAGAAGTGTTTGAAGGAACTTCGATTTCGATTCCAGCTGGCGCTTCGATTTCAACTGGATGAGAGTAACCAACGTTCAATACAAGTTTTTTCCCTTGTAATTGAGCACGGTACCCAACCCCGATTAATTCTAACGCTTTTTGGAAACCTTCAGAAACACCAACAACCATGTTGTTGAAGTTTGCACGGGTAGTTCCGTGGATAGTTTTCATTTCTTTACTATCATTTGGACGAGTGAATGTTACTTCGTTTCCTTCGATATTCATTGTGATATCAGAAGAGAAAGTACGTGTTAATTCACCTTTAGGTCCTTTAACTGTAATGTCGTTTCCGTTTTGCTTGATTTCAACACCAGCAGGAAGAACGACGATCTTATTACCGATACGACTCACTTAGAGGCACCTCCTTGTGGAATATTTTAAATTACCATACATAAGCGACTACTTCGCCGCCAACATTTTTTGCTCTAGCTTCTTTGTCAGTGATTACACCGTCAGAAGTTGAGATAATCGCGATTCCTAGACCATTCAATACTTTTGGTACTTCGTCAGCTTTGACATAAGCACGCAAGCCTGGTTTAGAGATACGTTTTAAGTTTGTGATAACACGTTCACCGTTTTTACCGTATTTAAGAAATACGCGGATCACGCCTTGTTTGTCATCTTCAATGTATTCAACATCGCGGACGAAACCTTCACGTTTCAAGATTTCAGCGATATCACGTTTGATTTTTGAAGCAGGTACTTCTAGGCTTTCGTGTTTAACCATGTTTGCGTTACGCACGCGCGTTAGAAAATCTGCAATTGGATCTGTCATGACCATGGGATAATTTACCTCCTTTATGCGAGTATAGTTTACCAGCTAGCTTTCTTCACGCCGGGAATTTGTCCTTTATAGGCAAGTTCGCGGAAGCAAATACGGCAAAGATGAAATTTACGATAAACTGAATGTGGACGTCCGCAACGTTCACAACGAGTATATTCTTGCGTTGAGAATTTAGCAGGGCGTTTGTTTTTAGCAATCATTGATTTTTTAGCCACGTAGTTCGCCTCCTTTTTTTATTTTTGGAATGGCATGCCTAATTGTGTCAACAATTCACGAGATTCTTCATCTGTGTTTGCTGTTGTTACAATCACGATATCCATACCACGTACTTTGTCGATCAAATCATAATCTACTTCAGGGAAAATCAATTGTTCTTTGATACCTAAAGTGTAGTTTCCGCGTCCGTCGAACGCTTTTTTGCTCACACCGTGGAAGTCCCGGACACGTGGCAATGACACACTTACTAGTTTATCTAAGAATTCATACATTCTTTCGCCGCGTAGAGTTACTTTCGCACCGATTGGCATTCCTTCACGTAAACGGAATCCTGCGATAGATTTTTTCGCTTTTGTGATCAATGGTTTTTGACCTGAGATCAATTGTAATTCTTCAACAGCTTTGTCTAAGTTTTTAGCATTAGAAACAGCGTCACCGACACCCATGTTGATAACGATTTTATCAACTTTTGGTGCTTCCATGATTGAGCTGTAGTTAAATTTGTCCATTAATGATGGGACAACTTCTTTTGAATATTTTTCTTTAAGGCGGTTCATCTGTTAGCCCCTCCTTCCTTCATCAGATTATTTATCAAGAACTTCTCCGGTTTTCTTAGAAACGCGGACTTTTTTGCCGTCAACTTCTTTGTAACCGACACGCGTAGCTTCACCGTTCGATGGATCAACCACCATCACGTTAGAAACATGAATTGGTGCTTCCATTTCAACGATTCCGCCTTGAGGAGCAGTTTGAGAAGGTTTTTGGTGTTTTTTGACAACATTGACACCTTCAACAACGACTTTGTCATTTTTAGGAAACGCTGCTAGCACAACGCCTTCTTTGTTTTTGTCTTTACCAGTGATAACTTTAACTTTATCGCCTTTTTTAACAAACATGTTTGTTTCGCACCTCCTTTAGATAAGAATCACTATTACAATACTTCTGGTGCTAGGGAAACGATCTTCATAAAGTTGCCTTCACGCAATTCGCGGGCAACTGGGCCAAAGATACGAGTTCCACGAGGGCTCTTATCGTCACGGATAATAACCGCAGCATTTTCATCGAATTTGATGTATGAACCGTCTGTACGACGAGCTCCTGATTTAGTACGAACGATAACGGCTTTAACGACGTCACCTTTTTTGACAACCCCACCTGGCGTTGCTTGTTTAACCGTAGCAACAATCACGTCACCAATATTGGCAGTTTTACGACCAGATCCGCCAAGGACTTTGATCGTTAGAATTTCACGGGCACCTGAGTTGTCCGCCACTCTTAATCGGCTTTCTGCTTGGATCACGATGTGTATCCTCCTTTCAGATTTTGCAATTCACAATCTATATAGGAAAATCTCGTGTGATTAGATAATCACTGCCTTTTCAACAATCTCTACTAGACGGAAACGTTTCGTAGCTGATAATGGACGAGTTTCCATAATTTTCACGATATCGCCAACTTTTGCTTCGTTGTTTTCATCGTGTGCTTTGTATTTCTTAGAATAGTTCAGACGTTTGCCGTAGATAGGGTGGTTTTTCTTTGTTTCAACGACAACAGAGATAGTTTTATCCATTTTGTCTGATACCACGCGACCTTGGTAAACTTTGCGTTGATTTCTTTCTTCAGTCATACGCTAAATGGCCTCCTTCCACTATTACTTAACTTGTTCACGCAATACTGTTTTAATGCGTGCAATCGATTTACGTACTTCTTTGATACGTGCAGTGTTTTCTAATTGACCTGTTGCTAATTGGAATCTAAGATTGAACAATTCTTCTTTCAATTGTTTTTCTTGATCTAGCATTTCGGCAGTGGTTAATTCTCTGATTTCTTTAACCTTCATTCGATTCACCACCCATTTCCTCACGTTTTACGATCTTCGTTTTCACTGGTAATTTGTGAGAAGCAAGACGTAGCGCTTCGCGCGCAACTTCTTCAGGTACACCGGCAATTTCAAACATGATTTTACCACGTTTAACTGGTGATACCCATCCTTCAGGAGCCCCTTTACCAGAACCCATACGTACCCCGATAGCTTTGGCAGTATAAGATTTGTGAGGGAAAATTTTGATCCATACTTTCCCGCCACGTTTCATATAACGAGTCATTGCGATACGGGCAGCTTCGATTTGACGGTTTGTGATCCAGTGTGATTCAACAGCTTGTAAGCCGTATTCACCGAATGCTACTTCTTTTCCGCCTTTCGCTTCGCCACGCATTTTTCCGCGGAACTCACGACGGTGTTTTACACGTTTAGGTACTAACATGTTTATTTCCCTCCTTTCTCAGTGTTCTTTTTAGTTGGAAGAACTTCTCCACGATAAATCCACACTTTAACTCCTAGTTTTCCGTATGTTGTATCTGCTTCTTCCCATGCGTAATCAATGTCCGCACGTAATGTATGAAGTGGAACTGTTCCTTCTGAGTAACCTTCTGAACGAGCGATATCCGCACCATTTAGACGGCCAGAAACTTGTGTTTTGATTCCTTTAGCGCCAGAACGCATTGTGCGTTGGATCGCTTGTTTTTGAGCACGACGGAAAGCAACACGGTTTTCTAATTGACGTGCGATTCCTTCGCCTACTAATTTAGCATCTAAATCTGGTTTTTTGATTTCAACGATGTTGATGTGAACTCGTTTGCCAGTTAGGCTATTTAATTCTTTTCTTAGGTTTTCGACTTCAGATCCGCCTTTACCGATAACCATACCTGGTTTAGCTGTGTGGATTGAAATATTCACGCGGTTTGCTGCACGCTCGATCTCAACTGTAGACACAGCGGCATCAGCAAGTTTAGATGCGATAAATTTACGGATTTTCAAATCTTCATGTAGAAATTCAGCATACTCTTTTTCAGCATACCATTTAGCATCCCAGTCACGGATGATGCCTACACGCATTCCAATTGGATGTACTTTTTGACCCACTGATTGTCCCTCCTTATTTTTCTGATACGACTACAGTAATATGACTTGTACGTTTGTTGATCGGTGAAGCTGAACCTTTCGCACGTGGACGGAAACGTTTCATCGTTGGTCCTTCGTTTACGAATGCTTCAGAAACAATCAAGTTTTCAACATCTAAGTCAAAATTATTTTCTGCATTGGCAATAGCTGACATCAAGACTTTCTCGATGATTCCAGCTGCTTTATTTGGTGTGAACTTTAAGATCGCGATTGCTTCAGCAACGCTTTTCCCTCTGATTAAGTCAATAACTAGACGAGATTTACGAGGAGAAACGCGGACTGTTTTAGCAGTTGCTTTCGCTGATGTGATTTGTTCTGCCATTTTTGGATATCCTCCCCTCAAAATTAGCGTCTTGTTTTCTTATCATCGGCAGCATGTCCGCGATAAGTTCTTGTTGGTGCAAATTCACCTAATTTGTGTCCTACCATGTCTTCTTGGATGTAAACTGGTACATGTTTCCGTCCATCATACACAGCAATTGTAAATCCGATAAAATTAGGGAAAATTGTAGAACGACGTGACCAAGTTTTGATCACTTTTTTCTTTTCAGCGCCTTCTTGTGCTTCGACCTTTTTCATCAAATGGTCATCGACAAAAGGTCCTTTTTTCAAACTACGACCCATGGTGTACCTCCTCTCAAAATGTGCGACACACGGTCAAGTATATTACTTAGTTTTACGACGACGAACGATAAGTTTGTCTGATTTTGCTTTTTTGTTACGTGTTTTGTAGCCAAGTGCTGGTTGTCCCCAAGGAGAAACTGGTGCTTTACGTCCGATTGGTGCTTTACCTTCACCACCACCGTGTGGGTGATCATTAGGGTTCATTACGCTACCACGTACAGTTGGGCGTTTGCGCATCCAACGAGAACGACCGGCTTTACCGATGTTGATCAATTCGTGTTGTTCATTACCAACAGAACCGATTGTTGCACGACATGATGCTAAGATCATCCGTACTTCACCAGAGTTCAAGCGGATCAATACGTATTTGCCTTCTTTACCAAGTACTTGAGCACTTGTTCCAGCTGAACGAATCAATTGTCCACCTTTACCAGGTTTCATTTCGATGTTGTGGATAACAGTACCGACTGGAATGTTTTCTAGTGGTAATGCATTCCCTACTTTAATATCTGCATCTGGACCAGAAACGACAGTCATGCCAACTTCTAATCCTTTAGGTGCTAAGATGTATGCTTTTACTCCATCCTCGTAATGTACTAACGCAATGTTAGCAGAACGGTTTGGATCATATTCAATCGTTTTAACCGTAGCAACGACGTTGTCTTTGTTACGTTTGAAATCGATCAAACGGTATTGACGTTTGTGACCGCCACCTTGATGACGAACCGTGATACGTCCGTTGTTGTTACGACCAGCATTGTTTTTCAAAGGAGCTAACAATGTTTTTTCTGGTGTTGAAGTTGTGATTTCAGCGAAATCAGAACTTGTCATATTACGACGGCCGTTCGTGGTAGGTTTGTACTTTTTAATCGCCACGTCTTTTTCCCTCCCATGTAAAATTTATGCGTGAGTTGCTTATTCAGCAGCTTCGAAAATTTGGATTTCTTTAGAATCTTCAGTTAAAGTCACAACAGCTTTGCGACGTTTTTTTGTATATCCTGCATATTTACCCATGCGTTTGAATTTAGGACGAACGTTGATGATGTTCACGTTTGCCACTTTCACTCCGTCAAAGGCAGCTTCTACAGCTTGTTTTACTAAAGTTTTGTTAGCTTTTGTGTCCACTTCAAAAGTGTATTTCTTGTCATCCATGGCAAGCATTGATTTTTCAGTGATCACTGGGCGTTTAATAACGTCTAGTAAGTTCATTATGCAAGCACCTCCTCGATCTGAGTAAGAGCAGTTTGTGTCACTAACATTTTGTCGTTAGAAACGATGTCTAGCACACTAATGTTATCAGCAGTAACTACAGAAACTTTTGGCAAGTTGCGCGCAGATAAAGCGGCAAAGTCGTTTTCAGATTCTAAAACTACCAATACTTTAGAGTCAATTGTCAAGTTAGCTAAAACTTGTTTGAATTCTTTTGTTTTTGGAGCATCAAAGCTTAATCCTTCTACTGCTACCAAGTTATTTGAAGCAACTTTTTCTGACAATACAGATTTCATTGCTAAGCGACGAACTTTTTTAGGAAGTTTGTAGCTGTATGAACGTGGTGTTGGTCCGAAGACTACGCCACCTCCACGCCATTGTGGTGAACGGATTGAACCTTGACGGGCACGTCCAGTTCCTTTTTGGCGCCATGGTTTACGGCCACCGCCACGAACGGCACTGCGGTTTTTCACAGCGTGTGTTCCTTGTCTTAATGAAGCGCGTTGCATGATGATTGCATCATAGACAACTGATTCATTTGGTTCGATTCCGAAGATTTCTTCGTTCAATGTAATTTCGCCATTTTGGCTTCCATCTTGTTTGAATAATGCTACATTCGGCATTCCTTAGTTCCTCCTTTCTTCCTATCTACTTATTTAGCTTTCACAGCTGATTTGATTGTAATCAATGATTTTTTCGCGCCAGGTACATTACCTTTGATCAAGATAACGTTGCGTTCTGCGTCTACGCGTACGATTTCCAAGTTTTGGATCGTGATGCGATTTCCGCCCATACGTCCAGCAAGACGTTTGTTTTTAAATACACGGTTAGGTGCAACTGGACCCATTGATCCAGGACGACGGTGATAACGAGAACCGTGAGCCATTGGTCCGCGGCTTTGTCCGTGACGTTTGATAACGCCTTGGAATCCTTTACCTTTCGAAGTGCCGGTTACATCGATGATGTCTCCTGCTTCAAAAATATCAACTTTGATTTCTGATCCTACTTCTAAGCCCTCTAGCTCTACATTCTTGAATTCGCGAATGAAGCGCTTAGGAGCCGTGTTTGCTTTTGCAACATGACCTTTCGCAGGTTTGTTAGACAAAACTTCACGCATATCTTGGTAGCCGACTTGAATTGCTTCGTAGCCGTCATTTTCGATTGTTTTCACTTGTAGCACTACGTTTGGTGTAGCTTCTACTACAGTTACTGGAATCAATTCGCCAGATTCAGTGAAGATTTGAGTCATTCCCACTTTTTTCCCTAAGATTCCTTTGGTCATGATTACACCTCCATCTTAATTATTATAGTTTGATTTCGATATTAACACCGCTTGGCAAGTCTAGCTTCATTAAAGCATCAACAGTTTTTGGTGTTGGATTCACAATGTCGATTAGACGTTTGTGTGTACGCATTTCGAATTGTTCGCGTGAATCTTTGTATTTGTGCGTCGCACGGATGATCGTGTACAAGCTGCGTTCAGTTGGTAATGGAATTGGACCAGATACGCCAGCTCCAGTTCTCTTTGCAGTTTCTACGATTTTATCCGCTGATTGATCTAAAATACGATGTTCATACGCTTTTAAACGGATACGAATTTTTTGTTTTGCCATTGTTTTCCCTCCTTCGCCTATTTTGAAAAGTAGACATAGCTCCACGAAAATTTTCCGTCACGCTCGTCCATGGCAAAGCGTCCGGGCGTGTCGCAACCTCTCGTTTCGTAGCCGGCAGAAAATTTCTTTGCTGCCAGTGTGACTTACGTATTTACGTAAACAGCACCTTTATGATTATATTACGGATAAACATTGATTGCAAGCTTTTTTTATGGAAAAACCGGGATTCTTTTGCATTTCTTTCAGAAAATTTTCTTTTGTTTTCGAAACACAAAAAAAGAAGCGTTGCCCGCTTCTTTTAAGTGCTTCTTCAATTCCTATTTATATAGAAGAAAACCTGCTATTGCGGCGCTTCTTCCTTCATACGGTCTTGGGCGTGGGTATAGGCACCGTGCCACACATGACCCACATAAGGATTGATGACCACGCCTTCTTTGATTGCTGCTGTGACAAAGGCTTTTGCTAAGCGAATACTTTCCATGACGGGTTTGCCTTTTGCAAGACCCGCAGCGATCGCTGCTGAAAAGGTGCAGCCTGCTCCGTGATTAAAATCGGTAGCGATTTTGTCACTTTCCAACAGGAGGAAGGATTCTCCATCATAAACAAGGTCGATGGCTTTTGCTCCTGGCAAGCGATGACCGCCTTTGATCACGACGTATTTAGCACCTAATTGATGGATTTTTTCAGCAGCTTGCTTCATGGCTTCCACACTCGTCAAATCACCCAAACCTGAAAGAATCCCCGCTTCTACTAAATTAGGGGTGACAACATCTGCTAAAGGCAACAAATGCGTGATGATGGCATCGACACTTTTTGGCTGTAAGATTTCTGCAGTCCCTTTGCAAGCAATGACGGGATCGATCACCACATTTTTAACTTGCTGTTGTTGAATCATCTTCGCTGCTTGCACAATATTGTCTTCATTGCCTAACATCCCCGTTTTAAGGGCATCCATCGGATCACCTGCAAAGGCGGAGATCAATTGCTTTTCAACAAGCGCTGGTTCCATTGCCGTTACTTCATGGCTCCAACCCGCTTGTGGATCCATCGTGACGATCGAAGCAATCGTGGCAAAACCAAAGACACCATACTCCTGAAACGTTTTTAAATCTGCTTCGATACCGGCACCTCCGGTTGAATCAGACCCGGCAATTGATATTACTTTTTCCATCTTCCTCATCTCCTTGTGCTTTTTGCTAAGTATAGTCAATCTTCCCCTTGACGAAAAGAGCCATTTGGCTTATTTTTAAACCATCCAATTGAAAAAGGTGGTGCAGGATGGCTTCATCAAGTATCGACAAACAAAAGAAACAACCGATTTACCAGCAGATCGTGACCCATTTTATCGAAGAGATCCAAGCGGGAACCTATGGGCCTGGGGATCGTTTACCACCAGAGCGCAGCCTTGCTCAGACTTTTGACGTCAACCGTTCCACCGTCGTCAAAGCGTTAGATGAATTGAAGAGCTTAGGATGGATCGAACGAAAACAAGGCAGCGGCTCTCGCGTATTGGAAGGTCGTTGGGGGAACCGACAAACACCGCTTTCTTATTTGCGCTCGTCTTTAAGCAGCCCTTACTTGCAGCAAGACCCTTACGTTCAACAGATTCAGCACTTGCGCACCGAGAAGGATGTGCTGGATCTGTACACAGGTGATCTACCTACCGATCTGATTCCCGACTTCACGTTTCCCGCCTTTACATGGGAAGAGATCCGCAAAGAAAGCACCAAAGTATTACCGACGGGTTATGAGCCTTTGCAAGAAATCTTATTGCAGCACCTTGCTGATTCCTTCAATTTGCCCATCAGCGGTCAAAAACTAGTAATTACTGCCGGTTCGACGCAAGGAATCACCTTGCTGATGCAAGTCTTATTGCATGCGGGGGATTGTATTGCGACAGAGGACCCTTCTTTCTTGTTCTCTCTCCCCTTGTTTTCCACGATGAATGTCCAGCTGATTGGGATCAAACAAGATAGTGAAGGGATGCGGCCTGCGGCATTGGAAAAAGTGTTGAAGGAAAAGAAGATCAAATTCGTCTATCTGAACCCCACCTTCCAAAACCCAACTGGCCACACCATGAGCGAGCATCGGCGCCAAGCGATCATCCGCCTTTGCCAGACCTACCAAGTACCGATCATTGAGGATGATGTTTTTAGCGAGTTGGCTTTTGATGAAGTACCGCCCAAGCTAAAATCCATGGCTCCCGAAACCGTCATTTATTTAGGCTCGCTTTCAAAATTACTTGGGTCATCAATCAAAATCGGCTGGCTTTTGGTGCCAGAAGCGTTAGCCGACCAATTTGCCCAAGCGAAAAAACGGATGGCGATCGATACCACGATCTTCCCGCAAGTCCTTGCCAACATCGCCTTACGCTCCTCTGATTACCACCAGCAGCAGCGGACACTGCTTACAGAAATGGCCCAGCGCCAGCAAGACCTACTCCAACTCTTGCAGGCATTTCAGGAGGACTGGCAATGGCAGCCGACGAAAGGCGGTCTTTACCTGTGGTTGACTTGGCGTCACCGCACATTGACTCGCAAAGATTGGTCGCTCTTTTTGGCGAACGATTGCTTAGTAGCACCTGCGTTTCTTTTCAGTAACGATACGAATGGCTTGCGTTTGAACTATACCCGCTTAGCCAAAGATGATTTACCACGATTTCAAGAACGATTCACAAAAATCACCCAACAGTTAAAGGAGCAAACCTATGAACGAAACCATTGAGCTTTTGCACAATCATCGCACTTACCGACAATTTGACCCTGACTACCGCTTGAGCCAAGAACAAGTAACCGCGATTTTGACTGCCGCTCGTCAAGCACCAAGCTGGATGAATGGGCAAGCCTATTCGATCCTGGTGATCGACGACCCGCAGATCCGCCAACAAATGGTCGAATGGAATACTGGCAATCCTCATATCGCAGCAAGTTCACTCTTTCTGCTATTTTTAGCTGATTTAAATCGAACCAAAAAAGTTGCTGACGAAAAACAGACTCCCTATCCAATCGATGAGGGCTATCAGCCACTATTGATCGCCACCACTGATGCCAGCATCGCTTTGCAATCTGGTGCGATCGCTGCTGAATCACTGGGCTTAGGCACCGTCATTTCTGGCAGTGTCCGCAAAGACAGCGCCAAAATCGCTGAATTGTTGCACTTACCAGAATATGTCTATCCTGTGGCTGGCTTGAGCATCGGTAAACCAATCGTAGAAATGAAGGTCAAACCTCGCTTGCCAGAAGAAGCGGTCATTCATTACAACCATTATCAGGACTATTCTTATGAGGCGATCGAAGCGTACGATCAAACGATGACTGCTTTTGGAGAAGCCCGCGAGACCAAACCATGGTCAGAAAAATTCGCTGGCTTTTACAGCAATCGTCCTGACCAAGGATTTGACGCCTTCTTGAAGAAGCAAAATCTAATAAAATAAAAAGCACCGCTCTCTTTAGCTTCGATGAACCGTAACGGATTCATCAACGCTAGAGAGAGCGGCTTTTTTCTACAAAAGTCAAAAAAAGAGCAAAAGCGCGTACGCTTTTGCTCTTCGATCAATCAAATTAAGCTTGGATTGAAGTTACAACGCCTGAACCAACAGTACGTCCGCCTTCACGAATTGAGAAACGAGTTCCGTCTTCGATAGCGATTGGGTGGATCAATTCAACGTCGATTGTTACGTTATCACCAGGCATAACCATTTCAGTTCCTTCTGGTAATTCAACAACACCAGTTACGTCAGTTGTACGGAAGTAGAACTGAGGACGGTAGTTAGTGAAGAATGGAGTGTGACGTCCACCTTCTTCTTTTGTTAAAACGTAAACTTCAGCTTTAAATTTTGTATGAGGTGTGATTGTACCAGCTTTAGCCAATACTTGTCCACGTTGGATGTCTTCACGAGCAACACCACGTAGCAATGCACCAATGTTATCCCCTGCTTCAGCATAGTCTAACAATTTACGGAACATTTCAACACCAGTTACAGTTGTTTTAGCAGTTTCTTCAGCAATACCAACGATTTCAACTTCGTCACCAACGCGAACTTGTCCACGTTCAACACGGCCTGTAGCAACAGTACCACGTCCAGTGATTGAGAATACGTCTTCGACTGGCATCATGAATGGTTTGTCAGTGTCACGTTCTGGAGTTGGAACGTATTCGTCAACTGCAGCCATTAATTCCATGATTTTTTCTTCGTATGAAGCATCGCCTTCAAGAGCTTTCAAAGCAGAACCAGCGATTACAGGAACATCGTCGCCTGGGAAGTCATATTCTGACAATAAGTCACGAACTTCCATTTCAACTAATTCTAGTAATTCTTCGTCATCAACCATATCCATTTTGTTTAAGAAAACAACGATGTATGGTACACCAACGTTACGTGATAACAAGATGTGTTCACGTGTTTGAGGCATAGGACCATCAGCAGCAGATACTACTAAGATCGCGCCGTCCATTTGAGCAGCACCAGTGATCATGTTTTTAACGTAGTCCGCGTGTCCTGGGCAGTCAACGTGAGCATAGTGACGTGCTTCAGTTTCGTACTCAACGTGAGCAGTTGAGATAGTGATTCCGCGTTCGCGTTCTTCTGGAGCGCCATCGATTTGGTCGTAAGCTGAAGCTTGAGCCAAACCTTTTTTAGATAATACAGTTGTGATAGCAGCTGTAAGTGTAGTTTTACCATGGTCAACGTGTCCGATCGTACCAATGTTTACGTGGGGTTTAGAACGGTCAAATTTTTCTTTTGCCATTTTAAAATGTTCCTCCTAAAAATGCAGTTTATTTTTTATATTTGATAGGTAGGGAGCCGCAGCTCCCCATCCCTTATCATCGATAATATTGTACACGAAACTCAGAAAAAAATATAGCTTTTTACTTAATTTCCTATACTTCCATCAATTATTCAGCTTTGCCGCCGTTTTTCTTGATGATTTCTTCTTGAACAGATTTTGGTACATCTTCATAGTGATCAAATGTCATCATGAACGTACCGCGACCTTGTGTTGATGAACGAAGTGTCGTTGCGTAACCAAACATTTCAGCTAATGGCACGATTGCGTTCACGATTTGTGAGTTACCGTGTGCTTCCATTCCTTCTACGCGTCCACGACGAGCAGTTACGTGACCCATAACATCACCTAAGTAATCTTCTGGTACAGTGATAACTACTTTCATCATTGGTTCAAGAATTACTGGATTTGCTTTCTTCGCTGCAGCACGTAAAGCCATAGAAGCTGCAACACGGAAGGCAGTTTCACTTGAATCGACATCATGGTATGAACCATCATAAAGTTTTGCTTTGATGTCTACTAATGGGTAACCGGCTAAGACACCGTTCGCCATTGAGTCTTCAAGTCCTTTTTCAACTGCTGGGATGTATTCACGAGGAACCACACCACCGACAATCGCGTTTTCGAATTCGAAGCCTTTACCTTCTTCGTTTGGTGTAAATTCGACCCATACGTGACCGTATTGACCTTTACCACCAGACTGACGTACAAATTTACCTTCCGCTTGTGTTGCTGCACGGAATGTTTCACGATAAGAAACTTGAGGCGCACCTACGTTTGCTTCAACTTTAAATTCGCGACGCATACGGTCAACTAAGACGTCCAAGTGAAGTTCTCCCATACCAGCGATAACAGTTTCGCCTGTTTCAGCGTTTGTTTCCACACGGAATGATGGATCTTCTTCAGCAAGTTTTTGTAAAGCAACCCCCATTTTATCTTGGTCAGCTTTTGATTTAGGCTCAACAGCGACTTCGATAACTGGTTCTGGGAATTCGATTGATTCAAGGATTACTGGTGATTTTTCATCACATAGTGTATCCCCAGTTGTTGTGTCTTTCAAACCAACAGCAGCGGCGATATCGCCTGAGTATACTGTTTGGATTTCAGCACGTGTGTTGGCGTGCATTTGTAGGATACGACCGATACGTTCGCGTTTGCCTTTTGAAGCATTCAATACGTATGATCCAGAGTTCAAGATACCTGAATACACACGGAAGAATGTCAAACGACCTACGAATGGGTCAGTCATTACTTTAAATGCTAATGAAGCAAATGGTGCTTCATCGTCAGCCGGACGATCAGTTTCTTCGTCTGTTTTAGGATTGATCCCTTTAATCGCAGGAACATCAAGTGGTGAAGGCAAGTAGTCGATGACTGCATCCAACATCAATTGAACCCCTTTGTTTTTAAAGGCAGATCCACAAAGAACAGGGAAAAAGTCAACAGTCAATGTTGCTTGACGAATACCAGCTTTCAATTCTTCTTCAGTGATTTCTTCACCTTCCAAGAATTTCATCATTAGTTCTTCATCAGTATCAGCAACAGCTTCGATTAATTTTTCGCGCCATTCTTCAGCTAATTCTACATATTCTTCAGGAATTTCAGTCTCTTGGATTTCAGTTCCTAAGTCATTTGTGTAGATTTCAGCTTTCATTTTTACTAAGTCGATAATACCAGTAAAGTCATCTTCCGCACCAATTGGTAATTGGATTGGGTGAGCATTTGCTTGTAAACGATCATGTAAAGTTGATACAGAGTATAAGAAGTCTGCACCAATTTTGTCCATTTTGTTACAGAATACAACACGTGGTACGCGGTAATCTGTCGCTTGACGCCAAACTGTTTCTGTTTGAGGTTCTACACCTGATTGTGAGTCCAACACAGTTACAGCACCATCAAGTACACGCAATGAACGTTGCACTTCGATTGTGAAGTCCACGTGTCCTGGTGTGTCGATGATATTTACGCGGTTTTCTTTCCATTGCGCAGTTGTCGCAGCAGAAGTGATTGTGATCCCACGTTCTTGTTCTTGTTCCATCCAGTCCATTTGAGAAGCACCTTCATGTGTTTCACCAATTTTATGGATTTTACCTGTGTAATAAAGGATACGTTCAGTTGTCGTTGTTTTACCAGCGTCAACGTGGGCCATGATCCCGATATTACGAGTTTTTTCTAGCGAAAATTCTCTTGCCATTCTAGGTTGTTCCCCTCTCATTCTTACTTAACTTAAGCTAAGGTTGTCTCAGTACCTTCCAATAAAAAGCAGTGAGGATCTTACCAACGATAGTGAGCAAATGCGCGGTTGGCTTCCGCCATTTTGTGTGTGTCTTCGCGTTTTTTCACAGAAGCACCAGTGTTGTTTGCTGCATCCATGATTTCTTTTGCAAGACGTTCTTCCATTGTGTGTTCGCCACGCAAACGAGCGTAGTTTACCACCCAACGAAGACCTAGAGTTGTACGACGTTCAGGACGTACTTCTACTGGTACTTGGTAGTTAGAACCACCGACACGGCGAGCTTTAACTTCCAATACAGGCATAATGTTTTTCATTGCTTGTTCGAAAACTTCCAATGGATCATTTCCTGTAGATTCTTTGATAATGCCAAAAGCATTGTAGATAATATTTGCAGCAACACCGCGTTTACCATCAACCATTACACGGTTGATCAAACGAGTTACTAATTTTGAGTTATAAATAGGATCTGGTAAAACATCACGTTTTGCAACAGGACCTTTACGAGGCATCCGTAACTCCTCCTTCCGAGATATCAGTTCTGATTTAAATAAGATTCATTTGATCTGTTTGTCTTAAAGTTTAAGCTTTAGGACGTTTTGTACCATATTTAGAACGAGATTGTTTACGATCGTTAACACCGGCAGTATCCAATGCACCACGAACGATATGGTAACGTACCCCTGGTAAGTCTTTTACACGTCCACCACGTAACAAGACCACGCTGTGTTCTTGTAAGTTGTGTCCGATACCTGGAATATAAGCTGTCACTTCAATCAAGTTTGACAAACGAACACGCGCATATTTACGTAGAGCTGAGTTCGGTTTTTTCGGTGTCATAGTTCCCACACGAGTAGCTACCCCACGCTTTTGAGGTGAGTTAACATTCGTTTGAGCTTTCTTGAAACTGTTATATCCTTTGTTCAATGCTGGTGAATTTGATTTTTCAACCTTGGATTTACGAGGTTTACGTACTAATTGATTAATTGTAGGCATCCCTAGTTGTCCTCCTTCCTTGATTCGCTTTATAGTCCCACACATCCAGGTGGTTCTTTTTTTGCGATAAAAAATAATGCATTCTCTGCATTCATATCAACTATGCTTTGATAGACAGTCAGCACGTCTCCAACGAGAGACCTGTAGATAAAGCACCTTTGATAGAATATCATGCTTATTCTTACCTGTCAAGTATCCTCCTAGGCTTTTTTCAAAAGAAATCTGTTACGAAAAAATCCGCAAATTTTGCGCTTCTTCCTATATAATAGAGACAAAGCATTTATTTAAAAAAGGCGGGAAGAAAATGAACCTAAAAGAAATGGTCGGCATTGAAGCGGCTAGTTATGTAAAAGATGGCATGGTCGTTGGCTTGGGCACTGGCTCAACAGCCTACTACATGATTGAAGAACTGGGTCGACGTGTAAAAGAAGAAGGTCTATCGATCACTGGTGTCCCAACTTCTTGGGCATCGAAAAAACAAGCAGAAGGATTAGGTATCCCGATTCGCACCATCGATGAAGTGGACGCTGTGGATCTAACGATCGACGGTGCAGATGAGATCAGCAAGGATTATCATGGCATCAAAGGCGGCGGTGCAGCCCTTTTATTCGAAAAAATCGTGGCGTCTAACTCCAAAAAAGTTTTGTGGATCGTTGATGAATCGAAAATGGTCGAAACACTTGGTGCCTTCCCGTTGCCAGTGGAAGTGATCCCTTATGGCAGCCAACAGCTGTTGCGTCTGTTCGAGAAGAAAAACTACCATCCAAAACTGCGTCTGAATGAAGAAGGCGAACCTTTAAAAACCGATTGCAGCAATTACATCATCGATCTTCATCTAGAAACGATCACCGCTCCTACTGAGTTGGCACAGGAATTAGATGCTACAGTGGGCGTGGTTGAACACGGTCTGTTTTTGGATATGGTTCATACGATCATTGTCGGATTGCCTGAAGGACCGAGTACCAAGCACGTTAGATAAAGGAAACAAAAAAGAGGAGCGATAATGCTTCTCTTTTTTTCGTTATTTTTCTTCAATCGACTTAATTTTTATTATTTTTTGTGCAAATTACCCTATCATTTAAGAAATAATTATGATACATTCAATAAAAAGGGAAAGGTAGGAGGGTTTATGAAAATCATAGGCTATGCTCGTTCAACGATCACCGACAACTCAACAAGTGAACAATTAAACAAGCTCGAAGAATTTGGGTGTCATGAATTTTTCCATGAGACATTTAGCGTGGAAGAAAGTGAAGAAAATCATTCATTGGAGTCAGTGGTGGCACAAATGCAGCCCGGCGACACCTTAGTCGTTACGGAACTGCATCGTTTAGGGAAAACGACCAGACAGCTGACCGATCTCACTGATCTATTAAAACAGCGAGAGCTTCATCTGGTTTCACTGGCAGAACAAATCGATACCCGCGGTCCGATGGGACAGGTTTACTTCAATTTAATGGAAGGACTTGCGATCATGGAACGCTCACTCATCAAAGAGCGCACGCTGGTCGGCTTAAATAAAGCCCGCAAAAAAGGCAAAATTGGCGGTCGTCCAAAAATCGATCCAAAAACGATTAAAAAAATCCGTCAATTGTACTACGAAAAAAAAGAAACGATTCAATATATTTCTGAAAAATGCGGTGTTTCTGTAGGTACATGCTATAAATACATAAAATTATCCGAAGAAGAATGGAACAAGTTACGTTCATAGTTGTCGACTCCCCCTAGAACAGCATGAAACAAAAGCGGTCCTCTTTTTAATGATCCCCTTTTGTTTTTCCTTAAGAATGGCGTTTTCCCCCAGCTTTTCCTCCAAAACCATGGAAATTCTTTGAGAAAGAGTGTACAATAAATACGGAATTGAAAATTTCAGAAAAATATCGAATATCTAAAGGAGAGTTTTACATGCCAAAATTAGTATTTTCTCGTCATGGACTAAGCGAATGGAACAAATTAAACCAGTTTACCGGTTGGGCTGATGTTGATCTAGCGCCAGAAGGTGTCGAAGAAGCAATCGAAGGCGGACGTAAAATCAAAGAAGCAGGCATCGAATTTGACGTTGCTTACACATCTGTTTTAACTCGTGCCATCAAAACTTGTAATTACATTTTAGAATATTCTGATCAACTTTGGGTACCAACGATCAAATCATGGCGCTTAAACGAACGTCATTACGGTAAATTACAAGGTTTAAATAAAAAAGAAACTGCTGAAAAATACGGTGACGAACAAGTACACATCTGGCGTCGTTCTTACGATGTTTTACCTCCATTGATGGAAGCTTCAGATGAAGGTTCTGCTGCAAACGACCGTCGTTATGCAATGCTTGACCCTCGCGACGTACCTGGTGGAGAAAACTTAAAAGTTACTTTAGAACGTGCATTGCCTTTCTGGCAAGATGAAATCGCCCCAGCATTAAAAGACGACAAAACTGTCTTAGTTGCGGCTCACGGAAACTCTCTACGTGCATTAGCAAAACATATCGAAGGTATTTCTGACGAAGATATCATGGATCTTGAGATCCCAACTGGTCAACCACTTGTTTATGAATTGAACGATGATTTGACTGTTGCGAAAAAATACTACTTATAAGCCTCGCTTATCGCTGCCCTTTTTAACCAAAGGGCAGTTTTTTTATTGGCATTTTCTCCCCCCTCTTTTATAATTGAGGGCATACTCGAAAGGAGCTTATTATGAAACTAGTCAAAAATGATACCGTTTTATTTTTAGGTGACAGCATCACAGATTGCGATCGTGATCGCCAAGACCCCCACGATTTAGGACATGGGTTTGCCCGTCTCGTTGCCGATCAGCTGGCAGAGAAATTCCCCACTGCGGGCTTTACCTTTTATAACCGCGGGATCGGCGGCAATAAAGCTGCCGATGTCTTAGCCCGTCTCCAAGAAGATTGCCTCCAATTAGCGCCTGACGTCTTGGTCTTTATGATTGGGATCAACGACACGTGGCACAATGCCGGTGGTCCCGATTTTGGTTCAGAAGCTGCGGCAACGTCCTTTGAGGCAACCTACCGTCAAATTCTGGAACAAGTGACCCAACAGGGGATCACGCGTATTTTCTTGCTGGAACCTTTTGTATTGCCATATCCTGAAGATCGCCAAACCTGGCGGATCGATCTTGATCCGAAAATCCAAATCGTTCGTCGCTTAGCTGCCGCCTTTCATTGTCAACTGCTGCCGCTGGATGGCTTGTTTGCCGAAGCATCCGTCGCTAGCTCCCCACAGGCACTGACAGGCGATGACGGTGTGCACCCTACTCCTGCAGGACACGCCTTGATTGCGAATCAGCTAATGGCCCGTTTGGCTTTTTCTTCTGAAGGGTAAATAAACAGACCGCTCCGCGACAACCAAGTCGCAGGAACGGTCTTTTTAATGATTAAAGATAGGTTGAAGGAGTCAAGGAATCTTGGTAGATTGCGATCACGTCTTCTTCTTGTAGCGGTACATACGCATTTGTTGCAATAGAGCTGAATTGAACTGCTTGAGCCGCCATTTCAGCAAAATGAGTGTCATCGGCGATTCCCACTTCTGGCAAAGTCATCGGAATATCGCAAGAAGCAAAAAAGTCATACAGTTTTTGAATCCCCATTCGGGCAGCTAATTCTGGCACTGCTTCTTGGACACCAAAGACTTCTCTGGCAAAACGCGCAAATTTCGGCGCCGTTTCTTCATTCAATACATGAAGCATCCAGCGTGGGGTCAGGATCGCTAAGCCGATGCCATGGGTAATGTCATAAAACGCACTCAACTCATGCTCCATCGCATGACAAGACCATGCACCACCCTTGCCGCTTCCAGTCAAACCATTTAAGGCTAAGGTGCTCGCCCACATCAAATTCGCCCGTGCGTCATAGTCCGAGGGATCCTTTAATGCGATGGGCAGATTTTTAATGACTGCTTTTAGCAATCCTTCTGCTACACCGTCTTGGACATCTGTTCCTTCTGTTTTACTGAAATAGTTTTCAATCAGATGGCTCATGATATCCGCTGAACCTGCAGCCGTTTGATAACGACTGACACTAAAGGTCGTTGTTGGATCTAAAAAGGATACTTTCGGTAAAAATTCGGGTCCGTGAACGCCAAGTTTTTGTTTCGTTTCTAGATTAGAGATCACTGCGCCGCGATTCATTTCACTGCCGGTAGCCGCAAGGGTCAAGATCGTTACTAATGGAATCGCTGGTCCTTGATAGCTTCTGGAAAGTACTAAGTCCCAAGGCTCTTGCTCACTGCAAGCCGCCCCAGCAATCACTTTGCTGCAATCAATTACAGAACCGCCGCCAACAGCTAAAATAACGTCGATCTTTTCTGAACGACAAAGAGCGGCTCCTTGACGAACGGTTTCGATTCGTGGATTTGGATCGACACCAGTCAATTCAGTGACTTGATTGCCGTTGGCAGTCAATTGCGCCATGACTACATCGTACAAGCCGTTTTTCTTGATACTGCCGCCACCATAGACTAGCAAGACGTTTTTTCCAAATGTATTCAGTACTTCTGGCAATTCGTTCAGACGGTCTTTCCCAAAACGAATGTCCGTCGTTACATGAAACGTAAAATTATTCATTGTCTCGTCTCCTTTTTACACCTTTTCTTTTCATTAAACCATTTTCTGGCAAAAGTGCAACGCTTCTTCGTGGCTTTTTGCCAACAAAAAAAGATAACACATTCTCGGTTGCATGCAAACCAATACGATTTGGCTGCTTGCTCTATCAAAAGCAAGCAGCCCTCGCATCGTTCATGCACCGATCCTGTGGTATCTTTTTTACGCGATCGCTGTTTCTAAGCCAACTTTGATCATGTCGTTAAACGTCGTTTGTCTTTCTTCTGGCGTTGTTTCTTCTCCAGTGATGATGTGGTCGCTGACGGTACAGATCGCTAAGGTTTGAACGTGGAATTTCGCCCCTAAATAGTATAAGGCTGCGGCTTCCATCTCAACACCCATCACTCCAAGGTCTGCCAACTGTAACGTTTCCGTCATGTCATCTTTGTAGAAGGTATCTTCAGATAAGATGTTGCCGACGTGGGTCGTAAATCCTGATTCAATCGCTGTATCATAGGCTTTACGCAGCAGTGCAAAGTCAGCGATTGGTGGGAAATGGAAACTTTGGAAGTTTTTTGCCACCATCGAGGAACTTGTTGCTGCCGCTTGGGCAATCACAAGATCACGCACATGGACATCTTTTGAGATGGCACCACACGTACCGACCCGAATCAATTTCTTCACGCCGTAAGAGTTGATCAATTCATGGGCATAGATGCTCGCTGAAGGCATGCCCATGCCGGTTCCTTGGACAGAGACCCGCTCGCCCTTATAAACGCCTGTATAGCCCAACATTCCCCGAACATTGTTGTAACAGATCGGGTCTTCTAAAAATGTTTCAGCAATATATTTTGCCCGCAGTGGATCACCTGGTAACAAGATTTTGTCTGCGATCTCGCCTGCTTTTGCTTCGATATGAACGCTCATTCGTTTTTCTCCTTTGGTCTGCTTTTTATAGTACTGCTAACGTTTCTTTGATCAACGCTTTAAATTCTGCCTTGACCCGTTCCGTCGTTTCCACGACTTCTTCGTGATTCAAGCTCGCTTGCATACCAGCAGCCAAGTTTGTGATGCAAGAAACACCTAAGACTTTCAAGCCACTGTGAACAGCAACGATCACTTCTGGGACAGTCGACATACCGACAGCATCGGCACCGATCGTCCGAGCAAAGCGGATCTCTGCTGGCGTTTCATACGTAGGACCTGAGAAGCCCATATAGACGCCTTCTTTTAAGTGCAATCCTTTTGATGCGCCAACTTTTTGTGCCGCTTCCCGATAAGGCAAATGGTAAGCTTGGCTCATATCTGGGAAACGTGGACCCATTTCTTCTTCGTTTTCACCAATCAGTGGGTTGTCCCCCATAAAGTTGATTTGATCGGTGATCAACATCAAGTCTCCAGGCTGGAAGTTTTCGTTCACACCGCCACAGGCATTGGTCACGACTAAAGAATGAGCTTTCAATGCCGCCATCACACGGACGGGGTAAGTGACCGTCTGCATCGAATGGCCTTCATAATAATGGAATCGTCCTTGCATCGCTAAGACTTTTTTCCCAGCTAATGTTCCATAGACCAATTGTCCAGCATGACCGACCACTGTCGAAACAGGAAAATGCGGGATATCGTTATAAGGCAACACGATTGGGTTTTCGATCTCATCGGCTAATTCCCCTAAGCCAGAACCTAAAATCAAGCCAAATTCCACTTCACCGACGCCGCTTCCTTTGATAAATGCCGTTGTTTCTTGTAATTTCTCATGTAACGTTGTCATTTCATCACCTCTAGTTTAAATGTTTTAAAAAGCTAGTTCCGTTTTCTGTAGCTGAAACACCAAAGTTTTCAGCGATCGTTGCGGAAATATCCGCATAGTAGCCTTGTGGCAATTTTCCTTGGCCTTGGAATTTCTTGCTGTACGCTAGTAATGGCACATATTCTCTCGTGTGATCCGTTCCCGTAAAGGTTGGGTCATTGCCGTGGTCAGCTGTGATCAACAGCAGATCCTCGTCTCCCATTGCTTCTAAGAGTTCTGGAATACGCAAATCAAAATCTTCAATGGCGTGGGCATACCCTACGACATCGCGACGGTGACCATAAAGCGCATCGAAATCGACTAAGTTCGTAAAGCTTAGACCCGTAAAGTCTTGTTTCATCACCTTCAGTAATTGATCCACACCGTCCATATTGCTCTTCGTCCGTACAGAATCGGTGATTCCTTGCCCGTTGAAGATATCATTGATTTTCCCAACGGCGATCACGTCTTTTCCAGCTTCTTTCAATGAATCTAACACTGTATGGCCAAATGGATCGAGTGCGTAGTCATGACGATTGCTCGTACGAGTAAAGTTTCCAGGCTCACCGACATAAGGACGCGCGATGATGCGGCCGATCATATACGGCTCATCTTTCGTGATATCCCGAACGTACTGACAAATACGATACAATTCTTCTAATGGAATGATTTCCTCATGAGCGGCGATCTGCAACACTGGGTCAGCCGAAGTGTAAACGATCAGATCCCCGGTCTTCATTTGATGTTCGCCAAAGTCATCAATGACTGCTGTCCCAGAATATGGCGCATTGCAGACGATTTTGCGTCCAGAGAACGCTTCGATCTGTTGCAATAATTCATCGGGAAACCCATCTGGAAATACGCGGAAAGGCTTTTGGATATTCAAGCCCATGATCTCCCAGTGACCCGTCATCGTATCTTTCCCAACAGAAACTTCTTCCAATTTGGTTGCATACCCATCATGGTCAGCTACCGCCTTTACGCCTTCTAAAGGACGAATCGTACCTAGGCCTAATTGTTCCAAGTGAGGGATCGTTAAGCCTGCTTCTTTTGCAATATGGCCTAATGTATCTGAACCGACATCACCAAAAGCTGCCGCATCAGGTGCTTCACCAATTCCGACTGAATCCATCACGATCAAGTGTACACGTTTAAACATTCTATTCCCTACTTTCTTTATTTTATGCTTTTTCAAGCGGATCTACTACCTCTATCATACTAAACTTAAGCAAAAATTGCGCTGGGTTGCTTTGGAAATTTCCTGACGCTTTCCTTTCACCCAGAGGATAGAAAAAGGGCAGGACACAGCAACACATTCATGTCCCATAGCCCCACCCTTTCATACTGAAAAAATTATTTAGATTTAATATAGTTCTTCCCGTTAGCTTTCGGACCAGCAGCTTTTCCAAGGAAAAGAACGAGCACGATGATCGTCAAGGCATAAGGCGCAGCTTGTAAGTAAACCGCTGGAATGGAAGAGATGATTGGCAGCTGGCCACCTACGATACTGATGTTTTGCGCGAAACCGAAGAAAATCGCTGCTCCCATCGCACCAAGTGGATTCCATTTACCAAAGATCATCGCAGCCATCGAGATAAACCCTTGACCGGCGATCGTTGTCACAGCAAAGCGACCCGCGATCGATTGAGCAAACAAGGCACCGCCCATCCCACCAAGGAATCCAGAGATCAAGACGCCTGAGTAACGCATCACGTAAACATTGATCCCTAAGGTATCAGCTGCTTGAGGATGCTCACCGACAGAACGAAGACGCAACCCAAAGCGTGTTTTGAAAATCACGAACCACGCGATCACTGAGATCAAAATGGCGAAGTACGCCGGTAAGAACGTTTGATTAAAGAAAATCGGGCCAATGATAGGAATATCTTTAAGAATCGGGAAATTGAAATACCCCAATGTCCGTTGGATGTTATCGGTTTGCCCTTTGTTGTAGATCGCTTTAACTAAGAACACGGCCAAAGCTGGTGCCATCAAGTTCATCACCGTACCACTGATGATGTGGTCTGCACGGAAGTTGATGGTTGCCACCGCATGCAGCAAGGAGAAAACCACACCGACAAGTCCGCCGACGAGCATCCCTAACCACGGTGTCCACGCACCAAATTGTGACGCAAATTCAATATTGAAAACAATCGAGCTAAAAGCACCCATAACCATGATTCCTTCAAGACCCACGTTAACGATCCCGCTTCGCTCTGAGAACACGCCACCTAGCGCCGTCAAAATCAGAGGAGACGCATAAATCAATGTTTGAGTGACGATCGAAGAAATTAAACTAATATCCATTAGATGGTTCCTCCTTCCTGATCTTGATCGTTTGGTTGGGCTTCAATCTCCTGTACGACCAGCGCTTCTTTTTTGCCGTCAAAGATTTTTGCCAACAAGAAACGAATCACAAAACTGATCGCTACGAAGAAAATAATAATTGCGATATTAACATCAACTAATTCAGATGGAATACCTGCAAACTGCATGCCTTGTCCACCTAATTTCAAAATACTGAACAAGAGGGCTGAAAGCAAGATTCCGATCGATGAGCCGCTTCCTAACAAGGATACAGCCATACCGTCAAACCCGATGCTTAATGATGACCCTTGAACGAAGAAGTTTTCAAACGTTCCTAGTCCTTGAACGACTCCACCTAATCCGGCAAGTGTTCCAGAGATGATCATGGAGATAATGATCGTCCGTTTGCTACTCATCCCAGCATATTCAGAAGCGCTTGGGTTCAAGCCCACCGCGCGGATCTCATAACCAAGAGTGGTTTTTTTCATCAAGAACCAAACCAAAACTAAGAAGATCAAGGCCAAGAAGATCCCCAAGTTCAAGCGAGAGTTGCTCGTGATGCTTGCTAGAAACGGTGTCTGCATGGAGGCATTTTCCCCCACCATTTTCGTGACCCCTTTTGTCGTGATCATGGATTCGCTCATCACATTATTGACTAAATGGTTCCCCGTATAAAGCAAGATATAGTTCATCATGATCGTCACGATGACTTCACTCGTACCAAAGAATGCCCGTAGGAACCCAGGAATCGCAGCTGCGATCGCCCCGCATAACGCCCCTACGATCACGGCTAATGGCAAGACCACCAACCGAGGCGCATCCGGCATCGCTAGTGCGACCCAGATACTGGCAACCCAACCTGCTAGCGCTTGACCAGAAAGACCGATATTGAAGAATCCCGCTGAGTTTGCAACGGCAAATCCAAGAGCGGTAAAGATCAATGGTCCTGCTGTAACAAAAATCTCACCAATGTTGCGGGCATTTAACCCACCTGTTTGTCCGTTGATAAAAACGGTCCGGAACATTTGTGTATACCCTGTGATCGGGCTGTAGCCGAAGGCCGCCATGATGATTCCGCCAAGGACGAATCCCAACAAGACAGCGATGATCGGCACTAATATATTGCGGATCTTTTCTTTGCGGTTATTCAACCGAACCACCTACTTCCTCCATTTGCAGCTCTCGTCTTGCTTCCTCCAAGGAGTACCCTGCCATCAACAAGCCAAGCTCTTTCTCTGATGTTTCTTTCGGATCAACGACCCCAACGATCTCACCAGCATGAATAACAGCAATGCGGTCTGATACATTCAAAATTTCATCTAATTCAAAGCTGACTAATAAAACAGCTTTGAACTTATCCCGTTGTTCAATCAAGCGTTTGTGGATAAATTCGATCGCTCCGACATCCAACCCACGGGTCGGATTGGCAACGATCAATAGATCAGGATCGCGGCTGATTTCTCGTGCGATAATCGCTTTTTGTTGATTCCCGCCGGACAATGCCCGTGCCGGTACGATCTCATTGACTGTTCGTACGTCAAATTCTTGAATCAAGTCACGAGCAAACTCGTTGATCTCTCCATAGTCCAAGACACCTGCATTACTCAAAGGTTTTTTGTAGTAGGTTTGTAAGGCGATGTTTTCTGATAACATCATATCCAAGACAAGCCCGTATTTATGGCGGTCTTCTGGCACATGACCAACGCCGGCTTCGGTGACTTTCCGAGGCTTGAAGTTGGTGATGTCATCGCCATTCAGCAAGACCTTGCCACTTTCGACTTTCCGTAAACCAGTGATGGCTTGTAACAGCTCTGATTGCCCATTGCCATCGATACCAGCAATCCCCAATACTTCACCTGCACGTACTTCTAAGCTTAAGTTTTTGACTGCTTCTAAGCCACGGTTTTCTTTTACAACTAAGTTTTCAACAGAAAGCACGACTTCTTTTGGTGACGCCTCTTTCTTCGGTGTCTTGAAGGACACAGAACGACCAACCATCATATCGGCCAACTGTTGGGAGCTGACGTCTTTGACATTGACAGTGCCGATCCCTTGCCCCCGACGGATAACTGTACAACGGTCTGCCACCGCTTTGATCTCATCCAGTTTGTGGGTGATCAAGATAATCGATTTGCCTTCACGCACCAATCCGCGCATGATTTCGATCAGCTCTTCGATTTCTTGCGGTGTCAAAACTGCCGTTGGTTCATCAAAAATCAGTACATCTGCGCCGCGGTAAAGAGTTTTCAAGATCTCTACCCGTTGTTCCATCCCGACAGAGATGTCACGCACATAGGCATCTGGATCAACCGATAAACCATATTGTTCAGAAACTTTTTTGATTTCTTTGCGGGCTTTCTTGCGATCTAACACACCGAGATGATGGGGTTCGCTTCCCAAAATGATATTTTCTGTTACAGTAAAGGCGTCTACCAGCATGAAATGCTGATGCACCATACCGATCCCCAATTTGTTTGCTGCGGTCGGACTCGTGATATTCACTTTTTCACCATTCATCCAGATTTCACCAGATGTTGGTTCCAATAATCCTGACAGCATATTCATCAAGGTCGACTTGCCCGCTCCATTTTCACCAAGCAATGCGTGGATTTCTCCTGGCCTTACTTGCAAGTTGACATCGTCATTGGCTTTGAACGTTCCAAACTCTTTGGTGATATGACGCATTTCTACAACATATTTTTCCTCAGCCAAATTACTCACATCCTTACTTTCTAATTCGCTTATACAAACCATTCGTCATGTCAAAAAAATAATTGCTATTGCTTAGGATGATTACTATCCTCATGAAAACCCGTAGCTTTCATCAACATAGTAATCCAACAACGATCATCTTGCCCTAGGCTAGGGCAAGATAACCGAAAAGAACCACTTTATTTTTCAGGTGTTTCTGGTACTTCTACTTTGCCGTCGATCACGTCTTGTTTCGCTGTTTCGATCGCTGCTTTGGCATCATCTGAAAGGAACCCTTCAGTAATGTCTACACCGCCATCTTTCAAGCCGTAAACAATGTGTTCGCCGCCAGGGAAGTTATCTTCTAACGCACGAGTTGAGATATCTTGTACCGCTGCGCCAACACCTTTCAATGTTGAAGCCAGTGTGAAGTTATCTTCTTTGCCGTCAGCAGTTGTGAATTTTCCTTCGTCTTGTTGATCGCTATCCACACCGATGACCCAAACTTTTTTGTCTTCTAGGTCTGCTTCGTTCAATTGTTCGTTGATTGCTTTTGCTTCTTGGAAGACACCTGCACCAGTACCGCCAGATGCGTGGAAGATTACGTCAGCGCCGCCTTGATACATTGAAGCTGCCAATGCTTTTCCTTTGGCAGGATCACCAAATGATGCTGCATATTGAGAATCAATGGTAATTTCTTTGCCTAGTTTTTCAGCTGCGTCTTGAACACCCTTTGTGAAACCAGCTTCGAAACGGTCGATAACGACGCCTTCTTCACCACCGATGAAGCCGACTTTGTTTGTTTTGGTTGTATAAGCTGCAGCATAACCAGCTAAGTAAGCTGCTTCATTATCTTTAAATGTTGCTGAAACAACGTTGTCTTTGCCTTCGATCACATCATCGATGATCCCGAATTGTGTATCAGGGTTTTGGTCTGCTGCTGCTGCGATTGAATCTTTCAATAAGTAACCTACACCGAAAATCGTTTTGAAACCATTTTGAACGGCACCATTTACGTTTGTTGTGTATTCTGATGCTTCATTTGATTGCACGTAGTCATAACCACCAGCACCGCGAGCGATCCCGTGTTCTTCCCCCCATGCTTCTAAGCCTTCCCATGCGGATTGGTTGAATGAACGGTCATCCACCCCGCCGATATCGGTAACGATTGCGACACTATGCGCTGCATCAGTCGTACCGTCTGCAGAACCGCCACCAGTTGAATCAGTTGAACCTGAATTTCCTCCGCCACAAGCACCAAGTAAAGTCAACCCAGCTACTGCAACAATACCTAAACTAAATAATTTTGCTTTTTTCATTGCTGTAAAGCCCCCTAAAAATATAGTTTTTTTCAACAGCCGCATCGACTGAATGAACATGGTTTATAAATCTTTGTTCGTAAAGTAATAAGGCAATAGGCCTTCTACCGTGGTTTCTTTGATCACACCATCATCGCCGACTAAGGTCACCGGCATATCTGGCGCACAAAATTCCACCATGACCTGGCGGCAAGCACCGCAAGGAGAGATCGGTTCTGGCGTATGACCCGCCACAACCAAATGTTGAAACTCTTTTTCGCCTTCAGAAACGGCTTTGAAAAAAGCCGTTCGTTCTGCGCAATTTGTTAAGCCATATGAGGCATTTTCAATGTTGATCCCTTGATATATCGTCCCATTTTTGGCAACGAGACAAGCACCGACCGGAAACTTAGAGTACGGCACATACGCTTTATCTAAGACGGAAACGGCGGTGTCGATCCACTCTTTTTTCGCTATTGTCATTGTCTTCCCCGCTCTTGTTTTTAATTTTTGCTACTTTACTTAATGCTAGGCTTAATAGCCAGCACCTGTTGAGCCAGTCACGATGGCAACACTTGCGCTTGTTCCTAAGCGATTTGCCCCCGCTTCGACCATAGCTGCCGCTTCTGCTTCGTTGTGGATACCACCGGAAGCTTTGACACCCATTTCTGGTCCTACAGTTTCACGCATCAAGCGAACATCTTCAATGACTGCCCCACCAGTTGAAAAGCCAGTTGAGGTTTTCACGAAATCTGCACCGGCTGCTTTGGCTAATTCACAGGCTTTGACGATTTCTTCGTTGTCTAATAACGCTGTTTCAATGATTACTTTGACAAGCGCTTTGTCTTTGGCTGCTTCAACGACTGCTTCGATGTCTGCTTGAACTTTTTTGTATTGTTTTGATTTCAAGGCACCTACGTTGATTACCATATCGACTTCATCTGCGCCGTTTTTGATCGCATCTGTTGTTTCATAAGCTTTGACCTCAGATGTGTTTGCCCCTAAAGGAAAACCGATCACGGTACAAACAGCCGTTGGTTCGCCTTGTAATTTTTCTGCTGCTAATGAAACCCACGTTGGATTGATGCAGACAGAATAGAAGTGATAGGTTTTTGCCTCTTCGATGATTCGTAAAACATCTTCCTCCGTTGCGTCTGCTTTCAAAATCGTGTGGTCGATCATGCGATTCAATTCCATTTTTATTCGCTCCTTATTCTGTAATAATGTCATGGATCAATGGCGGTTCTGCGCCATCTTCCCCAATTTCAATATTTTGGTCGATCAATGCTTTGACATCCTCGATTGCTTCGGTATTGCTATAGATCGTCAATAGCGATTCCCCTTCAGTTACGGATTCGCCAACTTTCTTATGCAATTTGATGCCCACTGCATGGTCGATGTCTTCGTCTTTGGTCTTACGACCTGCCCCTAACATCATCGCCGCGATCCCTAGCTCATTGGCAACTAATTTCGTCACCACGCCGCTAGTTTTCGCTGGGACCTCAACTTCATATTTTGCTGTCAAAATCTTGCTCGGGTCATCGATCACTGAAGCGTCTCCGCCTTGATCTATGATCATCTGTCTGAATTTTTCTAACGCTTTGCCTGAATGCAAGGCTTCTTCCAACAGTTGGCGTGCTTCTTCCAATGAATCAGCTTTTTTCGCTAAAACGACCATTTGGCTGCCCAGTGCATAGCACATTTCTTCCAAGTCTTTCGGTCCTTTTCCTTGCAGTGTCTCAATAGCTTCCACCACTTCCAAACTGTTCCCGATCGCTTCCCCTAGAGGTTGTGACATATCAGAAATGACTGCCATCGTTTGGCGATTTGCCAATTTTCCGATGCGGACCATCGTTTGGGCTAAGCGTTTGGCATCCTCCAAGTTTTTCATAAAGGCGCCATCGCCTGTGGTTACATCTAACACGATCGCATCGGCACCTGCCGCGATTTTTTTACTCATGATCGAGCTGGCGATCAATGGGATCGAACTAACCGTTGCCGTCACATCTCGTAAGGCATACAGTTTTTTGTCCGCAGGAGCTAAATCTCCTGATTGACCGATCACGGCCACTTTACTTTCGTTGACTAATCGGATAAAGTCGGCTTCAGAAAGCTCGATTTTAAATCCAGGGATCGCTTCAAGCTTGTCTAACGTCCCTCCGGTATAGCCTAAGCCGCGGCCAGACATTTTCGCAACCGGTACGCCAACACTACCCACTAATGGCGCTAGGATCAACGTGGTCGTATCACCAACACCACCAGTCGAATGCTTATCGACTTTGATTCCTTCAATTGAGGATAGGTCGATCACTTCACCAGAATTTGCCATTGCTAGCGTTAAGTTCGTGATCTCTTCATCTGTCATATCTACATAAAAAATAGCCATCAACAAGGCACTCATTTGATAATCTGGAATACTTCCTTCAGTATACGCAGTTACAATGTAGTCAATTTCTTCCTTCGTCAATGACTTGCCGTCACGTTTCTTTTCAATTAAATCCACCATTCGCATCGAAATGACCCTCGCTTCCTTTAACATTATACAATAATTTTTCGTAGGGTAAACCACTTTAGTAAAACAGTTTACTAAATATCGCAAAACTATGAAAACACTTACAAGAAGAAATATACCGCATTATTTCTCGCTTGTCAATGTCTTCACGCTCTCACGAATAATTAATTTTGTATCAAAAATCTTATTTGGAATTCGCCGTGTCGGAAACTCAATGGCGTCCACTAAAAACTTCGCTGCGGTAAAACCGATCTCAAAGGTCGGCTGCATGACCGTGGTAAGCGGTGGTGTGATGTATTCCGATAATTTCAAGGCATCAAAGCCGATCACCGAGTAGTCTTCTGGTACTTTTTTACCCGCCTCATAAATCGCTTGATAACAGCCGATCGCCATGGCGTCGTTGCCGCAGAAGAACGCTGTGATCTCTTTGTACTTCAATAATTCTTTCGTTGCTTCGTACCCGCCGGTAACCGTTAATTCAGCATTTTCTACATATCGGCCTTTAAAAGGGATCTGATGGTCCTTTAAGGCATGGCGATAGCCATTGAACCGTTCCTCTAATTGATAGTAGCCGGTGATTTCTTTGAGCATCGCAATGTTGCGGTGACCGTTTTTGATCAAATAACTGACGGCTTGGTAGGCACCTTCGTATTCTTTCACGATCAAACGACCATTGTCCCGCTGATTGATCCCGCGATCGACTAAAATAATTGGTCGGTCATCAAAGAACCCGCTCTTCAAGGAATAATCCTCCGGCAGTAAATGCGGCGTCGCTAATAAGATACCATCTACCGAACGATGAGACAGTTCATTCAAATATTGAACCTCTTTTTCTTGGCTGTGGCGCGAATTGCATAACACTAGCATGTAACCTAGTGGATTGAAATAACTTTCCGCCCCTTCAATGACTTTAGAGAAAAAGAAATCCGTCACATCAGGCACGATCATTCCGATCGTTTTTGAATGGCGGTTGATAAGATTCGAAGCAAAAAAATCCGGCTTATAGTGATATTTATTTACGATATCTAAGACCCGCTTCCGGGTTTCTTCACTAAAACGGCTGCCTTTATTGTTTAGGATCTGCGACACGGTCGTGACAGAGACGCCAGCCATTTCAGCAATCTGTTTAATCGTCAATTTCATCTGCTTCTCTCCTCTCTTGCCTAAAGTGTAGCAAATTTTTCTCAAAAAAAATAGCACACTTTCAACAAGTGTGCGACTTTCTTTTTCGTTGATCAAAAATAGCCCGATGATATAGACAGCTGATTAACCAACGCTGCAATTGCCCGAAAGGCTGTTGGCAATAGGCTTTTTGAGAAACCAACTGGTCCAGTTGCTGCTAACCAGCGCTTGCCTTGGCGATGCCTTTGATCTGCTGAGAATCAAAGAGCAGCTACGCTTCTTTTACGCTTTGAATGATGTAATAGCCTTTGTCTTTTTTGATGATTTCGGCATTGCCAAAGGTCTCTTGCATTTTCTTTTGAGCACTCGGCGCCCCTTGTTTCTTTTGGATCACGATCGTTAAAGTTCCCCCTGTTTTTAGTAGCGGAAACGCCCCTGTCAAAATCTCATGGACGACTTCTTTTCCTGCCCGAATCGGTGGATTGCTGAGGATCGCCGCATAAGCAGGTTGATTTAATTGGGCATAGATATTGGATTGATGGATATCTACCTGTTCAATGCCGTTACGCTGGGCATTGCCTTTTGCCAAATCCACTGCCCGCTGATTGATATCGATCATCTCGACAGGTCGCTGACTTGCATAAGCCAACGATAAGCCAACAGGACCATAGCCACACCCAACGTCTAGCAGACTTCCTTCTGGCAGCTCCGCCCACTCAAACGCATCGATCAGCACCCGCGAGCCGTAGTCCACCGTGTCTCGGGAAAACACCCCGCTATCTGTCACAAAATGAAACTTCTTTCCTCTTAATTCAAACGACCACTGTTCAAAATCATGGGCTGTATCAGGATTTTCTGTATAGTAATGATTACTCATGTTTATGCTCCTTTCTTCTATTCCCTTTTCGCTTGTTTTTTCTACTGGCTTCTACTGGTTTTTTCCTTGTTGCTTCTATTAGAACGAGTGAACGTAGTGAAAACACCAGTAAAAAGGCGTGCAAGATTTGTCTGCTGCTTCTTTCTAATCATACCGAAAAACAGCCAGAAGTAAACGCCCAGCAAAAAAAACAACGAAAAAACAGTTTTTTGTTGTTTCTGCAAAGGAAATCATGTCTTTTTTCCAAGTTCAGCGGGTTTCTATGGTAAAATACTTTCGAACAGTGGCCTATCGCTTCTAAGAGAAACCGATGATGCCGCAAAAAAGGAGCCTACTATGCAAGAAACCATGAATTTTTATCAAATTCCTCGTGAGCAATGGCAAGGGTTTTATACGAACGGAATGATGCCTTTCACTCAAGAAGAATTGGATAATATCAAAAGTTTGAACGACCGGATCTCGGTCCAAGATGTGGAAGATGTTTACGTGCCTTTATGCCATCTGATCCATCTTTATATGAAAGAGTTTGAATCATTGACCCTCAGCAAGGGACTCTTTTTACACCGCTATGTTAAAATGCCGCCTTTTATCATCGGCATCGCCGGAAGCGTCGCCGTCGGCAAGAGTACCACCGCACGGCTCGTCCAAAATTTATTGGCCCGTTTGTTTCCCCGCAGAACCGTCCAACTGATCACCACTGACGGCTTTTTGTATCCGAACGAAGTCTTGGAAGAACGCGGCAGCTTGAATCGCAAAGGATTTCCAGAAAGTTATGACATGGAAGCCTTGATCAACTTTTTGAATGCGGTCAAATCAGGAGAACCAGACATCCAGATCCCCGTCTACTCCCATGAAGTCTACAATATTATTCCTGATACGTATGAAACGATCAGTCAACCAGATATCTTGATCGTGGAAGGCATCAATACCCTGCAACTACCTGCCAACCAACAAATCTATATCAGTGACTTTTTTGATTTTTCAATTTTCGTGGACGCCCAACCGGTACTGATTGAAAAATGGTATTTGGAACGATTTGAATCATTACTAGACACTGCCTTTCAAGACCCTAGCAATTATTATTACCAATATGCGATCGGGGATCGCAAGGAAGCGATTAAAATGGCAAAAGAAGTATGGAAAAATGTGAATTTAAAGAATTTACACGAGTATATCTTGCCTACACGCAGCAGAGCCGATATAATTCTTCATAAAACAAAGCACCATTTGATCGATGAAGTGTTCTTGCGCAAGTATTGACCGCTTCATTTTTATAATTATGCTGTTGAAAAGGCCTAGCCTTTTTTCAATAAAAACTAAAAGAATTGAGGTAATTTATTGTGACAAACGTTGACACTTTGCCAAACGTCGAAAAAATTATCGTACTTGATTACGGTAGTCAGTATAACCAGCTGATTACACGCCGTATTCGTGAGTTCGGTGTTTTCTCAGAATTATTGAGCCACCGCATTACCGCTGAAGAAGTAAAAGCGATGAATCCAAAAGGGATCATCTTATCTGGCGGACCAAACAGCGTCTACGACGAGAACTCTTTCGGTATCGACGAGAAAATTTTTGATTTAGGCATCCCAGTTTTAGGGATCTGTTACGGCATGCAGTTGATTACTTATAAATTAGGCGGAAAAGTTGAACCTGCCAAAAACCGTGAATACGGCAAAGCAGAATTGGAAGTCACTTCTGATGCAGCGGCCCTTTTCCAAAACACGCCCGCAACCCAAACCGTGTGGATGAGCCACGGGGACTTGGTCACTCAAGCACCTGCAGGCTTTGATGTTGTGGCGACGAGCAAAGATTGCCCGATTGCTTCTATCCAAGATGCAGAACGCAAAATGTACGGTATCCAATTCCACGCAGAAGTTCGCCATTCAGAATACGGCAACGACTTACTGCGTCACTTTGCCATTGACGTTTGTCAATGTACAGGTGATTGGACAATGGATAACTTCATCGATATGGAAATCGCAAAAATCCGCGAACAAGTGGGCGACAAAAAAGTCTTGCTTGGTCTTTCCGGCGGGGTCGATTCTTCTGTCGTTGGTGTTCTTTTACAAAAAGCGATTGGCGATCAACTGACTTGTATTTTTGTTGACCACGGCCTCTTGCGTAAAGGCGAAGCCGAGCAAGTAATGGAAAGCTTAGGTGGCAAATTCGGCTTGAACATCATCAAAGTTGATGCCAAAGAACGTTTCCTATCAAAACTTGCTGGGGTTTCTGATCCTGAAGAAAAACGCAAGATCATCGGAAATGAATTCGTGTACGTCTTCGATGATGAAGCAACCAAACTAGCTGGCGAAGAAGGCGTTTCTTTCCTTGCCCAAGGAACCCTTTATACCGACGTCATCGAATCAGGGACCGAGACTGCTCAAACCATCAAATCACACCACAATGTGGGTGGTTTACCTGAAGACATGCAATTCAAATTGATCGAACCATTGAACACCTTGTTCAAAGACGAAGTCCGTGAATTAGGGACTCAACTTGGCATGCCAGACAGCATCGTATGGCGCCAACCATTCCCTGGACCAGGTCTAGGCATTCGTGTCCTTGGCGAATTGACAGAAGAAAAACTAACGATTGTCCGCGACTCGGACGCAATCTTGCGGGAAGAAATCGCAAATGCCGGCTTAGACCGCGACATTTGGCAATACTTCACCGTCTTACCAGGCATCCGCTCCGTCGGTGTCATGGGCGATGGCCGGACCTACGATTATACCGTCGGCATCCGTGCAGTCACTTCGATCGACGGCATGACCGCTGACTTTGCCCGCATCCCTTGGGAAGTCCTACAAAAAATCAGCGTCCGCATCGTCAACGAAGTCGCACACGTCAATCGGATCGTGTATGATATTACGAGTAAACCACCTGCTACTGTTGAGTGGGAATAAAACATTTAAAAATATCGATTTAAAGGTATTCTGATGCTAAAAAACGTGCAAATCCATAAAACAATACACGTTATCTATCAGAATTTTGATAGGAATTTTTAAGAAAACTGAGTTGAGCGTTGAAGAGGTATCGTATTTTCGATATCTCTTTATTTATTTCAAAACATGTATCTAATATAAGACTTATCTTCTAATACTAAAACTCTAAACTTTTGATTTAATATTTCCACTGTTCTGCTATAATTATCGTGAGGGAAGTTGAATATGAGTTGTGTAACTGCGACTTAATAAATTAATGTTGGAGATACGTCTTCTGCAGCAATTGTGATATTTATACTGGTATTAAAGTAGGCTGTTTCCCAGCTTTGTCTCGAAAACGGTAGAGCTTCCCTCAATAAAAATAAGGACTGTCTGAAAATGCACCTACAAGAGTTGAAATCATTTACTGATATTGCAAGTTCGCTTGATGTTACAGCTGGACATTTAAGGCGCTTACTTTTTGAGGAAAAAAATAATCTTTATTTCGAATTTGAAATTCCAAAGAAAAATGGTTCATTGAGAAAAATATATGCCCCTAATGACAGTTTATTGTTTATACAAAAAAGGTTAAGCGCTATTTTAAGCAGTAGTGTAAAACTTCATGATAAAGCTTATGGTTTTATCAACAAAAGAAGTATCGTAGATAATGCACAATTACATATAAGAAAGAATGTTTTACTTAATATTGATTTAGAAAATTTTTTCCCCAGTATTTCTTTTGGAAGAGTACGAAGTATGTTCATGAATTATTTCAGACTAGATAAAAATGTTGCAACTACTTTAACAAATATATGTTGCCATCCTGGTGGTTTTTTACCTCAAGGATCCCCTACTTCCCCAGTAATATCAAATATTCTATGTAAAACTTTAGACAAAGATTTAGATCGATTAGCAAAAAATTCATTTGGTGCTACTTATTCTAGATACGCTGATGATATAACATTTTCAACTAAAACGAGATTTAATGAAAATATCGTTATTGAGGAAAATGGAAAAATAGTTTTAGGCTCTAGTCTAACAGATATAATTAATAGGAATGGTTTCAAAATAAACCCATACAAAACAAGATTACAAAAAGCCAATCAACATCAAGAAGTTACTGGAATAATTGTTAATAAAAAACTTAATGTGGATAGACGATACATCAGGAAAATTAGAGCAATGCTCTACTCAATAGAAGAAAACAGTAAAAATCTGACAATTCCCTTGGAAAAATTCACTGAAGCAGGCTATAAAGGGGATAGTATAGAAAATATGTTGAGAGTAATCAAAGGTATGATAAATTATGTCAGTATGGTAAAAGGAAAGCATGATACCGTATTCGAGCAACTGGCAAAACGTCATAATGCTATTTTAAAAGAACTTGAAATAACAAAAGTAAATCCAATTTTTATCCCTCCAAAAATGCGCCTTGAAGAATCAGTGTGCGTAATAAAAGAAACATCATTAACTTTGTTCTCTAAAGATAAAACAATTATGGAAACTACAGATTATGGCCAGGGGAGTGGTTTTCTTTTAAAGAATTACGGAATATTATCTAATTATCATGTGTTCGAATTTCTTATTGAAGAAATTTTAAGCGGATTATCTCCAATAAAAAACGAGTTCTTTGCAGAAATGTTTTTTGGTGAAAGAACTTCAAAGCATGTGAAAGCTAAAATTGAGAAATACAGTAAAGAACATGACTTAGTATTATTAATTCCAGAGGATTTATCTTTATTAAATTCTGGACTTGAAAAATTTCAAGGTGTACTGGAAAAAAATGCCGACGTTTATTTGTTGGGTTATCCTGATTTTGAAGATGGAGACCAAATGAAATTTGAGAAGGGACAATATCTTCGCACTGTTAACAGTGATGGCATAAAGAAATACGAAATAAGTCAGATTATTTTGGCTCTACAATATTTAGTGTTGGTGGAAAATCTACGGATTTTCTACCAACACTTTTTTTGTAAAAAAAGATAGAAAAAGAGATAGCCTAAC
>NZ_JBIVBP010000021.1:0-29782 GCF_044746145.1 Enterococcus sp. NPDC086594
ATCATACTAGAGAACGATATGTTTTTTAATACCTAAAATGAAAATGGGACTGAAGAATCAATTCTGATTCATCAGTCCCATAAATTATAGAGCCGGAGTTCTCAGGTTACTGGGAACTCCCCTTTTTCCTTTCCGTTGCAAAAAGAAAAAAAAGACCATCGAATCGATGGTCTTTTGGGTTTTTGATTTCAAAGTGCTCTTACTGGCAGTTTGTTTGAAAGCTTACGCTTTGTTTACGTTAACTGCTTGAGGTCCACGATCAGAATCTTCCACGTCGAAAGTTACTGCTTGACCTTCTTCTAAAGTTTTGAATCCTTCACCTTGGATCGCTGAAAAGTGTACAAATACGTCTGTACCGTCTTCGCGAGAGATAAAACCAAACCCTTTTTCAGCATTGAACCATTTTACTGTACCTTGTTCCATTATAAAAAAACCTCCTCGTGCATAAGCACTTAATTATGTGTAACATTGCCTTTGTGCGATAGAGGCCTAACGTGCGTTTCAACATCTATTCAGCAAACAAAATTACAATAATATTTTACACTTGCCCGTATTTTTTTGCAAGACAGACGATTAGACAATTCACCTTTATTTTTAATAATGTTCGCAAATTAGCCGTTGTGTCAGCAAATTTCTTGATGCCAGAGGCCTTCTTCTCGCAAACTAACATAGGCATTGTCGCCAATAATTAAATGATCCAGTAGTTCGATCCCCATCACGTCTCCGCACTTGATCAAGCGGCGTGTAAACAGCAGATCTGCCTCTGAGGCTTGAGGACTTCCACTTGGGTGGTTGTGAACGACGATCACTCGTGCGGCACTGTAGCGTACCGCCCAATGAAAAATCTCCCGTGGGTGAGCGATCGACTGATTCAACGATCCGATGAAGATCGTCTTTTTTTGAATGATCTCATTTTTGGTATTCAAATAAATCCCTAGCAAGTGCTCCTGACGAAAGTCTTTTAATTCTTGGATCAGCTGATGAGCGATCGCCATACTGGAGTTGATCTTGCCGTACTTTGGTTGAACAGACCGCTGGATCCGCACACCTAATTCAATCATCGCTTTGATCTCGATGGCTTTGATTTTGTCCGACGCCGCGAATTTCTTGTAATTCATCGATTGTCGCTTCTTTTAATTCATACAATTCTTCAAAACGATTCAAGACACTAGCCGCTAATTCCAAGACATTTAGGGGCCGTGAGCCAGTCCGCAACAAAATTGCCAACAGTTCTTGGTTCGAAAGGGCATCAACCCCATATTGCACTAAGCGCTCTCGTGGAAACGAGCTTTGGGGAATCTCTGTTTCATTGATCATAAAAAAACTCCTTTGCGTCGGTCTAATAAAAGATACGCAAAGGAGAGAGTATTTCATGAATAAGATGCGCAAAAAATCACAGTTAAATCGAAAAAGCCGTTTCTAGAAAATCTGGGACATCCTCTAGTGAAGGCAAGACTTTCAAGACTTTTTCTTCAATGATGGTCGTCGGCGCGATCAAATCGGGAATCATAATGACTGAGATCCCAGCCCCATGAGCAGCATGAATACCGTTAGCCGAATCCTCAAGGATCACCAATTCTTCTTTTGGTACCGCCAGTAATGCATGAGCTTTTTCAAAAATCTCAGGATCTGGTTTTGCCCGTGTGACATCATCAAAGCAGACAATCTTAGGAAATTCCGCCGTTAAGTCTGCTGCTTCCAGCAAGGTGTCGATCACTTTGCGCTGGTTACTAGACGCCAACACTCGGGGAATCTTTTTCTCATCAAGATAATGCAATAACTCGTGGATCCCCGGCTTCAATTCAGCCTCCCCCCGTTGGAACATTTCCAACGTTTGCTGAAAAGCCGCTTGAATAAATTCTTCAATCATCTGATGACCAAAGGCTTCATCGAATCTCTCATGATAAGCTGCCCAGACTTCTTCATCCGAAACACCTACATAGGCTAGGTATAACTCTTTTGTATAGGGAATACCCATTTGATCAGCCACGATTTGAGTCGCTTGGTAATAAAGCAGCTCCGTGTCAAAAATCAAGCCGTCCATATCGAAAATCACACCACGTAACTTAGCCATTTCTTCCTCCTATTGCCAATAACAATTCACGAACTTCTGAAACAAAATACAAGGATCCTGTCACCAGCAGCAAATCTTCATTGGTCATTTTTTCTAATAATTCTGCCAAGCCAAACTGCCATAAAGAAACGGTTGAGATTCGTTTTTCATCAAGTTCCTGATAGCCGTCTGCCAAATGCAGTGCTTTGGGAAAATCGAAGGTCGTTAAATAAATCTCGGCTTGGGGAATCGATAGCAATTGCTGAAGCATCTCATTGACGTTTTTGGTTTCAAGCGCTGAAAACAGTACATGGATGCGATATTCGCTGAACTCTTCTTTCATCGTATCTACTAAACGAGCCATGGCGTGTACGTTATGGGCACCATCGATAATCACTAGTGGCTCACTACTGATTCGTTCCATCCGGGCGGGCCAATAGGCTTTTCGCAAGCCATTGCGAATCTCTTTGGCTGAAAAGGGCAGTTGCCGCAGGTCGCAATACAGGCTGTATAATTGGATCGCAACACCGGCATTTTCTGGTTGATGGCGGCCTAACATCGGTGTTTTCAAGCCTTTGATTTTGCCATGCTCATTTTCAAAATCAAATAATTCGCCCCATTCTTCATCGGGACGACGATAGGTCACACGGTACTCTTGCCCTGCATGATAAGCAGGTGCCTGTGCTTCTGTAGCTTTCAAATCGATCACCGAAAGCGCACTTTCAACGATATTGCCAGTAACAAGGGGTGTTTGCGGCTTGATGATCCCTGCCTTATGGGCAGCGATCGCTTCAATGGTATCCCCTAAGACATCCATGTGATCCATGCCGATCGTCGTGATCGCGGTCAAAATAGGAGAAATAACGTTGGTACTATCTAAGAGTCCCCCTAAGCCAACTTCAATAATCGCAACATCGACCTTTTTTTCTTCAAAATAGCCTAATGCCATAGCGGTAATGATCTCGAACTGGGTAATGCCCGTCAACGTTTCATCGCGATCAATTTCAGCAACCAGCGGCTGGATTTTTTCCACCCAAGCGACCAAGTCCTCATCTGATATAAATTGTCCGTTGATTTCAATTCGTTCATTGAACGCTTCAATGTGTGGGGAAGTAAAGGTCCCCACTTGCTGCCCAGCTTCTTCTAAAAGACTGCGCAAATAACTGACGGTCGATCCTTTGCCATTCGTACCGGCGATATGGATCATGGTCACCTTTTTTTCAGGATTACCCATCCGTTTTAATAATGCTTCGACACGCATCAATCCAGGTCTTTGCCCAAATGTCAAACGCGAATGGATCCACGCTGTTGCTTCTTCGCTTGTCATCTCGCTCACCTCGCTCCTATTTTAACAAAAAATGAACGGCTTTCCCAATTTCTTTCCTTTAAACGAGAAAATTGTTCGCCCTGTTTCTATTGAATAAGCAAAAACAAGCATCTCCGAAAGATGCTTGTTTGCGTGTGATGTGCTCATCCTATTGGATTGTGCGTAATTGTTCGATCCGTTCTTGAACGGCTTTTTGTTTTTCAAGATAATCGGCTTCTTTGCTGCGTTCTTGTGCCACGACTTCCTCAGGCGCATTGGCAACGAAGCGTTCGTTCGCCAGTTTGCCTTGTACCCGTTGAACTTCTTGGGTGAACTTCGCTAGTTCTTTCTCCAAACGCGCGATTTCTTCTTCAATGTTGATCAACCCAGCTAGTGGCAAGTAGATCGTCGCACCTGATAGGATGGCAGACATCGCCAATTCAGGGGCTTGCAAGCTGTTAGTGATTTCTAGTTCTTCTGGATTACAGAAGCGTTCGATATAGTTTTTGTTAGCGATCAAGAATTCTTCGATCTCAGGCTCATTTGCTTGGATCAGCAAAGTGATTGGTTTCGAAAGTGGTGTATTTACTTCTGCTCGGATGTTTCGAACCGAACGAATCAATTCTTTCAACACTTCCATCCCTTGCGCCGCTTTTTCATCCGTCCATTCTGGAGCCACTTGTGGATACTCAGCAACGACTAATGATTCCCCTGTATGCGGCAGCTTGCTCCAGATTTCTTCTGTAACAAATGGCATGATTGGGTGCAACAAGCGTAAAATTTGATCAAGAACATGGACTAAGATGCTCTTGTTAACTTGTTTCGCTGCTTCATTGTCACCATATAACGTTTCTTTCGACATTTCAATGTACCAGTCACAGAAATCATCCCAGATAAAGTTGTATAATTGACGACCTGCTTCACCAAATTCGAAGCGTTCAAAAAGGTCAGTGACTTTTTCAATCGTTTCATTCAAGCGCGTCAAGATCCAACGATCCGCCACTGATTTTTCACCAGAAAAATCAATGTCTTCTGCAGTCATTTCGCTGACATTCATTAAGACAAAACGGGAAGCATTCCAAATTTTATTGATGAAGTTCCAAGCAGCATCCATTTTCTCATAGCTGAAACGCACGTCTTGTCCCGGTGCAGAGCCATTTGATAAGAACCAACGCAATGCATCAGCACCGTATTGTTCAATGACTTCCATCGGATCGATCCCGTTTCCAAGAGACTTACTCATTTTGCGACCTTGTTCATCACGGATCAATCCATGGATCAAGACATTTTCAAATGGTCGTTTGCCAGTAAATTCCAAGCTTTGGAAAATCATACGGCTTACCCAAAATGCGATAATGTCATAGCCAGTCACTAATGTATTCGTTGGGAAGTAGCGTTGGAAATCTTCATTGTTTTCATCTGGCCACCCCATCGTTGAAAACGGCCATAAAGCAGAACTAAACCATGTATCCAATACGTCTGGATCTTGCTGCCAATTTTCGGCATCTGCTGGCGCTTCAAGTCCTACATACATTTCCCCCGTTTCTTTGTGGTACCAAGCTGGGATTTGATGGCCCCACCACAACTGACGAGAGATAACCCAGTCATGGACATTTTCCATCCAACGTAAGAATGTTTGGTTGAAACGTGGCGGATAAAAGTCCACCGCATCGTCGGTTTCTTGGTTGTCGATGGCTTGTTTTGCTAATGGTTCCATTTTTACGAACCATTGTGTCGATAAACGAGGTTCGACTACTACGCCTGTCCGTTCTGAGTGACCTACGCTATGGACCATTTTTTCGATTTTGATCAGACGACCTAACGCTTCTAAATCTTTCACGATTTGCTTGCGAGCAGCAAAACGATCCATGCCTGCATAGGTACCTGCTAAGTCATTCATTGTTCCGTCATCATTCATGACATTGACCCGTGGTAGGTCATGGCGGTTACCGACCTCGAAGTCATTCGGGTCATGGGCAGGAGTGATTTTTACGACCCCTGTTCCAAATTCTTGGTCCACGTACTCATCAGCGATGATTGGGATCTCTTTATTGACCAAAGGCAAGATCACTTTCTTACCAATCAATGCTTGATAGCGTTCATCTTCTGGATGAACCGCGACTGCTGTATCCCCCAACATCGTTTCTGGGCGAGTCGTTGCGATCTCCACCACGCCGCTGCCATCCGCTAATTCGTAAGACATGTGGTAAAAAGCACCTTCGATGTCTTTGTGGATCACTTCAATATCAGATAATGCCGTGCGGGCTTGCGGATCCCAGTTGATGATGTACTCGCCACGATAGATCAAGCCTTTTTCATATAGCGTCACGAAAACTTTACGAACCGCTTCGGATAATCCATCATCTAATGTGAACCGTTCACGGCTATAGTCTAGGGATAAGCCTAGTTTCGCCCATTGTTCCCGAATGTGACCGGCATATTCTTCTTTCCAATCCCATACTTGTTCAACAAATTTTTCCCGACCAAGGTCATAGCGAGAAATTCCTTGTTCCCGCAGCTTTTCTTCTACTTTGGCTTGGGTAGCGATCCCGGCATGGTCCATTCCTGGCAGCCATAAGGTGTCATACCCTTGCATCCGTTTTTGACGAATGATGATGTCTTGTAACGTGGTATCCCAGGCATGACCTAAGTGCAATTTTCCTGTTACGTTTGGTGGTGGAATCACGATAGAATAAGGTTTTGCTTCTTTGTTGCCGCTTGGTTTAAAACGGTCATGCTCTAACCAATCTTGGTAACGCCCGGCTTCTACTTCTTGGGGATTGTACTTGGTGGATAGATTCTCAGTTTCTGTCATAGTTGGTCCTCCTAAAGTTACGTTTCTTAAACGTAATGGTTGGTGTGGTTTTTTGGTGCCTGTTGCTGGGTAAAGCGCGAAAATGTTTGAATCGTTCAGGATGAGTGCAGTGGTAGAGATGATTATCCGTTGTTTGTTGACGCCTCGTTTGTTGTTCGTAAAAAGTACGTTTCTTACAGAGGTCATGGCTCACTTCCGTGATCCTCTATTGTGTCTTAGGGCCTTTGGCAACCGATCTAGCTCGCTTCGTGAACCAATTTTGGTGACTTCGCGTACTGTTCATCATCTGCTCTGTCCACTTTGTGGGCCAATCATAGTGATTCCTAGTATGGTTACTACGCTCCCTATGGTCGCCTAGTACTGTTCATCATCTGCTCTGTCCCTCTTTGTGGGCCACTCGCAGTGATTCACAGCAAAAAGCGCCCTAATGCCGAGGCATTAGGGCGCTGATACGCGGTACCACCTAAATTGCAGATTGCTCTGCCACTTTGACGTGAGGTAACGTTCACGACGCGCTTGATCTTACTGTGCGGCTTTATCTGCAAGAAACAAACCGTGGTTCGGATCAAAGACCTTCAAGCTACCTTTTCAGTGTCTGGGGAAGTCTTGCACCGACCGACTTCTCTCTGACCGCCAGGGTCACTGATACTCCTCTTGAACATTGTCTTGCTATCATAGATTCTTGTTTCATCTTGCTACATTCTACAATGAACTTTTTTGAAAGTCAATCAGAGGTTTGCTTTCGCCGCATCAATGGCTGCTTGATAATCCGGTTCGTGGGAGATCTCAGGCACGATCTCAACATGTTGAATCACGCCTTCACGGTCTAAAACGAAAATTGCTCGGGCAAAATGACCGAAGTCTGGGATCATGATTTGATAGGCCTCACCGAAGGTATTCGCCGGATCATGAAGCATGATCATGTCGACGCCTTCTTGGCCGCACCATTGTGCTTGTTCTTCTTTTGTATTGTTAGAGATCGTTACAAAATTTATATCATCCAATTGACTTTCTTCTTGGTTGAAACGCTTGGTCTGCAACGCACAGACACGTGTCACGATATCGGGAACCACGCTGATGATCGTTGGTTTTCCTAAAAAATCAGTCAGTGTATATTCCTTGTCCTCTAAACTTTTCAAGCGAAAATCAGCTGCTTTATCCCCTACTTTTGGTTGGTTGCCGGGCATCTCATAAACCGTTTCTTTGCGTGTAACTTGCATATCATCTCTCCTATAGCATTTTCTCCCAGTATAAGAAAGATTGTCAAAAAACGAAAAGGATTTGCTCAGACTTTCGATTTTTGCGAGTAGGTCGTATCAAAAAAAATCAATGTTTGCAATTCTGTCGTCAAATCAATGTATTGGATATTGACATCTTTTGGCACGATGACGGGATCAGGGGCAAAATTCAGGATTGCTGTGATCCCAGCATCCACGATCGCATCGATCGCCATTTGTGAATAGCGGCTAGGAACAGTCGAAATCGCTACGGTGATCCCTTTTTCTGCTACGACTTCCGCCAATTGGTCCATTCCATAGACATAACGTCCACTAATGGTCTGGCCAATCATTTCTGGATCATTGTCAAAAACCGCGATGACGGAAAGATTTTCATTTCTGCGAAAATTGTTGTTAGCTAACGCTTTTCCTAAATTTCCATAACCAATCAAGGCGATTTTTTTCTCCTCATTGGTTTCTAAAATATAGCTCAAAACCTCAATCAAATAAGGAACATCATAGCCATACCCACTTCTACCCAATTCTCCTAGATGAGAAAAATCCCGGCGGATCGTGGCTGAAGGAACTTGCGTGATTTCTGCAAACTCTTTTGATTTGATTCGCTGAATACCTGAGGCATCCAGTAATTTTAAGTGTCGTAAATAAGCTGGCAAACGTTTTGCCGTTGCTTTCGGAAGTTTTTTATCTCTTAATGCTTCCATCCTGTCCACCCTCCTTGTTAAATGATTCACATATTGAGTGTAGCATGTTCCATTTTCAATAGCAAGAAAATATTCACAAACTCTCTCACACGATGAAAAACGACCACAAATGTTCCATAACAGTTGTGGTCGTAGTTTAAAAAAGAAACTTTATTATAAGAATTCAGCGAATTCGGTTGCTATTTTTTCTTGATTTGCCATGATTACTTCTAGTTTCAACCCAGCCATCGCACGTTCCATCATCCCTTCGATATCGAGACGCTCTTCATATTGATGTACTTTATCCAGTCTTGGGCGTGTCTTTGGTTGAGGGGGGGCAAAGATTGTGCAGCAATCCTCAAAGGGCTGAACCGATAACTCAAAGGTATCAATGGCTTCGGCAACTTCAATGATCTCCAATTTGTCCATCGTTGCCACTGGGCGCACGATTGGCGTATTGGTTACTTCATTGATGGCGACCATGCTATGCAAAGTTTGTGAAGCGACTTGTCCTAATGATTCACCATTTAAGATAATCAAGCCATGACGAGCCTCACGAATCGCATCTGTCAAACGCAGCATCATCCGACGGGTGATGGTCATCCAATAGCCTTGCGGCACACGGTTTTTGATTTCTTCTTGGATTTCCGTAAACGGAACTTCGATAAATTGGATGCTTCCCACATAAGGAGCAAGCTTCTTCGTTAGATCTTTGGCTTTTTGTAATGCTTGTTCACTCGTATAAGGAGGACTTGCAAAATGGACTGCTTCGATCTCAACACCGCGTTTCATGGCAAAGTAGCCTGCAACTGGCGAATCGATACCACCAGAAAGCATCAACATTCCCTTACCGCTGGTGCCAACGGGTAAGCCGGCTGCTCCTTGGATCGTTTCATAGGACAGATAGGCGCCATCGATCCGTATTTCCACCCGCAGATTGATGTCTGGTTTTTTCATTTGGACTTTGATATCAGGAAAACGGTCGATCACCGCATTACCTAAGGTCAAATTCAACTGGTTGCTATCTTGCACAAACGAGTGATCGCTGCGCTTAGCTGTGATTTTGAAGGTCTCAACACCGGTGTAGATCTCTGCCATAACGTCTTGAACGGCTTTCTTCAATACCTCAATGTCTTTTTCAACCCGAATACTAGGGGAAAAGTTTTGAATCCCAAAGACTTTTTGCAGCTTAGGAATGATCTCTTGGCTGTTTTCACCGTTCAATAGCAAGTGCATGCGATCTCGCTCGGCATGAACTTTGACATGGGGATAATCGGCTAAGGTACGTTTGACGTTTGAGGCTAATTGCATAATAAAACTACGACGATTTTTGCCCTTTGTTGACAGTTCGCCGTAACGAACCATGATTTCTGAATAATTCACGAGAAAACTCCTTTGATTTGGATTGATTTTATAGTGCTATGTCGTGCTTAATTAATTTTCGAAAATTTTTGGTACAACTGGTGGAAGACGATTAGAAACTGCTCGACTTCTGCCATCGTATTGCTCTCATCTAAACTGATACGAACAGCGGATGTCGCTAACTGTTCCGGAACGTGCATCGCATGAAGCGTACTGCTGGCCATCTTTTTACGAGAGGAACAAGCGCTCGTCGTCGAAAGATAGATCTGCTTTTCTTCAAAGGCATGGACTAAGACTTCTCCTCTGATCCCTTTTAATGAGAAACAAAGTATATGTGGCGCAAACCCTTCAGTGCCAGAAAAAAGCGTGACTTTCTCATAGCCAGCCAGTGCTTCTTGCAAATAGCCTTTTAATAATTGAACATGGTTCGGCTTTTCAGCCTTGTGTTCCGTCGCTAAACGCAGGGCTTTTGCCATGGCAACGATTGCTGGTACATTTTCGGTACCGCTGCGCTGGTTTTGCTCTTGCCCACCGCCAGTCATCAATGGCGCCAACTTACGACCTTGTTTCCAATAGATAAATCCGGCGCCACGAGGTCCGTGAAATTTATGTGCAGAGAACACGGCAAAATCGACTCGCTCATTGAACCATTGCTCTTGCGGGACCTTTGTGATGGCTTGGACAGCATCTACATGGAAATGGATCGTTGGGTAGTCCGCCAACACGGTTGCGATCTCATGGATCGGTTGAATCGATCCTACCTCATTATTGACCGCCATCACCGAAACCAAAATCGTTTCTTTGCGAATCATGTTTGCTAATTCTGACACGTTGACAAAGCCTTGCGCATCGACAGGTGCCACACTGACCTCAAACCCTAACTCGGCTAATTGAGCGGCTGTTTCACTGACGGCTGGGTGTTCAATACTGGAAATAATCAGGTGATTCCCATAGGCTTTTTTCGCTAAAGCAGTCCCTTTGATGACCCAGTTGTCTCCTTCGGTCCCCCCACTGGTAAATGCGATTTCTTTGGAAGAAACGTTTAACAGATCGGCGATCTGCTGACGTGATTGCTGTAGCAGGCGATTGGCTTGATTTCCTAAATCATGCAGGCTTGAGGGATTGCCGATGATTCGCTGACTGACTTGGACATATGTATTTAAAGCTTGTGGATAAATAGCGGTTGTTGCACTGTTGTCAAAATAGATCAATGATAGGACCCTTTCTCTAAAAAAATTCTTTCCCATTATAACTGCTCTTGGGCTGAGTTTCAAGGTGACTCGCTGGCTTTGGCTTTATTTAAAGGAAACTTTCCCTTCCTTCGTAAGCGTTAATCATGCAGCGAGCCATTCTTTCCATGAAAAAAGCCAGTCAGTTTTTCACTGCTGGCTTTCGTATTATACTAAGTCGCGGTTATTGAAGTAGAAGTTTTCGATCCTTTTGAAGGCACCTGGTTCTACTCGTTCCAACGCTGTGCCGATTTCATCTAGCGCATCTTGATAGCGATATTCTTTACTGAACAAGTAAAGTGATTTGTCGATCGCTGCCTTGATATCTGGATGAGAATGACGATAACGGTTGGCATATTGCATCATTTGCTCAGTCAATGCCGCAGCATCCACCAAGTCTTTCGTTTGTTCATCTAAAAGATCAAGATCTTCTTCACAGACAGAAACCAATTTATTGATTTCTTGCATGTTGATGCGAATCTTGTTCAATTCTTTGCCTAGTTCTTCCACCCGATCTGTTGCCACGAAGAAGAATTCTAAGTACTCACCTGGCAAACCAGGTAAGCGTTGCTTCTCAACAAACCGCTTCAAGTTGCGTAGACGGAATTCGAAGCTTTCCACTTTTTCTTGCGCAACTTTTTCACCACGACGTAATTCCGCAAGGGAATCATCGATTTCGACTTGCTGGCTTTCCACATCATCCAAAATCTTGTAGGCATCTTTGTAGAAGCTTTGCACTTCTGAATAAGGAATTTCGTGCTTTTCTAATTGTGGTAGGTACTCGTTATTGCGACGAGCCAATTCGTCGACTTCCGTTTGGAAACCACGGACGCGACCTAATTCATTATGATTCAATGTATAGCTTTGTGCCGTATGATCCAACTCGATCAACAACTGACGGTTGTTCTTCGTTGCGTGGTCAATATAGTCTTCAATGATTTGGCGATTTTTCATGACATATTTCTTGGCATTGATCTCACGTTCCATCACCGTATACAAGGCATCGATATCACTTGCAGTATCACGACTTGCCACTTCAACGGAAGCGACTTCTGTTTTCGCTAGATCGTTCATGGAGTTTTCAACTCGTTTTTTCACACGGTTGATTTCTTCTTGGAAGTTTGCTTCTGGGAACACATATTTTTGTTCTAATAATTTTTTGTAGCCATCTTGGATTTCTTTCAACTGATCTGGGAAGGTACGGTTTAATTCTTCGTAGGCCGCTGGGATCCGTTTCATTAAGTCTTCTACTTCATAGGTGTGTTTTTCTGCTTGGTCTAACACTTCCCGTGCTTCCACAGGATCGCCTGAAGTATTTAAGGTAACAAATTGGGTGAACTCAATTTCAATGTTTTTGATTTGTTTTTGCAGCTCATTGTAAGCAGGACCGAATTCTTCGCCTTGATCCCGTAGCTTCTTCTTCAAGTCTTCGTAAACGTCCAACGCTTTTTGGACTTCCAGTGAATTTCGTTCTTCACTTTCTCGTAATTCTTTCAAGCCGGCGCGAATCTCTTCTACTTGGCGTTCCATCTCATCCATGGTCGCTTCCGCTTGAACAATCGCCCCTTTTGCTTTGAAAAAGCGGATGCGTTCGTTTAGTTCTTCCACTTCAAAGATTTGACTCTCAAGTTCAGCAAAAGATTTTGTGGAGATATCTGTCCATTGTTGGTTCCACTCACGGAAGGTGTTTTGACTTTGACCAACCAAGTGCATTCTTTTTACTTCATCGACTTCTTCGATCACCGGTAAGTCAAACAGATTTTCTTTGCGTTTTTCCAAGTCATTTAGCTTTTCTTGGTTTTTCTTCCGCATGAAAAAGCCAATTGCATACAAGACCGCTGCGATGATGATGATGGCAATGACAATTCCAAAGATGATATTAGTTCCCATTTTGTGGTTCCTCCAATTTTCAAATATACATGTTTCGTCTAAAATCTGCTGATCAGCAGATTGATTGATAAGTTCGTTGAGTATAAAAAGGACAGACAGTCCCTTTATAAAAAAGCATCTACGCTAGATTATAGCATAAAGAAAAAAATCAAGCATTAGATTGAGGCAAAAAAGATCGACTTTTTTCGCATTGAATAAAATCATTCACGGCTTTTCCATCGATAATGAAAACAAATCGTGAAATTTACATCAACAAGTGACTTTTTTTCTGATTTTTCCGATTTTTTTCAAGAAACCGCTTGATTTCTCCCTATTGAAACTGTACTCTAGTAAAAAGCTTGAACAGGAGTAATGTCAAATGAAAGTAGCGAAATTCGGAGGCAGTTCCCTTGCCTCAGCCGAACAAGTCGAAAAAGTTGTTGCGATAATTGAAAGTGATCCTAAAAGACGGTTTGTTGTTGTCTCAGCGCCTGGTAAGCGTTCCAGTGACGATCAGAAAGTCACCGATCTTTTACTAGCAGTCTGTACCCGTCTGTGTGCCCAAGAAGAAATTACTGATTTAATAGAAGAAATCTATGCCCGCTATACAGCGATCGCCGCCCCCTTTGGTATCGAACAAGTCCATTTAGACCGCATCTGGCAATCATTGGCGGCTTTTCAAACACTGCCTACTCAAGACAATCCGCATCTTTATGATACGGTCTTGGCAAGCGGCGAAGACAACAATGCCAAATTGATCGCTGGGATTTTACAAAGCCGTGGGTTAGCTGCTCGCTACATGAATCCGCAAGAACTTGGGTTGCTAGTGACGGATGAACCCCAAAACGCCCGTATCTTGAACAAGTCGTATGCCAAGATCGCACAATGGCGCGATAGTCCTGAAATCTTAGTGATTCCTGGCTTCTTTGGTTACACAGAAGCCGGCGAAATCTGTACCTTCTCTCGAGGGGGATCTGATATTTCTGGTGCCATCGTGGCGGCTGGTCTGCAAGTAGAATTGTACGAAAACTTTACCGATGTCGATGGGATTTTTTCTGCTCATCCAGGCTACGTTCATCATCCAGAGTCCATCAAAGAAGTGACTTACCGAGAAATGCGGGAGCTATCTTATGCCGGCTTTACTGTTTTGCACGATGAGGCGTTGATGCCTTCATACCATGCGAAAATTCCCGTGGTGATCAAAAACACCAATAACCCAAGTCATCCCGGCACCTTGATCACCAACCAAAGAGACAATTTGGATCAGCCGGTGATCGGCGTTGCCAGTGACGAAGGCTTTTGTATGATCTATATCCGCAAATACTTGATGAACCGCGAAGTTGGGTTCACGTTACGGGTCTTAGAGATTTTCCGGGAATTTGATTTAAATTATGAACACATGCCTTCAGGAATCGATGATATCTCGATCATTATGCGCTCCAACCAGTTGAATCCAGTATTGGAAGAAGAACTGCTGCGCAAGATCGCCTACGAGATCGATCCCGATGAACTGCGAATGACCCACGATCTATCCATGGTCGTCGTCGTTGGTGAAGGGATGCGTCAAAGAGTCGGGATCACTGCCGACAGTACCGCTGCCCTTGCGCGAAAAAATATCAACTTAGAGATGATCAACCAGGGGTCCTCTGAGGTCAGCATCATGTTCGGCATCCACAAAGAACAAGAAAAAGCCGCTGTCAGAACCCTTTACTACACTTTCTTTGATTAAACCAAACGTGCCAGTTGCACCACTCCTTTTGCTGATAAGCAATCGGAACGGGCAACTGGCACGTTTCTTTATTATTCTGACGATTCTTGGGCTTGCGCTTGTTTTTGTGCCAATTGGCGTTTGATTTCTGCCTTGATTCGCGGTTCAGGAGCAAACCGTTCTTCCCAATCGCTAGGCTTCATGACTTTGTGGGTCTCAGGATCATAATGGGGCTGCCCATCTGGAAAAAGTTTCCCCATGTTGGCGTCATGAACGATAGCCAGGATCGGCGCTGGATCGACCCCTACCAGTGAAAAAGAGCCATAGGTAAAATACAGCAGATCACAGAGCGCATCGACTTGTTCTACTAGGGAATCACTGACAGGCTGTTGTTTGGCAGCCAGCTTGGCTTGGGCTTGATCGATTGCTTGATGCAAATGCTCCAGGCCTGATTGGAAGGTCTCTTCGTCATTGTTGCTGGCAGCATAAAGGAACTCAACTAATTCTTCAATTTTAAAACCAGCACGAAACTGGGCTTTTTCCGCTGAAAAAGCTTGTGGATATGGCGGTCGTGTTGGATCAAAGGTTTTATGAAACTCTTCCGTCATTTCAAATGGACTCATTTCTCTCGCTTCTTTCTGCTTTTTCTAATGGTTCTGTTTCATGGTTCTGCGCTGTCTCATACGTTGCTTCATGGATTGGCTACACCTTGTTTATTTTTTTTAATTCAATCCCTTGCTTGGGCATCCTCGGCAATGATCCCAAAATGGATCAAGGCTTTCTTGATGCCGTCATGATCGTTGGTGTCCGTCACAAAGTCAGCACTGGCTTTGGTGATGGGCTGGGCATTGCCCATCGCAACCCCGATCCCCACACCTTCTAACATTTCCACATCATTAAAATGATCCCCAAAGGCCATCGCTTCTTCCATCGCGATCCCTTCATAGGCCAAAAATTCTTTGATCCCTTTGATTTTCGAACCGTTTTTCGGCACGATATCAACAGAATAGGCATTGGATCGCTTAAAATCACATTGCGGCAGCTTGGAGCGTAATTTTTCGCGCTCTGATTCAGGGCTCAGCATAATGCACTGATAGATTGGCTCTCGTAAAATGTCCAATGATTCATAACGTTTGGCGTTGCGATTGGGACTGAAGCGTTGCAAGACTTTCTTTAAAAAGCCGACGGGAAATTTTTTCGGTACATAGCGCAAATAGCGCTGCATGACGGGTGATTGGCTTAAACGGATCGTCAAGCTGCCAGCCACTTGCGTTTCTCCGCCAAACATGACTTGACGATAATTTTCATCGGCGTATTCTACGATCGCTTCCAGCGTTTGTTTTGGAAAAGGTTTGGCATAAATCAAGGTTTCCTTCGTGTAAACATATTGGCCGTTATAGGTGATAAACATGTCTAACGACAAGTAATCGATCACCTTCTCTAAATCAACCGGACCACGTCCGGTGGCAATGCCGCAGAGGACGCCATTGGCTTGGGCTTGTTTGATGGCTTCACGAGTACTGGCAAGCGCCTTGCCGTTACTGGCAATCAGTGTGCCATCAATATCAAAAAAGATTGCTTTTATCATATGACTCCTCAAAATAATTTCAACTGATTAGGATTTAATGCTTCGTAATCGATCTGCAGCGCATCGATCAATGCACGAGCATTGTCAGCGGCATCACGACCGGCATTATTATTGAAGACCACTGCGACTTCTTTGGCATTGGCTTCGATGGCTTGAATCGCTTGTTTTAACTCCGTTAGTTCGGCTTGGTCATAGCGATACAAGGTCCGCAGATTTTTGGCATCTGGCCCCGTCGCTGTCCAGCCGCTGTCGTTGCGTCCATGAAAACGGCACAGGACAAACGCAGGATTGGTCACGGTTGGATCAAGGGGAATCGTGGTCGATAGCTTTTTCGGCTGATCAACGATTACTAAGGAAAACTGTTTTCGCTTCATATAATCGATCATTCCCGGATACAGTTTCGGCTGATACCAGCTGCTGTCTCTCAGCTCAATCGCCACTGGGTAACCCGCAAACCATTCTCGCACTTGATCTAAATAGGCGACATTTTCTTTCGTACATTTAAAGCTGTTGGGAAACTGGGCTAGTAGGCAAAACAGTTTGCCCGCTTCTACCATTGGCGCGATCGCTTCTTTATAAAGCTGCAGCGCTTCGGTCATGGTCAACTGATCTGGCAAATCCCCTTGGGTGGTCACACTTTGATGGACTTTCAACACAAAGCGGAAATTTTCGGGAATCTGGGTCAACCAATTGCGCACGTCTTTTTCTTTTGGCAAAAAATGATAGGTGGTATCCAGCTCAACTAACGGAAAATAACGGGCATACTCAAATAATTTCGAGTTTTTTCTTTGCACGAGACTGCCATGTTCACTAAATGTGGTACAACCAATTCGAATCATTTTTTCCCATCGCTCCTTGTTTTCTTATTTTAATAGTATACAATAGTTTTGAGTTAAGAGTAAATAAATCATTGCAGGTGATGAAAAAATGAAACGAATTCTCGTGTTGCACACTGGCGGCACCATCGCCATGAAAGAAGATACCCTGACAGGCGGCGTCAGCCCCGATGTCAGCAATCCGCTGATGGATGCACCGATCCACATTGATGACGATGTTGAATTGATCGTCGAAGACATTTTTAATATTCCTAGTCCTCATATGACGCCAAAAGAAATGCTGCAGCTGAAAGAACGTATCCAGCTGGCGCATTTAAGCGGTGTCGATGGGGTCGTGATCACTCACGGAACCGATACGCTGGAAGAAACGGCCTTCTTTTTAGATACTACGATCGGCGGTCAGTTACCGATCGTGGTGACTGGTGCCATGCGCTCAAGTAATGAAATCGGCAGTGACGGGCTTTATAACTTTGAAAGTGCGATTCGGGTCGCCAAGTCCCCTGATGCCATAGGAAAAGGTGTCTTAGTCGTCATGAACGATGAGATCCATTCCGCACGTTATGTTACGAAAACCCACACCACCAATATTGCGACGTTCCGCACCCCGACATTAGGTCCGATCGGCTTAGTCACAAAGCACCGAATCTTGTTTATGCAAGAGCTGTTAAATAACCGCCATTTGGATGTTGATCGTGTCGATGGTTTGTTTCCGATCGTCAAAGCCTATGCTGGGATGACCGGGGAATTGTTCGATGCTTTAGCCGACTCGCTGATCGATGGACTAGTGATCGAAGCTTTAGGCGCTGGCAATCTGCCGCCTCAAACCATTGAGCCTTTGAAAAAACTGATCGCTAGAAACATTCCGGTCGTCTTAGTTTCTCGCTGCTTCAACGGAGTTGCCGAGCCGGTCTATGACTACTTAGGCGGCGGGATCGAATTGCAAGCTCTTGGGGTGATTTTCTGCAATAGCATCAATAGCCAAAAAGCCCGCATCAAATTGTTGATAGCGAAAAACCGTGGGTTGACCATGGATGAGCTTCCTGATTTCATGGAGAATTGACCAAACAAAAACCCTTTTGCCATTCCGTTAACGGAGGCAAAAGGGTTGTTTTATTTTTCTCGCCAAGTAAAGATGGCTTCGCAGTAAGTATCCTCACCGATCTTGATCTCGTGGATCGTTTGCAGCGGCACAGCCTCGCCGGCTTCATCGACTGTCTTTTCATTGATTTGAAAATGGCTTTCGATCAAATGGCCGTAAGCAACTTCCCGATCAAAGCGGATCGTCACTTGTGTCACTTCATGTTTTGTTAAAAACTCATAGCCTAAGACGTCCATCAGCCAATTGAAATACATGGCGTTGTTGACATGCTGATTGCTATCGATATCGTAGAAACGCACCCGATACGGCAAAAATTGTCCTTGTGTGATAGGGGTGATCTTCGGATAGCGTTTGATTCGCTTAATTTTTTCACTGCCAAAAGGCACCACGATCTCATCCGGAACACTGCTGACTTTGCGCGTCTCCGGGTCCATCAACGCAAAAACCGCTTCGATTTTGACCAATTCCGTTCCGTCTTCTGCCAATAACCAAAAGTAACGGTAGCAGAAAAACTTATTGTATTCTCTCGCCTGGGTCGCCACTTGGATCTGCTCCCCTACGCGCGGCAAACGAGTTACCGTTATATGATAGCTGGTAATGATCCAGGTCAAGCCATAACTAGCGATGACTTCCGGTCCGCGGTTTAACGCCGCACTTTGTTCTTCTGATGTCTTGATGGCAATGCCTAGCATGGCTGGAAACGTCATCGTTTGGTTGACATCACATTCATAATACGCCACTTCATGCGTGGTTTGATACTTTGCTGCCATAGTTCTAATTGCCTCCTAAAAACGACTCAATATTTCATCGACAGTTGGTCCATAACTTTCGCCAAATTGATTCAAATGGACCAATAAATAATACAATTGATACACTGGCAGTCGCTCTTTCCAATTCTCATCTAATGGATAGACTTCTTGATAGCCTTCCAAAAATTCCTGACGAAAACCGCCGAAAAGCTGGGACATCGCAATATCCATTTCTCGATCCCCATAGGCGACTGCCGGATCAAGAAACACTGGTTCTCCTTGTTGATCGAACAGCACATTCCCCCGCCAAAAATCACCGTGTAATAAAGCAGGTGTGACGCTGCGATCACGCCAATTCTCATGCAAAAATTCTTTCAAACGCAGATAAGCGGCTTCCCGTTTGGCATGCCAGTGATTACCCAGCTTCGCTAATTCGACTTGCACATCCAAACGGCAGACTGTGTAAAAATCAAGCCAATCGGTGATTTTCGGATTGACTTGCGGCAAAAAGCCGATGTAATTGTCTTCGTAAAAACCAAAAGACTCCTGCGTCTGCTGATGAAGCCGAGCCAAGCATTGGCCTAAGCGCCGCTGCTGTCCTTCCCCACTATCGATCCATTCCATCAATAAAAATGCCCCCTCTTCGGTCTGACCGAGGCGTTCGATTTTTGGCACCCGCACGAAAGGGGCTAATTCAGCTAAGCCGTTGATTTCTGCTTGAAAGAACACCGATGAAACATGAGGATGGGTCTTTAAAAAATAGCGATTTTCTGCTGTCGTGAAACGATACGTTTGATTGACATCCCCACCACTGATGGGCGTTAGCGAGCCGGTCATCCCGATTGCTGCGAACAATGCTTCCTCCATACGGATCTCCCTTTCTTTACTCAGTCAGTTGGGCAGTCAAGTACGCTTGTTCCTCTTTCGTCACCCCTAGTCCTTGCAGAAGATACTGATCGACCGAACCGAAATGCTGATCGATTGCAGCCAAACTTTCCTCAAGAAAACTCTCTTTGGCACTCATCAAAACCGTGATCGCCGTTAACAGCTCTTGCGGCAAATGCTGGGTCATTGGGGCAAATTTTTCTTTTAGCATTGGGGCTAGATAGCGATTGGTCGCTAAATAATCTTCTTTGATCGTCGCTGGTGCCACCGCCAACACATGCAGCAATAAAAAGGCGCCAAAGCCTGTGCGATCTTTGCCGGCGGTACAGTGGAACAAGGTTGCTCCTTCGCCTTCCGCATTGTCGATCACATGATCAAAGAACTGCCGATATTGTTGGCGGGCATAGTCGCTTTCAACAAAGTGACGGTAGACTTTTTTCATCTGCTCTTCGGCATCTTCCCCATCTTCCAAGCGCTGCTTCAAGCTTTCTGGCGACAAGGAAACCATCGTTTCGTCTTCTTTGAAAATAGGTAAAAAAAGCTGCTTTGCTGTGGCGATCGGTCGATCAGGCTGTGCATTGGCTTCAGCGATGGAGCGAAAATCAATGACCTGATTGACCCCATAGTTTGCCAGTACTGCTTGATCTGAAGCAGTCAATTCATTGATCGCCGCACTGCGGATCAATTTTTTTCGTTTGATCGTCGTGCCGTTTGTCGTTTGATAGCCGCCAAGTTCTCTGACGTTTGCTGCTCGTTCTAGTTGAATCAATTGTGTCATTGCTTATCCCTCCCGCGATGTTCTAGTTAAAAGTATAGCAGAAACTTCGCTATTAAGGGCACTGAAACCTAGATTTTTCTATGAGGTGAGCTTTAACGGACAAAAAAAAGAAAGACCACACGCAGTCTTTCTTTGCTTTCGCTTGTAAAAAAATGTTTCTATTCGGCTTCGATCACGGCGGCAGAATCATCTAAGATCGAACGATCCAGTTCGTTGATACGGCTGCTGGTCACCATTCCCGCAACCATACTGTCGCTGACATTAACGAGTGTCCGTGCCATATCGATCAATGGTTCAACAGAAATAACTAAGCCTACGATGGCGATCGGCAAGTTCATTGAGCCTAAGACGATCAATGAAGCAAAGGTTGCGCCACCGCCGACACCAGCAACGCCGAATGAGCTGATCGTAACTACTGCAACTAGCAGCAGGATAAACTGCCAATCAAAGACATTGATCCCAACCGTTGGTGCAACGATCGTTGCCAACATCGCTGGATAAACACCCGCACAGCCGTTTTGACCAATCGATAACCCAAAGCTGCCTGCAAAGTTAGCCGTGGCTTCATCAACACCTAACGCTTTGGTTTGGGTTTCGATGTTCAATGGCAAGGCACCGGCACTTGAACGAGAAGTAAAGGCGAAGCTCAAGACTGGAAAAGCCTTTTTGAAATACGTTACTGGATTGACCCGTACAGCGATCAGCAATAATGAATGAACGAGTAAGACCAAAATCAAAGCGGCATAAGAAGCGATGATAAATTTCCCTAAGTTCAAGATGGCTTCAAAATCACTTGAAGCTAATACGTTAGTCATCAATGCCAAAACCCCATAAGGTGTCAGGCGCAAAACTAACGTGACGATACGCATCACGATTTTATATAAGCTGTCCATCAAATTCGCAAAAGTTTCCGCTTCTTTCGGTGATTTGCGTTTGACACCAAGAAAGGCAATCCCAACAAAGGCTGAGAAAATCACGACACCGATCGTACTTGTCGAACGAGTACCAGCAAAGTCGGCGAAGACATTACTTGGGATGAAAGAAACGATTTGTTGTGGGATCGATAGATCTTGGACTTGTGTCGAACGTTCCGCTAATTCTGCGATCCGCGCTGTTTCCGTTGCTCCTTCGGTAAAGCTGGCACCGTCAAGACCAAAGACCATGACCATCACGATCCCGATCAAGGCAGCGATCGCCGTTGTCCCTAGCAAAGTCGCAAGAACCGTAAAACTGATCTTCTTGATTTTTTCGCTTTCTTTCATCTTGGTGAAAGCACCAACGATCGAAACGAAGATCAAGGGCATGATCAGCATTTGCAAGAGGGCCACATAGCCGCTACCGACCATCGTGATCCAGTCAAGAGCTTGCGTGACAACATCAGAGCCTGTCCCAAAAATCAGCTGTAGCACACCACCAAAAACGATCCCGACGAACAACGCCGCAAAGACCCGCGTTGAAAACTTCACGTGACGCTTTTGCAATAAGTAGAACCCATAAATAAGGGCAGCAAAAAGTAGAACAACAATAATAGTTAACAGATTTGTCATTTGAATCCTCCTTTTGTTCAATAAACATGACAAAGTCTGTCAGAGGAAGTAAAGGTTCCCAGTGACCATTCTTCAACAGTTCACTCTAATGAGACGTGTGGCATCATTAGTGACTATTCCATTTTAAAGAAGTTTGCTTCATCTTACAATAAATAAGTTCCCACTTTTCTGGGATGGTACCGCTTTTTTGTCAGTAAATAAAAAAAAACCGTTGCCACACTCCCATGCTGCTAGGATTTCTGCTTTCCTAACGGTTGGATTGCGGCAACTGGTTCGTTATTTTTTCATTTCGTCTTTTTGAAAAATTTCAGAAAATATTCAGGCAATCATTAGAAATTGCTGACTTACGCCAAAGCGCCCATTGGATCCCAAGGTGCTAAGACCGTTGGTTCTGCTTCAAAGGCAGCCAATTGTTCTGCTGTCAGGAATTCTTTGCGAACCACGATTTGATAGGTGTATTCATCCATCCATGCATCGCTCATGACGAAGAAGCCATTCGTTCCGACTTTTTCACCCCAGCTGTTTTCGACTTTCCATTTGGTTGATTCGCCGTCGATCAAGTCAACGCCAGTCAAGACCATCGCATGGGTCATTAAGCTTTCGCCAAAATCTAAGCGTTCTGCTTTCGTCATCGTAAAGTCGATATCAAATAAGTCGTTGATATCATAGGCATCTAATGCCATGATCCCAGTATCTCTGGTAGAAGATTGACCGACATCACAACCGAACCACACGGACTCCCCTTGTTCCAATTGAGCGATCGCTAATTTTTTGAAGGTCGGCATATCGACGTTCAAGTATTTGACTTCTTTGCCGCCAACCACGTTGCCTAGCATTTCTACGGTATACGATTGATTGTAAGGTTTGTCGACAGTTGGTGCGTTGATGATACTGACATAATCGTCAAGATCCACCCCGACATATTTTTCATAAAAGCTTTGTGGTGTTAAGTTGCGATCAATGTGATAGTTTTTGTCTTCATCGCGGTATTCAAAATCAAAGGTTTCTGGCGGTGTGCCTAAAGAAGTCGCTAAGAAACGATAAATGTCTTCCAACATCGCTTCTTTGGCTGTTTGGATGTCTTCAGCTGTTTTGCCTTCAGCCACTAGCTGACGCAAAGCAACCGCATCTTTACGCAGTTTTTTGTTCAAGTAATTGTTTAGGTCACGAGAATTGGAAGAGTTGCTGCTTTCTGGCATGACCGTTTTTGGTACGACACCATATTTTTGGAAAATCGAAACGATCATGTCCCATTGCCCACCATCTTGTTGTGGTGTTTGCAATAAGAAAGCAACTTTGCGACTTGTTAAAGGTTCGTTAGCAGTTGCTAAAATATTTTCATAGAAATAGTTGGCTTTTTCGTATTTGTCCCAAAAGAAGGTATGGTTTTGCGACAATTCAAATTCTTTTAAATTGAAATCATTCAGCATCTTATGACGGAATGTATTCAATGCGGCAAACATCCAGCAGCGGCCTGATTGTTTTTGGTTTGAGACTTTCCCTGTTGTCACATCGACTGAGAAAACCGGCACATTGTTGACTTTTGCTGACACGTTTTCTGCAGAAGCGGTGATCCCATTTTTCACAACACTCCGTTGCAGTGCCGTTTGTTTATTATTTTCTTGATACGCTTGCGCAAAGGCAGCGGTGGTCTTTTTTGAAATTTCTGACATATTTCTTCATCCTTTCACTTTCCGTTCCTTCCATTTTACGCCTCTGCCTCTCAAATAACAACCGCTCCTAGAAAAATGAAAAAATCATCTTTCTAAGAGCGGTTGCTCGTATCAAGGATTTAAAGGGTTAGCATCAAAAGCAAAAAGCCAAGTAAAACAAAGGATAGTCCTCGTTCAAATCGTGCATACAGGAAGCGGATCGGGCGGCTAGCTAGCAAGATCGTCAGTAAAACACTGGCTAACACCAACGTCACAAAGCCTAATACCGACAGATTCAAGTCGGTGATCGCTAATGCCCGCAAGCCCTTGATGAAGATCCCCTGTAAAAGATAGACCAGCAGTGTGTTTTTGCCCCACTTCGTAAAAAATAGGTGCTCTCTGGGCACGAGGCTCAGAAAACCGATGATCCCCATCAGCCCGATCACGAAAAAGACCGCACGCAAGGGACCACCGAACAACGGATAGCTCAAGTAATCGTCATAAGGCTTGGAACCAAAAACCATGTACTTGTTCATCCCATGAAAAAACGCGATAAAGGTGTAGATGATCGGTAGGAAAAGCAAACTGATGGTTCGAATCTTTGGTTTCAATAAAAAGCGCATCTCATTTTTGGGAAAATAAAACCCGATAATGAAAAACGGCAAAAAGACAAAGGTCCGCTGCAAGGTCAACACTTGATTTAAAAACGGCACGTAGCCAGCAAAGATGCTCAAGCCAATACTCAGCAGGATCGCCTGCTTTTTGGACATTTTTTGAAAGATCAACAGCGAGAGCTGCCAAAAGAACATGCTAAGCAAAAACCAAAGTGCCCATTGCGGATTCAACAGTTGGATTTTTAGCGACTCCCGTAGACCGATCAACCAGTAATAGACGGTGTAAAACACCTGAAAGAAGACATAAGGCAGCAAGAACTTTTTCATCAACTCACGAAGCTTGTGTCCCTTCGTCAACGGTTTGGCAAAGTACCCAGCCAGAAAAACAAAAGCTGGCATGTGGAAAGTGAAGATAAAATAATATAGGTCATGATAAAACTTCTGATCGCCGATAAAAGGCTGCAGCAAGTGACTGAAGACGACCAAGATCATCAGTAAAAATTTTGCATTATCAAAGTAAGCCGTTCTTTGCGATTGGCTCATAAAAAGTTCCTCCTCTAAGTTGTATCTGTCAAAGGATACCTGATCCATGAAACAGAACTGTAACAAGCTATTTACTTTTTTCTAACGATTCTTGTTCATTTGATTACCAGTTGCTATTTTGTATATTTTGTATTAATATATATAATACAAAGGAGCTGTTTTCGATGATATTTGATATTCAAACCCAAAGCAACCAACCCATCTACCAGCAGTTGCGGGAACAGATCATTGTCGGTATCGCAAAAGGCGATTTGGCCGCTGGCGAATTGCTGCCATCCGTCCGTCAATTAGCCGAAGAGATCGGCATCAATACCATGACGATCTCAAAAGCCTACAATTCCCTCAAAGAAGAAGGCTTGTTAGTCACAGATCGCCGCAAAGGAACCGCCGTTGCCGCGCCACCACCGTTTACTTCCGGACAAGAAGCGGAGTATCGCCAAAACTTACAGCTACAGCTAGCAATCGCTCTCTTACACGGCAAAAGCAAGCAAGCGCTTTTAACGGATGTTCAACAACTTCTGGACCAATTTCCTGAAAGGAATGAATGCAAATGACTTATCTTTTTTTCATTATTGCCCTCGTCCTCTGTGGGACGACCGCATTTGGTTTACGCTTGATCAGTAAACCCCACAAAAATGTTTTACTCGAAAATACCCTTGCCCCTGAGCATCTGGATGATCCTAGCGTCCACAGCTTGATCACAGAATTTCGCAAGCGTATCTTACAAATCGTTGGTACATTTAGTGTAGCAAGTCTCCTTTTTTTGTTCAATTTATCTGACTCCATCATCCTTACCCTGTTCTGGCTTTATATGGCCGCTCTGCTGGGGACAGCTTACTTAGTACAAGTACATTACATCGGAAAAATGCGGCAATTGATCCTTACCAATGGATGGGAACTACCCATCGATCCGATTCGGATCGATACGAAACTCGTTCAAACCAAAAATAAGCGGATGCTGCCGTGGTATAGCCTCGTTCCTGCGGGGATTTTGTTGATGATCAGTTTGTACCAAGCATGGCAGTTGCCTGATCTTTCTACAGGATACTTGATGGGCGGTGTCTCCTTAGCAATTTTTGCGCTGTTCCTCTATCTCTGGGTGATCATCAGCCGCTTACCCGTTCGCGGGATCAGCGGTGATTCAGCTATCGACCAGCACATCAATGATTTAACAAAGCGCTATTGGTCCTTATTGATCGCTGTCACTTGTACCATTACACTGCTCTTATTGACTGTCCCGCTGGCGTCCATGTCCGCCACTGGAGCATTCAGTACTATCCTCTTAGTGCTCTTTGTTGTTTTGGTGGTTTTCTTGATCGTCTTTACCTTCTTCTTGTTGCTAGATCTGCGTAAAAAACAAGATCAGCTCTTAGAACCGGCAGCACAACCGCGCTATTATGGCGAAGATGCTTACTGGCGATATGGTTTTTACATCAATCCTAATGATGCGCGACTGTTCGTTCCTGACCGTGTTGGGATGAATATCGGCATCAATCTAGGCAAACGCAGCGGACAGATCGTCGCAGGCATCACCGCGGTCTTCTTACTTGTGTTAATGATCGGGACCATCATTCCGATGTATCGCTTAGATTTTACTGCTGATGCGATCACTGGTGAAGTGCAAGGACAAGAAGTCACATTCGATGCACCAATGTCCGGGAAAACTACGGTCTCTTTGGCAGATATAGAGACAGTGGAATTGATCGAAAAATTGCCGTCTCCTCGTGTTCGTACCATGGGTGTAGGAACCGCCAGTTACCAAATCGGTCAGTTTACCGTTGCCGGCGAACCTGCCAGAATGTTTGTCGACACGAAGGTGACGCCCATTTTAAAAGTCACTACTAACGATGGCCCAACCGTTTTTTACACAAATAAAAAAGCCGCCGAAACGACGGATTTATACGAGGAACTATTACAGAAGATTTCCTCAGCGGAGTGAGTGTTCTGGAAAAAAACTCGGGAACCCATTATCCCCAGGCTATCCACAACCAACAAAAGAACGGACTCTTTCCAACAAAAAAACGACCTTCCGAAACGAAGGTCGTTTTTGATACTCCGGCAGTAGGACTCGAACCTACGACATCATGATTAACAGTCATGCGCTACTACCAACTGAGCTATGCCGGAAGAATCTATCTGTACTATACCAAATAGTCAGATAATTTAGCAAGAGCAAAAATCAATTTTTTGATCCTTTTTTTCAAGAAAATCCTCTTTTAGAAACTTCCCTTCCCGCAAAGCGTTTTTCTCAAGAAATATCCGAAAATCTCATTGACAAAGTAGCGCCTTTACGGTATTCTATATCTTGTGTTAAATAACACGCCGCTTTAGCTCAGTTGGTAGAGCGCATCCATGGTAAGGATGAGGTCGACGGTTCAAGCCCGTCAAGTGGCTTTGGTAGGACAACGTTTGTCGGACGTTGTCTTTTTTTGTACATCTCATTCCCAATATATAGCGATAATTTCTAAAGTTAACAATTCGTATTGCCTCTAATTACTTGCGATATACAAAAGAAATAAGATCGTAAAACCCAATAGTACGAAAGATACAACTGCTTTCACCATTCTCGCTGCATCTTTAAATTTGAACAAGAGCGTATAAAGATTAATAAAGTAAATGATCGACAGGACTGCTTCTTGCGAATATTCCTTCACTTGGATCAAGCCTAACCATATACTCAGCAAAAGAATCGAAAAAACAACCTAATAGTTTTCTGCAACACGCTTCATTTCATTCTCCTTTCCAATGATAGCCACTTGCAACCAGCTGAATCATGGAAACTCAGTAAATTATCAGCCCCTCTCTCCAATACTTTTCCTACATCCTTTGCTTATTAAAAGTGTAACAAACTATCTTTTCTAACGGTCAACCTAGTTCAATTTACATAAATATTTTTTTGATAAAACGACGAAAAGACGTTTTCAATCGTTACTCACAGTTCAATTTTAGGCACTTCTTTTTTACAACAAAAAACCTGCTCTCCTAAAGCCAAGAGAGCGGGTTTTTCAACTAAACTGAATTTTTTTGAAAGGATATGCCTTATGCTGACTTAAAAAATAACATATTTTTTCCGTTTGATTCAACTTCTTACTTCACGACCAGCACCGTACATTTCGAATGATTAACGACATAATCGGTGGTTGAGCCCACGACAGCTCGAGTCAATGTACCTTTGCCAGTTGCACCGATAACGATCAAATCAATTGGATACAATTCAGTCGCTGCATGAATGATAAAACGTTTTGGATCACCGACTTCAACGATCACCTCAACATCTTCCACCCCATGTTGATTGGCATCATAGATTTTTTTCAACATATCCGTTTCCACACGTAATTTTTCTTGATCAAAAATTTTCGCAAAAGCATAGGCACTTGTGGATAACTCAGCATTGTTGATAACAGAGAGGACATACAATTTGGCTTTGTTCCTACGACAAATCGCGAGTGCTTCTTGGAACGCTTTTTCTGACTGATCCGACCCATCTAAGGCAACAAGTACATTTTGAGAATTACGTAACATCCAAATCGCCTCCTTTTCTTTATTTTACCACAAAAAATGGAAGCGTTACAAAAAAGGACGAGGTCTACTCTTAAGAGACCTAAAACTTCCTTTAAGATTTGTGAAGGTCCTTACTTGGTTCCGCAATTATGCAGTAAAATAAGGAGAACAATGATTCGAGGTGAAAGAAATGCGCTCTTTTTTCCATGCTGCAGTCACTGTGCTCTTGTACTTAGGGCTTTTCTTGCTGATAATCGGTATTATCGCCTTTTTCTTGCTAAAACTTTAAGCTTGGCTTGTGGAAAAGCAAGTTGCTGTCACATCCCTAAGAGGAGTGATACACTTGGTTTATCAACAATTATCGAAACGAAACAGCTTGTTGCTCATTCGTTTCAAAAAGGAGATCATGCATAATGGACTTACATATTACCCCTAGTGCCGTTGCTCGCTTTCCAGAAGGACACGACTTATATATTCTGACGAGTAATGACGGATCGAACCAATTTTCTTCAGCAGCTGGATGCTGTATGATCGGCGAACGTTTTTTGATCACACCGATCGACGAACCGTTAGACCCATACAATGAGTTAGTCTCAAGCAATCAGTTTACTTTTTTTACATCAACCTATGATCAAATGTTCTTGACTGGTCATCTAATTCTAGATGTTCACCCAACTTCAGGAACCTTGATTTTGAAAAACGAAAGCGGCTATTTGGATACCAATCTTTTATTGGAAGCCTCTCCGCAGTTGAAGCAAACGAATGTGTAACAAAAGAGCTGACAAACGCCTTGTAAGGTGCTTGTCAGCTCTTTTTCTCTATACGGAATGGGAAATCAACGAAAGAAGTTCTTGTGTCTCAGCGGCTAAAGCGATTGCACCAGCATCAAGCAATTCTTCTCGTGACCCAAAACCATATAAAACACCGATTGCCGGTAACTGGTTTTCTTTTGCACCTAAAATATCATGCTCACGGTCGCCGATCATGATGGCTTCCTGCGCTTTTTGCTCCTTTTCGATCTCAGTTAGCGCATAGTGGATAACCGCCGCTTTTTCCCCACGTTTATTCTCAAGATCCGCCCCATAGATTCCTTTGAAATAGCCATCATACTTGAGATGAGTCAGAATCTTTTTTGCAAAAACTTCTGGTTTCGACGTGGCGATATACAAATCGTGATCCTTTGCCAACTCCTGCAATGTTTCTTCAATCAACGGATATGGTTGTACTTGAAACATACCCGCTTGACGATAATTTTCCCGGTAGAAGGCAACGGCTTGCTGGGCAGCAGCTTCATCTAAGCCCAAGCCACGGAAGGATTCAATCAAAGGCGGCCCCACAAAGCTTCGCAGTATGTCTTGCGCTAATTGCTCTTTTCCCATTTTTTCCATCGCATATTGAATCGATCCATAGATTCCTTCACTCGAATCAATGATCGTTCCATCTAAATCAAAAAGTACTTTCTTTCTCACGCCATCGTCTCCTTTTCTAATAGTATAGAAAAAAACAGCAGGACAAGCAACACTTCTTCCTTTTCGTTCTGATCTCATCTAAATAAAAAAGACGCTGCCCCATCAAAGGCAACGTCTTTATTTTTGTCATTTTATGTGAAAAAAAAGATAGCAGATGCTATCAAGCAACTCCGGCAGTAGGACTCGAACCTACGACATCATGATTAACAGTCATGCGCTACTACCAACTGAGCTATGCCGGAAAAATTGAAATGCGTGGCG
>NZ_JBIVBP010000022.1:0-10899 GCF_044746145.1 Enterococcus sp. NPDC086594
AAGTAAGATAACAAAAAATCTGAGCCAGAATGAGGTTCATTCTGACCCAGATTTGATTTTGCACAACTCATCAGTCCTTATTGACAAAGAGCCCTTATAATTGGATCAGCCAATAGCCGATCAAAATGATTCCTAAAACGATACGATACCATCCAAATACGGTAAAATCGTTACGCTTGATGTAGTTCATCAAGAAACGGATCGCGATGATCGAAACGATGAATGAGACGATGGTTCCTGTTAATAAGATGACGGTTCCTTGGAAATCAAAGGCATTGCCATCTTTCAAAAACTTGAAGATTTTCAAGGCACTGGCACCAAACATGGTGGGAATACCTAAGAAAAATGAAAATTCAGCAGCAACATAACGAGAAGCGCCGATCATGATAGCACCTAAGATAGTAGCACCAGAACGAGAAGTTCCTGGGATCAATGCCAATACCTGGAACATGCCGACAATCAAGGCCGCTTTGTAGGTGAATTTGTTCAAATCGGTACATTTCGGTGCTTTATTCTTGTTTCGTTTTTCAACTACGATAAAGCCGATCCCATAAACGATCAAGACGATCGAAACGGAGAAAAAGTTGTAGAAGTGCGCATCTAACCAATCATCTAACGGCAATCCGATAATAACCGATGGCAAGACCGCAACAATAACTTTAAACCATAACGTCCACGTATCTTTTTTCTCTATTTCATTTTTTTGTGGGGAAAAAGGGTTCAGTTTATGGAAATATAAGTAGACGACTGCTAGTATCGCGCCCAATTGAATGACAACATTGAACATCGTCATAAATTCGGGGGTAACATTCAAACCGATAAATTCGTCGGCAAGAATCAAGTGACCAGTGCTGCTAATTGGCAGCCATTCCGTGATCCCTTCAATGATCCCAAATAAAATCGCTTTTATAAAATTTGTAAAAAACATTGGTCCAGTCCTTTCTATGACAAAATACAACTCTTAGTATACCGTTTCCTGATTCGAATACCAATCTTTTTCCTAAAAAAAGAGGGCAGTTTTTAAAACAAAAACTGCTCCTTTCTTGAAGAAATTGATTAGCCGTCAGAGGTTTCTCTTAGGACAAAAGCTCTTGAGAGAGCGCTAAGCCTTTTTTGATGTATTCTGTGTTACCAACTTCGGCGATGGTAAAGCTGCCGTCTTCGTAGATCAGTCGAGTGACCGAACCATTTTCAATATCCATACGAACATTGTTCTCATCATTGATCAGATGCAAAAGAAAAGCGATCGTTAAGCCGTGAGACACAACTAACGCATTGCCGCCGCCTTTTTTCTCAACGCGATAGGCGATATCTTCAAACCCTGTTTTGACACGTTCGGTCAAAACATCAAAGGTTTCCGCCCAATTGGCTGTATCGGCGTGGTAGATCGCATTGGCGATCGCCTCAAACGTGACATGATTAGCAATCATCTCATCATAATCAGGAAAATCAAGAATCCGCGGCAGAACGCCCCACATTTCTGCATCATAGGCCCCTTCAAGGGAGCCAAAGCACCATTCACGAATCCGTTTGTCGATGTGATAAGGGATCTCCGGTCCTCTGACATGTTCACCCAGTATCAGACGCATGGTTTCAATCGCTCGACCGCTGTCACTGGATACTGCTTCTACAAAATCCACATCGCGTAACCCAAGGCCTAAATAGTGGATGCCTTGTTCACCGGTTCGAGTCAATGGTGTGTCACACCAGCCTTGCACCCGCTGCAATGTGTTAAACATTGTTTTTCCGTGACGCACGACATACAATTCCGTCTTTGCCATAACTAGTTATTCCTCCTTTTGATTCGTCATACGTTTATGCGTTAAAAAACGGATTGGTCCGTTTCTCAATTTCGATCGTTGTTGGTTCTCCGTGGCCAGGATAGACCGCCATTTGATTCGGTAAAACAAAGAGTTGCGTTTGGATGCTGGTCAGCAATTGTTCCAAATTTCCGGTTGGCAGGTCTGTCCGACCAATGCTACCTTTAAATAAGGCGTCTCCGGAAACGACAAAATTATCAAAAATAAAACTGACGCTGCCAATGGAATGACCCGGGGTTGCAACAACCTTAAAGGACATGCCAGCTATCTCGTACTCTTTCAACTCTAGCTCGAATTCAGCTGGACGTGCGGTGATGGTTCCTAATTCAGGATGACGGCCAGAAAGGTTTTTCATAGGATCACTTAGCCATCCTTGCTCAAGCGGACTCACGTAAACGAGGATCTGATAATAATCCCGCAAATGGTCAACTGCGCCGATATGGTCATAATGAGTGTGGGTCAATAAAATCGCTGCTGGTTTTGCGCCTGTTTTTTCGATCTCAGCGATCAATCTCGCTGCTTCTGCTCCAGGATCAATAATCAACAAAACATCTTCTTTCCAAATTAGGTAACAATTTTCTTGAACGGGTCCTGTCACTAAACCAATGATTTTCATGCTAAAACCTCCTAGGATCACAAATACTTGTGTCTGACTATAAGTATAGCTTAAAGTATAAGAGGAAACAAAGAAAGGTTTTTAGGAGTGAAAAATTAATGATAAAAACGATAAACGCAGAAGACAATCGTCAGGCAGTCTGTCAATGGCTAAATCATTCAACGAAAAAAACAGAGGCAGTGAGTGCCTTTTCCGATCAAGAGCAGCTTTCATTTGCTTTTTTTGACAATCAGGATCAACTTGGTGGGGTGATTGGGAAACGGACAGGCAATACGATCCATATTCAATTGATAGCAGTTGATCCAAGCCATCAGAATCAGGGGATCGGGAAACAATTGATAAAAGCACTTTTTGATCACGGTAAAAAAGCGGGGTGTCGTTCCGTGACGGTTACCACCCAAGACTACCAAGCGCCGCAATTCTACCAAGCAGTCGGCTTCGAACCGTTTGCTGTGCTTACGGATACACCTGTGCTTGGCACGGATAGGCTTTACTTCGTGAAGATGCTGTGATCAACCTTTGGCAGGCAGGTGATAAGGATAACCAATAGTTTGATGAGAGAAAAGCTTAGAATTATTGTGGGAATTCGAAAATTTTTCTAAGAAACCGCATTAGCAAAAAACTGCTGTTATACTAATTAAAATAAGAAAGCGTTGATTCGTTTGAAACGGGTCTAGTTTTTGACGAAAGCATGAACATTCTTCGTGACCAACTTCGAGGAAAGTGTGTGATCTGTATCTTGCGTTAGTTTTGATTGGTATACCTCAACTCTTTGTAAGAAGGTGTTTTTATGAAAAAATCCCTGCAATTTTTTTTCACTCTATGCTTCGCCGCGCTCGCTTTAGTGAGCTGTGGCCAAGAGGAGCTAACCATCAACGATTCGAAAGAAGTTTCTGAAACTGTTACTTCCGCCTCAAAAACGGTTGAAAATGGCGACCTTGATTTGATGCTGATCCAAGATGAGAGTGTCATCTTTCCGCAAAGCCAAGGGGTTTATGATTTTCATGAGAATGAGTTGACGATCGTTAAGCAGTATTTGCCGATGGCAGATTTAGAAGATAGTTCAGCCAGCTTTAGTGATGTTGCCTTGTATGAAGGACAAATCGAAAGTGATTTTCAGCGTCATTTTTCCCATTCAGAGGTACAGTTGTCCAACGACCCTTATCAAATTTATGAGATCACCTATCAAGATGCATCATACACGGTTGAAGGGAAGCATTTGACGATCAAAGCAGATGGACGGACCTTTGAGTTCACCTTAGATCTAGACAATCAACAAGCTTTTGACCAAAATGGTGTCAGTTATGATATTCAAGTCGATCAATAAATATCTTTCAAAAAATAGCCCTGCTTTACTTGCTTAGGTGAGTAGAGTAGGCTTTTTTGTAAATCCTTCGCCAAACCCATTTTCTGGAAGAAAAAATGAAGTCAATTATCTGATGAGTAGGTGTTTTGTTGCAAGTGGTTTTTTCATGGTGATAAAACCTGTTTGGATAGGATACTCTCCGCAGAGGATGAAAAGCTGTTTCTGTTCGCTTTTCCAAAAGTAATCTATCCGCTATAATGGCAAACGAGAAGGTGAACACGTGTATAAAGGAAAAGTTGCGGTTAGAAAAATCGTAGAATTTATTTTGCGCCGAGGCGATATTGATAGCCGCAAAGTCAGTAATCATACCGCGCAAGAAGGCGCCCGTATCCATCGCCAACTACAAAAAGAGGCTGGGGATGCGTATCAAAAAGAAGTCTTTTTCAAACGAGAAAGCCAAATTGAGAAAGATTCGATCACTGTCGAAGGACGTGCCGATGGTCTCTTTTTTGATGCAACTCTTAATTCTTGGGTGATCGATGAGATCAAAACTTCAGAACCAGCGTTCGAAGATATCCCTGAAGATCAAATCGATTTGTTTTTTGCCCAGGGAATGGTTTATGCTTATTTGTTTTTACTACAAGAAAATGAACAAGCAGCGCTTAGTGACAGTGAAAATCAAGAGAAACCAGAAGCGGAACCTACTGCTGAAGGTAATGATCCGAAGAGACCCATCGATCGAATCGCCGTACAATTGACTTATTATCAAACCACTGAAAAGCTGACCACCCGTACGAGAAGAACATTTCAGTTTTCAGAATTAGCTGTTTTTTATGAAGAATTACTTCAGGAATATCATAAATGGTTAGTTTTTCAAGAGAATTGGCGCCGTGTCCGCAATACGTCTTTGCAGCTGCTGTCTTTTCCCTTTGAAACCTTTCGCAAAGGGCAACGAGAGTTAGCAGCAGCGGCGTATAAAACACTAAAAAATGGCAAGCGACTTTTTGCGGAAGCGCCAACTGGAACTGGAAAAACCATGTCAACGCTGTTTCCCGCATTAAAAGTGCTAGGGGAAGAAGGGGCTGATCGGGTCTTTTATCTGACGGCGAAGACGATCACCAGACAAGTGGCCGAAGATGCACTGAGCAAGTTAGCAGACAACGGTAGTGAAACCAAAAGTGTCACGATTACCGCCAAAGACAAAATCTGTTTTTTAGATGAACGAAACTGTACGCCAGAACACTGTGCGTATGCGCAAGGCTATTACAATCGAATCAACGAAGCATTATGGGATCTGTTGCATCACGAGAACCAAATAACCCGAGAAGTGATCGAGACCTACGGAAAGAAACATACGGTCTGTCCCTTCGAGCTTTCACTGGATGTCAGTGTCTTTTGCGATGTCATTATTGGTGATTATAATTATTTGTTTGATCCCACCGTTTATTTGCGAAGATTTTTTGAGGAGCCGGATGAAGAATATTTCTTTCTAGTGGATGAGGCCCATAACTTAGTCAACCGTTCCAAAGAAATGTATTCGGCAACCATTACCCGGCAGCCATTTAAGGAATTAAAGAAGAAACTATCCAATGACCAGCAAAAATTAAAACGCGCCCTAAACAAAGTTGACAAAGAATTTGCGGCTATTGCTCAAATAGCAAAAGAGGAAGAGTGGGAATATCACCATCAAGCAGCTCCCCATGAAACGATGGTCAATCAGCTCTACAAAGTAGCTGAATTGATGAAGGAATGGTTGCCGGCAAATCCTGAGCATGAATTGCAAGAAGAAGTGCTGCAAGTGTATTTTGAAGCTAACCATTATTTGAAGATCAGTGAATTTTATGATGATCACTACGAAACGACGGTGGAGATCGACCGCTATGATATCAAACTACGGCAATTTTGCATCGAACCAGCGCCGTTTTTGGAATCTGTGTTAGATAAGGGCAAGGCCAGCCTGTTGTTTTCTGCGAGCTTTACTCCTTTGTCCTATTATCAAGAGGTGTTAGGAGGCGGCAATGAAGCTTTGCGCTATCGCCTGCCAAGTCCTTTTGATCCGAAAAATCAGGGGATTTTTATTGCAGACTATATCCAAACAACGTATCGCCAACGTGAAGCCAGCATTCCTGCAATCGTTGATGCAATCCAGCAAATGACCGCAGCGAAAGCGGGAAACTATATGGTCTTTTTCCCTTCTTATCGTTACTTGGATGATGTGGCGGCAGCATTTTCCCAACAGGTGCCAGAGGTGGAGGTCTTGATTCAGGGGACAGCCATGAACGAAGTAGAGCGCGAGGCGTTTCTTGCACAGTTTCAATCTCTTGAGCGGCAACGATCATCCTTGCTAGAAACAAGTCAAGACGGACAAGAGAGCCAGCCAAAAACATTAGTGGCATTTTGTGTCCTTGGAGGAATTTTTTCTGAAGGGATCGACCTAAAAGGCGATCGCTTGATCGGTGCAGCAGTGGTAGGAGTCGGACTGCCGCAAATCAATCACGAGCAAGAATTGATTCGGGAATATTACGATGAGAAAAAGGCAGCTGGCTTTGCGTATGCCTATCAGCTGCCAGGGATGAATAAAGTCCTGCAAGCAGCCGGTCGAGTGATCCGGGATGTCAGCGATCGCGGCGTGGTGTTATTGCTGGATCAACGTTTTCGGACACCGCGTTACCAAGAACTTTTCCCACTGCACTGGCAGCATGCCTTAAACATTCGTCGGCCGCAAGAGTTATCAAAGGCATTGACTCATTTTTGGCAAGAAAAAAACTAGAAGCAGAGCTTTCAGGAGAGGTTGTGCAAAATCAGCGGGTAAGGCCGATTTTGCCTAACCATCACGTTAGACTCTGTTCTAGTTTTTTTTTGATTAGCGATAATTTGTAAACTGTAAATCGATCGTCAGGGGCAGTTTACGCAACAATTGGATCACTTCTTGCAGATCGTCACGACTTTTGCCGGTTACCCGAATTTGATTGTCTTGAATTTGAGTTTTAACTTTTAGCTTGGCGTTTTTGATCGCTGTCGTTATTTTTTTGGCGTTTTCTTTATCGATCCCATTGATCAATTCTGCCGTTTGACGAGCTTTTGCCCCCAAGGCATGCTCCGTTTCGCCAAATTGAATATTTTTCGTTGGTACATTCCGTTTGATCAGCTTCGCAAAGAGCACATCTTTGATTTGCTCCAACTTAAATTCGTCATCTCCAACGATCGTCAGTTTGCCCTCAGTCATCTTGATTTCTACCGTGGAGCCTTTAAAATCAAATCGGTTTTTCAATTCTTTTTCCGCCTGTTGAATGGCGTTTTTCACTTCTTCTGTGTTGATCTCAGATACGACATCAAAACTTGCTTCTTTTGCCAAAATCAATCACTCCTCTCATCTCTTACCTATGATTTTAACATGGAGGCGAACGATGCGGGAATCAAAAGTAAATTTTTGCAAATAATTGTTTCATTTTTTCACACAAACTGCTATTCTTTGGAAGGAGATTTTTAGTGAAGGAGCTAGATCATTGTGAGTAAGTTATTAACGAAGCACGAACAATCAGAACGATTGAAAAAAATAGGGGTTATTTTGCTGTCAGGTATCACCGCAGCCATTGCTTTAAATTTCTTTTTGATTCCCGCAAACGTTCTTTCTGCTGGGATGAACGGGGTCGCCCAATTGATCGTGGCACTTGCCTTGGAACATTTTGGCGTTCACCTTAGTACAGGGCTGTTTATTTTCCTATTAAACTTGCCTATCTTTGTTCTCGGGTTCATCAAACTCGGGAAATCATCGACACTATTGAGCTTTATCAATGTCGTTGTCGTTTCTGTCTTAACGATAATCCTTCCACAAGGAGCAATCACTGACAATATTTTGGTTAACGCTTTGCTCGGTGGCGTACTGTTAGGCGTCGGCGTTGCGTTTTCACTGAAAATGGGTTTTACCACCGGCGGAATGGATATCCTTTCGTTGATATTATCAAAAACGACTGGAAAAACGGTCGGTAAATATATGTTTATTTTAAACGGCATCATTGTCATGGTCTCAGGTTTCGTCTTTTCTTGGGAAAGTGCCTTGTACACGATCATTTCGATTTTCGCAATGAGCTACGTGGTGGACATGCTGCACACAAGTCATCAAAAGGTAACGGCGATGATTATTACGACCAATGCGGAAGCTGTTGGGAAAAATATTTCTAAGCATGTGTTTCGCGGCATGACTTTGTTCCCCTCAGTCGGAGGCTATTCAGGCGTACCGGGCAATATGATCATGATGGTCGTGACCCGCTATGAGATCTACGATTTAGAACAAGCCGTTTTAGAAGCAGACGGCAATGCGTTTATTAACTTTGTGCCGACCCAATCGATCACAGGTCGTTTTGCGACAGATGATGAACAACGGACCTTTAAAACGACGGGGGTCTTCCCAGAACTGAAAATACACAAGAAAAGCCGTCCATAATCAAGGATCGTCCATTTACAAATCTTGCAAAAGAAGGTATTATTTGAAACAAGAATTAAAGGAGGTCTTCAACCGTGGCATATACTGAAGTAGAAGCAGAAGCAATCAAAGAGCGTGTCTTGGCTGCCTTGGAAACCGTGATTGACCCTGAGTTGGGGATTGATATAGTGAATCTAGGCTTAGTTTATGAAGTCGAATTTGATGCAGAAACAGGCAATACCGTAATCAAAATGACCTTAACAACAATGGGCTGTCCCTTAGCCGACGTATTGACTGAATCGATACACGAAGCACTAAGCGATATTCCAGAAGTCAAAAATCCAGAAGTAAAACTAGTCTGGTATCCCGCTTGGACGACTGATAAAATGAGTCGGTATGCACGGATTGCTTTGGGGATTCGTTAAGGATTTTATCGTAGAAAATAAATGTCTTAGGCTCTTTTATCAGCTGAATAAAGTTGATAGAAGAGTCTTTTTGGATTTAAGTTGGATGCGTGTCTTTAACTATCTTGCTTTTAGTCAGTGCTTGCAGAAAGTTTGCGAAGATTGCATTGCATTTTCAGAAATGAAACGGTAAACTAGTTGGAAAGATTGGAGGAATGAATCAATGTTAGCTACGAATTTTGGGAAATATACATACAAAAATCCGTTTATGAACGCCTCAGGAGTCCATTGTATGACGATCGAGGAATTAGATGAATTAGCAGCGTCAGCAGCTGGGTCATTTGTCACGAAGAGTGCAACACTAGAAGCGCGTGCCGGAAATCCAGAACCACGTTATACCGATTTACTGTTAGGAAGCATCAATTCGATGGGATTACCAAATCTAGGGGTGGACTACTACTTAGACTATGCCATCAAAAAACAGCAGGAAGTGACCCAGCAAGCGCCCTTCTTTTTCTCTGTCGCTGGTATGAGCGTGGCTGAAAACATTGAGTTATTGAAGAAAATCCAAGAAAGTGATTTTGAAGGAATCACAGAGTTAAATCTTTCTTGTCCAAACGTGCCAGGAAAACCCCAAGTTGCCTATGATTTTCCTTTGACCGATCAAATTCTGGAAACCGTCTTTGGTTTTTTCACAAAACCTTTAGGTGTCAAATTGCCGCCATACTTTGATTTGGCGCACTTTGATGAGATGGCTAAGATATTGAACAAGTATCCGTTAACTTATATCAATTCAATCAATAGTATTGGGAATGCTTTATTCATTGATCCTGCTACTGACTCAGTAGTTATCAAACCAAAAGATGGGTTTGGCGGTTTGGGAGGCGAATATGTGAAACCAACGGCATTAGCCAATGTGCGGGCTTTCTATACACGTCTCAAGCCAGAAATCAAAATTATCGGTACTGGTGGGATTCGTAATGGTCAAGATGCGTACGAACATTTGTTATGTGGCGCTTCTATGTTGCAGATCGGCACAGAGCTGCAAAAAGAAGGACCGGTGATCTTTGAACGATTGACGAAAGAATTAGCAGCGATCATGAAAGAAAAAGGGTATCAATCAATCAGTGAGTTCCAGGGGAAATTAAAAACGATTGATTAAGAACGACTTTGAATGCTTTACTATCCGCTTCTTTTTATAGAAGAAAGGTGGTTTTTAATGGAGAAGTTTCGTAAAACAACGGAGGATGATCTGGTTGAGTTGATGGCGCTTTTTGAAGAAGGCATTGCTTTCTTAAAAGCACAAGGATCTCCGCAATGGCAAGATGGGTACGGTCCTAAAGAAAATCAAATCAAAGCAGATATTGCCAATGGTGAAAGCTATGTGTTGGTGAAAGATGGAAAAATCGCAGCGTCTGCAGCGTTGGTTTCTGGTGATGATCCTGTCTACAACGCAATTACCGGCGCAGGGTGGGATGGAAACGGTCCATATCTATCCATTCATCGCGTCGTTGTCAGTTCTCATTTTAAAGGGCAAAAGTTAAGCGCCAAATTGCTGCAAGCTCTTGAAGTGGTTGCATTAGAGCAAGGAATCGTTGATTTACGTATCGATACGTATAAAGCTAATATTGGTATGCAAAAGAATATTCAAGCAGCTGGCTATCAATACAAAGGGGAGGTAACATTCCCTTTTCCGAACGGAGAGCGATTGGCTTTTCAAAAACGTTTGACCGCAAGCTAAGCATTCTATTCCATTAGTGTCACTTGGCTGAATTAATGGAATAGTTGTGTCAAAGTGAATTTTTGGTATGAAAATGCGGATAATGGTTGTCAGAATCCTTTCGGCTTGCTAAGATAAGCACGTAAAGGACGGTGCCAAATGAAGAAAAGAATCAAAAAGAAAAAAGCTTATAAAAAATATATCCATGATATTTTTGCGGGTTATGAAGAAATGCTTGAGAATCCAGCGATCAATGAGAAGAAGTTTTCTTATCTGAAAGAAGAAACAACCTTAAAACGAGACGATCAAAATCAGATCCGTTTTCGTACGATCGATATTGATTAAACTACCTATTTTGGGTAGTTTTTTTGTTTATCTCGACTTAGTTGAAAATATTTCAGAAAAAAGCTTGCTCTTTCATTCTTAGAATGATAAAGTATTCAACGTTGGCAATTGAGCCAGCGGGTCAAAAAAGCTTTTGAAAAAACTTCAAAAAAGACTTGACCAAAAATGAAACAGATGATATTATAACGAAGTCGCAATTTTAAAATAGTTAATCGACGTTGATACATCAACAAAATTAATTAAAAAAAGTTGTTGACAAATAACA
>NZ_JBIVBP010000023.1:0-8491 GCF_044746145.1 Enterococcus sp. NPDC086594
CAGCTTACGCTGGTGATCATCTGTACCCTGGTGCTGTGGTTCCATGATGTTTACAACTCCGCGCTGACCACGCTAAATCAGGCGTTCTTCCAGGTGGTATCAATGGCGACGACCGCCGGGTTTACCACCGACAGCATCGCGCGCTGGCCGCTGTTCCTGCCGGTGCTGCTGTTATGCTCGGCATTTATCGGGGGCTGTGCGGGTTCTACGGGCGGTGGCCTGAAGGTAATTCGTATTCTGCTGCTGTTTAAGCAGGGGAACCGTGAGCTGAAGCGCCTGGTCCACCCGAACGCGGTTTACAGCATTAAGCTGGGGAACCGCGCGCTGCCGGAACGTATCCTCGAAGCGGTGTGGGGATTCTTCTCGGCGTATGCGCTGGTCTTTATCGTCAGTATGCTGGCGATTATCGCGACGGGGGTGGATGATTTTTCCGCCTTTGCGTCCGTCGTAGCAACATTGAATAACCTCGGGCCCGGCCTGGGCGTTGTGGCGGATAACTTTGCCAGCATGAACCCGGTCGCGAAATGGATCCTCATCGCCAATATGCTGTTTGGTCGTCTTGAGGTCTTTACGCTGCTGGTGCTGTTCACCCCTACATTCTGGCGCGAGTAAGGAGCCGTTGATGAAAACATTGATTCTTTTCTCTACGCGAGACGGGCAAACGCGCGAGATTGCCGCGTATCTGGCATCGGAATTAAAAGAGCTGGGTATTTACTCGGATGTGGTGAACCTGAACCGTGCGGAGCAGATAGCCTGGCAGGAGTACGATCGCGTTGTGATTGGCGCGTCAATTCGTTACGGGCATTTCCATCCGGCGCTGGATCGCTTTGTGAAAAAGCACACGGCGGTGCTCAACAAATTGCCTGGTGCGTTTTATTCGGTCAACCTGGTCGCACGTAAAGCCGAGAAGCGTACGCCGCAGACCAACAGCTACACGCGCAAGTTTTTACTCAGCTCGCCGTGGCAGCCAGACCTGTGCGCCGTCTTTGCCGGCGCGCTGCGTTACCCTCGCTACCGCTGGTATGACCGCTTTATGATCCGCCTGATTATGAAGATGACGGGGGGTGAAACCGATACGCGTAAAGAAGTGGTTTATACCGACTGGTCGCAGGTGGCCAGTTTTGCGCGGGAAATCGCACATTTAACGGGCGATTCGCGACATAAATAAGCGTTAAGTTTGAAAAGTGAGCGAACGAAAAGTTTTTTGTATTTTATGCTTGTCACGTCGGAATTACTCCCTATAATGCGCCTCCACTGACACGGAACAACGGCACACACGCCGCCGGGTCAGCAGAGAAAAGCGAAATTAATCACTTGACTCTGAAGCGGGAAAGCGTAATATGCACACCCCGCGCCGCTGCGAAAAGCGAAGCGGCACTGCTCTTTAACAATTTATCAGACAATCTGTGTGGGCACTCAAAGTGACATGGATTCTTAACGTCCTCGGACGAAAAATGAATACCAAGTCTCTGAGTGAACATACGTAATTCATTACGAAGTTTAATTCACGAGCATCAAACTTAAATTGAAGAGTTTGATCATGGCTCAGATTGAACGCTGGCGGCAGGCCTAACACATGCAAGTCGAGCGGTAGCACAGGGAGCTTGCTCCCGGGTGACGAGCGGCGGACGGGTGAGTAATGTCTGGGAAACTGCCTGATGGAGGGGGATAACTACTGGAAACGGTAGCTAATACCGCATAACGTCGCAAGACCAAAGAGGGGGACCTTCGGGCCTCTTGCCATCAGATGTGCCCAGATGGGATTAGCTAGTAGGTGGGGTAACGGCTCACCTAGGCGACGATCCCTAGCTGGTCTGAGAGGATGACCAGCCACACTGGAACTGAGACACGGTCCAGACTCCTACGGGAGGCAGCAGTGGGGAATATTGCACAATGGGCGCAAGCCTGATGCAGCCATGCCGCGTGTATGAAGAAGGCCTTCGGGTTGTAAAGTACTTTCAGCGGGGAGGAAGGCGATAAGGTTAATAACCTTGTCGATTGACGTTACCCGCAGAAGAAGCACCGGCTAACTCCGTGCCAGCAGCCGCGGTAATACGGAGGGTGCAAGCGTTAATCGGAATTACTGGGCGTAAAGCGCACGCAGGCGGTCTGTCAAGTCGGATGTGAAATCCCCGGGCTCAACCTGGGAACTGCATTCGAAACTGGCAGGCTAGAGTCTTGTAGAGGGGGGTAGAATTCCAGGTGTAGCGGTGAAATGCGTAGAGATCTGGAGGAATACCGGTGGCGAAGGCGGCCCCCTGGACAAAGACTGACGCTCAGGTGCGAAAGCGTGGGGAGCAAACAGGATTAGATACCCTGGTAGTCCACGCCGTAAACGATGTCGACTTGGAGGTTGTGCCCTTGAGGCGTGGCTTCCGGAGCTAACGCGTTAAGTCGACCGCCTGGGGAGTACGGCCGCAAGGTTAAAACTCAAATGAATTGACGGGGGCCCGCACAAGCGGTGGAGCATGTGGTTTAATTCGATGCAACGCGAAGAACCTTACCTACTCTTGACATCCAGAGAACTTTCCAGAGATGGATTGGTGCCTTCGGGAACTCTGAGACAGGTGCTGCATGGCTGTCGTCAGCTCGTGTTGTGAAATGTTGGGTTAAGTCCCGCAACGAGCGCAACCCTTATCCTTTGTTGCCAGCGGTTAGGCCGGGAACTCAAAGGAGACTGCCAGTGATAAACTGGAGGAAGGTGGGGATGACGTCAAGTCATCATGGCCCTTACGAGTAGGGCTACACACGTGCTACAATGGCGCATACAAAGAGAAGCGACCTCGCGAGAGCAAGCGGACCTCATAAAGTGCGTCGTAGTCCGGATTGGAGTCTGCAACTCGACTCCATGAAGTCGGAATCGCTAGTAATCGTAGATCAGAATGCTACGGTGAATACGTTCCCGGGCCTTGTACACACCGCCCGTCACACCATGGGAGTGGGTTGCAAAAGAAGTAGGTAGCTTAACCTTCGGGAGGGCGCTTACCACTTTGTGATTCATGACTGGGGTGAAGTCGTAACAAGGTAACCGTAGGGGAACCTGCGGTTGGATCACCTCCTTACCTTAAAGAACCTGCCTTTGTAGTGCTCACACAGATTGTCTGATGAAAAGTAAATAGCAAGGCGTCTTGCGATTGAGACTTCAGCGTCCCCTTCGTCTAGAGGCCCAGGACACCGCCCTTTCACGGCGGTAACAGGGGTTCGAATCCCCTAGGGGACGCCACTTGCTGGTTCGTGAGTGAAAGTCACCTGCCGTCATATCTCAAAACTCATCTTCGGGTGACGTTTGAGATATTTGCTCTTTAAAAATCTGGATCAAGCTGAAAATTGAAACGACACATCTTTAATGGTGTGTTCGAGTCTCTCAAATTTTCGCAATCAGAAGTGAAACATCTTCGGGTTGTGAGGTTAAGCGACTAAGCGTACACGGTGGATGCCCTGGCAGTCAGAGGCGATGAAGGACGTGCTAATCTGCGAAAAGCGCCGGCGAGGTGATATGAACCTTTGACCCGGCGATGTCCGAATGGGGAAACCCAGTGCAATTCGTTGCACTATCGTTAACTGAATACATAGGTTAACGAGGCGAACCGGGGGAACTGAAACATCTAAGTACCCCGAGGAAAAGAAATCAACCGAGATTCCCCCAGTAGCGGCGAGCGAACGGGGAGCAGCCCAGAGTCTGAATCAGCTTGTGTGTTAGTGGAAGCGTCTGGAAAGTCGCACGGTACAGGGTGACAGTCCCGTACACGAAAGCACACAGGCTGTGAACTCGAAGAGTAGGGCGGGACACGTGGTATCCTGTCTGAATATGGGGGGACCATCCTCCAAGGCTAAATACTCCTGACTGACCGATAGTGAACCAGTACCGTGAGGGAAAGGCGAAAAGAACCCCGGCGAGGGGAGTGAAAAAGAACCTGAAACCGTGTACGTACAAGCAGTGGGAGCACCTTCGTGGTGTGACTGCGTACCTTTTGTATAATGGGTCAGCGACTTATATTCTGTAGCAAGGTTAACCGTATAGGGGAGCCGAAGGGAAACCGAGTCTTAACTGGGCGTTAAGTTGCAGGGTATAGACCCGAAACCCGGTGATCTAGCCATGGGCAGGTTGAAGGTTGGGTAACACTAACTGGAGGACCGAACCGACTAATGTTGAAAAATTAGCGGATGACTTGTGGCTGGGGGTGAAAGGCCAATCAAACCGGGAGATAGCTGGTTCTCCCCGAAAGCTATTTAGGTAGCGCCTCGTGAACTCATCTTCGGGGGTAGAGCACTGTTTCGGCTAGGGGGCCATCCCGGCTTACCAACCCGATGCAAACTACGAATACCGAAGAATGTTATCACGGGAGACACACGGCGGGTGCTAACGTCCGTCGTGAAGAGGGAAACAACCCAGACCGCCAGCTAAGGTCCCAAAGTCATGGTTAAGTGGGAAACGATGTGGGAAGGCACAGACAGCCAGGATGTTGGCTTAGAAGCAGCCATCATTTAAAGAAAGCGTAATAGCTCACTGGTCGAGTCGGCCTGCGCGGAAGATGTAACGGGGCTAAACCATGCACCGAAGCTGCGGCAGCGACGCTTAGGCGTTGTTGGGTAGGGGAGCGTTCTGTAAGCCGTTGAAGGTGTCCTGTGAGGGGTGCTGGAGGTATCAGAAGTGCGAATGCTGACATAAGTAACGATAAAGCGGGTGAAAAGCCCGCTCGCCGGAAGACCAAGGGTTCCTGTCCAACGTTAATCGGGGCAGGGTGAGTCGACCCCTAAGGCGAGGCCGAAAGGCGTAGTCGATGGGAAACAGGTTAATATTCCTGTACTTGGTGTTACTGCGAAGGGGGGACGGAGAAGGCTATGTTAGCCGGGCGACGGTTGTCCCGGTTTAAGCATGTAGGCGGAACGATTAGGTAAATCCGGTCGTTTATTAACGCTGAGGTGTGATGACGAGGCACTACGGTGCTGAAGTAACAAATGCCCTGCTTCCAGGAAAAGCCTCTAAGCATCAGGTAACATCAAATCGTACCCCAAACCGACACAGGTGGTCAGGTAGAGAATACCAAGGCGCTTGAGAGAACTCGGGTGAAGGAACTAGGCAAAATGGTGCCGTAACTTCGGGAGAAGGCACGCTGATATGTAGGTGAAGCCCCTGCGGGTGGAGCTGAAATCAGTCGAAGATACCAGCTGGCTGCAACTGTTTATTAAAAACACAGCACTGTGCAAACACGAAAGTGGACGTATACGGTGTGACGCCTGCCCGGTGCCGGAAGGTTAATTGATGGGGTTAGCGGCAACGCGAAGCTCTTGATCGAAGCCCCGGTAAACGGCGGCCGTAACTATAACGGTCCTAAGGTAGCGAAATTCCTTGTCGGGTAAGTTCCGACCTGCACGAATGGCGTAATGATGGCCAGGCTGTCTCCACCCGAGACTCAGTGAAATTGAACTCGCTGTGAAGATGCAGTGTACCCGCGGCAAGACGGAAAGACCCCGTGAACCTTTACTATAGCTTGACACTGAACACTGGTCCTTGATGTGTAGGATAGGTGGGAGGCTTTGAAGCGTGGACGCCAGTCTGCGTGGAGCCGACCTTGAAATACCACCCTTTAATGGCTGGTGTTCTAACGTAGACCCGTAATCCGGGTTGCGGACAGTGTCTGGTGGGTAGTTTGACTGGGGCGGTCTCCTCCCAAAGAGTAACGGAGGAGCACGAAGGTTAGCTAATCCTGGTCGGACATCAGGAGGTTAGTGCAATGGCATAAGCTAGCTTGACTGCGAGAGTGACGGCTCGAGCAGGTGCGAAAGCAGGTCATAGTGATCCGGTGGTTCTGAATGGAAGGGCCATCGCTCAACGGATAAAAGGTACTCCGGGGATAACAGGCTGATACCGCCCAAGAGTTCATATCGACGGCGGTGTTTGGCACCTCGATGTCGGCTCATCACATCCTGGGGCTGAAGTAGGTCCCAAGGGTATGGCTGTTCGCCATTTAAAGTGGTACGCGAGCTGGGTTTAGAACGTCGTGAGACAGTTCGGTCCCTATCTGCCGTGGGCGCTGGAGAATTGAGGGGGGCTGCTCCTAGTACGAGAGGACCGGAGTGGACGCATCACTGGTGTTCGGGTTGTCATGCCAATGGCACTGCCCGGTAGCTAAATGCGGAAAAGATAAGTGCTGAAAGCATCTAAGCACGAAACTTGCCCCGAGATGAGTTCTCCCTGACCCTTTAAGGGTCCTGAAGGAACGTTGAAGACTACGACGTTGATAGGTCGGGTGTGTAAGCGCAGCGATGCGTTGAGCTAACCGATACTAATGAACCGTGAGGCTTAACCTTACAACGCCGAAGCTGTTTCGGCGAAGAGACAGACACGATTTTCAGCCTGATACAGATTAACAGAATTTGCCTGGCGGCTTTAGCGCGGTGGTCCCACCTGACCCCATGCCGAACTCAGAAGTGAAACGCCGTAGCGCCGATGGTAGTGTGGGGTCTCCCCATGTGAGAGTAGGGAACTGCCAGGCATCAATTAAGTAGTAAGCCGGTGCATAAATCCGGTGGTTACAGCAGTCTTCGGTGGAGCGGTAGTTCAGTCGGTTAGAATACCTGCCTGTCACGCAGGGGGTCGCGGGTTCGAGTCCCGTCCGTTCCGCCACTTATTAGAAGCCCTGAGCTAACGCTCAGGGCTTTTTTCTTATCTGTCGTTTAATTATTGCGAAATTAGCAAAAATCCTCTGCGTTTTGCGCTCTTTTTCTCTATAACAACCCCAGCGATAATCTTCCTCAGTTTACGAACATAATGATTGAGGAATAGTATGACTCTCCCTGCATTTGGTCTGGGCACTTTCCGCCTGAAAGACGACGTTGTTATCGCATCTGTTAAAACCGCACTCGAACTGGGCTATCGTGCAGTTGATACGGCACAGATCTATGAAAACGAAGCTGCCGTTGGACAAGCTCTCGAAGAGAGTGGTGTACCGCGTAACGAACTGTTTATCACCACGAAAATCTGGATTGAGAATCTCAGCAAAGATAAGCTGATCCCTAGCCTGAAAGAAAGTCTGAAAAAACTGCGTACTGACTACGTAGATCTGACCCTTATCCACTGGCCATCACCGAATGATGCCGTCTCAGTAGAAGAATACATGCAGGCGCTGCTGGAAGCGAAAAAGCAGGGCTTAACCCGTGAAATTGGGATCTCCAACTTCACCATTCCGCTGATGGAAAAAGCCATTGCTGCTGTTGGTGCAGAAAATATTGCAACCAACCAGATTGAGCTGTCTCCATACCTTCAAAACCGCAAAGTCGTGGACTGGGCAAAACAGCACGGGATCCACATCACTTCATACATGACGCTGGCCTACGGTAAAGCGCTAAAAGATGAAGTGATTACGCGTATCGCAGAGAAACATAACGCCACTGCTGCGCAGGTCATTCTGGCATGGGCAATGGGTGAAGGTTATGCCGTGATCCCATCATCAACTAAGCGTGAAAACCTGGCCAGCAACCTGTTAGCAACGGATCTTCATCTGGATGCAGACGATAAAAAAGCGATCGCAGCGCTGGAGTGCAACGATCGCCTGGTAAGCCCGGAAGGTTTAGCTCCTGACTGGGATTAAGTTTGACCCGCCCTCTGTAACCTGAACCCTCACACAGCTCCTCCGGGAGCTGTTTTTATATGTTCACTCAGGAAGTCAATAAAGGCACGAATACGCGTACTCACCGCTCTGTCACTGTAATACACTGCGCTAAAAGGCATTTCGACCGGCAGGCGTTTATCGGCCATTAGCTCCACCAGTTCACCCCGGGCTATCTCCTTATCAATCATATAGTCTGACAAGCAGGCGATACCATTTCCTTCGAGACACAGCTGTTTCAGCGTCTCTCCGCTGTTTGACGATATTCCGCAGGTAATTTCATGAAGTTGACCATCATGACAGGCGACAGGCCAGGTGTTCAGCGACACCGGCTCCGTAAAGCCAAGGCACAGATGCTGCTTCAAATCTTCAACCGTCTCCGGTTTCCCATGTTCGGCAATATACTCTGGCGATGCGATAATTTTGCGGTAGCTGGCAAACAGAGGGCGGGCACGCAAGCTTGAATCTGTCAGGGTTCCCGCCCGGATAGCCACATCCACTTTCCGCTCGATGAGGTTGATAAACGTCTCTGAGGAGACCAGCGATAGCGTCATCTCCGGATAGCGTTCGCGGAAAGGTTTGATCAGCGGCATCAGAAAGTGAAGCACCACCGGCGTGGCCGCATCAATGCGCAGCAATCCACGCGGCGTGCTGCGGGTCTCCATAATCTCCGTCTCCGCTGCAGCCATCTCCTGCAGTACCGACTGCACGCGGCGGAAGTAACGCTCTCCCTCTTCCGTCAGGCTCAGCTGCCGCGTCGTTCGGTTAAGCAGACTCACTCCAAGCTTCATCTCCAGTTTTTTTACCGAACGGCTGATGGCTGAGTTAGCCTGACCCAGCTGTTCGGCCGCGCGGCTAAAGCTGCCGCTTTCAACGACGGC
>NZ_JBIVBP010000024.1:0-1134 GCF_044746145.1 Enterococcus sp. NPDC086594
GTTCATCCCTTGACGGTATCTAACCAGAAAGCCACGGCTAACTACGTGCCAGCAGCCGCGGTAATACGTAGGTGGCAAGCGTTGTCCGGATTTATTGGGCGTAAAGCGAGCGCAGGCGGTTTCTTAAGTCTGATGTGAAAGCCCCCGGCTCAACCGGGGAGGGTCATTGGAAACTGGGAGACTTGAGTGCAGAAGAGGAGAGTGGAATTCCATGTGTAGCGGTGAAATGCGTAGATATATGGAGGAACACCAGTGGCGAAGGCGGCTCTCTGGTCTGTAACTGACGCTGAGGCTCGAAAGCGTGGGGAGCGAACAGGATTAGATACCCTGGTAGTCCACGCCGTAAACGATGAGTGCTAAGTGTTGGAGGGTTTCCGCCCTTCAGTGCTGCAGCAAACGCATTAAGCACTCCGCCTGGGGAGTACGACCGCAAGGTTGAAACTCAAAGGAATTGACGGGGGCCCGCACAAGCGGTGGAGCATGTGGTTTAATTCGAAGCAACGCGAAGAACCTTACCAGGTCTTGACATCCTTTGACCACTCTAGAGATAGAGCTTCCCCTTCGGGGGCAAAGTGACAGGTGGTGCATGGTTGTCGTCAGCTCGTGTCGTGAGATGTTGGGTTAAGTCCCGCAACGAGCGCAACCCTTATTGTTAGTTGCCATCATTTAGTTGGGCACTCTAGCGAGACTGCCGGTGACAAACCGGAGGAAGGTGGGGATGACGTCAAATCATCATGCCCCTTATGACCTGGGCTACACACGTGCTACAATGGGAAGTACAACGAGTTGCGAAGTCGCGAGGCTAAGCTAATCTCTTAAAGCTTCTCTCAGTTCGGATTGTAGGCTGCAACTCGCCTACATGAAGCCGGAATCGCTAGTAATCGCGGATCAGCACGCCGCGGTGAATACGTTCCCGGGCCTTGTACACACCGCCCGTCACACCACGAGAGTTTGTAACACCCGAAGTCGGTGAGGTAACCTTTTTGGAGCCAGCCGCCTAAGGTGGGATAGATGATTGGGGTGAAGTCGTAACAAGGTAGCCGTATCGGAAGGTGCGGCTGGATCACCTCCTTTCTAAGGAATATTTCGGAAGACTACACATCGTTTGCCTTTGTTCAGTTTTGAGAGGTCTAC
>NZ_JBIVBP010000025.1:0-1504 GCF_044746145.1 Enterococcus sp. NPDC086594
GGCTCTACAATATTTAGTGTTGGTGGAAAATCTACGGATTTTCTACCAACACTTTTTTTGTAAAAAAAGATAGAAAAAGAGATAGCCTAACTGGTAGAATTTAGTCGTCTAAAACAAAACCAAACCAAGAAAGGATATCTCCATGGATCATTGTACTAGAAAATTGTTAGGTTTAACAGATGAAAATTTATTCTTCGAAGAAGAATGGTTAGAGACTATAGAAGAAGAGGGGTTTCGCACCAATCTTATCCATGCCAAACTTAGCTATATACCAAGCCATTGCCGTAAATGTGGCATCAAAAATGAAGGACAAATCATCAAGAATGGCTCACACAAAACAAAAGTCCAACTTTTGCCTTATCAAGCAACAAAAACAGAATTACGCTTGGTACGTACACGCTTTTACTGTAAAGAATGTCAGTCGACATTCAATGCTCAGACAAACTTGGTGGATGAAAACTGCTATCTTTCAAAAGAATTAAAGATTCAAATCGCCTTGGAGCTGGCCAAGAATACAACAAGAAAAGAAATTGCCGATCGCTATTTTGTCTCTGACGTAACCGTTCTGCGTGTCCTACACACCTGTTTAAAAACGTATCATCCTCGTTTTGATACGTTACCTTCGGTCCTTTGTTTTGATGAGTTCAAATCAATGAAGTCCTGCAGCGGAAAAATGAGTTTTGTCTTTATGAATGGGCAGACCCAACAATTGATCGGTGTATTGGAGAATCGTCGCCTTGCATTCTTAAAACCATATTTCCTTAAATTCACCCGAAAAGCACGAGCGAACGTGAAATACGTCGTGATGGATATGAATGCCCCTTATTTTGAACTTGTAAAGGCGGTCTTCCCAAACGCAAAAATCGTGACCGATCGCTTTCACATTGTCCAACAAATCACTCGTGCGTTAAACCAGTTGCGAATTAAAACAATGAACAGCTTTCAAAAAACGGAACCGACAAAGTATCGACGATTGAAGCGATTCTGGAAATTACTCCTTAAGCATGCCTATGATCTGGATAGTTCCAATTATCAATATGATCGATCCTTTCGTAGACCAATGACGCAAAAAGCGATCGTCGATGAACTTTTGAGTTATGACGAGCAATTAACAAGGGCTTACGAGACTTGTCAGCTCCTCCTCTATCACTTTAAACACAAGGACAGCCAAAGCTTTTTCGATACGATCAACAGCTTAGATCAACGCCTCCCACAATGGTTTTGTAAGAAGCTGACGTTTTTAAATAAATACAAATCAGGGATTCAATATGCTTTAAAAACCAGGTATAGTAATGGGGCATTAGAAGGAACAAACAACAAGATAAAAGTGATAAAACGAGTAGCCTACGGCTATCGAAATTTCCACAACTTTCGAGCAAGAATTTATCTCATTCAAGGCTTAATCTTCCAAGTAAAACAAAAACCAGTTAAGCACGCTGCCTAACTGGTTATGACTAAATTTTCAGTTGTATTTTTCTCTACCAACACTAAATGTCGAAGAGCC